>JBATTK010000159.1:0-9067 GCA_049670505.1 Saonia sp.
CCCTCCTCTAGGGGAACCACTGCCGATATTGCCGATTTATATGCCTTTGAGCCTTCTACAGGTTCGGACAACACTGTTTTTGTGGTAGATCTACAATCCGATATTCTACCGGAACTGGCCTATGGCACTTTTGACGAAGAAGTTTTGTTGGAAGTCAATATAGATACTGACGGGGACTTGATGGAAGATTTGGTCATACAGGCTATTCCAAGAAATGGAAGAATGTATTTTTTTGGCCCCGTATCCCCTTTGCAGACAGGATTGAATAGTGAAGTATTGGTAGATTCACCATTAGGTGATGTGCAGATTTCCGATGCTACCGCTGTTATTGAAACCACATCGGAAGGAGTTTCGCTTTTTGCCGGACCCAGACAAGATCCGTTCTTTTTTGATTTCTTTCAGTTCAATGCCGTTGCCGGCGGAATGGCCCCGGATGGGTTTAAAACTCCCGAAGAAGCTTCCGATGCCTTTGATGGTACCAATACCATGTCCGTGGTCATGGAACTTCCGAACAGTCTGTTGGGTACGCCAACGGGCACCAATTTGTTGGGAATACCGGTATACAAGGTTTGGGTAACCACAAACAAAAAACAATAACGATTAAAATTTAAACATATAGATCATGAAATTATATAGTATAAGACATATCTTTTTAGCTGTTTTCGCAGTAGGGATCTTGGTATCCTGTAATAACGATGATGATCAGGAACCTATGGCAATGGCTACTTGTAATGATGGTATCATGAACGGTGAGGAGACCGGGGTAGATTGTGGAGGCACTTGTGAGCCTTGTATGATGGCCATTGATTTCTCCGGTACTTTTGCCCAGGTAGACCATATGGGACGCCCGGGTATTAATACGACTTTAGGATTCGACATGGACGGACAAGCTAGTATAAAGGATGGTAACAACGTAACCATAGCTTCGGAAATGGGGAATGCATTTCAAGCGGCATTTGAAGCAAGGTTGGAGCAGTACCACGATGTTTATGCCGATCTACTGGGATTGGACCCTGCACTTATCAACTATGAGAACAATATCTTGGGATTGGATGCCGCTACTTTAACCGGTGCCTTGGCAGCAGACGCATTGGATGTAGCTCCTAATGCCCCTACCACCTATTTTAACCCTGGTACGGATCTGGATAACGACGGTAGGATTTTAGTACCGGACGGGGATGAAATTGCCCTTACCGGAAGAACCTTGAGTGACGATTTTGTAGATGTATCCCTAATATTATTTTTCGGGGGATCGGAAGGGGATCGATTTAGCGGGCAGGACCTGGATGATGATGGTATTGCGGACTTACCTCGCTTAACATCCGACGGCGTAGGCCTAACATCCGATATCTCTACAAGTTTCCCCTATTTGGGAGCTCCTGAATAAGACTTTAGTCTATGAAAAAGAGGGAGATAGGGGAGAAACAGGCTTTCTCCCCTTATTTTAACAACAGACTTTAACATGTAAACGATGAAGTATACACTATTTATTATTTGTACGTTATTTTTTATTTCGTGCCATCAAAAAGAAGATAGGATGGCCAAGGTGACCAACAAGGAGGATTATAATAAATTTCTTGTTTCCGCACCTCCCAAAACCAGTTCAAAATACTTTGAAGTATGGAATTCCAAAATTAAATCGGACAGTATGCAACTGACCAGTTTTGGAGTGGTCGCCAGACAGTACAACAACTATTTTCAATCTACTGGCGATATAAAATTTTTAAAACAGGCCGAACAAGCATTGGAAAAGGCCGTAGAAATTGCAGCAATAGGAAAATCTGGCTATTACAGGGCCTTGGCCAGAAATTATATCTCACAACATCGGTTTAAAGAAGCATTTGTATGGGCGGAAAAGGCGAGGATATTAGGTAGTGATCTACAAGAATCGCAAGCACTGCTTTTTGATGTGCATATGGAACTGGGAAACTATACGGAAGCCGAGGAATATTTGAATAGTATCAAAAACATGTCGGATTTTGGATATCTGATCCGTTTGGCCAAGTGGAACGATCATAAAGGGAATCTGGATACTACGATCAAATTTATGGAAATAGCAAAAACAAAAGCGGAATCGTCCAAAAATAAGAATCTTATGCTATGGTCCTATACCAACCTTGCAGACTATTATGGACATGCCGGTAACATAAAGGAATCCTATGAACATTATTTAAAATCCTTGGAGTTGGACCCTAAAAACGCCTATGCCAAAAAGGGTATTGCATGGATTGTTTTTTCACACGAAAGGAACCCTAAAGAAGCATTACGTATCCTAAATGCCGTTACAAAAAACCATACCGCTCCGGATCATTATTTACTAAAGGCCGAAATAGCGGATTATATGGGTGATGACATCGAAAAAATCCGAAACCAGGATCGTTATTATAACGCAATTCAAGATCGGTCCTATGGGGACATGTATAATACATACAATGTTGCTCTCTTTCTGCAGCAAAATAATTGGGACAAGGCTATTGAACTTGCTAAAAAAGAAGTGGAAAACAGACCCACGCCGGAGTCCTATGATTTATTGGCCTATAGCTATTTCAAAAAAGGGGAGAAAAGGAAAGCATTGGAAATAGTAGAGCGTTTTATAGCCGGAAAGACGGCTGAACCCTTAATCCTATACCATACCGCTGAAATTTACAAAGCAATGGGAACTAGAGAAAAGGTAGAAAGTTTAAAGCAAGAACTATTGGGTGCCATATACGAATTGGGCCCAGCTGCGGAACAACAAATAGTAAGTCTTTAGGCACTTTTCCTGTAAAAATCGGGCACGGAATAAAAGGATTAATGAAACGATTGTTTTTTGTTGGAAGTTGAATTGAGAAGAACACCATGGTACTTTTATCATGGTGTTTCATCGATTTTTAGCATTTTTTTTAGGTAGCTTCGGACGAAATGTATATTATTACCGTCCAAATGCCAAATTATAGGAGTTGTAAATGTCCCAAACATTACAAAACGTTTAAGAGAAAAGACCAAAAACTTGAACCACGATAACCTAAAAGCCACACACTATGGAATATCTCTTATTTACTTTATGGATTTCAGTAATGCTGTTCTTATTAGTTAGGGTATTTATTGCCCATAGGTCTTTGAGAAAAATGATTAAATAATAAATACATAGCTTTTATGTAGCCTATACGGCACCTAGCGTATATAATTGCTCTAAAGTAGGGGATTTGCTTCCCCCTGCCGGTTCTAGGGTAATTCCAAAACCTTCTGATTCATGGGGGTTTAAAAGGCCAAAAACCTTGTTTTCGTCAGTGGAGAAGTCCTCTAGCAACCCTAAACTTGTGGGTGCCAAAGGGTCTAATTTTAATGACCACACCTGATAGACCATACCGTCTGGAGGCTCGGGCAATCCAAGCGCATCAATGAACACTTTCTTTTCTTCTTTGTTCCAATAGGCCTTAGCATATGCGGTAGGAGCTACTTCCTGTCCACCCAAAGGAACAACTGTAATAGCACTGCTCCTTACTATATTGAGCAACTCTTGAGAGTTGGCCGTGGTATTTCTAGCCTCCAAGATTTGCTGTTCCATGACCACATTTTCTTCATTAACCGTCTTTATTTCAGATTTCAATTGGTCGTTTTTTACATAGAACCATAAAGTCCCTGCGGCAAATAGTAGGGCCGCCGCCCATCCGGAATAAGCTTTCCAACCGATATTTTCTCTAGGTAACCGCATCACCTTGCCATCTTCTAGTGTTAGGCGGTTTTCAATTTTGGCAAAATCCGTGGTTCCGTTGTATGCCGCCTTACTTAATTTAAGAATGGACGCTTCTATGGTTTCTATTTCAAGTTTTATTTCCGGATACTCCAACGCATACCGGTATATCTCAAAATTCTCTTCTTCTGAGAGTACTCCGGCTACATATAGCTCTAGAATTCCCGATGCTATAAAATGCTTAACGTCCATAATTATATAGATATATTGTCCCTCAACTGGGAAATACAATTTCTATTTCTTGTTTTTACCGTTCCCAGTGGAATATCCAATGCTTCGGAAGCCTCCTTTTGGGTATAGCCCTTAAAATATAAAAGCTCAATAAGTTGAACACATTTATCCTTTAGATTTTTCAACAATTTTTGGATACCAATGCTATCAACTTTTTTGTTGAGATTGTCAACATCCTCAAGGATATCTACGAAATATTCGGCCCGTAAGTTTTTTTTATTATCTCGATATGATTTCGATCGTATTTCATCTATGGCCGCATTTCTGGCAATGTTCAAGAGCCATGTGAAAAAACGACCTTTTGAGGGATTATAGCTCTCCGCATTGTCCCATACCTTTACAAAAACATCTTGACAAATTTCTTCGGCTACATCCGTATTTTTAACAATGGTATTGATTGCCCCACAGATATTTTCCGCATACATTTCATATAACTTTTCAAAAGCCAATACGTCCTTTTTTTGAAAAAGTTTGATCAATACTTCTAGTTCCATGGATGGGCTTTAAAGCGTGCAAGGTAAAAAAAAAGCTGCCTTAAAAGCAGCTCTTTAGTTCAATTTTATAGGATTATTGTATAATACCCGCACAACTCACACGGGCACCTGCGGCTCCGGAAGGCTGGGAGGTAAAATCATCTATTCCTTGGTGTACGATTACCGCCTTGCCTAGGATATCTTTGGTATCATCCCCACAACCGATGCACCATTCATCCGTTGAAAACTCAACCGTGGCATTGCCTTCGGCATCCGCCATAAAATTCCCGATATCCCCTTTGTGATACCCTTCTTCGGCACCCCATTTTGCATGAGGTTGAAAAGTAGGGTTCCAATGTCCTCCGGTAGATTTTCCATCCGCTGAGGAACAATCGGCCTTTTCATGGATATGTATGGCATGTTCACCTTCCGTAAGACCTGATAAAACAGCTACCATCATTACTTTACCGTCCGTAGATGTAAAAGTAACTTCACCCTTAACATTACTATCACTTTTAGGTTCCATGGCAAATTTTATAGTCGTTGCCTGTACTTCTTCCTTTATCTCTTCTACCGCCGTTTCCATTTCTTCCATTCCCTCTTTAGCTTCCTTCTTTACCTCTTTACAATTGTACGAAACCCCTATTATAAGCCCTAAGGCCAATACTTTTATTTTTTGCATGGTTTTTAGTTTAAAATTTTGATTTAAAGTTACATATTATTTTAAGGGAAATCAACCTGCCCCTAAAATGATTTTAACAATTCGCGATTGTCGCGAACTCCCCGTTTAAGGTTTTCACAGAGCAATAACGATTTGTCTATTCGGGTCTGGGAAGTTTTAAATCTGGATATCATATAAATGATTCCCCGTTTTTTTCCATCGGTGAACGATTCGAAGATTTCATAGGCCTCATAATCACTTAATAGTACGGCATCCAGTTCTTCGGGCATCACTACGCCATACTTGGATGTGTCCTCAAAAAATTGTAGTTGAAAATAATCATTGGGATATACCCCTAATGCTTTTTGATTATTTTTTCCGAACATCAGAAAATACCTTTCGTTTCGCTTTTGAAGGGCACCATGAAATGCAATTGATCTCTCTTCAAAAGTAGCTTGCACCTTCACCCTTTTTTGATTCGCCTCTACAAATGGTTTTACGATATGTGGCGGCAATATAATGGAATGTGTTCCTGAAATGGTCACTTCAAAAACGGGGCTTTGCATTAGGAAATCAATTTTGTAATTATTAGTGTTTTGCTGTGTAGGGTACGATGCACCGGACATTTATCGGCTATTTCCAGGATGCGTTGCCGCTGCTGCTCGTCCAAATCCGCCGTTAATCTTATCTCCCTATGGAATGTATCTATTTTGGCATTTGGCGATTCACAGTCGGCACAATCTGTCGCATGTGTCTTCTCATAGGAGGTATGTACCTCTACATTTTCTATGGTCCATCCCTTTCGCTTGCTATACATTTGAATGGTCATAGCGGTACAGGCAGACAAGCCCGCTGATACCAGTTCATAGGGTGAAGGACCAAAATCATTACCTCCAAATTCCAAGGGTTCGTCCGCAGTAATATAATGGTTGCCTACTTTCATTTGTGTTGTAAATGCATCTTCGGCATCCAAACTTGCGGCCACTTGGTGTTTGGTTTTTAAGTTTTGTCCTTCATTAAGGTCTACATATCTTTTGGCCCAACCGGCGATTACCTCACCTACGTATATAGAATCCTTTTTATTCATCAAAAGATGATCGGCATCGTCCAAGGAAACAAAACTTTTGGGATGCATGGCCGCAATATATATTTCTTCTGCATTCTTAATACCAACGGTATCATCTTGGGGCGAATGCATAATGAGTATGGGCTTTCGAAGTTTCCGGACCGTTTCCGGGAGCGATTTGGTTTCCAGATCTTCCAAAAACTGCTTTTTAATGGTAAAATCCCGTCCGCTTAAGTTTACTACCGCCT
Organism: Saonia sp.; assembly: GCA_049670505.1. GTDB lineage: Bacteria > Bacteroidota > Bacteroidia > Flavobacteriales > Flavobacteriaceae > JBATTK01. The sequence goes on from JBATTK010000159.1 coordinate 6,413, forward strand.
TGCCGTTTGCTTCAATTTCTTCAATACCGCTCTTCAATAAATGTTTTACATGTACAGGGTCCGAGGGAGCGCCAATAGTGGCGAGCGCCTTTATAGAGGGTATTTCAGCTGCTGCAAAAATGACGGCGGCACCACCCAAAGAGTGTCCTATGATGAGTGAGGGGGCCTCGTAGTGGGTTTCCAAATAACGGGCGGCCGCTATAAGATCATCTACATTTCCCGAGAAATTGGTATCGGCAAAGTCACCGGCACTTTCGCCTAATCCGGTAAAGTCGAACCGCAACACCCCAAATCCGTTAGAAGTAAGCGCTTTGCCAATATTTTTAACTGCCAATAAATTCTTATTGCACGTAAAACAATGGGCAAAAATCGCAAAATTATGGGGATGACGATCCACCGGAAGTTCTAGACGACCTACCAAAGGGTATCCGTCCTTATTGTTGAATGTTACTTTTTGAAGGTTCATACTTTATTTTTTAACCCCCTCTTAAGCCTAAAAGGGGAAATTTCAAATCTCTTTTTAGCATGGAATAAGGGGTTCCGATTACTTTTTAAAATTACTCTTTATTTCCATAAATATAGATGATAAGTTTTCGAAGACCATTTTGTTCTCAAACCTTATAATAGTATATCCAAGTTCGTGAAGTTTTTCCGTTCTTTTTTCATCACGTTCATAAGCCACTGCATTGTTGTGAGCCTCTCCGTCCAATTCAATGATTAGTTTCTCTTGAGCACAATAAAAGTCCACTATATAGTTTTTAATGCTATGCTGTCTTGTAAATCTTCTTCCTTCAAATTTTCTAGCTTTTAGCTGCTTCCATAAAAAAGCTTCAGCAGAGGTCAGTGATTCCCTGAGTTCTTTCCTGAACTCTTTTAGTTGTTTTTTGTTAGGGACTATTTTTTTCATGATAGTATCATTAAAACCTTTAATCTTCATCTGCCAATTTGTGCGCAGTATTTCCTACCTTTTCCCGATAACTTTCTAGAAAGGAGGAAGGCCTAGAAATTGAAATCCATTGGCTCCCCTCTTAAGTTTAAGAGGGGAAAATTCAATTCCTTAATGGAATTGAATAGGGGAGTTTTGTTTTTATTAATATCACATACTTTTTTTCAAAACCCTCCGAATTTATTCACATGGTAAATAAATCCACCTCCCTTTAACTAAAGGGAGGAGCTATTTTTTTATCATAGTAGCATCAAAACCCTCCAAATTTATTCACATGGTAAATAAATCCACCTCCCTTTAACTAAGGGAAGGAGCTATTTTTTTTCTTTTTCCTTAAGTCGGGATTATAAAAAATTCCTATCTGAAATCTATCAAAATTAATCGTGTTGAAATGATTTTTTAAATAGCCCAGCTGTACGTTGGCATTTTCGGTGATATGAATTCCCAGCGCTCCATAAAGTCGGTTTTGATCAAAAATGGAATCCTGAAGATTCAAAAACACTTCATCATAGAGGTTAATAAAAAAGGTATCCGTCAACGGGAGTGTCACTTGTAATCGATACCTTGCCCTATGTTGCGTATCCGTAACCGATAAGTCCACATTGTCTATAAACCGTTGTTCCAATCGATAACGATGTTCAAAAAGGAATTCCCCCACCTTATTTCTCAGGATAAACTGTTCAAAGATTCGATGTTCCCTGATGGTGTTGCCCAAGAAACCTATATCTGCCCGTTCCATTTCTTCAAAAGTGGGATCCGTAGCTATATATGCATAACCAACCGTTGCCATTGCATTTGGGTCTATATGGTAATTTAAGCCGGTTCGCAACAACAATTGATTAAAATTATTTGCGGTCTCATAATACCGGAACTGCGCTTCCGAATGGATACTAAGTTTCTCCGAAACCTTGTTTATGCCGAAATACATGTACCAAGCCCCAAATTTGTCCTCTCCATTTTCCTGGGCGCTTAGGGTAACCCAAAAGCTACATAACAGTAGCTGCACTAGCTTCTTCATAGTATAAATCTAAGGGCGGTATTAAGAGATTAGGATTCGGTTTCCGGTTTAGGGAGTTCGCCATCTTGAATAGGTTTACCCTCCTCTTGCTTTAAATGCACATCCAAAAACTCTAGTATTCTACTATAGGCCTCAATTTGGTTCTCTTTTTTCACAAAACCGTGACCCTCATCCTCGAACAGTACATATTCTACGGGGACTCCATTTTTTTTGACCCCTGCAACGATTTCATCGGATTCTACTTGAAGTACTCTTGGATCTTGTGCCCCTTGTAGTACGATCAGCGGTTTGGTAACCTTGTCCGTATGGAATAAAGGGGATATTTTTCGCAAACGTACGGAGTCCGCACTATTAGGATCTCCCAGTTCCAAATAAAGGGCATCCTTAAACGATTCCCACCATGGCGGAATACTGCGTAGTGTACGGATCCAGTTGGTGACTCCAAAAAGGTTAACCCCTACGGCAAACTCCTCCGGAGTGTAGGTCAGGGCGGCCATAGTCATATATCCGCCGTACGAACCACCTATGATTCCTATTTTATCCGCATCGATTTCGGATTGTTGGGCCAACCAGTTCTTTCCTTCTACACAATCCTTCAAATCTTTGTCTCCATGGTTTAAATCGTCCATTTGATAAAAGGTCTTGCCATATCCGCTACTACCTCTATTATTAACGGCAAGTACCGCATAAC
>JBATTK010000160.1:0-1977 GCA_049670505.1 Saonia sp.
GTTAAAAACCTTGTAATGAGCACTAAAGAAAAAATATCCGAAGAGCTCCTTTTAGAAGAGGAAACAATACAGCCCAATGAGATAATCCTCTTTAACGATGATGTAAACACTTTTGAACATGTCATCGAAACCTTGATCGACGTCTGCGATCACTCTCCCGTACAAGCGGAACAATGTTCTCTAATTGTCCATTATAATGGAAAATGTACGGTGAAAACGGGTGATTATAAAGATTTGGAACCTAGATGCAGTAGATTATTGCAAGCGGGATTGAGTGCCGAAATCGTTTAAGGTAAGAGCATTTTATTCAATGGGGTAGCTTATCCTTTAAGACACCGTATACGAAGGTGCCCAGAACTGCAGCTGCAATAACGATCAACATACTAAGAACCCCGGTTCCCAAAAGAATATACATCGGTCCCGGGCATGCGCCGGCCAAGGCCCAACCAAATCCGAAAATGGTGCCGCCCAAAATATATCTGGCAAAACTTTTTTTCTTCGGAGGGAGATGAATTTCATGCCCTTCAATACTTTTTACCCTGAACTTTTTTAACATCCAAATAAATAAGATACCCAAGCCTACTGCGGAACCTATGATACCGTACATATGAAAAGACTGGAATTTGAACATTTCGAAAATGCGATACCATGATACGGCTTCTGACTTGACTAGGACGATTCCAAAAAAGATTCCGACCAATAAAAATTTTAGAAACTTCATGAGGTAAAAATTAATGGTAGTAGAAAATGGGTCATGATCAATCCTCCGATAAAAAACCCGATAACGGCTATCAGCGAAGGTAATTGCAGGTTGCTCAGGCCAGTAATGGCATGGCCCGAAGTGCAACCACCTGCATAACGTGTTCCTAAACCGACTAGAAACCCTGCGATGATTAGAATGGACATCCCCTTTATGGTAAAAACGTTTTCCCAACCATAGATTTCCAGGGGCAAAAGTGTTTCGCCAATGTTGGAAAATCCGAATTCCTCTAAGTCGATTACGGTTTCGGGGCTAAGGGCAATTGCAGAACCATCGGATAAAAAAGTAACCGCAATAAATCCGCCAATAATGGCACCAAGTACTACGATCAAGTTCCATTTTTGAGCCTTCCAATCGAACTTGAAAAAATCGGCATACCTGCTTGCGCCACCAATACTGCATAGCGTTCTAAGGTTCGATGACATGCCGAAGGTCTTTCCGAAATAGACCAATAACAACATGACCAGTGCAATCAACGGCCCTGATATATACCATGGCCAAGGCTTTAAAAGGATTTCCATATAGATTAATTTGGAACAAAGATAATTGGAATATTTTGGACTACATTTAGCTCTCTATTTCAAGAAGCGAATAACCTAAAGGAATTAGTTGACAATAACCGAAATAGCAAAAAGTCGGTTCAGAAAAAAGATGAGGTTTTACGAGTATCGTGATCCTGACAAGATTACCTTCGGTTTTCTTAGAGGCATCAAAGTTGCAAATGGCAGACCACGGGCTATCGCCCTAGTTCCTTATTTTGTTCCAACCCTTAAGCTATCGCTTGGGGTTTTCACAAAACAAAGAACCACGCCCAAGAAAAGGCGTGGTCTGTCAAGTGTCGTGATCCTGACAAGATTCGAACTTGTAACCTTCTGATTCGTAGTCAGATGCGCTATCCAGTTGCGCCACAGGACCGATTTATTGCCCTTAGAAGGGCTGCAAATATATTTCTTTTTAAATTTAGGGACAAACTAAGCTTGTTCAAAATAAATGGACCTGAAAACCTACATTCGCGATGTCGAGGATTTTCCTTCCGAAGGAGTTCTTTTCAAAGACATAACGCCGCTATTGAACACTCCCGCTGCCTTTAAGGCGGCACTGGATGAAATTCTTGTTCTTCTTGATGGAAAAAAAATAGACAAAGTAGTCGGTATGGAAAGTCGGGGCTTCTTCTTTGCCCCAATGTTGGCCCTTAGATTGAACGCAGGCTTTGTGCC
>JBATTK010000161.1:0-6357 GCA_049670505.1 Saonia sp.
GCCATAAAATTGATGACAAAGGCGGTAACTTCACTGGAAAGGTTCTTATTATAGGTATTGTTTCGCATATAGGAAAATGGAATAACGGCCAATGTATTCCTCGGCAACCCTTTAAGGAGTTTTTTAAACCAGGACTCGTCATTCCTATACCGGCTATGAACAACGCAGCTACCATGTACATCAAAAACATCCTTACCGATGTCCACACCGAAAGTTTCTCTATATTTATTCATGAGAATTGATTTATGAAAGAACCAGCTACTGCTATCACAACTACTTGAAAACGAGATCTAAAATCTCACAGAACTGAACGTGATCTAAGTAGTAAAAGAGAGAGGATTATCAATGTTGTCGAAGTCCAAGCTTCACCGTGTATACTTACCTTAATTCTCTCTTTTGTTCTTTCTGATTACTATGTCAATTTAAAGAGAATCAAACTTAAGACGTGTGTATCTCGATTGCGGCCGTGGTCTCCTTGTACCTGGTCCAGTGGAACACGCTCAGGCAGAGGTGTACCAAAGAGGCGTCAAGGGCATAGATGGTATGGTCGATATCAAGATCTTCCCAAGGCGAATCCCGGTAGAGTTTCCGTGCACGGGCCATGAGCACTTGTGCGAAATCGGCGTAAATGCGCCGGTCGGCGTCGGCCAAGGTCGAACGGGTGACCATCGTGCGAAAGCCGAAGTTGTAGAGTCAGCAGCCCCTGGACCGTAGGCACACGACAATATCGCGAGGTTCTCACGAAAGGTCAGCTGACTGAAGCTAAAGCACAGAAAGTGCTGCCAGCAACTGAATTTCCGTGTTCGGTAATTTCCCTTGTACCGCCGGACACATTTGTTGAACTCGTACCTGGGAACCGGATCCATTAGTTGAGCGAAAACATATCTGCCTTGATTCATGATCTATAATTTTTATTTTATGATCACAAAGCGAAGAATTCAAATCAAAAAATCAAAGAACGGCTGCAACTTATCTATATTTGGACAGTTACAGAAACTAATATTTTTTTAACCGGACACTATTGAATAATTACTAAAAAATGAATAATCTTACATTTTATAATTTTGGATAAATCATATTGTATTGACCTATATGTATGTGGAACAAATACGGGGGATACGGAATATCATAAAATTGGGACAACCTCGGAATTATAAAATATGGACATACTTGTTAAAGAAATCAGAAATATATATGAATACGCTCACATAGCTTAATTGACATCAATATCCCAAGATTTTTATTTGATTTCCCGCAATACCTTCCAAGATTATCCTGTCTTCTTCTGATAGTTGTTCTTCTTTTTGGGTTTCCCCTACTTTATTCTGTAGGATGTTTTTATTTATTTTGATGTTAAGAAAGCTACTTATTGGTTTGATTTTTTCACCCGTTATCAAATCTTCATACTTGATCATTATGGAGTTTAGTTTTTTCGATTCCTCCAAAAAGCCGGAAATGCAGTGCCTCCAATGAGCAGCATAGTCGTGAGCATTTGAAATATAATGCGATCCAACAATCAATGGAAGAGCATGCTTGTTTCTCTTAATGATGTTCAGGCATGAGTTACATGTGTCATAAGGATTGCGTACCAAAAAAATAAACCGTGCTTTAGGATACAACCATTGCAGGTATTTTGCAATTGTAATATCTGATCTGACCAACTTTAACCCCCAGATTTTTCTGCCAACTCTCTCCACGGGTTCTCTCAATAAGGTTTCAATGAAAGACTGATGTGCTTTTTTTAAATGTGAAACCGGAGGAGACAAATTCGCCGTAAAGGCTTTAGTTAAAAATTCATCCAGCTCATTTGGGAAAATCTTTGCATAGTTTTCTGGGATGTAACACGAATGTCTCTTATCCGATATACTGAAGTTTTTGAACTGATTGGCCAATTGATGCCATAAAAAAAGATGTTCAAATGCTTCTCCGAACAACGCCACATCGGAATCGGAATTTACCAGGCGCTGAAGGAGTGTTGAACCCGTCCTCCATCCTGCTGAGAAAATGAAAATAGGTGCTTGGGAACTTTCCTCAGTATCGGGATATTCTTTATTTAAGTATGTTATGGATTTATCAATTCCCTGTAAAAAAGAAGCTGGCCATATTTGAGACAATACGTCTTGAAATGGTCCCGATGTATGCTGCTTGGATTTTGACATTGAGCGCGTAATTGTATTAAACCGTAATTTATTAAATTAAAAAGTTAATAGGAATATTTTATTAGAAAAAAGTTATAAATAAAGTTTAAAATTCATCTAAAATAAAACGTAAATTCATACATTAAATTTCAATTAAGAATTGTTTTCTGGATTATTTAACTGAAAGCCTTAACAGCATGGAACAAGAACTCATGTTTAAACAAAAACTAAAAAACATTACTGATATTATCCAAAGCAAGTACAAGGATGTTCCGGATCTTGGGGTAATAACAGGAATATCCGAGATGTCTTTGTTCCAATTTTACTATTCTAAATATTTAGATGTAGATCAATACGCAAATTTAGGCGTTGAGATGATATCATATTGTATCCATCAAATCAACATCGATTATTCCTTCGCCACATACAGCACCGGCTTAGCAGGTTTTGGTTGGACGCTTCAGCACCTGCATTCCCAAAATTTTTTGGCCGAGGATTGTGACGATTTACTCCATCCATTTGATGAGTATCTGTACAATCGAATGAAATTTGATTTAGAGCAGGGCAATTATGATTTTTTGCATGGCGCACTAGGTTATGGTTTTTACTTTTTAAATCGCTATAAATATACACAGGAATCAATATTAAAAACTAAGTATCAATCCTTTCTTCTTGAATTAATCGATATACTTGATGCTCATGCTATTGTTGAAGAAAATTGCTTAAAATGGAAAATCATACTGAACCCTGATAAAAAGAATAAAGGATATAGCCTTGGCTTAGCGCATGGGCTGTCCAATATTATTAATTTTCTTGTAAGGCTTAGTGAATATGATGTTTTTAAACAATCTACCCAAAAACTAATTCAAGGCGCTATAAACTATATTCTTCGTTTTGAAAGAAACGATAATGTTTCTATATCACTATTTCCTCGTTGGATTGAAGATGGGAAAATACCTAATTATCATAGTAGAGTAGCGTGGTGTTACGGAGACTTGGGTATAGCGGTATCTTTAGCCAGGGCAGGTAAATCATTGAAAGATAATGATTTGGTGCAGCATGCTATGAAAATATTTGATCATACCAATACCAGAAGGACTCCGCATAGTACTATGGTCAAAGACGCAGGAATATGCCATGGCTCCTATGGGAATGCACACATATACCATAGAGTTTTACAAGAATTTGATAAGAAGCCCTTTAGGGAAAGTGTTGCTTTTTGGATGGAAGATGGTATCCAAAAAGCGATGCATAGTGATGGATATGCAGGATACAAGCGATGGACCCCAAAATATGGATGGGTGCCAGATTTACGTTTGTTGGAAGGGATTGTCGGGATAGGCTTGGTGATTATCGACTACCTATCCCCAAATATAAATACATGGGACGAATGTCTGTTGTTACGTTAAAATTTGTTTGGATAAAAAATCAGGGCCCTGTATAATTATTTACCATATGTTTTGAAGAGATAAAAGGGCGTCTATCACCTATAGAAGAACCTTTGGTCTATAAATTAACCATCTTAATAAAAAGAAGGAATAGATTATTTACATCTGGAAAAATAGGCCAATTAAATGGTTTACCCTATTTTCTTAAGTAGATATTAGAGGGTAATGTCCGTGGATGCTTAATATGGAAGGGCATTTAGAAAATTGTAAAAACTCACAATAGCGATTAAATGAAAATTGTACATAGCTTTTGGTCCAAACCATCCTTGAACAGGGATGCAAAATTGGAGAAATCAAATGGAGGTTGGAGGCATCCAAAATACTATTATATGAGCTGGGCCTTAAGCTGTCTGAGCTTTAAAAAATGTTATGGTGAGATAGAGCTAGTTACGGATTTAGAAGGTAAAAAGATGTTAATAGACCAATTAGAGCTTCCATATACATCGGTAAAGGTAGAATTGGATTTGTTAAACAATTATCCCGTACAACTCTGGGCTATTGGGAAGTTGTATACTTATGGTATTCAAGATACCCCATTTATCCATGTGGACAATGATATCTACATTTGGAAGAAGTTTGGGAATAGAATTGAAAATGCTTCCCTGGTTGCACAGCACACGGATAAGGAAGAACATTACTCCATGGCCCTGGAGCGCTTAAAGCATTATAACATAAAAATACCATCCTTATTGACCGAAGACTATCAAAATCATAAAGAGTTCAATTGCAGCAATGTGGGCATCATTGGTGGTACCAATTACCCCTTTTTTAAGGAGTATGTTCACAAAGCATTTCAATTCGTGGATGGCAATTTAGATAATATTACGGATACTTTAATGGGGTCTACCTATGCACTTGTCTATGAACAGTATTTATTTAGTGCCATGGCTCGAAAAAAACGCATTGAAGTCCAACATCTTTTTGAAGGCAAAGAAGAGGATATCATGGATTTGACTACGTTTATGAATAAATATAACCAGAGCAAATATGTACACCTTCTCGCAAATAAAAAGCAATTTTTTGGACGTTGTAGAGAACTGGAACAACAGCTGATTCTTGAATATCCGGAATATCATTCAAGAATCCTTTCACTTTTTGGAACTTAACGGATTATGGACAGGGCACGATTATATTTTCGTAGAACGATCGAATTTTGCAAAATCGGTAATCCGGATTTTGCAAAACTGATTGATGCTACCGACTTGCATGATTTAGATAACTTTCACAAATTGTTTGAAAGCCATTTAGAGCTTTTGTATACTTCAAAGAAAACCGATTTAACAAAGTTAAGAGAGATTTATGCTATTGAAAAAGAGAAGGTGAAGCATAGAGATTCGGAAGAAACCGTAACAAAACTATATGAAAGCGAGAAAACCCAAACTTTGCAACGAGAAAGCATGCTAAAGATGGATTTTATACAGTTGTTAAATATAAATCTTATTAAAAACCCTGCAATTACTACTTATGAGTCTGACTGGGAATGGATTGTCAAAGAGGAAAATCTATACCTGTTCGATGTGAAAAAAATACAGAAAGCGGCACAAAAAGACCATTTCTTTTTGTTCGAGAGAACAGGGACGTACAATGGATTTTTGGACACTAATATTTTTGAATATCCATTGAATGAATATGAGTATATCCTATTGGAAATTTTTGAAAAAGCGATGACCGGAAGTAATGCTATCAACAAGTTTTTTGGGCTATTCGTAACGGAAACGAAAGATGAAGAACAACAATTTTTTGGATTGAGCGAAAAACTTTTACGAAATCTTATTTTTAAAAGATTTGTGGTAAAAAAGGACGGTTAACATATTATTTCTGATGTAGTCTAAATACAAACATACTGGCTTAATAAATGAAGATTATACCAGTATGTTTCCGATAGTTCGTGATGAAACTTAAGCTTAATAACTCTAAGCATAAAAGTCTCTTTTAATAAGCTAAATTGATGATAGTTTTACAAGTGCTGACCGTATTATTAGCATGCAAAGGTAGACCCGCAGCCTTGACCATAGCTTTGTTGACTACCGCCGCGAATTAATTCTTGAACCTTGGCGTTTAATTCACTTACTTTGCGCTTGTTTAGGCTTGGACCCAACTTTTTCTTTTTTTTCATGATATATATTTTTAAAGATTAATAGTTCTTAAAGTAAAGAAAAATCCTTCTAAAATTCGAAAATCAATTGTTAAATAATTATTAAATCTAGAGAATAATCTTACAGATCATAATTTTGGATAGTTCATATTATATCGACCCTTAGTGTATTTGGAAAAAGTTTTGCAAATTACTAAGTAGCAGTGAACTAACAATGTGATGATTTTGAGATGCACAACTTTCAAAAAGGTTATGGGGATATTGTACCTATTCTAGAAAGACAATACTAAATGGACCTATTAAAAAAATAGGAGAAACTATAAAAACAAAAGAAATCAAGAAAACATACAGAAATAGTGTTTCCTATAAGAAGAAGAAGAAGAACTACTCCAAAACCCAGTGAGTTCAATATAATGTAACTTCTAGGGTATCATAGTAAGTGGTGAATCCATTACATTTATTTATGCAAAACAAATTGAAAACATGCTTATTTAGTTTTCAATATGTGTTCCTTTATTATTCTAAAGGCTTTTTGAGGATAATAGTTGCTGCAACACATATTCCATAGGAGCTTTCCAGTTCCCATCCCTTTTCAAATAACCGTTGCTATCCTTTTGTAAAAACTGGCCGTCCGAGAAATTAGCCTCGTATTTTTCAACATTGTTTTCGGGGTCAT
>JBATTK010000162.1:0-3216 GCA_049670505.1 Saonia sp.
CTCGGACAGGGCGTTTGCTTGCAAGTTGTGGTAATTGTTCTTGCTCTGATAAGCGCTGTAGCGATAGCCCGGATGTGAAACCGGATATTTTGATTTTAGGAAAGGCTTTATCGGGAGGTGTTCTTCCTGTTTCAGCGGTTTTGGCCAATAACGAAATTATGGAGGTGATACGTCCTGGAAACCACGGTTCCACTTTTGGAGGGAATCCCTTGGCCTGTGCCGTGGCCATAGCCGCCTTGGAGGTGGTCAAAAATGAAAACCTCGCGGAGAATGCCTTCTATTTAGGGAAAATTTTCAGGACTGAAATGGAAAAACTGGTCGAGGAAACGGATCTGGTTAGATTGGTGAGGGGCAAAGGCCTCCTAAATGCCGTTGTAATCAATGATTCCGAAGATAGTTCTACTGCTTGGGATATCTGTATGGCTTTAAAAGAGAATGGACTTTTAGCCAAGCCTACACATGGAAACATTATCCGTTTTGCTCCTCCTTTGGTGATGACTGAAGCACAGCTATTGGATTGTATATCGATTATAGCACGAACGATAAAGGCTTTCGAGAAATAATCAATAAGAAAGTCCATAAAAAAAGCCCTGACATTTCTGTCAGGGCTTTTTTTTATATTTTACATTCCTAGGCTTAAGAACGCACTTCTTTGATTCTTGCCTTTTTACCGGTAAGACCTCTAAAGTAGAATATACGCGCTCTACGTACTTTACCTTTCTTATTGATCTCTATCTTTTGAAGCGCCGGCATATTTATTGGAAATATACGTTCTACACCTACAGTACCCGACATTTTACGAATGGTAAAGGTTTCCGTAGTACCACTACCTCTTCTTTGGATGACAACACCCCTAAAAAACTGGGTACGGGTCTTTTCACCTTCCTTAATCTCATAATACACGGTTATAGTATCACCTGCAGAAAATTTTGGGAAATCTTTTTTGGCAACAAATTCGTCCTGTACAAATTTTACTAATGCTTCCATTGCTTTTATTTACAGTTATTTAAAATCAACATTCACGATTTTCGTCAGAGGTTAATTTTAACCGAGTGCAAAAATAACCAATAATTAGTAAGCTACAAGGGAAAACCTAATTTTTTACACGGAATCTTCAGGCTTCTGTTTTTTGAATCTTAAAATACGCATAGCAAAGAGAAGTAAACCGGAAGCAAACACCAGATAGGGAATACCTCTAAGTACGGAGAGGATGCTATTTGTTCTTAAAAGAGTTGCTGCATCTTTATGGGCCGAAATAGCGGGCCATAGGATGCTGCCTATTAGCATTAGACCGGCACCCAAGGTTCTTTGTTTTATAATGAGAACAATACAGGCGGCCAATAATAGCAATTGTCCTAAACCATTGATCGATCCTCCTATAAGGTATAAATTTGTATAGTTGTCCATAGTTATTCCAATAAATCCGGTCTTAGTTTTTCAGTTCTTTTTAAGGCCTGTTCTTCTCGCCATTTTTCAATTTCGGGAAAATTTCCACTTAGGAGGATATCAGGTACTTTCATGCCTTTATATTCAGATGGTCTGGTATATACCGGAGGTGCCAAAAGGTTATCCTGAAAAGTATCCGTTAGGGCAGAGGTTTCGTTGTTCAGAACCCCTGGTATGAGTCTAATAATGGAATCACAAAGCACAGCTGCGCCTAATTCCCCTCCGGACAATACGTAATCCCCAATGGAAATTTCTTTGGTAATTAAAGTGTCCCTTACACGTTGGTCTACTCCTTTATAATGACCACAAAGGATAATTATATTTTTTAATAGTGATATGCGGTTTGCCATTTTTTGATGCAATGTCTCTCCATCGGGGGTCATATAGATAACTTCTTCATATACCCTTTCTTTTTTTAATGATGAAATACATTTGTCAATAGGCTCTATCATCATGACCATGCCCGCACCACCGCCAAATTGATAATCATCTATCTGGTTATAGCTTTTATCCGTGTAATCCCTAAGGTTATGCATATGCACTTCCACCAATCCCTTTTCAATAGATCTTTTTAAGATCGATGCTTCAAAAGGACTTTTCAGCAATTCAGGTAACACCGTTATGATATCGATACGCATAAAACTACGTTTAATTTAAAACATGAATTGGAATTAATGGATTCTGACCCCTCATTAACACCCTTGCCACTACCTAATCATTTTCAACTTTAAACCAAACCTAGAAACCAGAAATTAGAAACTGGAAGCTGAAAACCAATACCTTAAACCCATAACTATTAATCCAAAACCTTTAACCTTAAACCGCCTAACGTCATTTTAAGGTACTTTCCAAAAGTAATGAAAACAATAGGAATCTTTTTCCCAACCTAGCCGTTCATATAGCTTCTGGGCGGGATTGTCCACTGAGGTTTCCAATGCCAATCCTTTATATCGCTTTTTTGTACAGTGGATTTTAGCGGCGTTCAACAAGGCTTCGCCTACTCCTTTCTTTCTATATGCCTTGTCAACATACAGATCGTTAAGTATAAAAACGGATTGTAGGCTCACCGATGAAAAAGTAGTGAATAGCTGAGTGAAACCTACAGCTTTATTGCCGTATAGGGCCAATAGGATAATTGATTCATTATTCCGAATTCTATCCTGCAAAAAAGCTTTTGCGGCTTGTGCATCCGAAGGTTGCCTATAAAACACCCTATAGCAATTAAATAATGGAACTAATTGAGGAAGATCTTCCTTTGTTGCGATGTTGATTTTCAGCATAATCAAAGCCAAAAAAAGCTCCCTTCCCGGGAGCTTGTATTATTTTGATTTTTTGTATTTATTTATCTCGTCTTGAAGTTGCCTACTTATTTTCTGTTCCCGTTCCAAAGCCCTACGTCTATGATCTTCATATTCAATTTCCAATTCGGAAAGGTTTGTCTTTGCTTCTTGGGTAAGAATATTGCTTCTTCGGAATTTATACACAAAAAGAAGGAACATGGCAAGTAGTCCCATAATAATGGTCCATAAAATGGCATTATAAGTTCCTTTGGATACTAAAATCCCCAAAAAGGACATGCTATCTTTTTCCTCGGTCACACTAGAAAGATTGTTTGTCGTTTCTTCTAGTTTTTTGTTAAGTGACCCTATGGTAGCTTCATGGGTCGCAATGGTAGTATTGAGCTCGGCCTTTTTTTTGTTGGCCGCGTTAAGGGTATCCAGAACATTTTTTCTCAACTTATCCAAGGAAATTACCCTTACTACCTCATAC
>JBATTK010000163.1:0-2324 GCA_049670505.1 Saonia sp.
ATGTGTGGGTGGCCGAGAACTTGACGGGCGACGATCTGAACGCATGGCGGACGACGCTGGACGATCTTGAGGCATTGGACGCTGGCACGGTTCTTGCCGGACACCGGACCGAAAGCTCGGCGAATGACGCGTCGGTCTTTGGGAATATGCGAAGATATCTCGATGCGTGGGAAACCGCGCTGGCTGTGCCCGGGTCAGCCGAGGATTTGAAGGCCGCGATGATTGAGGCGGTGGGGGATTTGCCCGGTGGGCTGTTCCTGGATCGGGGCGTCGCCGCAGCGCGTGGCTGAGCCGGCATTACCCCTTGCGTGTTTTCGACAAGAAGACGGGCGGGGGCGTTAGCTCGCCATCCGCTCTTCAAAACTCATGGCGATAAAGCCGGGCATGTGATCGCCCATGCCAACGACCCTGTCATCCCGGCCCCGGCCACGTCCACCGCGCGAGCGACCGCGGGCGGGTTTGTCTTCGGGTGTTGCCGTTTCCACCGGGGTGGGCGGGGTGTCTTCTGTCACCTCGGGCGTGACGTCGGCCACCTCTTCGCGCGGTTTGCGGTTGCTGCGCGACCGGGTGCGGCGGGGCTTTTCGGTTTCTTCTTCCGATGTCGCCTCGGGTGCAGGGGCAGTGCCCGGCGGGTTTTCACCGCGCGGGATTGCCTGTTCGATCAGGCGTTCGATCGCATCGAGGTTCTTTTGGTCGTTGGGCGCGCATATCATCATCGCGGCACCTTCGCGGCCCGCGCGACCCGTGCGGCCGATGCGGTGCACGTAATCCTCGGCATGGCCAGGCACGTCGAAGTTGAAGACGTGGCTCACTGCCGGGATGTCGAGGCCACGGGCGGCGACGTCAGAGGCCACGAGCAAGCGGATCGACCCGTCGCGGAACCCGTCCAGCGTGCGGGTGCGGTGCGACTGCTCCAGCTCGCCGTGGATCGGTTCTGCATTGTAGCCGTACTTTTTCAGGCTTTTGGCGACAATATCCACATCAGTCTTGCGGTTGCAGAAAACGATGGCGTTGGTGCATTTGTCCCCTTCAGCATCGATCAGTGCGCGCAGGAGGGCGCGTTTTTCGCTGGCTGCGCGGTCCCGCCGCGAGCCGCGGAACATGAAGACCGATTGGGTGATCGTCTCGGATGTGGTGGCCTGGCGCGCAACCTCGATCTTTTCGGGGTTCGACAGGAAGGTGTTGGTGATCCGCTCAATCTCGGGCGCCATGGTGGCGCTGAAAAACAGGGTCTGGCGGGTAAAGGGCGTCAGGCTGAAAATACGCTCGATATCGGGGATAAAGCCCATATCGAGCATCCGGTCAGCTTCGTCCACCACCATGATCTGCACGCCAGTGAGAAGCAGTTTGCCACGTTCAAAATGGTCGAGCAGGCGACCGGGCGTGGCGATCAGGACATCAACGCCCTTGTCGATCAACTGGTCCTGTTCCTTGAAACTGACGCCGCCGATCAAAAGCGCCTTGGTCAGCTTCACGTGTTTGGAATAAGTATCGAAATTCTCGGCCACCTGGGCCGCAAGCTCGCGCGTGGGGGCCAGTACCAGGCTGCGCGGCATGCGGGCGCGGGCACGACCGCGGGCCAGCATTGTGATCATTGGCAGGGTGAAAGAGGCGGTCTTGCCTGTTCCTGTCTGCGCAATACCCAATACATCCCGGCCTTCTAGCGCCGGGGGAATCGCCCCTTCCTGAATCGGGGTGGGGGTTTCGTAGCCGGCTTCTTCGACGGCTTTGAGGACTTTCGGGGACAGCTTTAAATCAGCAAACTTCGTCATGTAGGTCCGTTGGTTACGGACCGCTTCATGGCCCGTCGGCTAAGAGGCACGGACCCGGATGGTCCTGACTTATCCACAAGTTGCCCCTGTGTTGGCGTTGGCTACAACGGATGGGGTCAGGCGTCAACGTGCCTTTGGGTGTAGGTGCGGAACTGTGCCGAAACGCCTGAATTGTGCACCTTTTTGCACCAATGGGCCTACCCTGCGTAAACTGTCAGCAAAGCAGTGAATCGAGGTATTCCACGGTATGCAGAACCGCCTCAGGACGATGCACAGAGTTATCCACAGAGTGTTAACGCCCTAAGGTCAGATAGCCAAACGCGCTTTTACTGCAACAATTTCCGGTAACCCGCTGTATTTGCCTGCATTTGGATCGTTGCGACCAAAGTTTCGCCGCAATCGAACAGCTTTGCTTCGCGACACACAATGTGAATTGAGGTCAAGACATGGAACAATCTGCTCTGATCGCGACGGAGTTCGCGCTTGGTGTCAATGTACTGGGTATGCCGATGACATGGTCATCGATTGCCGCGTTTATCTGCGGTGTGGCGC
>JBATTK010000164.1:0-18280 GCA_049670505.1 Saonia sp.
ATCTACCATACCCTCCCCTAAAGGCACACTGATAGGTTTCCATTTGCCATCTATTTGCCCCCATTTAAAGTCTTTTATGACTATGGTCTTGATATAATCTTTAATCAGGTTTAAGCCTAATTCCCAACTATTTCCACCTTCTACGACTGCATGCCGAATATCATATTGGCAGCCAATGAACTCGGGCGCTATGCCCTTAAGAATTTGATAGATATCCCAAACGGGAGCCCCCACGTTATTGCCGGCATGGTTTTGATACCCACCCTGTAATCCCAGTTTTTTGTTCAAGTCGGCCAGTGTAACAAATTGTTGTGCATATGCTTCGATGCTTTCGGGAATCGTTTTGTCCTCAGGATATTTCAGCCATCCCATTCGATACTGCTGAAACCCTAGTTTACTGGCCGTTTCCAGGATTAGCTTACTTTGCGTATCATTCGCATCGGTCACGTTGGTGGTCAACATTTGCGTTCGGAGACCAAATCTTTGCATAGCGTCCACCGCCTTAGGCAAATCTTCCGCAACGCGCTCTGGCACTATATGTCCATTTGATCTAACCGTAAGGTCTAAACCATCAAAACCCATTTCCGCCGCGGCTTCTGACATGTCATTATAATTCAAAAACTGAAGATGCTTAGAAAACAAGAATACCTTTAAACTTTTAGGAGAATGTTTTTCTAGCCCCAAGCTTTTTATAATTTCATTAGCGGGAATAAAAAGAGCGGAACACGCCATAGCAGACTGACCTAAAAAATTTCTTCTGGTTTGTGTCATTTGTTTTTTCATAATAAAGAAGTGCCGGACTGTTACTCTAAGCGCATAGTTTTGAGACCTTGAATGTTTTGTTCCAATACCTTTCGGACATCTGTATTTTCCACATGCCCCATAATGCCCCATGGACCATCAAAACCTAAAGTTAAAAGGGTTTTTACCATATCCACTTCATATTTTCCCTTTCCGATAGGCATTATTTTTTCCCCGCTTTTAACCATCCCATTTAAATTAACAACGAATAGGTAGGGTTGGATGGCTCTGGCGATTTTAGGAAATTCTTCAATATGGCTATGGGCGTGGTGAAAATTGTAAACCAAACCCAATTTGTGTTGGGGCAAAGCTTTTAGAATTTTTAACTGGTTGTATGGATCCGCAAACCACCCGCTGTGATTGTAAAGTGCAACCCCGCAGTCAATTTCAGCAGCTTTTTTTGAAACAAAATCAATAATTTCAACTGCCTTTTCAAGAGATTCGCTATCCGATAGTGTTTCAAAAAAATTGGGGCTAAGTCCCACCCAAAAAATTGTCCTAAGATTCAATTGCTCTACAATTTTGAACAATTGCTCATTGGCATCGCTTAGGCCATAGGTACTATCCCTTTTTGCATTTAGCCATAACCATACGCCAATGACCTCAATGTTATTTTTTGTTGCGAGTTCAAGTTCGTAGGAAGTCTCATCAAGATGTCTGTCTCGCCAGTCGTATGCATATTTTGTAAAACCGAGTTCCTTAATAAGTTTAATCCGTTCTGTTGGGGAACGTTCAAGGGAATCGTAAGCCACAATACACCAGGGGTGAATATTTTCACTGAAAATAGTACTATATCCTTGCCCGTTCATATTCCTGACCAAGGATAGGAATAAAAAAAATATGAAATAAAACCGGATATCGCATTTCATGATGCTATCAATCGTTTATAATTATGTAGATTAAATTTATGAAAATCTCTTTTTTATGTTAAACTTTTGCCAGTCTTACAAATATACATATATTTGGTAAACCAAATTGGTTAACCAGTTTATTTCATGAAAAACACGATCCTTTCTTTTCTTTGTTTTTTAGCCGTATTCGTTCAATCCTGTAAAGAAAAGCAGCTTGAAGGTAATTTTGTCCATACCGTGGATGAGTTTCACGAAGCTGTTACCACGGTAAAACCTGGCGATGTCATCACTTTGGCCAACGGGGTTTGGGAAAATGCCGAATTGCTTTTTGAAGGTAACGGTACTGCTGAAAAACCGATAACACTTACGGTTCAGGAAAAAGGTAAGGTGATTTTAGAAGGAGCGTCCAATTTAAGAATTGCAGGAAATCATTTGGTGGTAGAAGGCCTGGTTTTCAAGAACGGGTTTACCCCAACGACCGAGGTCATTTCTTTTAAAAAAGATAAAACCACTTTGGCCAACAATAGCAGGCTTACCGAATGTGTTATTGATAATTATAATAATCCTGAACGACATGAGCCGGACACTTGGGTTGCCATTTATGGGAAGAATAACCGGGTTGATCATAATCATTTGGTAGGAAAAAACAATCGTGGTGTTACCATGATCGTTCGTTTGAATTCAAAAGAAAGTCAAAAAAACCATAATCGAATAGACCATAACTATTTTGGTCCACGGCCCAATTTGGGCTCTAATGGTGGGGAAACCTTGCGTATAGGTACCAGTCATTATTCGCGTACCAATTCCAATACTATAGTTGAAGCAAACTTTTTTGATAGATGTAATGGAGAGCATGAAATCATTTCCAATAAATCGGGCCAAAATACCTATAAAAACAATGTGTTCTATGAATGTACTGGAACCCTTACCATGCGTCATGGTAATGAGACTTTAGTTGATGGCAATGTTTTTATCGGGAACAACAAACCAAGTACGGGTGGCATACGGGTGATTAACGGGCAGCAAACAGTAACCAACAACTACGGAATTGGACTCACAGGCTATCGTTTTAGGGGTGCCTTTGTCATTATGAACGGAATTTATAATTCCCCGATCAATCGTTATGATCAAGCAAAAGATGCTGTTATAAAAAACAACACCTTTATAAATAGTGACCACATTCAATTGGGTGCAGGAGCTGATGCCGAAAGGAATGCTCCACCGGAAAACTGTGTTATGGCCAATAACATTTTTTACAATGAAAGAAAGAATGATGTTTTTACCGTTTATTCCGATATCAGCGGAATAGCATTCAAAGACAATATTATTAGTCCCAATATCAATCCAATTACTGATATGGGGTTTGAAAAAAGAGTATTGGAGCTTACCAAAAACAAGATAGGCTTTATAGTGCCTAAGGATGAGAACCTAGGTGTCGGTGCCAAAATAAGTCCCGATATCGCCACAAAGGCAAATACGGGAGTTTTCTGGTATTCAAAAGAGGATACCGAAATTCCCCTATCCTCGGGAAAAACCATTCAGGTTGCTGCCGGACTTAATACCCTATTCGAAGCTGTAAGCACTGCCGAACCAGGGGATGTTCTAGAGCTGACCTCCGAAGGTCCTTATACCCAGACCAAAACCATAGCGGTCGCCCATCCGTTAACGGTTAAAGGGGTTTCAGGGAAGAAACCTGTGGTGCTGTTCGAGAAAAAATCACTGTTCGAAATTCAGAATGGAGGAAGCCTGTCTTTAGAGGGATTGATTTTCAATGGTTCGGAATCCCCGGACCGAACAGGTAATTCGGTAATCACAACAAGTAAATATTCGATGAACAAAAACTACAAATTGTTCATTGAGAACTGTGAATTTGTTGATTTAGATGTGAATCATTCCTATGATGCTATTCGTGTCTACAAAAACACATTTGCGGATACCATAAGTATCAAAAACTCAAGATTCAAGACTATATCGGGTAACGTAATTGCATTGGATAAAGAAACCGATGACATTGGTATTTACAATGCGGAATACGTCATTATGAAAAACAACAGCTTTACCGATATTGGTGGGGTCGCATTACGGCTATATCGCGGAGGTAAGGACGAGAGTACTTTTGGACCCTTTTTGGAAATGGAGCACAATGTTTTTGATGATGTAGGTCATGACAAACGCAACAAATATGATGCAACGGTTTCTTTATACGGTGTACAAGAAATCGATATCAAGAATAATATTTTTAAAGATAGCAAGGCCATTAACATGCATCTGGTCGTTGGTGAACCGATTGTCAAAGTCAGAAATAATGCTTTGAGTAATTCTGAAAAGTTAAAGGTGACCGGCGACCAAAAATACACGGTCGAAAACCAATGGAACTTAACCCCTGAATTTTCCGATGATTCATCATATTCGTTAAGTGCCGATTCTCCTCTAAAGGGAAAAGCAACCGATGGTTCTGACTTAGGAATTCTACCAAATTAAATAAATGGGCAAAAGAAAGAACACTACGCAATTATTTTGGTTTGCTTGGTTAATGCTGGGTGTGTGGCCGTTTATTCTACAATCTCAAGAACACCCCAGTCTAATTTTGACCAAGACAGGCGTTGAAAAAATCCGAGCCGAATTGGGCAAAGTACCACTTTTTGATCGGACCTTGAAAAATGTAAAGGAGGAAGTCGATGCGGAAATCGCTCTAGGTATCGACATCCCTATCCCAAAGGACTTTTCTGGCGGTTATACCCACGAGCGGCACAAACGTAATTTTCTGATGCTACAGAAAGCAGGGGTATTGTTCCAGATTTTGGAGGATGAAAAGTATGCGGTTTACATACGGAATATGTTGTTTCAATATGAAGCCATGTACAAGGATCTACCCATCCATCCGCAGGAAAGGTCATATGCCAGGGGAAAGCTCTTTTGGCAGTGTTTGAATGATTCTAATTGGCTGGTATATGTAAGTCAGGCCTATGATTGTGTTTATGATTGGTTGTCCAAAAAGGAACGGGAACAGTTGGAAAAAAACTTGTTTCGCCCTTTTGCCGATTTTATTTCCTTGCAAAACCCACAGTTTTATAATCGGGTACACAACCATAGTACTTGGGGCAATGCAGCGGTGGGCATGATAGGTTTGGTGATGGGTGATGAAGAATTAATCGAAAGGGCCTTGTACGGAATTAAGGATGCTTCGCTAAATACTGGGGAAAAGGACGATGATGGCGGTTTTATTTTTACGGAAGGTCAAAAAGTGGGCTTTCTTGCCAATTTGGACGAACCTTTTTCACCTGACGGATATTATACCGAAGGCCCCTATTATCAAAGGTATGCCATGTATCCCTTCTTGATTTTTGCAGAAGGTTTGCATAATGTGAAACCTCAACTAAAGATTTTTGGGCACAAGGATAGTGTTCTTTTGAAGTCCGTCAATACTTTGATACAATTATCGGACGCCGATGGTGAATTTTTCCCGTTGAATGACGGCCAAAAAGGAATGTCGTATTATTCCAGGGAATTGGTAACCGCCGTGGATATCGCATATCATTATGGAGGTCATCATCCCCAATTATTAAGTATTGCAGAAAAACAGGGCCGCGTTCTTCTAGATGATTCGGGTCTTTCCGTAGCTATAGGTGTTCGCGATGGAAAAGCAGAGCCATTCCTAAAGAAATCCATTAACCTCTCAGATGGTTCGGATGGGAAACAAGGTGGTGTCGGAATTCTTCGATACGGAAATGAAGAATTGACCCTCGTTTTTAAATATGCCGCACAAGGTCTAAGCCACGGCCATTACGATAAACTGTCATTTTCACTATACGAGAAGGGAAATGAAGTCATTCAAGATTATGGTTTGGCACGTTTTGTCAATATAGAGCAAAAAGGAGGCGGAAATTATTTAAAGGAAAATACCACTTGGGCCAAACAGACTATTGCGCATAATACCCTTATCCAAAACGAAACATCCCATTTTAAAGGGGAATATGAAATTGCCAGTAAGCACCATTCCATGCCTTTCTTTTTTGATGTACGGGATGGTAATTTTCAAGTAGTAAGTGCCAAAGAAGTCAATGCCTATCCCGGAACGGAAATGCATCGGACCATGGTTATGATAAAGGATGAAAATCACGAAAAGCCTTTCATATTGGATATGATGAAGGTAAGGTCCAATAGTAAAAATCAATATGATTTCCCATTTTACTTTATGGGTCAAGTAATGCAGACAAACTTTGAATATGAGGTTCCAAAAACACTGGAACCTTTGGGCGGAAAGAATGGATACCAACACTTATGGACGGAAGGAAACGGTAAAGCTAGTGGGGAAAACACCAAATTGAGTTGGATGGATAAAGGGCAATTCTACACCTTGACATCTGCCACAACAACCGATGATGAATTACAATTCGTCCGGATTGGCGCGAATGACCCGGGATTTAATTTAAGACGTGATGCAGGGCTGCTACTTCGAAGAAAAGATACTCAGAATACCACCTTTGTATCCGTTATCGAATCACATGGCAGCTATAGCCCTGTATCTGAATTTGCGGTGAACTCAAATAGCAATATTGCGGTTTTGAAAATTATACATGACGATGAAAAGTATACAGCCGTAGCGATTAAAGATGTTAGTGGAAATGAAAACGTGCTCATCTTATCAAATCTAGACGCGTCAACGACAAGCATTCACGAATTACAAATTAACGGAAAGGACTATCAATGGAAAGGTCCTTATCAATATATTAAAATCAGTAAATAAGTAGAAGATGGAAACATTTGGAGCAAGTAAGGAATTCTTATTCGGCGATGAAATCGAATGGGAAACCGTTGGCGAGGGAGTACAACGCCAGATTATGGGCTATGATGACAAAATCATGTTGGTGAATGTGAAATTTGACAAAGGAGGAATTGGTCAAATGCATGAACATTATCACTCTCAAGTAACCTATGTAGTCAGCGGCGAGTTTGAATTGACCATTGGCGACGAAACCAAAACTGTAAAAGGTGGGGATGCATTCTACATTCCACCGCACGTACTTCACGGCGCAATATGTAAAAAGAGCGGGGTACTTATAGATGTATTTAGTCCTATTCGAGAGGATTTTATGACCAAATAAATTAAGAAAGTTATGAATTTAAAAGGAAAAGTAGCAATAGTCACAGGAGGTACTAGGGATATCGGAAAGGCCATATCCTTAAAATTGGCAAAAGAAGGCGCAAAAGTTGTGGCGAATTATTTTAATAACCAGGCAAACGCCGATGAAACCCTGCAGGAAATCCAGGCGGCCGGGGGAGAAGGTATTGTCGTAAAAGCAGATGTCACCAAAGCGGAAGATGTTGCTAGACTTATCAAAGAAACCCTAAAGGCCTATGGCCCATCCATTGACGTTCTCGTTAACAATGCGGGAGGTCTGATCGCCAGAAAGACTATGGAAGAAATGGACGAAGCCTTTTTTGACAAAGTGGTAAAACTAAATCTTAATACTACTTTTTTAGTCACGAAAGCGGTCTTACCGCACATGAAATCCGGTGCTTCAATTGTAAATATTGCCTCCCAGGCAGGAAGGGATGGCGGGGGAGGAGGTTCATTGGCCTACGCTACATCCAAGGGAGCGGTGATGACCTTTACCCGAGCTTTGGCAAAAGAGGTAGGGCCTAAAAATATAAGGGTAAATGCATTATGTCCCGGTATGATCGCCACTACTTTTCATGATACTTTTACAACAGATGCGATCCGGGAGAAGGTGGCAAATGCCACGGCCCTCCGTAGGGAGGGTACCCCAAAAGAAGTAGCCAGCACCGTTGCTTGTCTGGCCTCCTCGGAAACCTCGTTCATCACCGGAGCGAATATAGATATCAATGGAGGAATTTCATTTTCTTGACCAATACTGTTACGAAAATGAGATATTGACACATATTCAATCTAAAAATTAGCAATTTAGAAAGGCTTAATTCACAAAATTTCGAATTTGTTTTTTTTTAACAAACAAATAACATATATTTGGTTTACCAAATTGGTTTACCAGTATGGGTAACCAATTAAATAGCGAACTACTAATATGATCCTAACCCAAAAAAAAATGAAACGACCGGAATTTTAAAAAAGAAAAAAGGACGGGTGCACGCCCATCCTTTTCATTCAAATTACTTCATTCTGAAGGGAAGTAATACGTAAAACATGTAAATACTACGATAAACATATTTCCTGTAAAAATACAAAATTTCATTGACTTTAATGGAAATATGTGCTGTAGTAAGTTAAGAAGTTCAATGTGATAAAATGATATCACATTTTGTAAATCAATGCCATTTAAAGGCATTAGCTGAAGAATACTACTAACTTAATTAAATTACAGATGAGTTTAAAAGCTAAACTAATACTAAGCATACTGTTGATGCTCAACATTTCGTTATGGGCGCAAGACAGCTATGTTTTATCCGGTGCCATAACGGATGAAAACAACGTTCCAGTTCCTGGCGCTACTGTTGTGGTCGCAGACACTAACAGAGGAACGGTTGCAGATTTTGATGGCAACTATTCCATCGAAGTGAGCAATGGTGATGTCCTAGAATTTTCTTCTTTAGGATTTGCATCACAGTCAATAACGATTGACGGACAAGAAACATTAAATGTAATCCTTACAGAAGACTCGGCACTATTGGATGAAGTAGTAGTGGTAGGTTATGGTAATCGAAAAAGATCACAACTTACAGGTGCTGTTGCTAAAGTAGAAGGTGGTGAAATTGCAGCTATTCAAGCTAATCGTGTGGACGAGGCACTAGCAGGTAAGTTATCCGGTGTATTGATCCAAAATCAGGATGGGGCACCAGGTGCGGATCCAAAGATTCAAATTAGGGCGGCATCATCAATTAACGGTAATTCAGATCCACTCATTGTTGTAGATGGGTATCCCATTTCAGGAAGCTTAGCAACTGTTAACCCAAACGATATTGAAAGTCTAGAGGTGTTAAAGGATGCTGCTTCAGCTGCTATTTACGGATCCAGGGGAGCAAATGGTGTTATTTTGGTTACCACCAAAAAAGGAAAACAGGGCAAAGTTAGTTTTAGCTACAACACGTTCACGAGCACCTCAAGTAGGTATAGGAGAGACAATGTAAATTTAACGTCTGGAGAATGGGCCGATAGACTGGAAACTGGCATAGCCGATGGCACTTATGATGTTTCTGAATTGGACCCGGATTTCTTGAATTTTAAGATAAATGCCTATAGAAATTCACCTGATGTTGTGGCTGTGGAAGATTGGCTTTTCCGAACCGGTTCTAGTACTAACCATGACTTCAGTATGAGCGGAGGTAGTGAGAATGTAAATTACTTTGCTTCATTGGGTTATCAAAAAACCGAAGGTATTGTACTTACTCAAGCCTTTGAAAGATTTAACGCACGTTTGAATATCGATGCTAAATTGGGGGACAAGTTCAAGACAGGCGTAAGTTTCAATGGGTTTGCATCCGATAGGGATATTGTAGGTTGGGATCAGAGAGATCTCTTAAGAGCGTATAGTATCCATCCTATCTACCATACAGAAGCGTCTATTGCATTCGTTCAACAATTGGATGCTCAGGCGCAGGCTTTGGGACTCGCTTCATTTGACTCTGGTTATAGAGGAGGTGATGCACCTTTTAACAATAGTATCTATACTTTAGAGCCCGGTGATACGGCGCAAGACTGGCATTATGGAAGGGCGGGTAATGGTATTGGAGGATCGGGAGATTCAGGTCCTGCAACGAAGCTTGACAATACGGACCGATATCAAAAAACGTATTTTGCTAACCTTACTTCTTATTTTCAATACAGTATCATAGATGGGTTAAATATAAAAACTGTTCTGGGAGGTGATATTAGAGATACCCAAGACTATTTCTATAGAGGACTTGAGTTTGATTCTAGGGCACGTAGTAATCAAACGGACTTAGATCAAGCAGATATCAAAAGATCTTCAATATTAAGTGAAACTACTTTGAATTATGCGAAGGTATTGGGTAAACACGACATATCTGCAGTAGCCGGACTTGAATTTCAAAATTTCTATATCAAAGGGACCGATTTAAAGGGTACAAATGTGCCATTTGGCGATATTATTAATTATAACCTGTTAGATCCTGCAGATATCGCAGTGACGGAGAGGGATGAGACTATTTCAAGAAGGAGCGTTTTTGGAAGAATAAACTATGCTTATGACAATCGTTATTTGTTTTCGGCATCCGTGAGAAGAGATGGGGATTCTCGTTTTGGGGCAAATAATAGGTTTGAAACATTCCCGGCACTTTCCATAGGATGGAATGTACATAATGAATCGTGGTACAATTCAAACCTAGTGAGTTTGTTAAAACCAAGGTTTAGTACCGGTTCTTTAGGAACTACTTCTGATTTAGGCGCTTATAATTCCTTGAGTCTTTTGAACCCTCAAGCAACGGCGGTAGGGAATGGATTCCTAATCCCGTCAGATGTAGCAAACGCTGATTTAACTTGGCAAACCAATACGGAGACCAACTATGGAATTGATCTAGGGTTTTTTAAAAATCGTATTAGATTTAGTGTAGATTACTATACGTCGGATATTGAGGACATCTTACTTAATCAAAGTGTGTCTGAAGTTCTCGGTACCACTTCAATACGGCTTAATTCCGGTGATGTAAGAAGTTCCGGATTGGAGCTTGAGCTATCTGCAGCCGTCGTGCAAAACCAAGATTTCACCTGGAATTTTGGTGCCAACCTATCTACGGTCAATACAGAAATTACGGATCTAGGTGGTCTGGATGAATTACCTGCGGTAATTTACGGACAAAGTGGTAGAGGTCCTGTGTTTAGAAATTATGTAGGTGGAGAGATTGGTGAAATGTGGGGATTAGAAACCATTAGGGCAGTTGAAGATAGCTTTATAGCAGATCCAACGAGAGTTATTGGCCTGAATAGTTCAGAATATTATGTCGTAGATCAAAATGGAGATGGTATAATTGATAGGACAAGAACAGTTGAAGAGGGCGGGGATTTAGTCAAAATAGGTCAAAATACTCCAGATTTTTACTATGGTTTTAATAGTTCGATCCAATATAAGGATTTTGACATGTCGTTCCAATTTCAAGGAGCCCAAGGAGGAGAGGTTTTCAATATTGACCCCATTTACTGGAATTCGGAATTTGGTGGAAGATTACGGGATAGTTTTGATGCCGATGATGACGGTATTGCCGATGCTAACGGATTGTTTTATACACAGTCAAGAAATCAACTGGACGCACAGATACAAGATGCGTCTTATTTAGCGTTGAGAAACCTGACTTTAGGTTATACGATTGATCGCGATTTGACTGGCAAAGTAGGTATAAGCTCTGCGAGGGTATTTGTTGCGGCCACTAATTTATTGTATTTGTGGGGGGATGATTACACCTCTTTTAATCCAGAGGGTGTAGAGACTACGAATAGCGGTTATTTAGGGCCTACAACATATGGGGTGCAAGTAGGTGCAAGTCCTATTGTTAGAAGCTTTACGCTGGGGTTAAATGTTAATTTTTAAATAAAAAAAATGAAAACAGTATATAAAATAGTATTGGGGTCATTGTTGTTCATAACAGCATGTGAAAATGATTTGGATCAAGTTCCGCCAAATATTGCTAGTGCAGATTCTTTGACAGATTTTACGGGAGTTTTGAATGCGGCATATTTCTATCAGCACGGCTCTGTTACGCCAATGGCAGTGATGGGCGACTTCAGAGCGGACAATGCGCTAATGGAAGAAGAACCATTTCCTGAATTTGATAGATTCGGTCCCGATTTAACGGTTATGGAAGAGCAATTTTTCGGCCCTTTCTATACAGCCTTATACAAGTCAATATTAAGTGCGAACAATGTAATAGAAAATTCATCGGATGCTACTGATATTGGTGAAGCTAAATTTTTAAGGGCTTTGTCTTACTTTAAACTAGTACAAGTATTTGGTGATGTGACTGTAAATTTATCTGCCGCACCAAGCACAACGGATACATCTATTTTAGTGAGACAACCGGCTGCCGATGTTTACAATAACGTGATTATTCCTGATTTGATAGATGCAATAGCGGTCTTAGATACTGAAATAGTAAATGGTAGAGCTTCAAGATATGCTGCTCAAGGATTGCTGGGTAAAGTATATGTGCACAGGGGCGATTTTAGCAGTGCGGAATCACAGCTGGCTGCCGTTGTAAACGGAGCAGCAGCAGCAGGGATTAGTTTACAAGCCAACTTTGCCGACATTTTTGGTGAGATGAATGATCTGAATTCGGAAATCATATTTGCGACCCAAATATCAAGTTCTGTGGCGGATGAATATGGTTTTTCCGAGTTTTGGTCATGGTATGGTGGCCTTGATACAAAATCTCTGTTGCCATTAGATCCGGATTTAATTGCAGCTTTTGATGCTAGTGAAGCTGGTGGCAGTACAGATTTAAGAAGAGCGGTAACTATTGATGAGGTACTTTTGGCGTCTCCAAAATTTCCTCAAACGGGAGGTCCTGATCACGATTGGATAGAACTGAGACTAGCAGATGTTATGCTGCTATATGCTGAAACATTGAATGAGAATGGTTCCTCCGCTCAGGAGGTACTGGATATTTTAGATCCTATACGAACTAGGGCCGGATTAGCTCCTTTGGATCATACGGTACTTAATACTCAGGCTTTGGTTAGACAGGCCATTCAAGACGAAAGAAGGTTAGAGTTGGCCTTTGAAGGACACCGATGGTTCGATTTGGTTAGAACAGGAACTGCTGACGCCGAAATGGGAGAAACAATTAATAGTAATTTTCTTTTGTTCCCAATTCCAATCTCAGAAGTGCTTGCGACCGGTGGAGTGATTACCCAAAATGATGGTTACTAAAAACGGTAGGATATATAGATACTAGTTAATTTGAGTTAGTTTTTTTGAAGTATTTGACCGGTTCGCTTGACGGGCCGGTTCAAATACTATAAAATTAGATTATAGGATACCTTTTACAAACGATTGGAGCAGTATTTTTTTTTTCAAATCGATTTATTTGGCTAGCTTTAACCAACCAATCTGGTTAACCAATTTTAAATAAGGCTGTAGTTGCATATGAAATTAGAAATCCTCACAAAAAACGAAAATCAAGAAATCCAAAACGGAATAATATCCAAAATCCGGGATCTGATGAATTATAAAAACCTGGAACCGGGAGATAAACTTCCTTCGGAGCGAATGCTTTCCGAAAAGTTCGGGGTAAGTAGAAGTAATGTCCGGGAAGCCATCCAAAAACTGGAGTTTTATGGATTATTAAAATCAAAGCCCCAAAGCGGAACCTTTGTTGCAGACATAGGCCAAGTTGCGATGAACGGTATGATAGAAGATATTCTTCGACTGGAAGATGCTGATTTTAAGTCATTGGTGGAGACAAGAATTCTTTTGGAATTGAAAACGGTCAGGCTTGCGGCACAAAGAAGGACCCAAGAACATTTAAGGCAGATGGAGGAAGCCCTGGAGGCTTACAATGAAAAAGTTCTTAATGGGGAGGATGCCGTACAAGAAGATCTGCTCTTTCATTTGGCGATAGCCAAGGCAAGTGGTAACAGCACCATGAATACATTTATGCTGATCATTACACCGGAGATCATTACCAATTTTGAAAAGTATCATGTTTGTGATAAAAATCAGGCAGTTCTGGCCATGAAGGAACATGAGGATATTTATAAGGCCATAAAAGAACAAAACACCCAACTGGCGAAGGAAAAAATGAAAATACACTTTAAGATATTGTACCAATATTGTTATAATATCAAAGATTGATAATAGATAGCGGAAAGGATGAAATTGCACGCTTTTATCCTCCCTGCTTTTTTAATATATGGAATTGAAGGGAAGTAAATACTTAAAACAGCCATTACTATAAAGCATTTCTAATCGAATTGGGTTCACCAATAACAATTTCAAACGTTTTTTAGGTCAGTTTTAGTATTGCTTTTGAATAGCGTAATTCAATGCATAACGCATCGGCATGCTTACGCAAATGTATTTTTCAACTTCTTAAATGAAATTAATATGAAGATCAAAGGTCTTAGATGGTGGATTATAGCATTAATATGTTTGGCTACCGTAATTAATTATATAGATAGGACCGCCTTTGGTGTCATGTGGCCGGAAATGGGTAAAGATCTTGGGATGGACGAAAGCGATTACGCCATTATGTTGAACATTTTTATGGTTACCTATGCATTGGGCAAATTTCTCTCGGGTAAACTCTATGACATCATTGGCACCCGCTTGGGGTTTGTAGTTTCCATAGTGGTCTGGTCAGTAGCTTCCGTTTTTCATGCATTTGCCAAAGGGTTGATTTCCCTTAGTGTTTTTAGAGCGCTTTTAGGTTTGGGCGAGGCCGGTAACTGGCCCGGTGCGGTTAAAAGTAACGGGGAATGGTTTCCTATTAAACAACGGGCAATTGCCCAAGGAATATTTAATGCAGGGGCATCTTTGGGAAGTGTTATAGCACCCGTACTTATCGCCTATCTATACGGCCATTTTGGATGGCGATCAACCTATATCATCATTGGTGCGGTCGGCTTATTATGGGTTATCCCTTGGTTATTTATGAACAAGGCCAAACCCGAAAAACATCCATGGATAACCGAGGAAGAAAGAAAACTGATCGTTTCCGATAGAATTGGGGCAAAACCCGATGAAGACAAGGAGAAAGGGCTGTCCGTTATTAAAATATTGACATACAAGGAATCATGGGGCGTATTGGTATCACGTTTTTTTATAGAACCGATTTGGTGGCTCTTTGTGGGGTGGATGCCATTGTATTTAAATTCCAAATTTGGGTTCAGCATCGAAGAAATAGGCTCCACTATCTGGATATCCTATCTCGGTGGCATGGCCGGAAGCATACTGGGAGGATGGTACTGTGGTAAATTAATGGATACCAAATCCGTGGATGCCGCGAGAAAAATTACAATTACCATTGGTGGGGCCCTTATCTTTTTGGGCTTGCTCGGAATAATCTTCTTGGTCAAGGAGAATAACCCCATGACCTTTATCTATATCGTGGGCATAGTCCTCTTCGGCTTTCAGTTTGCCATCGGGAACATACAGACCATTTCAAGCGATCTTTTCCGTGGCCCTTCGGTCGGTACTTTGGCCGGCTTGGCAGGCACGGTAGCAGCACTTTCGGTAATCATCATGAACTCTTTGATTCCAATGATTGCCAAGGTATCCTATACCCCGGCATTTATAGTCATAGCGGTATTGGCACCTTTGGCCGTACTGTCCATTTATGTGCTGATCAAAAAAATAAGACCCGTAGAAATCGAATTTAATTAACTATGAATAAAATTTATACAATGAAAGGAAAAGGAAAAGTAGCGGTAATTACCGGAGCAACAGGAGGTATCGGTTTTGAAGTAGCGAGAAGATTAGGAAAGGACGGTTATACTGTAATCTTAAACGGTATACAAGATAAAGAAGGAGCTGATAGGGTAAAAGAGCTTACTTCTGAAGATATAACGGCAGCGTATTACGGTTTTGACGTTACAGATGAAGTAGCCGTAACTTCAAATATAAAAGCTATAGGCGAAAAGTATGGGAAAATCGATGTTCTTGTCAACAACGCAGGCGGCCTAGGTGGACGTTCTAGGTTTGAAGAGATGACTACGGAATTCTACAGATCCGTAATGGCATTAAATTTGGACTCAACATTTTTCGCTTCAAGAGCGGCCATCCCTTTCCTTAAAAAAGGAGAGAATGCTTCCATAATCAACTACACATCAAATGCCGGATGGAATGCAGGGGGGCCAGGTGCCGGAATTTATGGGACATCCAAAGCGGCAGTACATACCATTACGAGGGCATTGGCCAAAGACCTTGCTGAATATGGAATACGAGTGAATGCCGTATCTCCTGGGACTATTGATACGGATTTTCATAAACAAATCAAAGCTACCAAACCAGAAGTGTTCGCTTCGTGGAAGAACAATATTATGTTGGGAAGGTTGGGCCAACCCGAAGATGTAGCTTCCGTTATTTCATTTTTAGTGAGCGATGATGCCGCTTTCATGACAGCTGAGACCATTCAAATTGGTGGTGGACAAGGTTTAGGAATTTAGAACTATAGAACTTTGGATTTTTTAAAATCGATATAAAAATAGATTTCCTTACCTCCCGCTAGGTTGGTTCAAAGGAATGACGATAAATTAAATAGTAATGAAGAAAGTAGTAACCTTTGGAGAAATTATGCTGCGCCTAGCACCTCCGGGATTTTTAAGATTTTCACAAGCCAATAATTTTGATGTTATCTACGGTGGCGGCGAATCTAATGTAGCTGTGTCCTTAGCCAATTATGGCGTACCCGTCGATTTCGTAACACGTTTGCCAAAAAACGATATCGGCACCTGTGCCTTAATGGAAATGCGCAAAAGAGGGGTCAATACACAAAATATAATTTTTGGGGGAGACCGACTCGGTATTTATTTCCTGGAAACAGGAGCTGTTAGCCGTGGTAGTAAAGTGGTATATGACCGTGCACATTCTGCCATTTGTGAAATTGAACCGGGAATGATCAATTGGGAAAAGGTCTTTGAAGGTGCAGGATGGTTTCACTGGACGGGCATCACCCCTGCCATTTCGCAAGGAGCGGCCGATGCTTGTTTGGAAGCTGTAAAAGTAGCTAGAAAATTAGGTATAACAATTTCCACGGATTTGAACTACCGGGCAAAACTTTGGAACTACGGCGGAGATCGCGAGGCAATTATGACCCAGCTTACCTCGTATTGCGATATTATTTTGGGGAATGAGGAAGATGCGGAAAAGCATTTTAATATCAAACCGGAAGGCTTGGATATCACTATGCAGGGCCATGATGTAAAAGCGGAGGCATTTTTATCCGTTTGTAAACAAATGATGAAAAAATTCCCAAATGCCAAAAAAGTGATTACCACCTTAAGGGGTTCCATATCGGCCTCACACAATACCTGGGCAGGTGTTTTGTACGATGGTAACAAAATGTATGAAACCCGCCAGTATCAAATAACGGATATTGTAGATCGCGTAGGTGGCGGCGATTCTTTTATGGGAGGCTTAATTTATGGTTTGTTGCATTATCCCGATGATGACCAAAATGCACTCGATTTTGCTGTCGCCGCATCCTGCTTAAAACATACCATTAAGGGCGATGCCAACCTGGTTACCGTTGAAGAGGTTAATAAACTAATGGGAGGTGATGCTTCCGGTCGTGTAGCTAGATAGGAAAAATGGCACAGTATACAAGAATAGAAGTAGCAAGGGTAATGAAGGAAACCGGAATGGTTCCGCTCTTTTACCATCCGGATGTCTCACTGGGGAAAAAAGTGTTGAAAGCCTGTTACGATGGTGGTGCCAGGCTCATGGAATTTACCGCGCGAGGCGATTTTGCTTTCGAAGTGTTTTCCCAACTCAATAGGTATGCCATTGAAGAGCTGCCGGGAATGATCATGGGTGTGGGCTCTATTACCGATGCAGGAGCGGCTTCCCTTTTCATGCAAATGGGAGCGAACTTTATTGTAACTCCCTCACTTCGTGAAGATATTGCGATGGTTTGTAACCGAAGGAAAGTACTTTGGTCGCCGGGCTGCGGTTCCCTAACGGAAATCAATAGGGCAGAAGAGTTGGGCTGTGAAATCGTGAAACTATTTCCAGGGGATGTCTATGGCCCGGCATTTGTTAAGGCCATAAAAGGCCCACAGCCTTGGACAAGTGTTATGCCAACCGGCGGTGTCAGTATAGATGAATCAAACCTTAAGGCTTGGTTTCATGCGGGAGTTACTTGCGTAGGTATGGGCTCAAAACTCATTAGCAAAGCTATATTGGCCAATACCGATTTTGAAGGATTGGAAAATACCGTAAGGACTACATTGGATAAAATTAAGGAATTGCGAAACTGATCAAATGGAAAAATCAGGGCCAAGTAGATCACTCATAAAGAAAGTATTTGCTTTGGTATTGGCTTTCGGCCCTGGAATTTTTGCTATTGGCTATACCATAGGTACGGGCAGTGTTACCTCTATGATCGTAGCTGGGAGTACCTACGGAATGCAATTGTTGTGGGTGCTCTTGCTCAGCTGTACGTTTTCCGGTCTGTTGATGTATGCCTATGGCAACTACGCACTGATTTCAGGGGAAACGGCCCTATACGGATTTAAAAGGCATATAAAGGGCGGAAAGTTTCTGGCTATCCTCATTATTATAGGCATTTCATTCGGGCAATGGAATTCATTAATGGGCATACTGGGGATTTCGGCCCATATTATTTTTGAAATATTCCTGATTTATTTTCCGCAATTGGAAGGACTCAGATATAACACCGTACTCGCAATAGCCATAATTGTAATGGCGATCATGTACGGACTTTTGTTGGTCGGAAAATATACGTTTTTCGAAAAAATGCTAGTGATTTTTGTCACTATTATGGGGCTATCGTTCTTCATATCCCTTTTTATGGTATATCCGCTTCCCATAGAAGTAGCTAAAGGGCTAATTCCATCGATACCAAAAGTCGAAGGCGGAAAAATGATGGTCGCAGCCTTTGTAGGAACTACCATGGCAGCGGCTACTTTCTTATCTCGCCCGCTTTTTATCAAGGGCAAAGGTTGGACCATAGAAAAT
>JBATTK010000165.1:0-16954 GCA_049670505.1 Saonia sp.
CAACTGGAACAAAGACCAACTTCTTTGGTATGGAAGAAGTGGAAAGAAATAGTTTGGGCATGAAGGATATCCGGGATTCCCTAAATATCCGCCACATGATGCTGCAAAACTTGGAGCAGGCCGCGATTACATGCGATGATGAGGAACGCGATGCGTTGACCAATTTTGTGATTGTGGGCGGTGGCCCTGCAGGAGTAGAAATGGCAGGTGCACTAGCTGAGTTTTGCAAATACATCCTTCCAAAGGACTACCCCGAGTACCCTTCTTCCATTATGAACATTTACTTAGTAGAAGCGAATAATGAATTACTCATGACGATGTCTGACAAAGCTTCTTCAAAAACACTGACCTATTTGGAAAATCTGAATGTGAAAGTATTGTTGAAAGAATCCGTAAGTGATTATGACGGTACGGTCGTGCAAACCAAAAGTGGGAAGACAATTTTGGCCAGAAACCTTATCTGGACAGCAGGTGTAAAAGGGGACTTCCCAAAGGGTATCGATGAGAAGCATGTAGTCAAGGGAAATCGCTTAAAAACCGATGGCTATTTAAAAGTGGATGGTCAAGAAAACATTTATGCCATTGGGGATATTGCCGCCTTGATTTCCGAAGAGACCCCAAAAGGCCATCCACAAGTGGCTCAGGCGGCTATCCAACAGGGAAAATACCTTGCCCTTACCTTGATGGGACTCATCAACAATAAACCATTAAAGTTATTTAGTTATAAGGATAAAGGGTCTTTGGCTACAGTGGGTAAACGAAAAGCAGTTGCCGATTTGGGGAAATTGAAGTTCGCAGGATATTTTGCATGGTTGCTATGGTCCGTGGTACACCTGATGTCCATTAGTGGATTCAGAAATAAACTGTTGATCGGTTTCAATTGGGCGGTAAGCTATTTTTCTTATGAAAAGAGTAATCGAGTAATCATTCGAAATTTTAAACGCGATTCTACTACGGAAACTCAATCAAAAGAGAATTCCAAAAATGATTTGGAAAAGGATGTAAACACACAAAAATCCACTATTGATGTCTAAACACAATTCAAATAGGGGCATTATTAAATTCTTCGGCAACACTGCCAAAGAACTCAATAACAGTGGTGTTATTCTTTTTATCACGGTCGTCATCGCAATGGTCTGGGCCAATTCGCCATGGAAGGAATATTATATCGACTTAATGCAAACCGATATTGCCTTTACCATTGGCACCCTTCAGCTATCGGAGCCGCTACTTTTATGGATCAACGATGGCTTAATGGCCCTTTTCTTTCTACAAGTCGGTTTAGAGCTGAAACGTGAAATAATAGGTGGTAAACTTTCATCCCCAAAGAATGCGGTATTACCGATTGGCGCCGCTATCGGAGGCATGGTACTTCCTGCCCTTATTTATTTTATGTTCAACAGCTCGGGCGAGGCATCAAATGGTTGGGGCATTCCCATGGCCACTGATATTGCTTTTTCCCTAGGAGTATTGGCCCTTGTCGGGAAAAGACTGCCAGCCGCTTTAAGGGTTTTTCTTATAACGCTGGCGATAGTGGATGATTTGGGGGGCGTCTTGGTCATTGCCCTATTTTATACCTCCGGGATCTCAGAGATGGATTTACTTCATGGGCTATTGTTCTTCGGAGCTTTGGTCATAGGCAATTATGCTGGAGTAAGAAGTACATGGTTTTATGCCATTATTGGTATCGGTGGTGTTTGGCTGGCCTTCTTTTTCTCAGGAGTACATCCAACGATAGCCGGAATTCTTACTGCCTTTGCAATTCCTGGCCGGGTAAAAATTAAGGAGAATACCTTTTTAAAGCGTTTAGACCACCTGCATAAAAGGTTTCAAGAAACCAAATCGATAAAGAGTACGCTTATCTCAAAAACACAGTTGGAGATATTGGAGGATATCAAGACCATAAGTTCAGAGGCGGAGACTCCACTTCAAAAATTGGAGAGAACATTAAACCCCATAGTGAGCTTCGTCATTCTTCCCTTGTTTGCTTTGGCAAACGCAGGAATACACCTTCATGGAGATTTGTTTAAAGTACTATCCAGTCCCGTTAGTTTGGGGATTGGCCTAGGTTTGATTTTTGGCAAATTTATCGGTATTGCTGCTTTTTCAAGAATATTGGTCGCACTTAAATTGACCAAGCTTCCGGAAAACGTGAATTGGAGCATGATCTATGGTGTAGCTTTTCTTGGCGGTATCGGTTTTACGATGTCACTATTTATAAATGAGCTGGCTTTCACAGACGAGTCTTTGATATTCACGGCTAAGGTAAGTATCCTATTCGCTTCGATGGTAGCAGGTCTAATAGGTGCTATACTATTACACAGAAACAGTAAAAAATTAATAACAATTAAATAAAAACGATATGATAAAAGTTGGACTAGTAGGATACGGGGTAATCGGAAAAAGAGTTGCCGATGCCATCAAGGTACAAGACGATATGAAACTTAAAGGTGTTTGCGACGTCATTAGTGATTGGCGCATACAGAATGGCGTAAGAAAGGATTATCATATTTATGCGGCAACCGCCGAAGCCGAAAAACAAATGAAGGCTTCCGGTATTTCGGTACAGGGCAATTTGCAGGACCTATTGGATAAAGTGGACCTCGTGGTCGATTGTACCCCAAAGAACATAGCAGCAAGAAACGTAGAAATATATAAGAAACAGGGTATAAAGTTCATTGTTCAGGGTGGCGAAAAACACGGGACCACAGGCCATTCCTTTAGTGCCGAAAATAATTATGGCTCGGCTTTAAATTTAGATGCTACAAGAGTGGTTTCCTGCAATACCACTTCCATTCTAAGAACCCTCACCGCTTTGAAGAGAGCGGGTTTATTGGATTACGCACGGGGAACACTGTTAAGAAGGGCCACTGACCCATGGGAAAGCCATTTAGGTGGGATTATGAACACCATGGTACCCGAAAAGGACATCCCGAGCCATCAAGGACCCGACGCACAAAGCGTGGATCCCGATTTGGATGTGATTACTTCAGCAATTAAAGTTCCCCAAACCCTTAGCCATATGCATTACTGGAACGTGAAATTAAAAAAACAAGCCACAAAGGAAGAAGTGCTGAACGCCTTTAAAACCTCTACACGCATTAAGTTAATTCATTATGACCAAGGCTTGGTTTCCAACAACACCATCAAGGAAATGTTCATGGATATGGGCAGACCTTGGGGCGATATGTACGAGGTAGCCCTTTGGGAAGATATGCTCAAGGTAGTTGGCGACGAACTTTTCTATGCCTATGTGGTCGATAACCAAGCGATTGTTATTCCCGAGACCCTAGATGCCATTCGTGCACTTACCGGAATCGAGACCGATGCACACAAATCCATAGAAAAGACCAATAAAAGTCTTGGTATTAAT
The DNA here is from genome assembly GCA_049670505.1 of Saonia sp. GTDB lineage: Bacteria > Bacteroidota > Bacteroidia > Flavobacteriales > Flavobacteriaceae > JBATTK01. The sequence goes on from JBATTK010000165.1 coordinate 3,374, forward strand.
CAATAGCAACAACAATGAAAACATACGAAAATATAGTGGAACAGCTAGGGGACAAAGCGCCCTTTTATCTGGATCATGTTAGCGAAAAAATCACTAAAGATGAACTGCAATTGCCCGATGCTGATTTTGTCTCCAAAGTTTTTGTCAATAGTAATCGGAATCCTCAAGTGCTTCGAAGCCTTGCCCAATTGTACGGGCATGGCAGTCTAAAGGATACCGGGTATTTAAGCATACTTCCCGTTGACCAAGGTATTGAGCATAGTGCCGCTTTTTCCTTTTACAAGAACCCGGATTATTTTGATCCGGAAAACATCATAAAATTGGCCATCGGAGCAGGTTGTAACGGCGTGGCATCAACTTTTGGGGCGCTGGGTCTCTATGCCCGTAAATATGCGCATAAAATCCCGTTCATTGTGAAGATCAACCACAATGAGCTCCTGTCCTACCCCAATACCTACGACCAAACCTTGTTCGGAAAGGTCAGGGAGGCATGGAACATGGGCGCAGTTGCCATCGGGGCGACCATCTATTTTGGATTCAAGGAAAGTAATCGACAGTTAAAAGAGATTGCGGAAGCCTTTGCCGAGGCCCATAGCCTCGGCATGGCCACAATTTTGTGGTGCTACACCCGTAACGACGCTTTCAAAACGGATAAAGAGGACTATCACACAGCTGCGGATTTAACAGGACAAGCCAACCACATCGGAGTTACGATACAGGCCGATATCATCAAACAAAAATTGCCTACTACTAATTACGGTTTTAAAGACCTTCAATTCGGGAAGTATGACGATGCCATGTACGAAACCCTGACAACAAAGCACCCCATCGATCTGTGCCGTTTACAAGTCGCCAATTGTTATATGGGCAAAATAGGATTGATCAACTCTGGTGGGGGTTCCAAAGGAGCATCCGATATGACCGAAGCCATCACAACCGCAATCGTAAACAAACGGGCCGGAGGCTCGGGCCTGATACTGGGAAGAAAGGCTTTTCAAAGACCTTTTAAGGAAGGGGTAGAATTAATACATGCGGTTCAGGGCGTTTACCTTGAAAAAAGAATCACCATAGCTTAATACAGATCTTAGAATGTTCGATACGGAAATAAAATCATTGAAATCCCTAAACCACTACCTACGAAAACTGGTAGAAAATAGGCTGTGGCTCAAGGTTATCATTGCTTTGTTTCTGGGTGTTGGTGTTGGCCTGTTGCTAAGCCCCCAAAACGGTTGGATTACCAAAAGCACTGCTGATGCTTTAGGGAATTGGTTGGCACTGCCGGGAATGCTCTTTCTTAAATTGGTACAGATGATTATGATTCCCCTGATTGTGGCTTCCATCATTACGGGCATCGCCAGTAACGATAAGGAAAATCTAAAACGGCTGGGCGGTAGTGTGTTCTTATATTTTATATCTACCACAATTATATCGGTAACCATAGGCACAATACTGGCCTTACTCTTTAGACCGGGAAAGTATCTACACCAACAGGCAGAAGTCGATCATGCAAATGCATTGGCCGGTACTGCCGAAAGCTCGGAACTATCATTTGGACTAAACGATATTCCGAATGCCATAACAAATTTATTACCCGAAAACCCATTGGCATCTATGGTAACTGGGGAAATGTTGAGTATTGTAATTTTTACGATTATAATAGGCGTTGCCGTGCTATCACTGACCGACAACTTTCTCAAACCGGTAAAGTTGCTGTTGGGGGCCATCCAGGAAATCTGTATGACGGTGGTCAAATGGGCCATGTTGTTGGTTCCGGTCGCCGTATTTGGTTTAATGGCACAGCTTACTTCGAGCGTTGGTCTGAACTCTTTAGCGGGTCTGGGCTTTTATGTGCTCGTGGTACTGATAGGGTTGCTCATATTGGTCGGTATTTATCTCGTGCTGGTAAGCATCCTTGGTCGCAGCAATCCATTTAAGTTTTTACGTAAGATCACAGATGTCCAACTTTTGGCATTCTCTACAACAAGCTCTGCCGCAGTAATGCCCTTATCGCTAAAAACAGCAGAGGAAGAACTTAAAGTGGATGCCTCCATCAGTAATTTCATAATTCCCATAGGAACTACGGTAAATATGGATGGGACGGCGCTCTATCAGACCATCACGACTTTGTTCATTGCTCAGGCATACGGACTTGAAATGGGTCTTCTAAATGTCATTGTTATCGTGATTACAATAGTTGCAGCTTCGATTGGAACTCCGGCAATACCGGGTGGTGGCGTGGTGATTTTGGCTTCTGTACTATCCAGTGTAGGAATTCCGGCCGAAGGAATTATCATCATTATCGGGGTAGAGCGCTTGCTTGGCATGTTCCGGTCTGCGGTCAACGTTACCGGTGACCTAACGGCCTGCATGGTATTCAATCGTTTTTATGGGAATAAATTGGAAGGAACTAAAGAGAGTGATGTAAAAGCAAATACGGAATATTCCACTGTTTAAATATTTAAAGGACTGGATGATGATAAAATCAATTAACAAAATAGATCTTTCTCCCAAACCGGGCAAGGAGTACTGGGTAAACTGTCATAGGGAATGGCGGGAAGAAATCATTTATTTCCTTATGGTCGACCGATTTCATGACAGCAATAAGCGGCATTCGATGAATTTTGAGTCCAGACACGCAGGGTTTGGGAATGAAGATCAGTTGCAAAAGCCTTTTGGTGGTACAATTAAAGGCATCATCAACAATATTGATTATATCAAAAATTTGGGTTGTACGGCCCTTTGGCTGAGCCCTGTGTTCGAAAATAATCCGGAATCTTATCATGGATACGCCATCCAAAATTATATGGATGTGGATAAACGCTGGGGCACCAAGAAAGATTTGGAAAAACTAGTGGACAAGGCACATGATTTGGATATACGGGTCTTTTTGGATATCGTTCTGCATCATTCCGGAGATAATTGGTCATATCCTTTTGATTATGATTATTTCTATGCGGGTGGCCAACGGTTTCCACTAGGAGGTTGGCGCGAGAAAGACAGGCCGCTTCCAGTCGAACTTAGAAATCAGGAGCTGTATAACCGAAATGGGCAAGTCAAGAATTTCGATGCCTATCCCGAGACCCAAGAAGGTGACTTCTTTACCCTAAAAACATTTAGAAACGATGGTTCCCCAGCCAGTGAGGATTTACGGGATATACTGGCCAAGATACATTGCTATTGGATTCGTGAGACGGATGTGGACGGTTTCCGTTTGGATGCCGTCAAACATATGAAGGGAAACGACATTAGTCGGTTTTGCTCGACTATAAGGGAATATGCCTACTCCTTGGGCAAAAGAAACTTTTTCCTTTTTGGTGAAATTATCGGTAATGATGAGATGGGCAATCCCTATATAGGCCCCAAAATACTGCCTGAGGACCGGAACATATATTACGGGCTTGATTCCATTTTGGATCATCCGTTACACAGTGTTTTGGCAGAAGTGATAAAGGGGAATTCATCTCCGAACAGATTGATACAGCGGTATTCCGATCTACAAAGGAATGCCTTGAGTCGGGGCGAATATGGGGAATTCCTGGTAACCTATATCGATGACCACGATCAGGTGGGAATGGACTTTAAACACCGCTTTGGCCATAATGCCACTCCCGAGCAAATTGTTGCGGGTATGGGCTTTCTCATTTGCGCCCTTGGCGCTCCATGTATGTATTACGGAACTGAACAAGGTTTTGAGGGCAACGGTACCGATGACCGGTATATTAGGGAAGGTATGTTCAATCCCGATGATCGGGAGACCAACGTATTGAACCAAGATTCATGGATATACAAGAGAATTTCGGTCTTGGCACATCTAAGACAAAAGGAAGCCATTCTAAAGTTTGGCAGAATGTATTTCCGGGAAACTTCGGAAAACGGACTTGATTTTCATTTTCCTGAATGTGAGAAATGCCTGTTGGCATTTTCAAGGATTCTGCATCAAGGTGAAATTCTCGTAGTCTATAATTCTTCCCCGAAGGATACCAAAGAAGAGTGTATAGCGATTGATACCACTATCAATAAAGAGGGTAGCCTTATGGAATGCATATATGGTAACAAGAAAAAAATCAGAATAGAAAAAAATACAGATCAAGAAGCTGGCTGCCTTTTCATCAAGGTAAAGCTAAAACCCATGGAGTTTTTGATGTTCAAAAACACGTAAGCAAGACAAACTTAGGTTGTAGAAATTAATAATATAAGACCATGAAATACATGATCGTGAAAATTGTAAAAGGGGCTCTGGTGGCAGTGTCGGTAGTATTGATACTCTTCATCTCTGTTGCAGGATATCAATACCTAACAGTCGCTTTAGCACCTGAATATGATTCCGAAACCATGCCGTTGAACTATGAAGTAGTGGGCTCGGGCGAAAAGAACATTGTCCTGATTCATGGCTTGGCAGGTTCCAAAAATTACTGGAAAAGGGATTTGGAGCAAATTACCGGAACGTACAGACTTCTATTGGTTGATTTATTGGGCTTCGGCGATTCTCCCAAACCTCAAAGCGAATATACCCTCGAAATTCAGCTTGCCGCTCTTGAAAACATCATTTCTAAAGAAGGCTTTCATAGAGGAGAGAGTCTTATTGTCGGTCATTCTTTGGGTGCCGTGCTATCATTGGCACTTTTCGCAAAACACCCAGACTGGTTTAAGGGAGCTACGGTCATAGGTCTTCCTGTTTTCGAAAGCAAAGACCAATTTTTGGAACAGATGTCCGGCGATTCTTTTTTCGACCAGCTTGCCGTAGGTCCCTATGGAAAACTGTTCTGTATGCTCCACCCATTATACATTGTCAAATGGTTCAAGCCTAAAAATTTAACCGACGATGTTTTTAAAGACTCGAAAAAACATACCTGGCAGAGCTATCATCACTCATTGAACGAAATAATACTTAACAACAATTTATATAGAACGATTGAGAACATACAGGACAGAAAAATACTCCTTGTTCATGGTGCTAAAGACAAAGTAGCCCCTTTTGCAAATGTAGAAAACTTTGCAAGATCCTTTTCACAGGCTAAGTTGATAGAAGTGCAGGATGGCGACCACCAGTTCTTTCTGAAAGAACCAATTGAAGTGTGGAAAGCGATAGGGGATTTTTTCGATGAAAAATCATGATGAATAGGATTGAATACTAATTTGAGAATGAAATAGAAAGATGAAAAAACAAAAATACAATACCAATCAATTCTACGGATTGATGCACACTGACATCGAGGGTATCGATGCCCTTATTGAACTGGCCCTAAACATCCGTTGGTCATGGAACCATGCCTCTGATAAATTATGGCAACAACTAGATCCGGAACTCTGGGAATTCACGCGGAACCCTTGGGTCATTTTGCAAACGGTTTCAAGAGATCGGCTGAAGGAGCATTTGACAGATCCGGCTTTTCAAGAAAAACTCGATAGCCTATTAAAGGCGAACGAACAAGCAATTTCCGCGCCTTCGTGGTTTCAGGAAAACCATTCAAAGACCGCGCTTACCACTATCGCCTATTTCAGTATGGAATATATGCTCAATGAGGCCCTACCTATTTATGCTGGTGGCCTGGGAAATGTAGCGGGAGATCAACTAAAAGCGGCCAGCGATCTGGGCGTGCCCGTTGTCGCTGTGGGATTGCTTTATGCCAAAGGCTATTTCCGTCAGGAAATAGACAAATATGGAACGCAAAATGCATTGTTTCCCTATAATGACCCAGGGCAATTGCCCGTTACACCATTACGTCTACCGAACGGGGAATGGCTTCGTATAAGGGTATCGTTGCCCGGTCACCCGATATGGCTCCGAGCATGGCAGGTACAGGTAGGAAGGGCGAAACTCTATCTGTTGGATAGCAACGACGCCGCCAACTTGCCCACCCATCGCGGAATTACCGATGAGCTGTATGGTGGAGGGCCCGAACTGCGCATAAAACAGGAAATCATATTGGGTATAGGAGGCTACAGATTACTAAAAGCCTTGAATATAAAACCCGAAGTATGCCATATGAACGAAGGGCATGCGGCCTTTTTGGTCTTGGAACGTGCCAATGATTTTATGAAGGCGAACGGAACTTCTTTTGAGGAGGCACTTGCCGTAACCCGCACGGGCAACCTATTTACGACACACACGGCGGTGGCTGCTGGTTTTGATCATTTCAGCCCCTCGTCAATGGAATACCACTTAGGCGCTTATGCCAAAAAACAACTGGGCTTGGATTTTAATGATTTGATGGCCCTAGGGCGGACAGACATCAATAACCGATGGGAGAATTTTAACATGGCATATCTGGCCATTCGTGGCAGTGGGGCAGTAAATGGCGTTAGCCGTTTGCATGGTGAAGTAAGCAGAAATCTTTTTAACAATCTTTTCCCGCGCTGGCCAGTAGAGGAAGTTCCGGTTGGCCATGTAACTAATGGAGTGCACATGCCATGTTGGGATTCGAAATATGCGGATGAAATCTGGACGGAATCCTGTGGAAAGGATCGCTGGAGGGGCGAACTCGGTGACCATTCAGCACATATTTCGAAACTATCCGACGAAAAACTATGGGAATTTAGGGCCCGATCCAGAAACCACCTTGTCGGTTTTATAAGGGAAAGGTTTGAGAGACAGGCAATAGTCTCTGGCCTACCATCGGAAGTGGTCGAAATCGCAAACCACGTTTTTGACCCGGACACCCTGACCTTGGGCTTTGCCCGCCGATTTGTGCCTTACAAAAGACCGGATCTCTTATTGTACGATCCCGAACGTTTGGTAAGAATTCTTACCCATCCTGAACATCCGGTACAATTGGTATTGGCCGGTAAAGCTCCCCCATTTGATGAAGCGGGAAAAGAATTGATACGAAAATGGGTGCAGTTTATCCAACAACATAATTTGTACAAGCATGTCCTCTTTCTAAGTGATTATGATATGATGCTGGCGGAAAATTTGGTCCAGGGTGTTGATGTGTGGCTAAATACCCCACGAAGACCATGGGAAGCCAGCGGAACCAGTGGTATGAAAATACTTGTAAATGGTGGTCTCAATTTGTCGGAATTGGACGGTTGGTGGGCCGAGGCATACACTCCCGAAGTAGGCTGGGCATTGGGCGATGGTCAAGAACATGGCGATGATCCCGCATGGGACGCGCACGAGGCAGCAACACTATATGATATACTGGAGCAGCAGGTCGTTCCCGAATTCTACGCACGTAACAAAAAAGGAGTATCGGAAATTTGGGTGGAACACATGCGAAAAAGTATGGCGACCCTAACGCCCCGTTTTTCCGCCAACCGAACGGTTCGCGAATATACGGAGGACTATTACCTGCCAGCTGCAATCAACTATAAAAAATGCGCAGCTAGGAAAGGAGCTAAAGGGAAAAGAATTGTTAGCGCAGGATATGAGCTCAAAAATAAATGGGATGCCATACAAATTGGTAAAGTTGAAATTGAAAGTGCACGTCAAAAGCATCACTTTAAAGTACCAATATGGTTGAAAGGAATAAACCCCAAGCATATTCAGGTAGAACTATTCGCTGAAGGAATCAATGGTGAAGCGTCTGAAAACATCAAAATGAAATTTGATTGGATGGGGGAAGACGAGGCACATAACTTTTATGCACAGGTAAATACTTCCCGACCAATCGATCACTATACGGTCCGCGTTGTACCCAGCTACGAAGGCGTTTTCGTACCGTTGGAGGACAACTTGATAGTATGGCAACATTAAAATGGAAGTTTAAATAAAAAAGAAAAATGGAAACACTGGAATATCACGAAACTATATTGAAAAAGGTCAGCTTCGACGCGGAGTTACTAAAGATAGAACTGAAAAAGGCGGTTCGCAATACCACCTGTTCCCAACAACCGGCCTTATTGGAATGGTGCGGTAAGGAGCTCGGGGTAAAATATAAAGAGATTGCATCTTCCTTTATGAAAGACAAGGATTGTGCTTTTAATGAGTCGGATTCATGATAGGGTTCAGCTAAGAATTATCGAAAAAAAACTTAGAAGATGAAGAATATAAAATGTCAACATATAGCAGTATTTACCTCGGGAGGTGATTCCCCGGGGATGAACGCGGCCTTATACGGAATTGCAAAAAAAGCAGAACAAAGTGGTATCAAGTTAAGTGGTATCCGAAAAGGATATGAGGGCTTAATAGATGGCGATTTAGTTCTTTTGGACGCCCACAAATTGCAAAAGATGGTACATCGAGGAGGAACACTACTAAAAACATCTCGAAGCAAACGCTTTTTAACGCTGGAAGGAAGACAGCGAGCTTTGGCAAATCTCCAAAAAAATGATATAGATGCTCTAATCGCGATAGGTGGCGACGGAACATTTAAGGGATTATTGGCCTTTTCGGAAATATGTGACATCCCATTTATAGGCATTCCTGGAACCATAGACAATGATTTGGCAGGCACGGATTTTACTCTAGGTTTTGACTCTGCCGTTAACACTGCCGTTGAAAATATTGATAAGATCAGGGATACGGCCGAGTCCCACAACAGGATATTCCTGATTGAAGTTATGGGAAGGGATTCAGGTTACATTGCCATTCATTCGGGATTGGGTACCGGCGCGGATGCCATTTTAATTCCTGAAAGCGGACAGGACTTTGTCCAACTATTAAAAAGGGCCGGCAACTACAATAGCGAAGATGCATTTATTGTAATTGTATCTGAAGGAGATGAGTTGGGCGCCGAGAGTGCCGCATCTAAAATCAAGGAACTGAATCCTGATGTAGACCTACGCATAACCAAGTTGGGTCATGTACAAAGAGGTGGAAACCCCTCGGCTGCCGATCGAATGTTGGGGATAAGACTAGGTGTAGCTTCCGTAAAATCAATTCTGAGCGAAAAGAAGAATGTTATGGTCGGGGTTCTAAATAATGAATTAAGTCTTACGCCTTTTGAACAGGTGGTAAAACAACACCAAGTAAATAATGAATTGTACGAACTCGTAAATATTTTTAGTAAATAAAATAACAATAGTAGATGAAGACAACTGTATTCAGTACCCATAAATTCGAAGAATCGTATTTGACATCCGCCAATGATAACAAGCATGAATTGATGCTACTAGAGGTACGATTGTCTGAACATACCGCTGCCTTGGCAAAAGGCTCGGAGGCCATCAGCTTGTTTACCGGGGATGATGCTTCCGCCAGGGTACTAGAAAAATTAGCGGTATTTGGCGTCAAGTATATAGCCCTACGCTCGGCAGGTTACAACCATGTTGATATGGAAAAGGCCCATGAACTTGATATCAAAATAGCACGTGTTCCCGCATATTCTCCTTACGCCATAGCGGAACACACCGTTGCGTTGATTTTAGCATTAAACAGAAAACTAATAAGGGCCAACAATAGAGTGCGTGAACAGAATTTTTCCTTAAACGGACTTATTGGTTTTGATCTGAACGGGAAAACAGTTGGTGTAATAGGTACTGGAAAAATTGGAGGGGTGCTAATCAAAATACTTCATGGTTTCGGCTGTAAAATATTGGCCTATGATGTCAATAAGGATGAAAACCTGGTCGAACAGTACGGGGTTCACTATACCGATTGTAAAACATTATGCGGCGAATCGGATATTATCAGCCTTCATGTCCCTTTGACTCCCGACACCAAGCATTTGATTGATTCTCACCAGATAGTCAATATGAAAAGTGGGGCAATGCTTATCAATACAAGCAGGGGTGGCTTGGTAGATACCAAAGCCGTCATCGAAGGGTTAAAAACAGGAAAGGTTGGATATTTTGGGATGGACGTCTATGAGGAAGAGGAAGGACTCTTCTTTGAGGACCATTCGGATGAAATACTTCAGGATGATGTCATTGCACGTTTAATGACCTTCAACAATGTTCTGATAACAAGCCATCAGGCATTCTTGACCAATACGGCCTTGACCAACATTGCGGACACCACCATATATAATCTGGATTGTTTTGAAAAACAACTCGACTCGGGAAACGAAGTGGCTAGCAAATAAAACGACAAGCTTCTTTAGGAAGTTTTTAAATGTATATAAACCTAAAAAGATATCACTATGAAAAATATTCTTGTACCTACAGATTTCTCCGAAAACTGCAATAAAGCTGCCGATTTGGGGATTCAAATGGCCAAACTTTACGATTCGGAAATCCATTTTTTTCACTTGATACATACCCCTGTGGACTGGGTAAAACTGGACAAGCTAAAGGAAAAAAGATATCCTGACACCTTGAGGGAAATCGGATCGGCCAAGTCGGCCTTGCGGGAAATGGAGAAAAAAGCGGAGAAGGAAAATTTAAAGTGTCGCACCTTCTTGGAATATCAAGTTGAGACTACCAATATTTTAAAACATTCCGGTCATTTTCACCACGATTTTATTATCACCGGGAGTAGCGGCACGAAGGGCACCGCCCGTGAACTTTTTGGTAGTAATGTTGAAAAAATTGTACGAAAATCGGATGTGCCCGTAATCGTGGTAAAAGAGGACGAGGTCTCCTTCCCTTTTAAAAATATAGTTTTTGTCTCTGATTTTATGGAGGATGTGAGTGGTGCTTTCGAGCATGTAATTTCAATCGCAAAAAAATGCAATGCCCATATTCGTTTGTTGCGTATCAATACCCAAACGGATACCAATAGCATCGTAGCAGGTCTGAATCCGATTAAGAAATTTTTGGAAAAGTTTCCCGATGTGAAAAATTATTCAATGTACGTCAATAACGAGCCGTCTGTGGAAACCGGTATAAACACGTTCTTAAGACACGAACCTGCGGATTTGATTGCTATGTCGACCCATGGCAGTACAGGCTTTTTGAGCTTGTTTTCCAAAAGTATCGCAGAAGGTGTGACCAATCATTCCGCACTTCCGGTAATGACAATTAAAATTTAAAAAAAGCATAATACGATGTCGGACAGCTTAAATCAAATACAAGAAGAGCCCTTTTATAAACTATTGTTGGGAAGAACGGTATTGCCCCTTGTTACCATTTTGGGAATTGGCATCTTGTATGTTGTTTTGATGTCGATGATTGATCACCCGGCTTTTCCATTCCACATAATCATAGTAACAGCAGCATTGGGCAAGACCATAGTAATTACAATGACCACCTTGAAACGACTGTCAAAGTTGATAAAGATTTGTCATTCATTGGAGCGATTGCTTTGGGTTTTTGGATTGATAATCATCATAAGTATTTTCTCCTTTGCAACCGATTATGCCTGTCTTTTCCAATTCAGTCATACCACGTTTGAAGGCGTTCCCGATTATTCAAACTCGTACTTGTATAATTTGTACCACTTCTTTTACTTCAGTGTGATTACTTTTTCAACTGTGGGCTACGGCGATATAGTTCCAACTTCCGATGTAGCCAGATTCGTTGTTATGCTCGAAATATTTTTAAGTTTTTTCCTCATCGTATTTGCTTTGGCCAATATTAAAAAAATACACATCAATGGATAAAATAAATATCATAAAAGCAAGCGGGGAGAAAGCTCCTTTTGAAATAGATAAAGTAAGGCATTCATTAGAACGGGCCGGTGCCGATAAACTGTTGGTCGAAGAGATAGTTCAAGATATTGAAAAGGCTGTGTACGACGGAATGACCACCAAAAAAATATATCAAATGGCCTTTAAAATACTAAAGAAAAAATCTAGGGTAAGTGCCTCTAGATACAAGCTCAAAAAAGCTTTGATGGAAATGGGACCTTCTGGTTTTCCTTTTGAAAAGTTGGTTGGGAAACTATTGGCGCATGAAGGGTTTTCAACTCAGGTTGGTGTCATAGTTCAAGGCAATTGTGTTCAGCACGAAGTAGATGTGATTGCCCAAAAAGAGAATAAACACTATATGATCGAATGTAAATACCATAGTGATCAGGGCAGGTTTTGCAATGTGAAAATTCCACTCTATATCCAATCCAGATTTTTGGATGTGGAAAAACAATGGGAAAGACAGCAAGGCCATAAAACCAAGTTTCATCAAGGGGGTGTTTATACCAATACCCGTTTTACCTCAGATGCCATACAATTTGGCACCTGTGTTGGGCTAATGCTTACAAGTTGGGATTATCCGAAAGGAAACGGTCTAAAAGAACGCATAGACAAATCTGGCCTACATCCCTTAACCTCTTTAACAACATTGACAAAGGCCGAAAAATCCAAATTATTGGATAAAGGCATTGTGCTCTGCAAGGATATTAACGAAAACCCATCACTATTGGAGCAAATAGGTATCGCCAAGCAACGACAAAAAAAAATTCTCGAAGATTCAGAAGAATTATGCACAGCACATTAATCTAATAAACGTTCATTATTCCTAAAAAGAAAACAGATGAAAACAAAAACATTGCAAAAACAGAACAGCATAGACCTAGAGCCATTTTACCAGGCATTGGAAGACGAGCCAAGCTTACTTGAAGAAGCCTTTGAAACATTACTGGAAATGGTAAACTCCGAGCCTAAATCCGCAAAGAAGCTGGCCCTTCTTATCAAAAAGGACTTTCATGATCTGTACAAAGAATTAGCGGAATTATGCAAGCCGGACCAAGATAAGGGGAACACACCTTCCTGCTGTGGGGGTCATTAAAATTTGGTAAATAAACGTTAGTAATGATTGGCAATAATAGTGATTCTTTATATAAGCAATAAAAAGATTTTAGAAGATTCACAAAATTATTAGTAGCACATTCAAATCATAAAAAATGAAAAATAACAAAATAAACATTCACTTTTTAGGAGCTGCAGGCACGGTTACCGGTTCAAAATATCTTTTGGACACAGGGGACAAAAAAATATTGGTCGACTGCGGACTTTTTCAAGGCCTCAAAGAACTAAGATTAAAAAACTGGGAGTACCCTCCCGTCGAAGTCTCGGATATTGATGCGGTCTTGCTTACCCATGGGCATATGGACCATACGGGCTATCTGCCCAGATTGGTCAAACAGGGTTTTAATGGTCCCATCTATGGAACGTACCCCACCTTGGACATTGCCAAAATAATATTGAACGATAGTGCAAAGATTCAGGAACAGGAAGCTGAACGGGCCAATAAGGAAGGCTATTCCAAACATAGTCCCGCCGAACCGCTTTACGATTTAAAGGATGTTGAAAAAACCGTTCCCTATTTCAAGGGAGTACCGCCCGGCCAATGGCTGCCCTTGATGAAAAACATAAAAGCTAGATTTCAGTACAACGGCCATATTCTTGGCGCTACCTACATAGAATTGGATGTTCTCGGAAAACGTTTTGTTTTTTCAGGGGATATCGGTAGAACCAATGATTTATTGCTATTCCCACCTCTAAAACCAAAAAAGGCGGATGTCCTTTTTATAGAATCGACCTATGGTGGAAGGTTTCATCCCGAAGAAGCAGAAGCACTTCCCGAAATTGAAAAATTGGTAAATAAAACCATTGAAAGGGGTGGAAGCCTTTTCATACCAAGTTTTTCCGTAGAGCGTGCCCAATTGATGATGTTGATATTCTGGAGGCTATTGAAACATAATAAAATCCCCAAAGTGCAAATGATTATGGACAGCCCTATGGGTGCCAATGTACTGGAACTGTTCCATCGTACACGCGACTGGCACAGGTTGGAAGATAACGAGTGCGACGAAATGTGTTC
>JBATTK010000166.1:0-46951 GCA_049670505.1 Saonia sp.
GGGTAAAGGCTTAAATTGCTCCGCCGAATCCAATGTGAACGAACGAATTTTATTCCAATGTGGTTCTATGCCGTCCATATAGGAAGGAGGTGTTGGTTGCCAACGCGATTCGTCTTCGGTCATCACCGTAAATTTTGGCATTGTCCTCGTTTGGCTATAATTATCCTTTGATAACCATGTTTTAATATGCTGGGCTACTTCCAAACCATATGCTTTTGAGTCTTCAAATTGCCTTTCATTTGTGTTTTTCCAAACCGTATAAAGACTATCTCGCAATTCAATCATTCGATCTTCGGAAAATATCAGCTCTTTGCTAACATCTATATGGGCTATAAGTGCTGCCAATTCAGCGTTAACATTTTTTGCGGAATCCAATTCGGGTATTGGCTTTAAACCGTGTACCTGACCGGCAAGGGAAACATATTCTTCATCAGCTTGGGCTATAATTTCATAGGCTGCAATGTTGGGATAGGCAAATATTCTACTCGCTACCGGGGGCGAGAAAATATCGTGGATCATTATCTCGGTTACTTTATCCACAGAACCGTGGAAGTCCTCAGGACCTATCGTTATGGACTGTTCTTCCTTGGATTTACAGGAAAACACCAATACTATAAGACCAAATAGGGTTATTGTTCTTTTCATCATTCTTCAATTTATCTATTTCTGCATTAATTTATAAACCTGCGCTTTATCGTTATTGATGGTAACAAGCAGATAGGGTTGCTCATTCAAGCTGATTATATTTAAGTGTCGTACGGATTTTTGAAAAAGCTCCAGTCCTATCTCATGTCCCAAAATTACATCTTTTTCGTTTTTTATCAATGCTCCCGAAAAGGCATCGAATCTTCCGTGATAAGGTTTGACCCCAAAATAGTTCCCGGCGGCAAGAACCTCAATATTTCCATCCCCATCAAAATCGTAGCTAAGCAGGGAAGTAATAGGGGCAACTTGCAAGGGGTATGAAAAGGGTACAAAACTAAATTTTCCGTTTTCATTTTTCAAATATCCCGATTCCAGTACAGCTACCTCCATTATTTTGGCACTTGCCAAAGTTTCTCTATCGAAAATTTCTTCGATGGATTTTCCAGCAAAATCTTTGTAAGTGGTAAATTTTTTACGAAGGCTGACGAGTTGTCCCGCTAGCTCGTCCAAACCGTCAATGGTGTAGTATTTACCTGTTTTCTCCAAAGCGACTATGGTTTCCGTACTTCCATTTTTGTCAAAATCCCCATAGTACATTTTCATGGGATTTTTAGGGGAAGCCTTGAATTTTGTATTGGTACCCCAATTCCCTAGAACATAATCCATATCTCCATCATTGTCCATATCCATTGGGGAGATGCTTTGCCAGAGACCGTTTAAATTAGTATCGAGCAAGTTAACTTCGGTTAATTCACCGCTTTTGTTTTTGAAGAATTTAGGGGACATCCATTCGCCCACTACAATAAGATCCTTGGTTCCATCTCCATCAAAGTCGCTCCAAATAGCATCGGTAATCATTCCTGCTTTTTGTAAATCCTTATTTTCGGATAGTGCAAAGGAGCCATTCGTATTCTTTAGGATATAGGAATTAGGAATATTCCCAAAATCCGCGGAAACGGCATTACTTCCCAAGAAAAGGTCCAGATCACCGTCACCATCTATGTCATTGGTTTTTACAATGGAGATATTTTCCGAATATTCGGGAAGTTTGGAGGTCTCCATGACGGAGTCCTTTCCCAAGTAGTAGCTATCGGCAAGGGCGTTTGCTTTTCGCCGAAAGTTGCCTCCTCCCGTACCCACAAAAATATCATTGTGCCCATTTGTGTTAAAATCGGCAATAACTGCACTTACGTCTTCCTTAATAGAGTCTTTGGCAATGGATAAAATTTGTTGTTCCGTATAGGACGAATCCTTTTGAATGTATATTTTAGATGGGATACGCATGGAACCCCCAAAGAAAATATCTTCCTTGCCATCGTTGTTTAAATCGCCGATTGCCGTTGCCGGGCCCCTGTCCGAAATTTGATAAGGAATGAGTTTCTGTCTGTTGAAATCGATATAAGAATCTTCTTGATGCTTAAAATCTATCCCCAAATTGTTATCTATTTTTTGAAAAACATTTTTTTGGGAAGGCTTATTCAACGCATAATCAAAAGGCCTTGTGTTTTCAGGTTTTATAGTTAGGGTCTTGTTTACGCTAACGTTCTTCAGGGTTTGATACCTGCCGTTGGGCCATACAATTTTTAAAGAGTCTACTTGGGTCGTTGTCCCGTACCCAAAGTGTATGATAGGTTCGGACGAAGCCTGAAAGCCCCTAACGGTATAGAGCTCCTTATACTGAAGTTTCCCCTGATGATACGAATATACTTTGGTGCCTATACCAAAGGGATTTCCTTTCTCGTAGTTAAATTTTAGTTTTAGATAATTGGTTTTTCCATTGGTTTTGTTGACGTATAATGTAGCGGGACTATTGATGTTGTTGGTTATGATGTCCAGATCCCCGTCATTATCCAAATCCCCTACAGCGGTGGCACCGGATATGGTCGTGTCTCTAGCTATCCAACGATCCGATTTATCCAAAAACCGAAGCTCATCGGTACCTTGAAAAACATAATTATGAGCAGATCCTGAAGGCATCAGGTCCAATGCTTGTTGATCCACGAGTTTGGTATTATTTATTTTTTTCCGGATTTGTTCATCGGATACAAATTTTATAAAGTCTAGGTCATTTGGGCGTTTGGGGATGCCGTTAGAGATAAATACATCTTGCTCACCATCTTGGTCGTAGTCGCCAAAAAGAGCGCTCCAGCTCCAATCTGTAGCTGCAATACCGCTTAACAAGGCGGTTTCCATAAATTGGCCATTGGATCGATTTATATGTAACATATTACGTGTAAATTGGTAATGGTAACCGTACCGCTTTGTCCGTAGGTTCAGTGTTTGAATATTGTCGTCCCCTTCAGATGATTTTAAAGGTATTTCTTCTTCGGGCAGCATATCCAGGGATATAATGTCCGGAAGTCCGTCATGATTGATATCGGCAATGTCATTACCCATGGAAAAACGGGTGGAATGTCCGAAGTATTCCCGTAAACTTTCCGTAAACGTACCGTCTCCATTATTCAGATAATAATAGTCATCTTCATGGAAATCATTACCGACATAAATGTCTGGATAACCATCTTGGTTAAAGTCTGCAATTGCAATACCTAGCCCATAGCCATTAATCCCGCCATAAATCCCTGCGGCTTCGCTTACTTCTATAAATTTACCGCCATCATTACGGAGTAATTTATCGCCGGTCTGGTAGTTTCTTTTATATCGAAGGTCCGCCTTGCCAAAGGACTCTTGGGTATGAACTGCATGGTTCAATAGATACATATCCAAATCTCCATCCAGATCAAAATCCAGAAAAGCGGCAGAGCTGCTATAGGTGTCAAAATCCAGCCCATATTCCGCACTACTTTCCGTAAACGTACCATCCCCGTTGTTCAAATACAACTCATTGTGGCCATCGAATCCGTTTAACCCCACAACGGCACAAACGTAAATATCTAAAAAACCGTCCCCATTTACATCGCCCATTACAGCTCCCGTATTCCAGGAACTGTTTCCTTGAACACCGGCCGAGTCGGTAATATCCTCAAACTTAAGATTGCCTTTGTTGAGGTATAATTTGTTTTTTACCTGATTCCCCGAGAAGAAAATATCGGGCAACCCGTCATTGTTAATATCCCCCAAGGCTACACCCCCGCCATTATAAAAGTAGAGATAATCCAAAATATTAAGCTCATTGCTCTCTACAAGGGTGTTGGCGAAGGTAATCCCTGTCTCATTAGGTTCGGGATTGGAAAATAGTTCCCCTTTCTTTTTGCCGCAACCGGCAAGAATGAATAGTGAAAGAATACCTATGATATGTGTTTTATTCAATAATCTGGTTTTTGGTGTTTATTCTCCGGCGATCTTAATGACGAGGGGGCTATCATTATTTATACCTACCAAGTAATGTTCAACGCCTTTTATTCTAATCTTTTGTATGCTTTTGGCAGGGCCCGAAATATCTAATTTCCAGTTGCTTGACCATTGGAAGTCACTTTTTTCGGTAAAACGCAAAAGTATGCCATGTGAAGCATCCATCCTACCCAATTGCGTGCTAATTTCATAATTGTTCCCCACCAGTAATATATCCTTAAAACCGTCCTTGTCAAAATCTCGCACAGCAATATCCTGAATGGTAGAAGCCTGTGCGATCAAGGGCAATTCTTTCTTAAGATAACCTCCTTTTCCATCATTTTCAAAGTAGCAACTTGCTAATTCATATACCTGTTTCTTATAGGCCTGATCTAATTTTTTAGCAGTGAACAAATCTTGGATGCTAGCCGAGGCAAAGCTTTGATAGGAAAGGAATTCCTTGTTTAAAAAAGGCATTTGTTTCACCAATTCATCCTTTGAAGCAAAAGGTGTCTCCTTGTTTTTGTAAAAATAGGTGACTAAAGGTTCTACTGACCCATTATCATCAAAATCATAACTGTACAAAGTGATTGGCTGTTTAGATGAAGCACTAAACTTGCTGTTCTTTCCCCAATTCCCTACTACCAGATCTATATCCCCATCCTTGTCAAAGTCTTCTGCCACTATGGTATTCCACCACCCTTGAGTTTTACCTAGACCCTGCGGTTCTTCCTGTTTTAAAACAGTACCGTTGTTTTTGAATATGACAATGGGCATCCAATGTCCTACCATAATGAGATCCTTGAAGCCGTTGTTGTCCAAATCGATCCATAAGAAATCCTTGACATTGCCAATAGTTCTACAATCGGAACAAATTGAATCGGTAACATCCTCAAAATTTCCTTTTCCATCATTTTTAAGAAGGTATTGTTGTGGCGTTCTTCCAAATTGTTGGGGAATTTGATCGGAGGTAAGGGTAATATCCATATCCCCATCATTATCAAAGTCCACAACAGCTATCTTTGAGGCGTTGACTTCAATATTTTTAAATTGGTCCAAAGTTTTTTGAAAATTTCCGTTGACATTTAGATACAGCCGCGGTCTTAGTTTTTCGGATGCTTTAAACTCATTGCCGGCACTTGCTACCAACAAATCTTGTGTGCCATCCCCATTGGCATCAAAAAACACATGTGAAACGTCTTCGTTTAACTTATCCGCTGAAAAAACATCTTCTTGTGTACGACTAAATTTCCCCAGCGTGTCCTGTACAAAAAGAGCGGATGTCTGTGTTTTGGCACCACCGATGAAAATATCATCTAAACCATCCTTATTGATATCCGCAACCGAAATGGACGGCCCTTCATTTGTATTTGCATAAGGAACCAAGGGGTCTCTATCAAATTCAATCGTTGACTGTTCTTTATGGGAGAAATTGATCAAACTATCTATTTGCACAAGATATTGTTCGTTTTCAGTTTTATCTTCTTGATAAAAATTCCCCTTGGCATTCTTCGCCTCAAGCACCAATGCGTCAGTTGAAATTGATTTAAGTGTTTGGAATTTCCCTCCGGGCCAGATTACTTTAAGGGAGTCTACTACAGTATCTTTTCCCAAGCCTATATGCATCGTATTTGCAACGGAGGATAAGTATCCCCTTGTAACAAAATTTTCCTGGGTAAGGGTTCTATTAGGAGTAAATACGATTATTTTGGCGCCCACACCAAAAAGATTGCCTTCTTCACCTTTGAAGTCTATTTTTAGAAAACTATTATTTGAATTTTTATCGGAAGTGTTTTCCAATATATATGCTTCTTCATCGATGTTATTCACAATGATATCCAAATCCCCGTCGTTATCCAAATCTGCATAGGCACAACCATTGCTAAAGGAGTTTTCCTTTTGAAACCAGGTTGTGGTTACATCCGTGAAGGTTAAATCTCCATTATTCTTAAAAAAGTAGTTGGGTACTTTCTTTTCAGGTATTTCACTTATGAAGGCCATTTCTTCCTTGGCCATTCCTTGGTCTATTCTTCTTTGGATATGATCATTGGCAATAAAACTTATAAAATCCATATCGTTGGTCGCTCCCTTTATACCATTGGAGATAAACAGATCTTTATATCCATCGTTATCATAATCCGCAAGTAAAGAACCCCAGGACCATTCGGTAGCGGAAATACCGCTAAGGCTCCCTATTTCACTGAAATTGGCATTTCCTAAGTTAAGGTGTAAAGTGTTTTGCATATACTGGGGGGCATATCCATTTTTTAAGTAGTACTGATATGTGGGAAAAGGATATTCCAAACCTGAAGTTTTATAGGTTTCCAGATCCTCCGGGAGCATATCCAAAGAAAGGATATCCGTAAGGCCATCATTGTTAATATCGGCAATATCATTCCCCATGGAGAAATGGGTGGTATGTCCTAGTTTCCTATTATCCAAAGAAATAATTTCTTTAAATGTACCGTCCTTTTGATTCATATAGAGGTAATCGTTTTCAAAAAAATCATTCCCTACATAAATGTCGGGATAACCATCATTGTTCAAGTCGCTAACACCCAATCCCAGTCCATATCCTATTTTGCCCTGAAATATTCCTGCTTCCGCGGAAACGTCTATAAATGTTTGATTTTCGTTCCTGTAGAGCCTGTCACCCGATAATGAATCTATTTCCCTTCTTTTGGAACCCTTTCCATAATTCCTGTTGGGATGAACGGAATGGTTCATTAAAAACAGGTCTAAATCGCCGTCCAAGTCATAATCGAAAAAGCTAGCTTGCGTAGAGAAACCGGAAAACGAAAGTCCATAGGTAGCTGCATCTTCCTTAAATGTTGGAATACCTTGCTCATTAACACCCTGATTTACATAGAGCAGGTTATTTCCCTGGATCTCCTTATAATTCCCTACCTTACAAATATAGATATCCAACAGGCCGTCATTGTTAACATCCACATGGGTGACACCGGTTGTCCAATTTCCCACATTTTTAATGTTCGCTACGCCGGTTACATCCTCAAATTTGAAATTACCACGGTTCAAATAGAACTTATCTTCTCCCTGATTGGAGGTAAAATAAAGGTCCTTTAGGCCGTCGTTGTTAAAGTCGGCCACAGCGACCCCGGCACCATTGTAGAAATACAGGTACGTAAGAATGTTGAGTGCAGGAGTATCCGTTAGCTCATTCTTGAATGTAATGTTGGTCTTGGAAGATTCCAACTTCTTAAACAGTTTTTCCTCTTTTTTAGTACAAGCAGTACAAAGTATACTTATCGCTAAAAAAAAGCCTAAAATCCTTTTCATGTACAGTTAAAAGATTCATGGCAAGATAAGTAAACTAAAAGGAACGTAGAAAACGTAAATCGTTAATATTTGTAATATCCCCGTATGGATCGGCACTGTAAAATTTGGAAAACTTCATCATGAAATTTCATTGAATGTTTTTACAATATTGATGATTTAATACATAAACCAGTATATTTAGCGGAAATAATCAAACTGATCAAACAAAAATGATAGGAATTCTCTCTTTTTTGGGCTTTACCATTCTGGTGGGCGTCATTGCATATTTTGCTACAAGAAAAACCGATGAACGTTCCTCCGATGGCTATTTTTTAGGAGGTAGAAGCCTTACCGCTGGTGTCATTGCAGGATCTTTGTTATTGACTAATTTGTCTACGGAACAAATCGTTGGCCTTAACGGACAAGCATATTCGGAAGGGATTTTGGTGATGGCCTGGGAAACTTTAGCAGCTATCGCCATGGTTATCACGGCAGTTTTTCTTTTACCGAGATATCTAAAAAGCGGGATTACTACAGTACCACAGTTTTTGGAAAACAGATACGATACCAGTACCAAGGCAATTACTTCCGTATTGTTTCTTACCGGATACGCCGTTATTTTGTTGCCCACGGTACTTTATTCGGGATCTTTGGCAATAAGCACAATGTTCGATGTTCCGGGATTATTGGGGGTTTCGGAAACTGCGGCCTTATGGATCTGTGTTTGGGGAATAGGTATCATCGGGTCCATTTATGCGGTTTTTGGAGGTCTCAAGGCTGTAGCGGTATCCGATACTATAAACGCTATAGGGTTATTGATAGGAGGTCTGCTTATTCCGGTTTTTGGACTGCTTTATATTGGAGAGGGCAGCATTTTTGAAGGAATTACAATAGTTGCGGAAGCTAACCCCGATAAATTTAACTCCATCGGAGATAGTAACGCCACAGTTCCTTTTGCAACTATTTTTACTGGAATGATGTTGGTACAGTTATTCTATTGGGGAACCAATCAGGCCATTATACAAAGAGCCCTAGGGGCAAAGAATTTAAAAGAGGGACAAAAAGGATTGTTGCTGGGATCTTTTATCAAAGTTCTTGGGCCACTGATAGTGGTGCTGCCCGGGATTATTGCGTATCATATTTTTGAGGGGAGTTTGGCAAATCCGGATCAAGCCTATCCAAGATTGGTAAGTAAAGTGTTACCAACGGCTTTAGTCGGGTTTTTTGCGGCCGTTTTGTTCGGTGCTATCCTAAGTTCGTTCAATAGTGCGCTAAATAGCTCGGTCACCTTGTTCGGTATTGATATTTATAAGGAGTATTTTAATAAAGAGGCTCCGGAGCGGAAAGTGGTACAGGCCGGAAAAACATTTGGAATTATTTTGGCACTCGTTTCCATGTTCATTGCACCGTTCCTTATTTATGCGCCGGATGGCCTTTTCGGGTTTTTGCAAGAGGCCAATGGAATTTATAGTATTCCTATCCTAACGATAATCGTTGTAGGGTATTTAACCAAAAGGGTTCCTGCTATTGCGGCGAAAGTTGGAGTTATTTCTGGATCTGTTCTTTACATACTTAGCCAGTTTGTATTAAAGCCTCTGGTTTTCGGAGAAGAAAATTACCCGCATTTTTTACACGTAATGGCTATTTTGTTTGTGCTGAACATTCTTATCATGCTCATTATAGGTAGATTGTATCCAAGAGCTGAACCTTTTGAGCAAAAATATACGGAACAAGTGGATATTTCTCCCTACAAATATGTGAAAGAAGTTGGAATCGGGATATGTGTCATTGTGATAGGCGTCTATATTTATTTCGCACAGTAATGAAAATAAGGAGTATGGAATTCCCATCTTCTTTCGGGCACAATACATAGGTGTTTTTTGCGTAAAATGAAGTGCTTGTAACTTCTGTTTTACAGCTTCATAGAAGTATGAAGCATACTTTGTACGGGCTATCAAGGGCTTTTAGGTAAAATGGGGTTCTCAAAAGCATGCCCCTATTGCAACAGCTGGGGTATAAGCTTGTTTTTTTGTCGAAATCTAATCTATCCGTTCGCTATTAATGAAATATAATATGCAATGCTATCAGGGATAATGCCATCCCAATTCCTGCTTTGGCCAGTAATGGGGAAGCAGGTTCCGGGCGTAGTTTGCCCTTTATAAAACCACTTCGGGACGCTACCACAACAATAGCAAAGCCTATTAGGATTACCCACATTGCCCTAACCAAATAGTTCATTTCCGGGAAAAAGTAGATAAAGATAAATTGCAAAGGAATTGTCGCCAAAAAGCCAAATAAAGCCACACGGTGTTTTGGTGCGGCTAAAAAGGCTGCCGCACTTATCAATACTACAATACCGCAGTTAATAAAATAGCGGAGCTCATTTAAGGTATGGGTAAATGCTGCGCCGGAATCTTTGAATTTTATATAGAGTAGCACAACACCGATAATAACACCGGACACAAATGATATGAGGATGGCTTTTTTTCCGGATCTAACAATTTGCTTACTCGAGGCCGACTTGTTTACATATTCCTTATAAATATCTATGGACCAAAGGGTAGCCAAGGAATTAAAGGTGGAGTCCACCGTACTCATTAAGGAGGCAAAAAGTGCACATAGGATAAGACCTTTTAGACCAACGGGCAAATATGTATTTACTAAGTAAGGGAAGGCTGAATCCGGATCGGCAAGACCGTTGTCCCCAAGAATTCCGACCAATGCTATTCCCGGTAATATAATGATGGCGGCCATAAAATATTTCATAAGTCCACCTACCATAAGCCCTATCTGCACGTCTTTTAGACTTTTTGCGGCCAAGGAACGTTGCACTACGGATTGATTGGCGCACCAGTAGTTGATGTTCAATAAAAATGCACCAAAAATATGGATCCAAGGCAATTTTGGGTGATCGGCAGGTAAATGCAGGTGCATTAGATGTTCGGTTTTTACATAGAACTGTGACCAACCTCCTAAATGATGGACTGCAATGAACATCACAACGATACCTCCGGTCAGTAAAATAGCAAATTGTATCACATCGGTACGTACCACTGCAGCGAGTCCGCCAAAGTAGGTATAGGTGGCGGAGAATAGCCCTAAGAATACGATTAAAATAGCGATACGTATCAAACGATCTTGATGAATAAATGACAGGTAATCCCCAAAAACTAAATCTACCGAATACGCTCCCCAAAATAAGGCGGCCCCTAAGGTAATGGTAGAAAACAGAAGGATGTTGGAGGCAGAATATATCAAGGCTACCGTTTTGCCCAATCGGGTTTTAATAAATTGTGTAATGGTGATGATCTGTTCCCTAAGATACATGGGAACAAAAATAAATGCCGCTAGTAGTAAGCCTTGTATGGCATTGATTTCAAAATTGGCCTGGGCCAAACCATATAGGTAGGCCGACCCCATAAAGCCCAAAAATTGGTATCCCTGGACATTGGTGGCAATAGTAGAAAATGCTATGGACGGCCAACGTAAATTTCTTGAACTTAAAAAGTATTCCTCAACAGTAGCATCTTTTGGAGTTCGTCCTGTTATTGCCGTTACGAAAACGATAATAAAGTATGCGCAAACTATTAGTAAATCGATCATGAAGTATCCTATTAAGTTAGTTCATTTACTCAAGGTTAATGACAACTACATAGTAAACCCGGAAATAGTACCTTATCAAAATTGCTTTTCTTTGGTGGTTTGGTAGTTATGGTTGGTCATTAGAATCCCTAATATAGGGCTTTGTTCGTTAAAATAAATAGTTTTTAAACACGAATTCCTGCTCCCAATGGAGACAAAGGCGCATCACTGGTTACTTTTCCTTGCTCAATGGGCATTGAAAATGTTTTAAGCCTGGGTAAAACCAGTTTGGCAAATCGTTCACACTCCTCTTTATGGGGATAACCGGAAAATATAAATGCTCGGATACCCATATCCATATATCTATTTAACTTAGCTACAATTTGATCGGGATTGCCTACAAGTGCTGCCCCACAACCGGAGCGTCCTTTTCCTATGCCTGTCCACATATGATCTTCTACATAGCCATCATCCTCGGAGATTTCACGCATTTGGGCCTGTCTGCTTACTCCATAGGATTTTGCATCAAGAGCTCTTTCCCTTATTTCTTTTCCCTGTTCTACCTCTAATTTGGAAATGATACTGTCCGCATATTCCCTTGCTTCCTCTTCGGTTTCCCGGACCACCATATGTACGCGTAATCCAAAATCTACTTTACGTCCATAAGTTGCGGCCTTGGCACTCATGTTCTCCATTAAAGTTTTTAAATTTTCCTCGGTTTCTGGCCACATTAAGTACACATCACAATGTTCCGCGCAAAGGTCTACAGCGGCGGGGGAGTAGCCCCCAAAGTATAGCAATGGCCCGTCTTTCTGATATGTTTTTGCGGGTTGGGTAGGCAATTTAAAGTTATAAAATTGACCTTTATAATCTATTTCATCCTGGGTCCAAGCCTGCTTTAGGATTTCTATGACCTCTCTAGATCGCTGATAACGATCTTCAGAGGAAAGGTCTTCCCCAGGTAAATTAGAGGATATGATATTAATGGTAAACCGTCCCTCCAGAATGTGGTCAATTGTGGCCAATGTTCTTGCCAACATCGGTGGATGTATTTCACCGCACCGTACTGCCGCCAACAAATTGATTTGTTCGGTCATTGGAGCAACTGCCGCGGCAAAGGGCAAGGTATCCTGCCCAACTTGATAAGAAGAAGGGCATAAAATATTCCTATAGCCATTTTTATCCGCCGTCAATAGAATTTCCGATGCGTTTTTAAAAGTGCTTTTGTAGGCCATATTGCGCTCGCCCAAATAACGGTCGTCCCCATTGCAAATCGGTGCAAACCAGGAAACTTCGGCGCCTTCTAAATGCGGTGATCTAATTTGTATCTTATTTGTGTCCATATCGTATAAACTTCTATTGATTAGTACTATTAAGCAATTTCTCCTCCAATGGCAGCTTCCCAAAGCATATACCATTCTTCGTGTGTAATGGTCGTATTCAAAGCGTTATGTGCCGTACGGATACGTTCCAATTTTGAAGTACCCAGTACGGGAATGATACCCGCGGGATGCTTGCGTAACCAGGCATAAAGAATTTGGTCCGCGGCTAGACCATATTTTTTGGAGAGCGTATCGAGTACACCCTTAATGGCCTTTACCCCATCATTCTCCGAATCTTTAAATAGCAAGCCTCCGCCCAGGGGAGACCATGCCGCCGGAATACTTTTATATCTTAGACATTGGTCCAATGTACCATCTTCAAAGGCTTTGCGCTGCAGAAGTGATATTTCTACCTGATTGGTTGCCAGAGGTGTAAGGGAGTTCAATAAATCAAACTGTGAAGGTGAAAAATTTGAGACCCCGAATGTGTGTACTTTCCCTTCTTTTTTTAAGTCGGAAAAAGCTGCTGCAATTTCATGAGGATCTAATAAATAATCCGGTCTATGTAAAAGCAAGACATCAATATAATCCGTTTGCAAGCTTTTCAGGGATTTTTCCACAGATGTTTTGATATGTTCCTTGGACAAATCGTAAGACTTGAGCAAGTGTTGTGGACGGTTGTCCGTCATCATCTTTATACCACATTTGGTAGTAATCCTTATCTTTTTCCTCAAATCAGGTCTGGATTTCAATACCTTTCCAAAATCTGCCTCCGTAGTATAATCACCGTAAATATCGGCATGGTCAAAATCTATGAGACCAAGTTCTAAACACCCTTCAATGAATTCCTCATACTCCTTAGTCAATAGATTACTACCCCATGACCCCAATCTCATGGTACCAATAATATAAGGCGATACATTATCTCTTGATAAAATCATTTTATTCGTAAAATATAATCGATATTTTTCAAATATAAACAAAAAACCAAATAATGTAAACGTTTACATTTAAAATTTTGCTAATTTTATCCTTGCTTTATAAGCTGCTAACAACACATATCATATAAAGACTAAAATGATTACAATTATTTCTGGTTCCAATAGAAAGGATAACAAGACGGTACATTTCGCTAAGTATGTATATGGGAAAATCCGGGAAAAAACCGAAGATGATGTGCTTTTCTTGGATTTATCCAGTTTGGACGATACCATTATCACCGAGACCATGTATAAAGAACAACCACGGGCCATACAACATTTTCAGGACACCTATTTTATTCCCTCATCAAAATTCTGGTTTTTTATACCGGAGTATAATGGGAGTTATCCTGGAATTCTAAAGCTGATACTGGATGCTATTTCTGTGAGGGAGTACGATAAAAGTTTTGCGGACAAAAAAGCGTGTATTACTGGAATCGCTTCCGGACGAGCTGGAAATTTACGCGGTATGGATCATTTATCAGAGGTTTTAAATCATTTAGGAATGCATGTTCACCCCAATAAAAATCCTATTTCTTCTGTATATAAACTACTAAACGAAGAGAACGATCTGGTCAATTCCGATGCGGAACAAAGTCTTCAAAAGCAAATCACCCAATTTTTGAATTTTTAGGGACTGTTTATGCTATTCCTTTTTGTTGAATCCCTTACTATCAGTTCTGGTGTCAATACCTGTTTGGAATAGGTGATTTTATCCCGATTTAAATTTTTTATAAGGATATCGGCGGCTAAAAGCCCCATTTCATTGGATTTTTGATCAATAGTACTGATGCTGGGATTTACCAATGCGCTAAACTCGGCGTTACCGAATCCGATGACCTTTATACTGTCTGGAACATTAATGTTCAGTGTCTTTAAGATGTTCATTACATGTAGGCAACTTTCGTCTCCATACACAAAAATACCGTCTATGGTAGGATATTGACGAAGTATTTTATTAAGAACTATTGAATCGGTATCCACTTCTGAACGGAGTTGGAGCACACTGTCTTTTGATATCTTATGACCGTTCTTTTTTAAGGCGTCCATAAAACCTTCTTGCCGTTGTCTAAAAATGGATACATTTAAGTTTCCGGCAATATGGATGATGTGGTTACAATCATTATCAATAAGATGTTGGGTCGCTATAAGGGCACCTTGATAATCATCTAAAACTACGGAGTTTATGGGTTCCAAATCCGGGATTCTATCAAAAAAAACTATAGGTACTTTATTTTTCACCAGTTTTTCTATTGGCGAAAAATCAGTAGTTTCCTTAGATAAGGACATTAATACCCCATCAACTTTAAGCTGTATGAAAGATTGCAGGGCATTGTTCTCATTTTCCACGGATTCGTGGGATTGGGCAATGATGATGTTATACCCTAGGTCACACGCTTTTTGTTCTATTCCGTTAATAATACTGCTAAAAAAATGGTTGTTTACTTCCGGTACTATTACACCTATGATTCTACTTTTTCCACTGCGTAAGGCAGCGGCCATTATATTGGGTTGATAATCCAGGTCTTTGGCGGCTTTTAAAACCTTTTTTCTGGTTTCTGGTGAAACCAATGGGCTGTTATTGAATACACGAGATACTGTAGCAAGGGATAGCCCGGTAATTTTTGCGATATCTTTTATTCCTGCCATCTCACGAAATTAAGCATTTAGATAGATTCCTTTTTTACATTACGTATAATTTAGAATATACAATAAGGAAAGTACGGCTAGAATGGACCAGGTCAAAATGCCAACTATTAGAATAGTAAAGCCAAGTTTTTTAAGTTGACCAATATTAATCTGCAATCCGATCAAAAACAAAGTAAAAATCAATAGTTTCCGTGAAAACCATACAATTTTATCGGACACCGATTCTATTTGTGGAACATAGGATGTTAGTAACATTGCTGCCAAAAAGCCTATTATAAACCAAGGGAAGGTAGATTTACTTTTGGACTGATTACCGAAAGAGATAATGAGCACCAAAGGTATGATCCATAAAGTCCTGACCAATTTGGTCGTGGTGGCTATGACTAAGGATTCCTCTCCGAATAATTCACTTGCTCCCACTACCGAACTGGTATCATGAATGGCTATGGCGCACCAAAGTCCGAACTGAGATTGACTAAGGTCAAAAAAGTGTCCAATGGTAGGAAAGATAAACAACGCAATGGCATTTAATAAAAAAACGATGGCCAATGCAATGGATGTCTGGTTTGAATTGGCTTTTATGCTTGGACTCACGGCGGCAATGGCACTGCCTCCGCAAATAGCCGTACCGGAAGCAACCAAAATGGTGGTTATTCTTTCCGATTTAAAGATTTTTCCTAAAGTAAACGCAATGATAAAAGTAAAGACTATGGCTATTAAGCTAATGAAGAAACTATTGGAACCCATCACCAAGGCTTCCTGTATATGTATGCCAAAGCCTAAACCTACTACGGATAGCTGTAATAGAGATTTTTGGAAACCCACATTTTCGCTAACCAAATCCTTATCAACGATTTGAAAAATTCCACCAAGCATACCGATCAATAATGCAATCGCGGGGGATATGTATCCTAAGAGGGTGCCAGCTAGAACAATTGCACCTAAAATATATGATGTGGATCTTGAAAGCATATTACGGTATGGACAAACATACGAATAATAAATGTAAACGTTTACATTCGTTGTGTAAAATGACACTGTATTTTGTCATCCAATTAGGCCACAGCATGCAATATAAAGAGTGTTGGTTTTTTCCCTAGTTATTGAACTTGAAGATTTTTGGGGTATCATTATTTCTACCTACGATTAAAAACTCCCTTCCACTTTTGTCCTTAAAAGGGAGGAGATGTTTTATTTCTCCTTTTGTAAAGAAACCCGATGTGTCATAGGGTTGCCATTTGAACTCCCCATTTGTAGTGCCCAATAGAATACCTCCATAACTGGCATCCAGTCTGCTGTACTGTGGTTTAAATTCGAAGTTGTTTCCCCCGAAAATAATGTCCATCACTCCATCTTTATCAATATCCGTGCAATGAATGCCACAGATACATGAAAACTGGGCTTCTCTTGGTAATTTTTTAATTTCAAAATTTCCATCTCCATTGTTGATCGCGATTATACTTTCCGAAGTATTTACCATTTTTATAATGGAATTCTGAAGAATATCCGGTGCCAATAGTTCATTGATGCTCTTGGTAGCATAATCGGAAAACTTTAAATTTTGTTTTTTTAAAGATACCAACTGTGCGGTAAGCTCTCTTTTTAAGGCTATAGGGACATCACGGCCATTCACCGTTCTTGTCACAATTTGTTCTATGGTCCCATTATTGTCAAAGTCATTAATGAAAATTTTGGATGGGGCTTCTTCAGATACTTTATAGGTAGTGTTATTGCCTTGGTTCCCTAGGATTAGATCAATATCGCCATCCCCGTCTATATCTTCGGCATGGACGGTATTCCACCAGCCCGAGATACTATCCAAATTTGTTTTTAATGGCCTCAATCGACGACCATTATTCTTGAAGATTAGTGGTGTGCTCCAATCCCCTGCCAAAACCAAATCTTTTTTAGAATCCCCGTCCACATCCGCCCAGGAAGCCGCAGTTACCATCCCTAAATCTTTTAGGTTATACGCTTTGTTTTCGGTAACATCGGAAAAATTGCCCGTACCATCGTTTTCCAACAGCAGATGTTCCGGGTCAATCCCATAAATTCCGGGTACGCTTCTGCTTGCGATCATGAGATCTACATCTCCATCTTGGTCAAAATCATAGGGTGCTATTGCGGAAACATTGTGTTCTACACTTTTAACTATATACGGGCTTTTGCTAAAATTACCGTTTCCGTCGTTTATGTATAGCCGGTTGGTATAGTTGGAGTGGGACGTGCTATTGGGTTCATTGCCGCCCGATCCAACTATTAAATCCATATCACCATCTCCATCTGCATCAAAAAAGGCGGAAGCGGTATCTTCGAAAAGCCTATCTTCCCTAAAAACATCCTGGGTGCCTGCAGCTTTCAGTCTTCCGTCGCCTAGATGAAAATAGATTTTAGCTTGTTGCCCTTTGGCCCCCCCAATAAAAATATCTTCATTACCGTCATTATTAATATCGGCCACGGCCATAGCAGGCCCTTCTTGTGATAGCATTTTAGAAATAAGCCCTTCATAATCAAAATCGACATGGACATTTTCTTTATGCGAAACTATAGTGTTGTCAATTTCTTTGAGCAAGGCCGGTACTTCCTTGTTTTTTAAGACATAAGTATCTTGGGCATTCTCCTGTTTCATGGTCAAGGTCGTATTTGCGGAGATGTCCCTAAGTGCTTCCGTTTTATCATTGGACCAAATAACCCGTAACGAATCTATATTTTTAATTTTGCCCAAGCCTATTGTCATGGTATAGTCTACAGATGATTGAAATCCCCTTGAGGGAATTAGTTCTTGTCGGATTACCTTATCCTTAATGAATATCTCTACAACACTTCCTACACCGTACGTATTGGGGGCCTCGCCTTCTAATTTCAGTCTTAAATAATTATGGCCCCTACTTTCCGAATTGTTTTTGTATACAAATAACTCCTGATTTACATTATTGATGATTAAATCCAAATCCCCATCATTATCGAGATCTCCGTAAGCAGCACCATTTGAAAAGCTGGGGGTATCAAATCCCCAGTCAGAGGTAGCATTGGAAAAAGTAAGGTCTTGATTGTTTTTAAAAGCGTAATTGGGAATGGCAACCGAAGGCATGGCATTGATTACCGCTTCTTTTTGCTCTTTATCACCATAAACGGCAGTTTGTTGTCTAGTAACATCCTCAAAGAAGTCGATGAAATCCTGGTTGGTGAGGTCATGATAAATGCCGTTACATACGTAAATATCACGATAACCGTCATTGTCCATATCAAAAAGTAGTGCTCCCCAACTCCAGTCCGTTGAGGATACACCTCCATAATTGGCTATTTCAGAAAATGCATTTCCGGTATTCAGTTGCAAGGTGTTCTGCATATATTGATGATAAAAATCATTTCTCAATTTGAGTTGATAGATATCATAGGTTTCAAAATTAGTAGTGTTTTTGAGACGCTCATCTCCTTCAGGGAGCATATCGGTAATAAAAATGTCGGACTTTCCATCATTGTTAATGTCGGCCATATCGGCCCCCATAGAAAACAAACTGAGGTGGGAGGCCCAATCTTTTATGCTTTCGGTAAACGTACCGTCTTGATTATTGATATACAGATAGTCGTGTTCAAAAAAATCGTTGGACACATAAATATCCGGATACAAATCATTATTTATGTCGCCCACGGTAACGCCTAATCCAAAACCTATGAGACTTCCAAAAATGTTGGCCTCATCGCTTACATCTTTAAAAATACCATTATCATTTTGGAATAGTTTATCACCACCACCTTTTACATAGTCTACAACATTCCAATCCTTTGCCCTTAAATTCCTTTTGTTTTCATAGCCAAGACTCCCTACGGGAATAAAACTGTTATTAAGCATATAAACATCCAAATCCCCGTCTTTATCATAATCAAAGAAGGCGGCATGCGTGGTAAACCCGCTATCCGCGAGATTATAATCCTCCGCTTTTTCGGTAAAGGTCAGATCTCCATTATTGATGAACAGTTCATTTTTCTGGTCATCGCCTTTAATATATCCTGCGTTACATACGTAAATATCCAATAATCCATCGGCATTGATATCTACAAGTACCACTCCTGTGGACCACGCTTTATTTCCTGCTACTCCCGCTTTGTCCGTAATATCCTCGAACTTAAAATTTCCGTTATTAAGGTATAACTTGTTTTTTTTACGGTTCGCTGTCAAATAGATGTCCGGAAGCCCGTCATTATTGATATCACCAATAGCTACACCACCGCCATTGTAAAAGTTACGATATAGAAAAATATTAAAATCTTTTTCGTTTTCTATTTCATTAATGAAATTTATACCGGTATGTTCGGCATCTAGTTTGGTGAATAGGGTACTGATGGCGTTGGAGGTTTCGTCTGTATTTTTAGAACGCTCATTACAGGAAAGGAATAGGGATACTAGTAAATAATAACTGATTCGTTTCAAGGTATTCATTTTTCTTTAAGAAATTGAAGGTAATTGTAAAGGGGGATATGAAAATAGTTGTATACGTTCTTATAATTAATTCTTTGCGATTTTTTCAGACAATACGTGCGAATTAATAATTGGCATGTGTTATGTGGAACAATATATCGGTTTAACGCAATTCACTTTCAGATAGGCTTCTAAACTACCGAATTGTAATGGAATTTCATAATTGTTATTGAATATTAACATGTTTATTAGTCTCTTAACGGAGAATTCAACTCTAGAGCTTATAACATAAAAAAGAGGACAAATAATTTTGCCCTCTCTTTTAACAAACTTAAACTTTATTTTTATTAGTAACCAGGATTCTGCACCAGATTAGGATTAGAACCTAAAGCGGTCTGAGGGATAGGAAATAGATTCCTAAACTCATCCTGCACGTCTTTTAATTCCCATGTACCGGCAAAATTTCCAAAACGAATTTGAACAGCTCTTCTACCGGCAATATTGGTTTCGGAATTCATTTCTTTGGTAATTTCATCCTCTAGTTCCTCCAAAGTAATTGAACCTAACTGTGCTACTCCGGCTCTACTTCTAATTGCGTTGACATCTACTAAAGCCGTTGGTCCTCCAGTTCCACCGCGAAGTGTAGCTTCCGCACGCATCAAGAGCGCTTCCGCATATCGGATCCATATAAAATCATTGGATGTATCCGGGAAACCATCGTCTCCTCTTTGTGGATATTTGACAATTCTTATTCCAGTACGCTCATTATTAATTTCAAGGCTTGTCAATAACTCGTCCTCATAAACTAGAGGTGCACCTTGTCTGTCGAATAATGGGTCACCGCTACCATTCAGTTGTTGACCTCTTAGATATCCGGTGGATAATCCATTAAAGTCCGGACCTGCCAAGCCTAATCGCGCATCATCGTTTACATCAGCTGTTCCAAACAATCGGAAGGTTTCCGTAAGGGTAACAAAACCGTTCCATCCGGTCTGGTTGGGGTGGATCATGTTGAAGACCCTTTCCCCTGTACCGACACTCAAAGCCATGATTACCTCTGAGTTTACACCAGTAGTTGCGGAAAGATCGAAAATATCAAAATAACCATAAGGACCTGTGCCGGGATCCAATTCAAATCCTGCAACCTCAATGGCATTGACATCTGCAATTACGGCATCATAGGCACCTGCCGGTGCGGCCCCAAGAATAGCTTCTGCATTTAAGTTAACCTTGGCCCTGATAAAACGTGCGGCCGACTCACTAATGGTGAAAAGATCGCCAGTTGGTCCAGGATCAGTTAGGTCGCCACTATCAATTGCTGAATTCAGGTCACTAATGACCAAATCAAAAGCTTCTTGAGCACTAAGGACCGTAGGATCCACATCTACACCATCATTGACCCCTCTAAAAGGTACCTGGCCAAAGAAATTTAGAACCATAAAGGTATTAATAGCCCTTATTACCCTAGCTTGTGCGGCGATTGCCGGTGAGGGTCCCGAGGCGGGATCCAATAACTGCGTAGCTGCCAAAATTTGGGAGTTTCTATTGTTCCAAGCATTTAAAACGTAAAGTTGGGTAGCGTTCCATGTGTGGTTGTGAAGTTGCCTCCATACCCCATTATCTCCCCAGTCTGCTCCTCTGGTCAATACTGCAATATTATCTGCCGATACCTCCATTAGCGCATATTCATTGTTTTGGGCATTTAGGTTCTCAATGTTGTTATACAGTGCCTCCAAAGAGTTGGCGGTACTGGTAACACCTCCGAAGTCACCTTCGGCGGTTTCTACGGAGACGGAGTCCTGAAAATTCGGCTCCAAATCCGTACATGCTTGCCCTACTATGAGCAGCATGGCTGCACCAAAGTATTGGGTCAATCGATTTTTAAACATTTTTTTTCTCATCATTACTATTTTTTTTATATTAAAAACTTGCATTAAAGCCTAAAGTAAAAGTGGTTGGTCTAGGGAAAGCGGTCAGGTCTATCCCCAATGAAGGTACATTGTTTAGATTTCTATCTACGGAAACCTCAGGATCTTGACCACTGTAATCCGTAATCACGAATACATTTTGAACATTGGCGAATATACGCAAGCCGCTAAAAATACTATCTTCCGATACAGGAACATTATGGCCGACGGATATGTTCTGAAGCCTTAAGAAGGATGCATCTTCTAAAAATCTAGAGGATACCTCGGCAATGTTCAACGGATTTTCCTGACCGATAAAAGGCAATAAATCAGTCGTTACGTTCCTGCCCTGTGCCAAATTACCAATGGCAAAGAATGCATTTCTGTTGTTACTGTATACGGATTGGCCGAAAAGTCCATTAAAGAAGATACTGGCATCCCAATTCTTATACCGGAAATTTTGGGTAAAACCAAGAGTGATATCCGGTAAGGCGCTTTCCCCTACAAATCTTGGGGTACCTACCGTAGATTCCTCGTTGTTCGCATCTAAGAAGATATTTACTCCTTCCGTTGGCTGAATGTTGTTAGGGTCGGCTACAGGAGTAAGACCTCGCCAATCATTGAGATAAAAACTAAAGAGGGGTTGACCGTTTTCAAGTTGCTGTGCGAAAGCACCTGTTAGTCCGGGGCCGTTAATTGCTCCTGTTTGAATAGGTTGTCCCGAGAAGTTTTGTATTGTATTATCATTATACCCTACATTGAAGTTGATGTCCCAGGAAAAATCATCGTTTTCTACTGGCGTTACGTTCAAATTCAATTCTACACCTGAGTTTTTGATTTCCCCGTCAACATTCTCAAAAACGAAAGGCTGTACAGCCGGTTGGGCACTTTGCGTTTGTAATAAAAATCCAGAAGTTATCCTACTATAGTATTCCATAGAACCACTGACTTTACCATCCAAAAATGCAAAGTCGATACCAATGTTCAGTTGTTCGTTTTCTTCCCATTTTAAATCAGGATTGCTAAAGGCGGCAAATAATGCCCCTCCAGGAACGAATGTACCCCCATTGTCTATACCACCAGTGGCCGGAGGTGTCTGGTCAATTTGCCCTACATTGAATCTTTCACGCTGTGTGAACTGATTGGATCCCAATCCTTCTTGGTTACCGGTAACACCATATGCCGCTCTTAATCTGAAGGTGTCAAAAAACTCTGGGAACCAGTCTTCCTCGGCAATTGCCCATGAAGCACCTACTGCACCAAAGGTTCCGTATTGATTGTTACCACCAAATCTAGAAGAACCATCAATTCTTAAGGTCCCGGAGAAATTGTATTTTCCCTTAATGGAATAGTTTGTCCTTAAAAAGAAGGATTGTAATTCATCAATGTTCAGGGAAGTTTGATTGGAGAAAGTCTGGGCCGATGCAAGATTGTTTACCATTTGAAACAGATCGGTCGTCCTAAAATTAGCAGCGTTTATAGTTAAGGCTTCTGCAATAAATTCCTGATAAGAATGACCTAAGGTAACGTCGAGGACATTATTGTTTTCCCCAAAACTTTTGTTATAGTTAAAATAGGATTCCCAAGTAGTGACCGTTTGATCTACTTCAAAAAAATTGGCTCTACCCTGTCCAAGTGTCTGTTCCGAATTGAACAAAGACGAAATTGCGGAATTTGCCGAAGAGGTAGATTTGTCCAGACCAATGTTGGTGTTAAAACTCAGATTGTCGGTAAACTTATATTGCGCCCCTACATTAATAAGTGCCCTAAGTGTACTACTGACATTTCTAATAAGCCCTAATACGGCCAAAGGGTTACGAGTCTCAAATGTTGGTTGGTTAAAGCCGCCCGCAGCGAGAATAGGTTGGGTAGGGTTAAAGGCCCAAGTAGTGGCCAATAAATCCCCCCTTGCATTAGGGTTATCCGCAATTGGTGGTCTTTGCGACTCAATATTGGATATGGTTGCCTGTGTAGTAAGTTTTAACTTATCGTCAAAAAAGCGCTGCGTAGCATTAAATCGTGCCGTCAATCTATCAAAGGTACTTTGCTCTACTTCACCCTCTTGGTCCTGATAACCAAAGGACAATCTATAATTGCCCGATTCATTGCCACCACCATAGGAAAGGTTATAGTTTTGGGTAAAGGACGTTCTATAGATTTCGTCTTGCCAGTCATTTCGTGCTCCAAAATCAAAATCGGATGCAACACCTCCCAGGTCTACTTGTGCCTGCAAGAATTGATCGGGCGATAGCAGATCCAATTGGTTGGGAATGTAGCCTACGGAGAAACTGGATGAAAACTCCAGTACGCTTTTGCCTGAAACTCCACTTTTAGTAGTAATCAATACCACCCCGTTAGCACCCCTGGAACCATAGATGGCCGTTGCGGATGCATCTTTTAAAATATCGATACTGGCAATATCGTTTGGATTTAAAAAGCTTAAGGGATCCAACGCAGCGGCAGTTCCGATGTCCGTATTACCACCACCGGCGGCACCGGACGTGTTTCCCCCACTTAAGGGAACACCATCTACCACATAAAGCGGGTTGTTATTTGCCCGTACGGAAGCGGTACCACGAATCCTTACATTTACGGCCGCTCCAGGCTCACCAGTGGTAGCTGAAATCTGTACCCCGGCTGTTTTA
This sequence comes from Saonia sp., assembly GCA_049670505.1. GTDB lineage: Bacteria > Bacteroidota > Bacteroidia > Flavobacteriales > Flavobacteriaceae > JBATTK01. The sequence continues at coordinate 23,722 of JBATTK010000166.1, forward strand.
CCTTGAATCAACTGTTGTGGGTTTACAATAACCCCCTTGTTGAATTCTTCGGACTTTACACTTTCTACAGCTCCCACGGCTGTTCTTCTGGTTTGCGTACCATAACCAACAACGACTACCTCGTCCAATTCACTTGCATCCTCTTGCAAAACAACATTAATGGTCGTTTGGCCGTTAACTGCAATTTCTTGGGTACTAAAGCCTATATAGCTAAAAACCAAAGTTGCATCACTGCCCACATCACTTAAGGTGTAATTACCGTCAAAGTCTGTTTGTGTACCGTTGGTAGTCCCTTTTACAACAACACTGGCCCCGGGCAGGGGTCCACTTGCGTCAGAAACCGTACCTGACACTTCCTGAGCTTTCACTAATCCGAAGCACAAAAATACCCCGATAAGCATAAAGCTTTTTAGTAGCGTAATCTTCATAAATAATCAATTTAAGTTTAGTTAATTTTAATTCAAGGTTTAAACATATGTAAAAAAATTGTTAAATTCCTTTTAGCAGTTATATAATAAGTCACGAAAACGGTTTCGTGTTAATAACTTTTGAAAAATACCAGACTCGTAATCTATAGTCGTGTAAATTGTATTATCCTTAATTAAATAGCATCTGAAGCGAGAAATATGATATTTTTTAAAACAAATATAGTATTTTTTATCTTAGGATAGTTTTAAGAAAGTGAATGAATAGCTGTCATATTTTTAACCAATGATTCTTTTTGTTGTTAAAAAAAAGCAAATTTGCCGCTGTTGCTTTTTTAATACTTAATTTTCGTTTTTAGAATTATCTTCTTATTAATTAACTAAAATTTGAAAAGAAAAATAACCCTTAAGCACATAGCCCGTGAATTGGAAGTTTCTATTTCCACGGTTTCCAAGGCCCTAAAGAATAGTGAAGAAATAAGTAGGGACACCAAGGAAAAAATCCAGGCTTTTGCAAAATTGTACAACTACAAGCCCAATAATATTGCTATTAGCCTTAAAAACAAGCGTACCAAGAATATTGGGGTAATTATTCCGGATATTGTGCATTATTTTTTTACTACCGTAATACGTGGTATAGAAAAATTTGCCAATGCCAAGGGCTATAATGTTATTGTTTGTGTCTCGGACGAGTCTTTTGATAAGGAGGTTATAAACATGGAAATGTTGGAGAATGGCAGTATAGATGGTTTTATTATGGCATTGTCCGCCGAAACCCAATTAAAAAATGATTATAACCACTTAAAAGAAGTTACGGAACAGGGTATTCCTTTAGTTTTGTTCGATCGGGTTACGGATGAGGTGGAATGCGATAAAGTGATCATCAACGATAGGGAAGGCGCTTATTTTGCGGTAAAAAAATTTATAGACAGTGGCAAGAAAAGAATAGCTTTAATAACTACCGAAGATTATTTTAGTGTTAGTAGGGAAAGAGCACTGGGCTATTGTGAGGCACTAAAGGATAATAATATGGAAGTTAATGAGGACCTAATTTTAAAACTGCCCTATATGGATATCGATGAAAAAGCCATAAACGATTTTTTTGACAGTGAGCAGGTCGATGCGGTCTTATGTGTGAACGAAATATTTGCTATTCATAGTATGCGCCTTGTTAAAAAGAGGGGGTTAAAAATACCTGAGGATGTTTCTTTCATAGGGTTTACCGATGGTATTCTTTCCAAATACGCCAGCCCCAGTTTGACCGCGATAGCACAACATGGGGAAAAAATGGGAGAAATCGCTGCCGAAATGCTCATTGAAAAAGTAGAGGATGAAAGCAAAGAGGGTATATATAGGACAGAAATCCTTAAAGCGACTTTAATGGAGCGAGAGTCTACTGCCAATTAAATATAAAGTCGCTTTTTTAAAGAATTCCGAGGTCTGAAAATAGAAATCCGGGTAAGTCCCAAAATCCTATTCCTTCAGGCCTTGTATATTTTAAAATTGGAAATCTTATTGAAATTTCCTCAAAGCTACTGACAAAACAAAACCCCTTTATATGGGAGTGGGGCCTTATTTTTCACTTAACGGACCATATGGCATATCCATTTCCGGGAGCCCTTAAACTTACCGATCCGTTACTATCCGTAGAAAGGGAGGTAGTGATGTTCCCTGTATAATCATGCAAATCCTGTGCTGTCCATTGTGTGCTTACGTCACGGGAAAGCTCCAGGCCATTTCGGTTAATATAAATTGCCAATCCGGGATTATCGCCTTCTCCGCTACGAAGCGCAATATATTCGTCATTGTCCGAGTATAGTACTTCCAAATCACCACTTGCGATGGTTCTGTTAATTAAGATTAAATTGTTAAGTTTCTCTTTAAACTCTTCGTTTTCATAATCTAAATAGAAAATCGTTGGATATCCCGGATGTGTCAAAATATATGCATAGGCAAAAAGCTTATATTCCTGTTCTATTACAGGTTCTCGATCGGTATCATGATTGGCTACAAAGGTTACGGCTTCGTTAGGGTTGGTTTTCCAAAGCATATCCCCATTTTGAAGTATGCCCAAGTCGTTTCCTTGAAAAGCATCCCGCATTTGGAACAAGCATGGAAAATCAAATGCATTTACGCCAGAATCGGCAACCCATGTGCGAACAAGATCTGCATTACCGTCAAAGAACTCCCCTACGCTCCATCCACCTACCTCATTTACCCATTCGGTCACATAGGAGGCATTGAAACTCTTCACATAATCAAAACGCCAGCCATCAAAACCAACGGTATTCTTATAGTACTTCGCTACCGAATTATCAAATTTCCACAACCAGTTCTGTACGTTGTCCTGAAGGTGGCATAAATCCTGTTCTTCAAAAAAAAGTGCCTCTTCGTCATTAGCATGTATACTGTTTGGATGATAATCCTCAAAACTTCTGTTAAACATCCCTGAAGCATTTCCGTTTGCCTCGTTGAACAGTGTAAAGGTCTCCTTGCTTCTATAAGGATTGAACTCAGGACCTCCACCACTATTGTGCCCCATAACAATGTCTGCTATCACTTCTATATTATTGGCGTGGGCCGTTGTAATAAGATTATCCAACTCTTCCCTTGAACCAAAGCGGGTCTCCGTGGTTCCATGTTGAAAGTATTCTCCCAAATCATAGTAATCCGAAGGGTCGTATCCCATGGAAAAACCACCCGATTGTCCTTTTGAAACCGGGGGCAACCATATTCTGTCGATACCTACCGCTGCCCAGTCATCAGTTTTGTCCGCAATGAGATCCCACCAATCAAAACGTGGTTCTACATCCCAATAAAAAGCCTGCATCATAACGCCATTACCATTTAAGAAGGCCGTAAGGTCCTGTCCTTCGGATACTTCTCCTTCTTGAGAATCAACAGGTTCAATTAAACCTGTGGGCGTATCGAAAGCATCGGAGCATGAGACAGAGAATAGAATTCCAAATATCAAAATAACTGAAAACGCTTTGTTTTTTATTTTAAAAATAACCATTGTAATGAATTGAACGAGATTAATGTATTGCTGAATTTAGCCGAAGTCGCAAAAGTATTTTTCGACTTCGGCCATAATTTTTTTTGACCTTTTATTCCTTTTCAACAAGGATATAACTGCCATCCAGATCATTGAACCAAATTTCGTAGGTTCCAGCATCTACAGGAATGTTCGGTCCGTTTTCCGTACTGCCATAACCGGTCAGTGGCGTATCGTTGCCCCAACTTGTGTCCCAGGCATTTTCTGCCCTGAACTTTATTTCGCCACTAAACAATTCCAATTCCTCAATGTACCAAATATGAGGGTCAAATGCGGATTGTACGAGATCGGTGTCCGGAAGGATAGTATCATCCCAACCGTCGCCATTACCTGTTCTGGCAGAGCCCATAATTCCAATGGTTGAATAAATGGTGGCGCCACTGGCATCATATGGCGATATAGATAGCGTACCCTCTTCAATATTAATTAATATCTCATAATAACCTTCAGGCCCACCAATACTTATGTTCGAAGGATCTCTTCCCAATGCATCACTACTCACAAAAGAATCCGAATCCAATCCCCACTGAGGTTGCCATTGACCCCTAATCTCCAGTAATTTAAACTCATTGGGTATTCCAAGAAATCTTCCTTTATAACCAAATAAGTTTGCATTGTTGGGATCTCTTATGATCGGAGAGTTATTGTTATTGTTGTTCCAATCGAAAGCGGTAGCGTTCCCGACCAAAAATAAATTTTTCAAAATAATTGGGACAGTTGATTCCTCAAAGGGCACGATGCTGAAAGAAATTACATCGGATTCCATAGCCTGTGAACTACCCAGAGAAGCAACTACCTTAGCTTCCATGGCAACGGGAATGGTATTGTCGTCACCATCTTTTACTACAGCTTGGAGAAAGGTGTCCAGAAGTAGATTATTAAGCTCTTGTACCGTTAAGGAAACAAAGGTATTAGTTGTGGTTCCAAAGCTGTGCGGTTCGGCAAAATCATTGCCGGAAATACCCATGAACAGTTCATAGCTCTCCACCGTGCTTACATCAAAATTAGCGGGAGACCAGGTAAAGGTCAAAGCAATATTGCTTGCAGTTTCTTCGGTAAGCACTACGGTACTACCGTTCAATTGGGAGGATAATACGGGCGGTGTTATTGCCGATGCTACGATGGTAGGATCGTCATCGGTACAACCTACCAGTGAAAACATTAAAATCAACGATAAAAATTTTCCTAAATATTTCATTTTCATGTACAATTTAAATTATTAATAACCGGGGTTTTGTGTTAAATTGGGATTTGCACTTAAGTCTCCTGAAGGAATCGGAAAAATATTAAAATGCTCGGGAATAGCGGTTCCGTTTTCAGAACCTCCTTTCCAATCCCATAGATAGGTACTTCCGGTATATTGACCAAAACGTACCAAATCTGTTCTTCTGTAACCTTCCCAACCAAGTTCCCTACCTCTTTCATCCAAAATGAACTGAAGGTCAATGGAAGTAACATTGCCGGAAGTATCTCCATATGCACGTTGCCGTATTGCATTAACATAGCTCAACGCCGTTGCTTGATCTCCGCCTCCACCTCTTAGAAATGCTTCGGCATACATTAAATAAGTATCGGCCAAACGGAAGAGGGGAAGATCTATATCGGGATAGCTATCATCTTGCCCGGGAACTCCTGTAGAGCTTAAGTTTCTGTATTTGGTGTACCCGAATCCTTCTTCAAAATCACTTCCGGTGGGAGGAGAGGTCAGCTCCAAAGAGTGTCCGTCCTTAAAGAGAAAAGAAGCACGTTGATCGGGACTGTCCTGAAAGGGATCATCCCCGGGAAACTCAAAAAGCCGCACAAAACTTTCTTTACAGGAAAGACCGGCAAATCCGCCTGTATTTGCACCGAAATCTCCGGTCGAGTTAATATTTGCATCTAAAGCTCCGTTGACCAGGATAAACATTAAACCGAAGGATTGGGTCTGTATCCCATCATGTGTAATAGGAAAAATAATCCCATCGGCCGTATTATTGTCCGCCAAAAAGAGGTGGTTATAATTCTCCTCCAATGTATATCCTGCAGCTATGATCCTATTACAAAAGTCCAAGCAATCGCTATACCGATTTTCTCCAATAAAGGATTCCGCATTAAGGTATAATCTGGCCAACAGTGTCCAGGCCGCTGCTTGATCGGCCCTACCATAACCATTTTGTCTTGCAGGAACCATAAGATCGGCTATTTCCAACAGTTCGGACTCTAGATATTGGAAGAGAGCGGTTCCATTGGTCTGCTCCGGTAAAAAAGCCCCTGGTAGATTCTCTTCCGTAACAAAAGGGACGTTGCCCCCGAACATTTCCAAGGCGTGGTAGTAGCTTAATGCTCTCAAAAAGCGCGCTTCTGCCCGATAAAAGTTTATTTCGGCTCTTAAGGCCTCGTCTACGCCCCTTGAATCTAATGCAGATTCGCTGGTCTGTCTTAAAAATTCATTGGTCTGTGTAACTTGGAATATGATTCTATTGTAGACCACGGAAATCACATCGTTGTCCGGTGTCCATGTATTGATCAATAATTCGGGAAGTCCAGCATCGTTATAACGCCATTTTACGGCATCCGCTGTTACTTCATTAAGATAGAAATAAGTTCTTGTATATTGAGAGTTTCCCTCATCAAAACCTATTAAATCGCCTTGCCCTGAAGGCCCTTGTTGTCCTGTAACCGCTAGTCCGGCATATATTTTTGCTAAAAACTGCAAATAGCTCTCCGGATCATCAAAGGCATTTTCGGAATTAATGTTTATGGTGTCTATCTCGTCAAGGTCGTTAATACATCCATTGAAAACAAAAACGAATACGAATAGCGGTATTAGTCTATATATTTTATTGATTTTCATATGTTTTAGTTTTTTTATTAAAAGTCCAATGATAATCCCAGCTGCACAACAAATGGCCTCGGGTATACATTATTATCTATCCCATTTGTAATTTCGGGATCTAAGCCATCATAATCTGTAATAACGAAGACGTTTTGCATTGTTCCAAAAATCCGCATTCTAGAGCTTTCGTTCCATAACTTATCCAGCGTATATCCCAGGGTCATATTATCCATCCGGATAAAAGAGGCATCCCTAACATAATAGTCCGAAAATGTAATCCGGTCATTGGTGTCCTCAAAATTTGATTGTAATACGGATGTGGCTACATTTCTGAGATCTTGTCCAACATTTAGGTTTCTGAAATTCCCACGGTTCAAATCGATGCCATTATAGTTGTAATTTCCATAGCTGGCACGTGCAGAAAAACTAAAATCCCATTGTTTATAGTTAAATCGGCTATTCAGACCAAAATTGGCAAGCGGCGCTGCCTGGTTAAAAGCCCTTCTATCCAAATCATTAATGACCCCATCATTGTTACGATCTCTTACCACACCTTCTAGAGGGTTGCCATTTTGATCATATACCTGTTCGTATACAAAATAGCTTCTGGTAGGTTGCCCTACCAAATGATATTGGACACCATCATCTCCTCCAATGCCAATAAGGGAGGTGCCGCTGACAGGGATTCCTGTTCCGGGGGTATTCCCGGTAAGGAACAATCGGTCTATTTCATTTTCATTGTAGGCAAAGTTGAACCCTAGATCCCAGGTAAAATTCTCCGTATCGAAAACGGCTGCATCCAGCGAGAATTCTATCCCCTTATTGGTGAGGCTTCCTATATTTGTGGGTAATCTGTTGGTTAGGTTGCTCCCTGCCGCAACGTTAACGGTACTTAATAAATCTTCGGTTTCCCGATAATAGGCTTCAATGGCACCATTAATTCTATTATCAAAAAGGCCAAAATCTAAACCGATATTATAGGTAGTGGTCTCTTCCCATTTAATATTGGCATCAAAGGGTTGTGCCCTAATGGTTGTAGAAAAGATAGGGTTGCCATTGGCATCCTGTCCAATTTGGGTAGCGGCTCCATTTTGACTTGGGGAGAACTGCGGGAGGAATGGTTGTGTGTCCGTACCTTGCAATACGTCTTGCTGACCCGTTATACCCCAACCTAATCGGAGTTTTAGATTGGACAATGTATTGGAATCCTTTAAAAAGTTCTCATCACTTATGTTCCACGCCAACGCGGCGGCGGGGAAATTACCCCAACGGTTATCTCCCCCAAATCTAGAAGAACCGTCCCTTCTATAGGTCAGGGTCAATAAATATTTATCGTTCAGTACATAGTTGAAACGCCCAAAAAAAGATTGTAGATTGCTTTCTAAAATTGTATTTATAAGCAAGGCCCCTCCTATACCATCTCCCCTTAAATCTTCACTTAATCTATTTTCGTAGAAATTTTGATAGGAATACCCTGCCGTAAAATCCAATCTGGATTTCAGTTTATCCAAATCTTTGGTGTATTTAAAATAGGCATCCAATAGCTTATTTTCCTCATCTTGGTTAAAGTTCCGTATCCTACCTTCAACTATAGCTTGGTTGGCCAAAGTAGCAGGTTGGATATCGGATCCTTCCCCTTTGGATTTGTCAATTCCTAAATTGACCGTAGCCGTAATATCCGGGAAAAAATGTAGTTGGTAATCCAATTTTGCATTACCGACGAATCTTCTGGTAATGGTACTATTATCCCGCAATTCCAACTTCGCCAAAGGGTTGTCTATGGTGTTGGTAGTCGCTGTACCATCTGCTTCATAGTAATCAAAAAAACCTCCGGGTAAAGCGGCATCAAAAACCGGTTGGGTAGGGTCAAATTCAAGTGCACTTCCAATAGCTCCGGTATCGGCAAAATTATTTTCCGTGTAGGATCCCCTACCATTGATCTCAATTTTAAGCTTATCATCAAATAAACGAGGCGTTACATTAAGAGAGGCCGTAGTTCGCTCCAATGCCTCGGTCCTTAAGATTCCATCTTGCTGTGTATATCCTACAGAAGCCCTAAAAGGTACTCCTTTGATACCCCCGCCTACGCTGAAATTGGTATCCGTTCCTATTGCCGTAGAAAAAATTTGTTCCTGCCAGTTGGTATCGGCGGTGCCCAGATCATCTACACGGCCGGGGAATCTTTCTTCTATGAGATTGCGAAAATCCGAAGCCCCAAAAACGCCGATAACATCTTTCAAGGTGCTTACGGAAACGGAAGAATTGAACGTATACTTAAGTTCCCCCGCAGTACCTTTTTTAGTGGTTATTATGATAACCCCGTTAGAGGCCCTAGAACCGTAGATGGCCGTTGCAGAGGCATCCTTTAAAATAGAAAAAGAAGAAATGTCACTGGGGTTGACAAAATCGAAGACGTTTCTGGAACCGGAATTTCGCTGTTCGTCCAGACCCTGGTTATCCAAAGGAACCCCATCAATAATAATCAAGGGATCATTGCTCGCATCCAACGAAGATCCCCCTCTAATCCTGATTTGACTGCCACTTCCCGGAGCCCCTCCATTTGTGGTAATATTGACCCCTGCGGCCTTACCTACCAAAAGATCTTGGGGAGAGGCAATGAATCCTTGATTCAGTTCCTCTTCCGTTACACCTATAACCGCACCGGTAGCATCTTTTTTGGTCGTAGTACCATAACCTATGACCACAACTTCGCCCAACTGTTGGGCATCTTCTTCCAAAGCGATGTTCAAGGTGGTGCCTGTTACCGTAGTTTCGATATTTTTGAAACCAATGTAGGAAAATTGTAAAATATCACCTTCATTGACAGTAATTATGTAATTTCCATCGAAATCGGTAGTGGTTCCCGTAGAAGTACCTTTTACTATAATGCTTACCCCGGGCAAAGGTAGCCCCGTGGCTTTTTCGGTTACTGTACCATTTACGGTGGTCTGTGCTATAATTCCGATGGGAATCATACACGTCACCAGTAGAAGATACTGTTTGAGTTTTTTCATAAATGCCTTGTTTGAATTAGTCTATTTTTAATCACTTAATTCTCTTTCTCACATCAAAATTATGTAAAAATTATGTTAAATTTCTGACAGTATCGGCACTATGGGCTATTACAACGTTTTCCTGTGGACAACTTTTATTTTTATTTAATATTTAAAAAAAGAATTGAAAACTAGGAATTTCGCAATTTCACCACGGATTTTTGATAAATTTATAAGTTATGAAATGAGCCATAACAATTCTTGATACCAACCGAGATGTTGATTGGCGAATTACACCCGCCTACCGAAGTCTCGTACGGAGGGCAGGTCTGACCTTTAAAAGACAAATAAATATCAACAGATGAAACCTAAAATGACACTTAAAAGGATAGCCAGGGAACTTGATGTTTCTATTTCCACGGTTTCCAAATCTTTGCATGACGATAAGGCCATTAGTCGTGAGACCAGGGAAAAAATCCAAGCCTTTGCCAAGTTCTACAACTACCGCCCAAATAATATTGCGCTAAGTTTAAAGAATAAACAAACGAAAACAATAGGGCTTATCATTCCGGAAATCGTACATCATTTTTTTGCCAAAGTCATGAGCGGAATAGAGCAGGTAGCCAATTCAAAAGGCTATAATGTAATTATAGGTGTTTCCAACGAATCTTTTGATAAGGAAGTGATCAATATGGAAATGTTGGTCAACGGCAGTATCGATGGATTTATTATGTCCATATCCAAGGAGACCTTGCTGAAGCAGGATTATCATCATCTAAAGGAAATTATAAATCAAGGAATGCCGATCGTAATGTTTGACCGGGTCGTTCATGAAATAGGTTGCGATAAAGTAGTGGTAGATGATGAGGAGGGCTCTAGAAAGGCCGTGCAGAAACTTTTGGATACAGATTGTAAAAAGATACTGTTGCTTACTACCAAAGATTATATAAATATCGGTAGGATGCGTACACAGGGTTATTTAAAAGCCTTACAGGAGAACAACATTGCAGCCAGACCGGAACTTATCATTAAAATTGAAGATCTGTTGGATGCGGACCTACTGCGGAAATCGATCGAAAAGGAGTTGAATACAATTTTTGATAAAGTTCCCGATATCGATGGTGTCTTTGCGGTCAATGAAATATTTGCAATAACAGCCTTGAACGTGGCCAGAAAACGAGGACTTCGGATTCCCGATGATTTGTCGGTGATCAGTTTTTCGGATGGTGTTTTATCCCAAAACTCCCGCCCTAACTTAACAACGGTCAGTCAACATGGGTTGCAAATGGGTGAGGTGGCCGCCATGATGCTTATCGATAGGTTGGAAAAAGTAGAAACACAAGCAGAAGAAGAGGAGGAACATTTTCTGCTAAAAGTTATAAAAACGGAACTAATAGAAAGGGATTCTACGAAAAAGTAAGAGGGAATCAAAAAAATTTTATATTTGTTTCGCTAACAAAGCTTAAATTTTACTCCTCATTTTTAACTAAGTTTTAATTGTAATCTACGTAGACGATCAAATCATTGTATATTTCGAGTATTCCGGTTCCAAGTTATATCCTATTAAAAGGGCTTGTAATCCAAAACTATGATGCCTTTAAAAAACAATAATAATTAAGCTTGGAAAAAGATAAATGGACAAAATAGGATTTATATTTGATTTGGACGGTGTTATAGTGGATACTGCCAAATATCATTATTTGGCTTGGAGAAAGCTGGCAAATCAGTTGGGATTTGAATTTACAAAGGAACAGAACGAACGTTTTAAGGGGGTAAGTCGAAGAAGGTGCCTGGAAATTCTACTTGAAATAGGCGGTATACAAGTTTCCGAACAACAATTTGAAGATTGGCTTATAGAAAAGAATGAGGATTATTTATCATATATTGAAAAGATGGATGAATCGGAGGTTCTTTCCGATGTACCGAAAATCTTGAATTATTTAAGGGACAATCACGTTCCTATGGCCTTAGGGTCGGCAAGCAAAAATGCCAGGCCTATTTTGGAAAAGGTGAAGTTATTGGCTTATTTTGATGCCATAGTAGATGGTAATGAGGTTACAAAGGCAAAACCAGATCCGGAAGTCTTTTTGATGGCAGCAAATCAGTTGGATGTTTTACCTAAAAATTGTGTTGTTTTCGAGGATGCCCTTGCCGGAATAGAGGCTGCAAATAGGGCGGGAATGATAAGTGTTGGAATAGGTGATAAAGATGTGCTATCGCATGCAAAATATAATTTCAGGGATTTTACGGAGATTGATCTAAGCTTTTTGGTTGCATTGATTGAAAATAACAAGGAGCGGATTTAATATTCATTTATGTTAACAAAACTAAGCTATGGGATTGTTTTCCAACCCAAAAAGTGAGAAGAATACAGTGATCGGGAAAGTCCAACTAGGTCTAGTAGTATGCTTTAACAGTAGTTTTAAATTAAAAATACCAACAGTAGAATCGTGAAAATTTTCGTGGAGGCGAAAATGATATAAGAAATACGTTATGAATCAAGATTACATTAAACCAGATGAATGGTCCATTATAGAGGAAGGGTTCGATAAAGAACGAGTGAAGTCCTCGGAAAGCCTTTTTAGCATAGGGAACGGAGCCATGGGGCAAAGGGCCAATTTTGAAGAACAGTATTCCGGCCCAACATTCCAGGGAAGCTATATCGCCGGGGTATATTATCCGGATAAGACCCGGGTAGGTTGGTGGAAGAATGGATATCCAGAATATTTTGCAAAGGTCTTGAACGCACCTAATTGGATAGGTATCAATGTACTGGTCAATGGAGAACCTCTGGATCTATACAGTTGTAAAAAAGTTACTGATTTTAAGAGGGAACTCAACATGAAAGAAGGTTGGTATCGGCGTAGTTTTAGGGCTATCCTGCCCAATGGTATTGAAGTTTCCGTTAACGTCACCCGATTCTTAAGCTTGGATTTGGACGAGGTGGGTGCCATTAAATATGAAATCACCTCGGTGAATAGTGATGCCGAGATTACATTTAATCCTTACTTGGATAGTGGGATTACCAATGAGGATACCAATTGGGATGATAAATTCTGGAATACGACGAATGTTATATCCGAGGGCAATAGGGCTTTTATAGAAGCGCATACAATGAAAACAAATTTTGCCACCTGTACTTTTATGGAATCCCATCTTGCGTATAAAGGGAATTTTGTGGATGAAACTCCATCTCCGAGTTCCGATGAAATGAAGATCGGTCTAACCCATGCCTATGAGGTAAGGCAAGGAGAGACTTTGGCATTGTATAAGTTCGGGGGCTATACGGTTTCTACCAATCATAGACCGGCCGAATTAATCAATGCCGCAAAAAATGCGTTAGGGGAAGCCACTGCAATCGGTTTTGATAGGTTATTGGAAAAACAGAAAGAGGCATGGGCCAAAATCTGGGAAATGAGCGATATTACCATTGAAGGTGATGTAAAGGCACAACAGGGAATCCGATTTAATATCCTTCAATTGAACCACACCTACCTAGGTAAGGATTCTAGATTAAATATAGGCCCAAAAGGATTTACAGGCGAAAAATATGGCGGAAGTACCTATTGGGATACCGAGGCCTATTGTATTCCCTTTTACATGGCGACCAAGGACCAACAGGTGGCCAGGAACCTATTGAAGTATCGATATAACCATTTGGAAAAAGCCATTGAGAATGCCCAAAAACTTGGCTTCAGTAATGGCGCGGCCCTATATCCCATGGTAACTATGAACGGTGAGGAATGCCATAATGAATGGGAAATCACTTTTGAGGAAATCCATAGAAACGGAGCTATAGCATTTGCCATCTACAATTATTACAGGTATACCGGGGACTACACCTATATCCCGGAAATGGGCTTGGAAGTCCTTATTGGTATTGCTCGGTTTTGGCATCAAAGGGCTACATTCTCCACGGATAAGAACAAATATGTAATTCTTGGCGTAACCGGCCCCAATGAATATGAAAATAATGTAAACAACAATTGGTACACCAATTATTTGGCTAAATGGTGCATTAACTATACCCTGGAACAGTTGCAAAAAGTAAAAGAGGGTTACCCGGACGACTACGATAGGATAATAGGGCATACCCATCTTAAAGATCAAGAGACGGAAGGGTGGAAAGAAGTAGCAGATGGGATGTATTTTCCGTATTCCAAGGAACACGGTATATTTTTACAACAGGACGGTTTCTTGGATAAAGAATTGATTACCGTTGCGGATCTGGATAAAAAACAACGGCCGATAAACCAAAAATGGAGCTGGGATAGAATTCTACGCTCCCCCTATATTAAACAGGCGGATACTTTGCAGGGGTTTTATTTGTTCGAGGACCATTTTACCTTGGAAGAACTAGAGCGGCATTTTGATTTTTACGAACCCTTTACCGTACATGAATCCTCACTTTCTCCCTGTGTCCATAGTATCCAAGCCGCTCGTTTAAATAGGATGGAACAGGCGTACACTTTTTATTTAAGAACTTCCAGATTGGATTTGGACGATTATAACAAAGAAGTGGAAGAAGGGCTGCACATCACATCTATGGCAGGAACTTGGATGAGTATCGTAGAAGGTTTTGGCGGTATGCGTATCGTGGATGATAAACTGTCCTTCGTTCCAAGGATACCTGCACAATGGAAGGCGTATTCGTTTAAGATCAATTTTAGGAATAGAATTTTGAAAGTTAAGGTAACGGATAAAGAAACCAGTTTTGAGTTAGAGGGATCGGAGGAAATGTCTATCCGAGTGAACGGAAAACGTGTTGCGCTTTCTTCTTCCAAAATAGTCAAGGAAGTTAATCCAACGGTTTAAAATGTTTTTGAAAATAGGGGAGCTGTAATGACACTCCCATCGCTAAAACCAATTTTCCCATGAGAACACTAAAGACAAAACCAATTGTTGCGTTGGGCCTAATTTTTCTTCTAACAGTTCCAAATGGATTTGGCCAAATAGAGCGGGTAGAACCACCCTTTTGGTGGGCGGATATGGAGCGAAGCGAGATCCAGATTATGTGCTATGGCAAAAACATTGCCGCCTTTACCCCCGAAACAAAGGATGTGCTGATCAAAAATATAAGAAAGACAGAAAATCCCAACTATGTTTTTATCACCATAGCAACCCGTGAACTGCGACCGGGGACCATAAATTTTGATTTTAAAAAGGATAATAAAATAAAATTTTCACATCCTTATGAAATTAAACTGAGGGAAAAAGGTTCTAAAGAACGAAAAGGATTTGACGCATCGGATTTAATTTATCTGATTATGCCAGATCGTTTTGCTAATGGGGACACCACGAACGATTCTCGTTCGGAAGTTACCGAAAAGGCGAACCGCAGTTTTGATGGAGGTCGGCATGGGGGCGATATTCAGGGAATCATAGACCATTTGGACTATATCAAGGAACTTGGGGCAACGGCCATATGGAGTACTCCCCTGTGCGAGGATAACGATGCTAAATATTCTTACCACGGTTATGCACAGAGCGATGTCTACAAGATCGACCCGCGCTATGGCACCAATGATGATTATAAAAGATTGGCCCAGGAAATGCATGATCGGGACATGAAACTGATCATGGATTATGTAACCAATCACTGGGGAATAGAACATTGGATGGTAAAAGATTTGCCCACCTATGATTGGATACACCAGTTTCCGGGATATGGCCAGACCAACTATAGGATGACAACGCAAATGGACCCCAATGCGTCCGAACGGGATTTTAAATATTGTATGGATGGATGGTTCGTAAAATCCATGCCGGATCTCAACCAAAAGAACCCATTAGTACTCAACTATCTTATTCAGAACGCCATTTGGTGGATAGAATTTGCCGGTTTGGATGGGTTTAGGGTAGATACGTATTCATATAACGATAAAAAGGGCATTGCAAAATGGACGAAGGCTGTCATGGACGAATACCCTAATTTTAATATTGTGGGGGAAGTTTGGATGCATGATCAAGCGCAAATGGCCTATTGGCAAAAAGATAGTAAAGTAGGGGCGATTCAAGGCTACAATTCCCACCTCCCTTCGGTTATGGATTTCACCCTACATGATGCCGTAATGGAGGTTTTTAATGAAGAAAAACCCTCTTGGAATACGGGAATCGTTGACGTCTACGAAAATTTCGTGAATGATTTTTTGTATCCTGACATTAATAATACTATGGTTTTTGCTGAAAACCACGATACACCCAGAATCAATGAGATTTATCCGGATATAGCGGACTACAAACTGGCAATGACCTTAATAGCGACCGTTAGGGGCATACCACAAATTTATTATGGTAGTGAGGTGGGAATGAAAGGCAGCAAGGATAAGGGTGATGGTGATATAAGACGTGATTTTCCCGGAGGTTGGCCCAATGATGCCAATACTGCTTTTTCCGAATCTGGCAGGACCCAACAACAGCAAGCATATTTTGATTTTTCCTCAAAACTTTTCAATTGGCGGAAAAACGCCAAAGTTGTTCATTATGGAAAGACCACCCAATATTTGCCAGAGGATAATGTTTATGTCTTCTTTAGGCATACGGATGAAGAATCGGTAATGATCATTATTAATCCTAATAAGGAATCGAAAAATCTAGTTTTATCCAGATTTTCCGAGAATCTGACTGGTTTTTCACGGGCAAAAGAGATTATCTCGGAAAGCGATTATACCATGAACGGCACCCTGCAGATCAATGGAAAGACAAGTCTGATCTTGGAGCTCCGGAAATAATAGGGCATCCTCCTAGATAGGGAAGGGATATGAAGCAATAAAATTTAAACGTATGAAAGAATGGGTACTCTTGGGCCTATGCATTGTTGTTTTTGGCTGTAAGCAAGAAAAAAAGGAAGCGTTAGAAATGAAAGATAATACGATTAAAAAGCAGAAGGAAGTTGTATATCAGGTTTTTACAAGATTGTTCGGAAATACCAATACCACGAACAAACCATGGGGAACCATTGAAGAAAACGGAGTAGGCAAGTTCAATGACTTTACGGAGAAAGCGCTCAAGGAAATCAAAGATTTAGGGGTCACCTACATCTGGTATACCGGCGTTCCCCATCATGATGTAATTACGGATTATACAGCGTATGGGATATCCAATGATGATCCGGATATCGTAAAAGGACGGGCGGGTTCCCCATATGCCGTGAAGGATTATTACAACGTAAATCCGGACCTCGCGGAAGATCCGGAAAATAGATTGGAAGAATTCAAGGCATTGATCAATCGTACACATAAGGCCGGATTAAAATTATTGATCGATATTGTTCCCAATCATGTTGCCCGAAATTATGAAGGAAAATCTACCCCTGAAGGGTACGACCCTTTTGGCATGGCGGACGATACATCTGTGGAATATAAGCGGGATAACAACTTCTATTATGTCCCCGATCAAAGTTTTAAAGTTCCCGAATGGCAAAACGGATATACTCCTTTAGGGGGTCAAAAACATGATAGGGCGGATGGGAAGTTTGAGGAAAATCCTGCAAAATGGACGGGCAATGGCTCTCGCCTCGCGCAACCGGATGCTAATGATTGGTACGAAACGGTAAAGATAAATTATGGCGTTCGCCCAGATGGTTCCTATGATTTTGAAACGCTTCCCCCGGATTTTGGCGGCAAGGAATATAAAGAACATTATAAATTCTGGTCAGATAAAGACGTTCCGGGTTCTTGGAAGAAATTCAGGGATATCGCTTTGTATTGGTTGGAAATGGGTGTAGATGGTTTTCGCTTCGATATGGCGGAAATGGTGCCGGTGGAATTTTGGAGCTATATGAATTCCCATATTAAAATGAAAAACCCCGAAGCTTTTTTATTGGCCGAGGTATATCAACCCGCATTATATAGGGACTACATCCATAAAGGAAAGATGGATTATTTGTACGACAAAGTAGAACTTTATGATTCTATAAAGCATATCATGCAAGGGCATGGGTGGACGGACCACCTTCCCATTGTACAAAAAGGATTAGAGGATATAGCCCATCATATGCTACACTTTTTGGAAAATCACGATGAACAGCGTATTGCCAGTTCGGATTTTGCAGGGGATGCAAATAAGGGAAAACCCGCTATGGTAGTTTCCGCCACCATAAGTACTTCGCCTACAATGATTTATTTTGGTCAAGAAGTAGGGGAGCCCGGGGCAGAGGATGCCGGATTTGGAAAACCTACGCGGACTTCTATTTTTGATTACATAGGTGTACCCCACCATCAACGTTGGGTGAACAATAAAAAATTTGATGGTGGTCAACTTTCGGTCGAAGAAAATAAACTACGGGATTTTTATAAGCGGTTGTTGAACTTTACGATCAATAGCGGTGCCCTTATGGGTGAATATAGGGATATACATTATTATAACAGGGAGCATACAGAGAATTATAATCATAGGGTACTTTCCTATGTACGTTGGTCCGAGGAGGAAAAATTGGTGGTTGTTTCCAATTTTGATGTTAATGAGAGCTACTCCTTTGAACTAAAAATACCCCATGAAATAGTGACCGAATGGGGCCTTGAAAATAGTTCTTATGAAATGACTGATGCCCTATATGGTGAAAAATCGGTAGTACTCCAGATAAAGGACGGGATCGGAAAAGTAAACATCACTATAAATCCTTTGGAATCCTTTATATTTAAACTTAAATAACTGTTTCAATCACTAAACAATTACCATGTACAGAATAGTATCGATTGCGCTAATGGTATTATCAATGACGTTTCTAAGTTGTGAAAATATGAATGAACCTTTAGTTATTGGCCATAGGGGGGCTATGGGCCATGAAACGGAAAATACGCTTGCTTCCGTTCAAAAAGCACTTGATCTAGGGGTGGATATGATAGAAATAGATGTTTTCAAAATTGAAAGCGGGGAAATCGTTGTTTTTCATGATGAACGGGTGGAAAGACTCTCCAATGGAGGAGGTAAAATAGAAGAGTACAATATTTTTGATTTGAATCAATTGATACTCGATGGTAACCATAAAATTCCAATGTTACAGGATGTTTTGGATTTGATCGATAACAAAGTGCGTCTGAACATAGAGTTGAAGGGGGCCAATACAGCAGAACGGGTACATTTTATTACCGACTATTATATAAAAGAAAAAGGCTGGACCTTGGATAACTTTTTAATTTCCAGTTTTAATTGGGAGGAGTTGGAAAAAATGAGAGCGTTCAATACAACGATTCCCATAGCGGTTTTAATAGAAGGCAAAGATCTTACCGAAGCCCTTTCCATGGCAAAAGAACTACAGGCAGAGGCCATTAATCCGTATATTGAAACATTAAATTTGGAAAATGCCAATGAGATTAGGGATGCCGGATTCAAAATCTATACATGGACGGTAAATGAAATAGCAGATATCAATAAGGCGAAGAGGATCGGGGTAGATGGAATTATTACCAACTATCCCGAACGTATCAATTAATGTTCGATGTTATTATCATAGGAGGAGGTGCGGCTGGATTTTATGCTGCCGTACATATAGCGGAAGCTGATCCCCAACTAAAAATTGCTATTCTTGAACGAGGTAAGGAAGTACTCACCAAAGTCAAAGTTTCTGGTGGGGGTCGTTGTAATGTTACCCATGCCGAGTTTGACCCTAATGAGTTGGTAAAGAATTACCCTAGAGGGGAAAAGGAACTTTTAGGGCCCTTTCATACCCATTGTAGCGGTGATACCGTAAGGTTTTTTGAAGACAGGGGCATACCGTTGAAAACAGAAGATGACGGTAGAATGTTCCCTGCAAGTAATTCTTCCCAGACCATTATAGATTTCTTTTTGAGGGAAGCTGACAAATGGGGCATCAAATTGTTAAGAAATAGTTCCGTAGTAGATATAACCCCTATAATCGTAAACAAGGAAAACCCTTGTGGAGGTTGGGCGGTACGGTCCATACAAAAAACATATAGGGCTAAAAAAATATTGGTCGCCACAGGGGGTAGTACCAAAATATGGAATTTGTTGCAAAAACTGGGTCATACGATCGAACCCCCGGTTCCCTCCCTGTTCACTTTTAATATAAAGGATAATCGCATTGAGGGCATCCAAGGAGTAAGTAGCAACGCAAGAATTGAGGTGTTGCCCAAAAAAATATTCGATTCAAAAATTACCGTAAAGTTAAAAAGTAAAGTTCCCAAGGCACCAAAATTGCAATCGGAGGGAGCTTTATTAATAACCCATTGGGGAATGAGCGGCCCTGCCATTCTTAAATTGTCCGCATGGGGGGCCAAAACCTTGAACGAGAGAAGCTATCAATTTAAAATTAAAGTTAACTGGTTGCCCGAATATCATGAAGAAGCGGTTATTCATCATCTGATGGAAGTCAAGGAAATGGAACCGAAAAAAACCGTGTTGCGGACAAATGCATTTGATATTCCAAGGCGGTTATGGATAAACTTGGTGAAGGCTTCCGATATTCCAAAGAGTATGAAGTGGGGCGATGTTTCTAAGAATAGATTACAAAACTTGGCCGATCAATTGACCGATTCCATTTTTTCAGTAGATGGGAAAAGCACTTTTAAGGAGGAGTTTGTAACCGCTGGAGGGGTACATTTAAAGGAAATCGATTTTAAGACATACGCAAGCAAAATACTGCCTAATCTCTATTTTGCCGGAGAAGTTATAAATGTAGATGCCATAACCGGGGGATTTAATTTTCAAAATGCATGGACAGGTGCCTATATAGTGGCAAAAGCCATTGCAAAAAGATAATCGGTCCAAGGCTTAGATGCTTTTTTACGACAGCGACAACATGAGCAAAGCCGCTGCTACCGCCCCGATAATTGGTCCCAACACAGGAATCCAAGCATAACCCCAGTCATTGGTGCCCTTTTCCCTTATAGGCAGGAAAGCGTGCATTATTCGCGGTCCCAGATCTCTGGCGGGATTTATGGCATAGCCCGTTGTACCGCCCAAAGACAGTCCGATTCCCCAAACCAAAAATGCAACCGGAAGCGCACCCAAGGAACCCAGGCCAACTACGGTATCCGTATCCGCAATATGTGCACCGGTAAAGTAGAGCACCGTAAATACCAATACAAAAGTTCCTACAATTTCACTGAACAGGTTTAAAATAGGATTGCGAATTGCGGGTGCCGTGCAAAAAACGGAGCGTTTGGTACCCTTGTCCTCGGTAGCTTTAAAGTGATCCCTATGCATCAACCAAACCATCGAAGCCCCGATCATGGCACCGATAAACTGAGCCAAAACAAAAGAGGGTACGGAGGGCCAATCAAACTTTCCCGCCATGGCAAGGCCAATACTAACAGCAGGATTTAGATGCGCCCCACTATAAGGGGCGGCCACAACAACTCCTATATAAACCGCCAATCCCCAACCGGTACAAATCACTATCCAGCCACTATTGTTCCCTTTGGTGCCTTTCAAAATTACATTGGCAACCACCCCGTTGCCCAAAAGGATCAATAACATGGTCCCTATAATCTCGGCTATAAATGGTGTCATCCTAATCAAGGGTTTTCTTTGGTCCAATACTGAAGTGCGTCAATGGCTTTGTACCAGCCCTTGATTCCCTTATCTATTTCCTTTCTTTCCGATGTGGGCCTAAAATGTACATCGGTCTGCCATATTTGTCGAATTTCTTCCATACTATCCCAATAACCGACGGCCAATCCCGCCAGATACGCTGCTCCCATTACCGTAGTCTCTACCACTTTGGGCCTTACGGTGACCGTATTGATCACATCGGACTGAAACTGCATCAACATATTATTTACAGTGGCTCCGCCATCTACCCTAAGCTCCTTGATGGAAATGCCCGAATCGGCCTCCATGGCCGATAAAATATCCATGGTCTGGTATGCGATCGATTCCAAGGCAGCCCTTGCAATATGGGCATCCGTGCTACCTCTGGTAAGACCAAAGATACTTCCTTTGGCGTGCTGGTTCCAATACGGGGCTCCCAAGCCTGCAAAAGCAGGGACATAATACACCCCTTCCGAACTCTCTACCGAACTTGCCAATTTTTCGACTTCCGCCGAGGTCTTTATAATTTTTAAGCTGTCCCGGAGCCACTGCACCACGGCACCTGCAACAAAAATACTGCCCTCCAGTGCGTACTGTGTTTTGCCGTTTATTTTCCAGGCCACGGTCGTTAGGAGATTGTTTTTGGAGACAATGGGTTTTTCACCAATATTCATAAGCATAAAGCAGCCGGTGCCATAAGTGTTTTTGACCATTCCCGGTTTTGTGCACATCTGTCCGAACAATGCGGCCTGTTGGTCGCCCGCAATACCTGCAATTGGGATTTTATGGGCGAAAAAACTGGGATTTGTATGTCCATACACCTCGCTGGATTGCTTTACCTGGGGCAACATACTTTTTGGAACGGACAAAAGTTCTAGAAGCCCATCGTCCCAATCCATAGTGTTTATATTAAAAAGGAGGGTTCTACAGGCATTGGTGACATCGGTAATATGGAGTTCGCCATTGGTCATGTTCCAGATCAACCATGAATCTATCGTACCTAGGGCCAACTCCCCTGCTTCAGCACGTTTTCTGGTCCCTTCCACATTGTCCAATATCCATTTTACTTTGGTGCCGGAAAAATAAGAGTCTATTACCAGTCCTGTTTTTTCCCGGATCCATTCGGTCTTCCCCTGTTTTTTTAACCCATCACAGTATGCGGCGGTCCTTTTATCCTGCCATACAATGGCATTGTATACCGGTTTGCCTGTATTTCTATCCCAGACCACGACGGTTTCACGTTGGTTTGTAATACCTATTGCAGCGATATCCGTACCTTTTAGACCTATTTTTACCGTTGCTTCCGCTGCTATTCCTGCTTGGGTCGACCAAATTTCCATGGCATCGTGTTCTACCCATCCGGGTTTTGGGAAATGTTGTGTAAACTCTTTTTGTGCTGTGGAGACAATACTTCCTTTTTTATCAAAAACAAGGGCCCTACAGCTGGTCGTACCTTGATCCAGGGCAAGAATATATTTTTTCATTGATAAAACTTAGATAGGTTAGGATTATAACGAGTTTGTTAAGGTAATAAAAAATAATTGTAGATTTAGAAATCTATTTTAAGAAGCTCGGGCATGGCCGGATGCCCGGTCAAGGCAATATAATAATCGGTATAGGTTTATGGAATACATAGCACTGTTTCGGGGAATAAACGTAAGTGGCCAAAAAAAGATAAAAATGGCCGATCTTAAAACCATGTTGGAGGAAATAGGGCTTCAAAATGTGGTGACCTACATTCAAAGTGGGAATATTGTTTTTAGTGCTGAAGAGGAAAATAGCTTTGTCTTGGAGGAAAAAATAAAAAACGGTATACAAAGCACCTTTGGTTTTGATGTACCGGTTTTAATATTGACAAAACCGAATATACTGCAGGTTTTTAATGATAATCCCTTTGCGAACGAAAAGGAAATCGAAAATAACAATATCTATTTTGTCCTGTTGAAGGATACCCCGGAAAAAAAGATGGTGGAAGCCTTACAAAAGGAAACCTTTAAAAACGAGCGCTTTATTATAAGCAAAAATTGTATTTATTTGGCATGTTTTAAGGGGTACGGTAATGCAAAGTGCAATAATAATTTTTTTGAAAAAAAACTAAAAGTTTCGGCCACTACAAGGAATTATAAAACGATGCAAAAATTGGTGGAACTGTCCAACGGTTAAGGTCTGTTGGCATACCTAATTCATTTCCCAAATCTTATAATTCAGTAGCGTGGCAAAGCAGACCCACAAAAAATAGGGAATCAATAAATATGCAGCCGTTCTGCTTACTACATTGAACCATTTAATGGTGAATAGCAGCAATACAAGTAGCATAAGTATGGCCAATAACGCCAGAAAAGGGTCTTTAAAACCAAAAAAAAGAATACTCCACAGCGCGTTGAACAGCAATTGAAAGCCAAAGTGGTATAAAGCCGTTTTTACCCAAATATGGTAGAACCCTTTGGCC
>JBATTK010000167.1:0-32693 GCA_049670505.1 Saonia sp.
CAGTAATTTATTGAATATAAATATAGTAGTTTCATATTTAAACATATAGCTAAAATAGAAGGGATAGCGAGGTCTCGGCTTGATACATTTTATTGATATCGTTTCATAGGTTTTCCACCCTTCTATAGTTTTCTTGGAATCTGAACAGTACCTAGGTCCTTTAATAAAGAGATCGAATCAAAAGCGAGCAAAGATTGGGGCGGGTACACTTGCCTCGGCCTTTACCCGGATGGTTACCCTATCGACCTGCATGGAAGGGTTTTTAAGCACTCCAAAAATCAAGATCGTTACTTCTTGAAAACTACAAAAGCCCCGTAAAGAGGTTTATGGAAGGTCATTTTTTTCTAAAATTATTGGGTTGTGCAACGGTTACCATTGTTGTGCATAGTGCTTTTCATTTATAGCTGAAAAATATAAAATGCCACTTTTTCTTTAGGTATTTCTATATATCCATCTACAATTAGCTCATTAGTAATATCAGTATAGAGTATGTGGTAAATCCAAATAAAATATTCTTCATAGGATATTTCTTTTTTGTACATCGACTTATTGTATTCTTCTCTTATCATTGCATCATAATGATTGAGTATTTTTAATAATTTCGGCTTAAAGAATCCTGCAAGTCTTTTTAAGTCTTCATTGCATTTAGGGGTAACGACTGGATATATAAAATTTGATGTATCTGAACTGTTTCTATATTGCTTTTCTATTTCCTTATTCAAGTCAACAACCTCTGGTAACTGCCTTTGGTTTCCGTATCTACACAGAGCAAAACCCTGTTTCATTTCCACTCGGTTTCCATAGATTCCCAAAGCTTCGTAGTCTGAATCAAAAGTTTTCTCCTGAAAAGAGGCATAATAATTTTTGTTATTCCTTTCAGGCCTTTCCTTTCTTAGGTATTCAGCTTCCACATTGTTAATCTGTCCATTATCTAATAAGACATTACTCAAAATGAGCAACGAAATATCCTTGAAATCGAAATCTTTTAAGCATTTTATTTGCTGGGTTCTATGCTTAATTGAATCTATATTCACCTCTATTTCTTTAGTTGTCGCTTCCGCAACAGGCGTTAAATATTCAGAAATTTTTTTGCCTTCATCCTTAGAGATAATCATAACGGATGCAAACAATTTATTATCTGCTCCCTTTCTTATGAAACCTGCTTGCGATAATAGACTCGCTTTAGCTTCAAATTCTTCGTCTGTCCATTTGAAATAGCCTTGAATCTGCTTCAAATTATATCCCTGGTGAAGAAGAATAGGGATATATTTGAGTGAATCCTTATTTACATTAAAATTAGGTTTGTTATTTCCTTGACTAATCATTTTAAATTCCCAATCATGTAAGATGTCTGATTTAGTAATTTTTTTACTCTCCTTACAGGAAAATGTTAAAGCTACTATCCAAAAAAACATTAATACTCTTTTCATTTTTACGTTTTTTATTTTCGCATTGTGCACAACAGGAGTCTGCGCAGAAACCCCATTTGGGTCAAAAATACTGATTCAATCGTGATTTAGGCAATTATAGGGGACGTTTTGTTTGGTGTCCTTGATGTGGAAAGAATGTTCCCCGAAAGGAGAAAGTCGCCTAAATGGGCGAACATGGTTCCAAATAGGGCGGATACTTCGGCCCCAATCGCTTTTAGTTTGTTTTTCAACACTTTCGGGTCAAGGGTTGACATAAGTCTTGTCGGATTATAACAGATCATGATCAGGTTTACCTCGGAGAGTACGTTCTGTTTTCCCTTCATCAGGGTATGGGTAAATCCCCATTGTCTTTTGAGTGTCCCGAACTGGTGTTCCGTGATCTGTTGCCTAAGTCTATAATATTCTGGATTTTCTTCGACTCTTTTTTGATTTTCTTCCAGTGCCCCTTGATAAATGGAGCGTTCTATGAAGCGTCCGTTTTTATTTGTGGCACACTGCTTTCTTACGGGGCATATCTTGCAGGCCTGTCGGTTTTTATAATGTTTTACTTTATGCCCCGCCTTGTTGTATACCGTTCCATTGGTAGTCAATACTTGATCGGCCGGACATGTGTAGGTGTCCTTTATTTTATCGTACTTGAAATCGACCATAGGGTATAGTCCATTGTGCTGCGATGAATGTTCCTTTGGGGAGGAGTAGGGCGTGATCCCGCTATTGGTGCATATCTCCAGATGCTTGGCGGTGGTATACCCCTTATCGGTAAGGGTGTTCATTTTTTCGATGCCCAGAAGCTCTTTGGCATCCAGGGCCATGGGTGATAGGGCATGGGTATCGTTGACACTTCCGGTGTCATTGTTCGTAAAGAGTTTATGTTTGGCATCACAGCCTGCCTGCACATTGTAGCCCACGTTTACGATGTTGCGGTGCAGGACCACCGACCGTGCATCGGGGTCGGTAAGGCTGATCCGGGCCTCGCCGCTCTGCTGTAACTTTTTCTCTATGGAGCGGTATTTCTCTTTTTTGGGTTCCTGATAGGTTATTTTATCTTCAATTTCTTGGTGATCGAGATCCCCGTCCCCTTGGTCCAACCGGTCTTGGTACTCTTGGATCTTGCCGTCGATATAATCGATGTGGCGATCGATCTTGTTCTGGTTGAAGTTGTTCTTCAGGGCGTTCTGCGCCCTTATCTTGAAAGAGTCGATGGCGATGGTCGCCCCTTCGATCAGCTCCCAATCTTTCAGCAGTACCACGAAATACCTGAAGGCCTTCTTGAACGCCTCTGCATTGTCCTTTCTGAAATAGGCTATTTTTCTGGCCGACGGCCTGAGGCCCTTTAGCAGCCAGATGGTCTCTAGGTTGACCTTGCAGGCATGTTCCAATTGGCGCGAGGAGCGTAGTTTGTTCTTGTATCCGTAAAGATATAGTTTGAGCATATCCGCCGAGCGGTACGGTGGTCTGCCTTCCGTATTGAGCACATCCTTGAAGCCCAGTTCCGCCATCGGGAGGAGGATATCAACGAACATGTCGACGATCCTTGCCCATGAATCGGGACCTACAGCGGACTCGAAATCCATCATGATGAGTTGGTCCCTGTCAAAACCTTGTATATAATCCATAACAGTAAGACAATCAATATCAATGGGTTATGGTTTAGGGAGCTCTAAAGGAAATCAACAAAGTTATTAAGAAAGGATAGGTTTTTGCGCAGTCTGACGGTTGAGCTAAGCGTAGTGCGGAGACAAGGAAACTTTTCGTTTCCGTCTACGTACGAAGCTAAAGTTTATTGTTTTGCTTTTTCTTTTTTTGTTCGAAAGCAAAATCCCAAAGATTTTGCGACTTTATAAATATACACAGACCTTAGCTAAAAACCTTAAACCCGTATTAATTATAGCCAACTTAAGTTTGTTTCTGATTAGATTGTATTGATAAATCAGAAAGAACAAAAGAGAGGAATAAGGCCACTATAGCCATAGGAAGTATCGATTCCGTCAACATTGATGGCCCCCTCTCTTTTCCATCCAAGAATTCGTTCAGTTCTGTGAGACCAAGATCTCGATTTTAAGTTGTTGAAGCTTAGATGGAGCGTCCTTTCCAAAACATTTCGATATGAATAAAGATAGCAAAATCCACGGAGTGGATATCAGTAAGGACGTATTCGATGTTATGTGCCCCAAAGGTCATCACCATCAGTTCAGTAACGCCCCTAAAGGTTTTAAGCAATACCTTGGGTTGTTGGGAGAAGAGGATTTGGTAGTAATGGAAGCTACAGGGTACTACCATTATTTGCTGGCACAGTTTCTTTACGACTCGGGCATCAAGGTGTCGGTTGTAAATCCTTTATCGGTAAAGAGGTTCAGACAGATGAAACTGGCCAAGGTAAAGACCGATAAGAGCGATGCCGTGGCCATACGGGATTATGGCCGTGTCAATGAGGTTCCGCTTTATGATGGCAAGGGAGCTTTACAAGCGGAGAGCCTACAATTATTGGCTTTAATTGATATTTATCTAAAGCAGCGCACCCAGATAAAGAACAAGCTCCACGGGGAGAAGGTCCTGGGCATACCTTCAAATGCGGTGTACCGTTCCTTGAAACGCACGTTAAAGGATTTGGACCGAGAGCTGGGTTCGCTTAACGAACGATTGCTCTCTTTGGTCAAAGAGGCCCGGCAAGAACAACTTACCAATTTAAAGAGCATACCTGCCTTGGGGACAGGACCGTTGCCCTATTGATCGTTCTGACCGATGGTTTCACCAAGTTCGAGAATGCGGGCCAGCCGTGCAACTATGCGGGCATAACACCAACGATACGACGTTCCGGGAGCAGTGTCAGGGGCAAGAGCAGGATAAGTAAGGTAGGCAACAGGAAGCTGAGGAACCTATTGTTTCTGTGCGCCTTTTCGGCCTGCAAGCACAATAAGGGGTGCAGGGAAATTTATCAACGGATAACGGCAAAGGGGAAAAGTAAAAAACTGGCCCTGATAGCAGTGTCGAACAAGCTCTTAAAACAAGCGTTTGCCATTGCAAAATCAGGACTGCCCTATGACGAGAATTATGTGTCGAAATTGAACTAAAAGAACTTGTTTTTTAACTCAGTTCTTTGTTGTGTGCTGACTTTTCACTATTCGTTTTCAGTCCAAGGGTCGTATGAACCAAAGTTCCATATATATTCTTCAGTATCCTTGCATGTATAGCCTCGGCCACCGTATTCTTCATCTTTAATTTTTATTAGAATTTTTGCTCCCGCAGCAACGGCCTTTTCATAATGTTCATCAATTTTCTCGACTACAATATAAGGTGCTTGAGTGTTATTTCCGTTGAGGCTTTCGGGCGTTTTTACCAGTTTTCCATATTCGTTTTCATTTTCAGAACTTAGCATAATCATGGAATTACCATATGTCAGTTGTGCGTGTGCAATGGTATTATTCACTCCTTCGACTACGAGGTGTTTTTCAAATCCGAATGCGTTGCATAGCCAATCAATTGCCGTTCGGGCATTTTTGTATCGCATTGTCGGGATAATGCATGCTTTATTTTCTTTCATATTTTTTTTGATTCGTTTTCTACAAGTTCAAGTTATAGCAAAGTGGTTATTTTGTTCCTTACCGATTAAGGTAAGTTCGTTTTTTTAGCTTGCACACAACGTCCCTTGCATGTTGCGTTTGCTTCCCGAAGGGAGCATATGCAATATACAAATTGTTATATGCTGTTTTTATTTAATATTGCTTTATATTCTAATTTTTTATACCATCCTTGATTAAGTAGTGAAGTTTGTCTAATCATTTCTCTATAATCATCTTCTCCAATAACATCTATAATAACATCACGTGCTACGTAATCTTTATCATTATTATTTTTTCGATATTCGATGAATTTGGGATTATTAATTATAAAACTAATGTTCGATTGGCGTTCTTTTTCTTTGACCGAATAAATAAGTCCTAAATAATCTATTAGATGTATTTAGAGTGTCCTGTAAAAGGCTAATTATTGAAACTATTAAAAGAGACCAATAATGGGACACTCTGGGATAAGTTTCGTGATTTGACAAATTTATCCCGTAAAACGGCCCTTTAATAAAAACCCTAAAATATAAATCAATAGTTCATGTTAGTTGGACGCGATCACTTTTCCCTGTGCTGCTTCAGCTAAAGGTTTTACTTTTAAATAAACTAGTACACTTAGCCTCAAATTTATACCATTAGCCTGTGTTTTGATTTAAAGTAGGCTTCTGGTATCGTTGTAAGCTTTTCTAAAAATTTATATGATTTTATACACATTCGATTTTTCATTTTCAATGAAAAAACTAAAAACCAGCATTTTGGTCTAATAACTTCACAAAAAAAGACTTTTTGACAAATCTTA
The DNA here is from genome assembly GCA_049670505.1 of Saonia sp. GTDB lineage: Bacteria > Bacteroidota > Bacteroidia > Flavobacteriales > Flavobacteriaceae > JBATTK01. The sequence continues at coordinate 5,793 of JBATTK010000167.1, forward strand.
AACCTAGGTAAAAAGTAATTTTACAATTCATTTGTCAGTTCATAATCAATTACTTTAAATCGATAAGATGACAAAAAGTGTTTCCTTTAGTAATGGTATTTTGAAGAGATATACAGGAATTATAATAAAACCATTACGTCAGACCAAAGTTTAATTATCAATGTTAAATCTAATTAGTCATGAAAAAAGCATTCTTATTAATTTTAATAACTTTCATTTGTTCAGTAAATGTCAATGCCCAAAAAATTCAATTTGGAGCAAAAGCGGGTATTAACTTTGCAACAATTAGCGGAGATAATACCTCTGACATAGAGTCCATAACAAAATTTGAAAGTTTTGGTTTGGTTGCTGAAATACCTCTATCGGAAAAATTTTCTTTTCAACCTGAGTTAATGTATTCGGTTCAAGGGTTTGACAGTGATGAAGATTTAGTCTTATTGGATTATTTGAATCTTCCTTTAATGGGCAAATATTATGTGACTAAGGGGTTAAGCCTTGAAGCTGGTCCGCAAATAGGTTACTTGCTTTCTGCCGAACGAGAAGGAACCGATGTTGAAGATAGTTTTACTGCCTTCGATATTGGTGTGAATTTTGGAATAGGCTATAAAATAGATAATGGCATCAATTTTGGAGCGAGATACAATTTGGGATTATCAGATATCAATGATATCGATGGACTAAGTGTTAAAAATAGAAATGGGGTGTTTCAATTATACATTGGCTATTTCTTCTTCTAAAAACGAATACTATAATGATAATTGGGCTCAAGCTAGTTTATTTGGGCTTTTTATCTCCTACCACTCCTATGTTATGTGTTCAGGGTTTAAGATACCATTTTCTATGGTTGGGCGACTTGGAAGGGCAAGGATCTGGAAAAGCTTTTGAGCTACTTGTTTTGGCTGGCCGCACCATTGACCATTCTAATAATCCTGTCGGGATATTTCGGCTTTGAATTCGGTACCGCATTGGTCAGTATCATTTATCCGGTCCTTCAGCCGATCAGCCGATTTCTTTTGGGCGTGTTCTTACTTAAGGATGACCGTTCCGTCAAAAAACGGTCTTAATAATATCCTCGCCTATTAGTTATGGCCATCAATGAAAGAATTGCAAACAGAACCACAGAAGCGCTTGTAAACACTCCTCTTGCTCTTTTCTTTATTGTGTACTCTTTTCGAACCATTCGGTATGGCACCCGTCACAGACGAGCGCTAGCAGGGGAATTCCCAGTATCAGGATAGTACATTTTGTCTTTAATCCAAATTGAGGTTTCATTACAATGTTGACAGGAAGATGAGCTAAGTATTTCTATGCTTCTGTTGGAATGACTCCCAAATCTCATAGCCCTCTTTATCCATTCCTATTTTGCTAATACGCCACAGCTTGGACAAGAATATGAAACGTTTGGTATTTCAAAGCACTTGTCTGTCTAACCATTGCAATGTTTAGTAAATATAATGCTCTTAAAACGAGCACCTTTTGCCAAATGTTTTATAAACGGTGTTAGCACCGTTTTTCATTTAAATTTAATCAATTTACCACGTCCATATCCACTTCAATGCTAAAAATTGAAGTACATGCTGTTATCATTTTGGAGTTTTCCCTCTCCACCAAATGGCAAGAGATGAACCGGTAATATTCATCATAGGTCCAAAAATCGCTGGAGCGAGACCAACTGTTGCTACCTCGCCCATTTGCAAGGCAAGCCCTGAAGCCAGTCCACCATTTTGCATGCCTACCTCAAGGGCAATGGTGCGACAATCTTTTTCTTTGAGGCGTAATAGTTTAGCCACAAAATACCCGAGGGTATAGCCAAACATATTCTGTAGCAAACAGGCCAGTATCAGTAACAAACCTACTTCAATTAGACTGTCACGGCCAGCGGCAGTTATTATTATTATAATTATAGCTATGCCCAGCATAGAAATAAAAGAAAGCATTTTCTCCAGGTTATCTCTTTTTCCGTTGGCGAGGAATTTGAACATATAGGCGCCTATAACAGGTAACACTCCAAAGATCATGAAGTCTTTTAAGAAGCCTGTACCGAATTGTGAAAGTTCAATATCTTCTGTTGCATATCCCAGAAAGTTTTTAAGAAAAATAATAGCTATATACGAGGCCATCTCAATGAAAATGCCTTTTCGACTTTTTTGCCCGTTCAGAAAAAGGTTGAAAATAAGACCGGCACAAATGGGTAAGATTACCATATTGAAAATTCCCAGCATCATGTTCCAGAAGTTGATCTCGACCATTTCGCCTGCAAATATTTGCATCAACAATGGAGTCATTAAAGGGGACAGCAAGGTGGCAAAAGCAGTCAATGTTACGGACAGCGCGAGGTTGGCTTTTGCTAGGAAAGACATCACATTGGAAGCCATACCGCTTGGTGAAGACCCCACCAAAATGAGGCCCGCTGCTATTTCAGGTGGAAAGTTAAAAATGGTGGCTACGATAATACCCATGATAGGCATGATAGTAAACTGGCAAATAATCCCTGCAATAACTCCCTTTGGCATTTTTATAACTCCTGCAAAATCGTTTAGGCTCATTTGGGATCCCATACCAAACATAATGATCTGTAACAGGGGAACGATCAGTAGACTGAATTCAAAATCACCTATGCCTAAGAAGTATTTGGGGTAATACATTGAAACAGTTACAGACGCAAAAATCCAGAGGGAATAGGAAAATCCTTTGAAGAGTGGAAACCATCGCACGGCTAACGCATACATTATAAAACCAATTACCAGGAAAGGACCGGTATACTCTTTTAATTCTATCAGATACAAAACACCAAAAACTAGGAAAGAAACGATGGCCAGAGCCAGAAAAATATAACGGGGCTTATATAAGGTGGAATTATTTGTCATTGTAAAATGTATTTTAAAAGTACTTAAAAAAAAGAATATTTGGGATCTTGCCTACTATGTACATAATAGGTGCAAGGATTTCATACTTTTCAAAGTGAGGTAAGTTTGATACGGCCTGAAGCCTTTCCAATGAAACACTTCACCGGTTTTGCAATTTTGAATGCTAACAATGGGGTAGCATCAATGATGCTATCCTGCTTATAAAAACTAAGATAATAAATCCTTTATGTCTATGAAGGATCTGTTCGCTACATGGGTGTAAATTTCGGTCGTCTTGGTAGCGTTATGCCCTAAAAGGAGTTGGATATGCCCAATATCCGTTTCGTTTTTCAATAAATGGGTACTAATTGGTTGACACAATTTACCTGCAAATGATAGCAAATAAAATGATGGCCGGAAAATAAACATTTTAGGTGCAAATAAAAAAGGCTTCAGGAGTGGAAACTCTCTGAAGCCTTGCTACTAATAGCTCCTCCTCTTGGGTTCACCTCAACGAAGTCTGTATTGAGCGAAGTCGAAATGCTCAGGATAAATACTTCGACAAGCTCTGCACAACGCTTCTCGCCTTGAAAGTTCCGAAAACAAAAAAACGCCACTCTTTGGTGACGTTTTCTTTTTGAAGCTCCTCCTCTTGGGCTCGAACCAAGGACCCTCTGATTAACAGTCAGATGCTCTAACCAACTGAGCTAAGGAGGAATATACGTTAATTTTAAAGCCTTTTCAGGCCATTCCTTTTATCCACCACTCTTACCGGTTAAGATAGAAGCTCAGTTCTGAGCCCTGCCTGCCGGCAGGCAGGTAAGGAGGAATATCACAACTTTTATGCTCTAAAACCACTACAAAGTGTCATAAGAGGGTGCAAATATAATCGTTTTTTCAAATACCCCAAAAAAAAAAAAACAGTTTTCTATTTAAAAACGGCCTTATATAAATCATTGCCATTGGCAAACAACAACAATGCGATCAATAAGAAGAAACCTACCATCTGCGCATACTCCAAAAATTTGTCGCTTGGTTTTCTACCCGTTACCATTTCATACAATAAAAAAACCACATGGCCGCCATCCAAAGCGGGGATGGGCAAGATGTTCATAAACGCCAAAATAATGGAAATCAGGGCCGTGGTATTCCAAAAAGCCGCCCAGTTCCAAGTATCTGGAAACATACTTCCTATGGCCGCAAAACCTCCCACACCCTTGTAGGCACCGGTCTGGGGATTGAATATTTTCTTTAACTGTTTTACATAACTGGAAAGTGTATTGACACCCTTGTCTATTCCCGCAGGAATAGATTCCAAAAAAGTATATTTTCTGGTTTCCAATGTAAGGAATCCCTTGGCCTCCAAGTCCTCAAAGGTCATCCCGCCTAAACCGATCCCTATAGTTGCGGAATCACTGATACGCACCGGTATTTGCTCCTTTCTGCCCTCGCGATTAACGGTGAGGTCAACATTCTGACCTTTGTAGTTCTCCAAAACAGCTTTCGCCTGATCAAAATAAGTTACCGCATTATTTCCTATAGCGATAATTTCGTCGTTTTTCTTTAATCCAGAATCCTTATTGGCCGATTCCTCAGGGATATTCCCTACAACAAAAGGTATTCTTGGGCTTAAGAACCGTACCCTGTCCTCATCCTCTAAAAGGGTGGCTATAAAATCTACCGGAATTTCTTGTTCTAGGGTCCTTCCGTCCCTTTTGATCGTTATGACATTACCATTAATGATTTCAATAAAGGCATCGTTAAAACTCTCTATGGTATTCCCGTCTACCGCAATGATCTGGTCTCCGGTCCGTATCCCCAGCTTGTCACCGATATTCTTTTCAGTTACATAGATTCCATCCTTAAGGCTATCCATAGGTATGTACTGATCCCCATATGCATAAGCCATCCCTATGTATATAATGACCGCTAGTATAAAATTCACCGTAACACCGCCCAACATAATGATCAACCGTTGCCATGTAGGTTTACTGCGGAACTCCCAAGGTTTGGGCTCCTCCTTCATAGCCTCGGTATCCATGCTCTCATCGATCATACCCGCAATCTTCACATAACCACCCAGGGGCAGCCATCCTATGCCGTAGACCGTCTCCCCAATTTTCTTTTTGAACAGCGAAAACTTGATATCGAAAAACAGGTAAAATTTCTCTACCCGCGTCTTGAACAGTTTTGCAGGAATAAAATGTCCAAGTTCATGTAAGACTATTAATAGGGAAAGACTTAAAAAGAACTGTATGGTCTTTATTAGTATCGGGCTCATCTAAATTTTCTAAAATTAAAACGCACAAAAGTACGCTTTTACGGGGTCTTAAAAAAGGAGACGCTTTATCCGCTCCATATTTTAAGAAAGATTTAGCAGCAAAGCTTGCCCAATCTTTTGAATGATCCTATGCACTACCGTACCTTTGCAGGAAAACGAATGCTTTCTTTTTTTAGTAAATACAAGTTCTTCGGGATTGTCCTTTTGGGACTTTCCACGGTTATCATCTACCTTTTTTATACCGCCCTACAACCTAAGAAAACCTTACCTATCTATCAACCTTCAGACTTTAACTCCGAATTGGTAGACAGTTCGTTGCACTATGTAAAAAAGTACCACACGATTGCGGATTTCTCACTGACCAATCAGAACGGCAAGACCATCACTCAGGACGACTACAGGAATAAAATTTATGTGGCCGACTTTTTTTTTACCACCTGCCCTACCATTTGTCCCATTATGACAAAAAACATGGGAGAAATCCAAAAAGCAATTTTAGAGGATCAAGATGCCTTGTTATTGTCCCACTCCGTTACACCAGCTATTGATTCCGTAGCCCAATTGAAAAGGTATGCCCTGGAAAAAGGAGTGGTGGATAGCAAATGGAACCTTGTTACCGGTGATAAAAAACACATCTATGAATTGGCCCGTAAATCCTATTTGGCCGTTAAAGATGATGGTGATGGGGGGCCCTTTGATATGATACATACCGAAAATTTTATTTTAGTAGACAAGGAGCGTAGAATTAGGGGTACCTATGATGGTACCGATCCTGAGGAAATAGCGCGACTCCTCCAAGACCTGGAAATACTAAAGGCTTCTTATGCGGAATGATGGTTGATGGTAAAAGTCGAAGTTCAAGTTCATAACTCTTGACCCCCCCTATTCATAACTGCATACTGCCAATTGTTCACTCCCAACTCCAAATCCCAACTTCCAACCCATAACCCATAACTCTTAACTCTTAACTTATAATTCATAACTCCCCAATTCAAAATTCACAAAGCAAGAGGGAAAAGCGAATTTAGAGTTCTGAAGTAATCAGAAGTAAGAGGTCAGAATGCTCAATTTTAACTGTTTCTGGTTTCTGGTTTCTCTTTAACTGTTCATTGCTAATTGTTCACTGCCCATCATCAACCGCCTACATTTGGTCGAAATGGATTCCACACTAAATGCGGAATGACAAGTCCCACCACGATTTCCATATTGCGCATTGATGTTGGTGATTCATTGACTCTTTAACTCTTCACTTTTTAACTCATAATTCATAACTCTTGAACCCCCTATTCATAACCGCATACTGCCAACCGTTCACTCCCAACTCCAAATCCCAACTTCCAACCCATAACCCATAACTCATAACCTATAACTCATAACCTATAACTCTTAACTCTTAACTCTTAACCCATAACTCTGAACTCATAACTCTGAACTCTTAACTCAAAACTTTTAACTTATAATTCATAACTCCCCAATTCATTATTCATATTTTTCCTTTACTTTTGTCCTTACTTAAAATGAATCTAAATAAAAATTGGTTACTACCATTGCACATTTAAAGCGAGGAGAAAAAGGTATTATAAAGGATTTTGCCGGGTACACTCTTCCCATAAAGCTACTAGAGCTGGGCTGTTTACCGGGCAATGAGGTAGAACTGGTACAGGTGGCCCCATTAAAAGACCCTATCTATATTAATGTAAATGGTTCCCACATTGCCATTAGACGATCGGTAGCCCTGCAAATTGAATTGGAAATTATTGAAGATACCCGTACCCCATGAGCAAACAAATCAACGTGGCACTCATAGGCAACCCTAATACGGGCAAAACTTCTGTTTTTAACCAACTTACGGGTCTAAATCAAAAAGTTGGCAACTATCCCGGTATTACAGTAGAAAAGAAAGAGGGCATCTGCAAACTGCCCCGTGGTGTAAAAGCACATATCTTAGATCTTCCCGGCACATACAGTCTTAACACTAGTTCTTTGGACGAGAGTGTTGTTGTGGAACTACTTCTAAATAAAAACGATAAGGATTTTCCGGATGTAGCCATGGTCATTACCGATGTAGAAAATCTAAAACGTAATCTACTCCTGTTCACGCAGATCAAAGATCTTAGGATTCCTACCATTTTAGTCATTAATATGTCCGATCGAATGTCCAGAAAAGGAATTTCCCTGGATATTGGATTATTGGAAGAAAAGCTGGACACCAAAATTGCGTTGGTAAGCACAAGAAAAGGGAACGGTATCCATCGCATCAAGGAATTAATAGTAGATTACAAAAGCCTATCCGTTGTTCCAAACATAGATACCACGATCATTGCCCCCGATTATTTTGATAGGCTAAAACGGGCATTTCCAAAAGAAAATCTATATAAGCTCTGGTTGGTAATTACACAGGATGTAAACTTTACCCCTCTTGAAAAAAAGCGGATAAAGGATGCTTCCGCATTTACAACAAAATCCGAATCCGAGCTTAAACGCCTACAGCAAAAAGAAACCATTCTTCGCTATAAATTCATTAACGATACTTTAAAGGAAACCTATACCGTAGATATGAACGCGGCCAAAGGGTTTAGGGCTATCTTGGATAAAGTACTGACCCATAAGGTTTTTGGTTATCTGATTTTCTTCGTGATATTGCTTACGATTTTTCAGGCCATTTACGACTGGAGTCAATATCCAATGGATTTTATTGATGAATCCTTTGCGGCCGCCAGCGAATGGGTAAAGGATACGCTTCCACCAGGTGTTTTCACTAATCTGATCGCGGAAGGTATATTGGCCGGTATAGGGGGTATCGTAATTTTCATCCCACAAATCGCCTTTTTGTTTCTGTTCATTGCCCTATTGGAAGAAACCGGTTACATGAGTAGGGTAGTATTTTTGATGGATAGATTAATGCGGCCTTTTGGACTGAGCGGTAAGAGCGTTGTCCCTTTGATTTCCGGAACGGCATGTGCCATTCCCGCCGTAATGGCTACACGGACCATAGAAAACTGGAAGGAGCGATTGATTACCATTTTAGTGACCCCTTTTACCACCTGCTCCGCCCGTCTACCTGTTTACCTTATCATCATTGCTTTAGTAATACCAAAAGGGCGATTTTTAGGTCTTAGCTATCAGGCATTGACCCTAATGCTATTATATCTTATCGGTTTCGGAGCTGCTATACTTTCCGCCATGGTACTGAATAAGATTCTCCAAATAAAGAGCAGAACGTTTTTTGTGGTAGAAATGCCCAACTATAAACTACCCCTACTTAAAAATGTAGCATACACCGTTTTGGAGAAGACCAAAAGCTTTGTGTACGGGGCCGGTAAAATTATTCTCGCCATATCCATCATCCTATGGTTCCTAGGTTCCAACGGATATTCCGATGAATTTAACAATGCGGAGACAATCGTTAAGAAGCGTATCGAAAATAATGGATTTTCTCCCTACAGCCAGGCCTATATAAAAAACAAATTGGATGGTTACAAAGGAAGTACAAGAATAAGTGTTATTGATCAAAGTAATGCTATTGGATTAAATGCTTTCCAAGACTCGATCACACTAAAAACAACCCTTCTAGAAGATAGTGCGGAAAAACAGGAAATTGCAAGTTATAAGCTGGAACATTCCTATATCGGTTATGCGGGCAAAGCCATTGAACCTATTGTAAGGCCTTTGGGATATGACTGGAAAATTGGTATCGCCGTAATTACCTCTTTTGCCGCAAGGGAAGTCTTTGTAGGCACCTTGGCCACCATTTACAGTGTGGGTAGTGACGAGGAAGAAACTATAAAATACCGCATGGCGGCAGAAATAAATCCCGTCACTAAAAAGCCCTTGTTCGATCTGGCTTCCGGAATCTCCCTTTTACTCTTTTATGCTTTTGCCATGCAATGTATGAGTACCCTAGCAGTAGTTAAACGGGAGACAAACAGTTGGAAATGGCCCTCCCTACAATTGGTTTTTATGAGTGGTTTTGCGTATATTGTAGCATTGATCGCTTATCAAATTATTAAATAGCATGAGTTATTTACAACCCATATTGGTCTATATTACTCTGGCAATAGCGGTGGGATATCTGGCCTTTAAATTTATTCTGCCAAAAAGATTGTTCGCTTCTAAGAAGAATAGCACCAAAGCCTGCGGCCAGGAGGATTGTGGGTGTCATTAGCGGAAATCTTCCCTTTGTTCCCTATTCCCAGCAAAAAAGCCCCTATCGGCCCTTCACTTCATTTTTTCCCTTTTTTTATACGCCATAATGTAACCTTTTGTAAATTCTAGACTATATACTAGTGAACACCAACTAAAAGAACTCTTTTGGAAGAGCTTACGGACGAAAATCTGATGTTAAAAGTGGCCAGCGGAAATCTGGATATACTTAAGATTCTTTTTGAAAGGCACCACGTACATATATATAACTTTTTGTACAAAATGTCCGGAGATAAAATGTTGAGTGAGGATTTAACTCAGGACGTTTTTTATAAAGTCATGAAATACAGGGCCTCCTATAACAATGGTAAATTTATTTCTTGGCTTTTTACCATCGCGAGAAATAGTTTGAATACGCATTTCAGAAGTGTTAAGGAAAATCACGAAGGTCTGGGAGTTATTGCCTATAGATTGGCCGCTGAGCAGGAAGAAAAAAACGAAGACTATTCCCATTTGCAAAAGGCATTGGACAAATTGGAGTCCGCCGATCGGGAATTGTTGGTTCTAAACCGATTTCATGGGATAAGATATGCAGAATTGGCGGAAATAGTCGGTAGCACGCCAGGAGCCGTAAAAACCAAGGTAAGCAGAACCCTAAAAAAACTAAAAGTAATTTATTTTGAAAACATATAATAATGGATAAAAATCATATTACAGAGCTACTTGCGGAATATTTAGATCGTACGCTAGACGAAATAGATCGAAAAAAAGTAGAAGATCATTTAAAGGCCTGTACCCCTTGCACTAAAGAATTGGAGGAACTAAAAACCTTGTTCAATGCCTTTGAGCAGGAAGAAAGGGGTATTCCATCGGATACCGTAAAGACCAACTTTTTTGAACTATTGGAGCGCGAAAAACAATCGGTATCCAAAGTTGTAACCTTTGACGCATCTGTTCAGAACAGATGGGGAGGTACGCTACTGAAAGTGGCTGCAAGTGTTGTGCTATTGATCGGTGCATTTTTGTTCGGAAAGTACCAACAGGAAACCTCGTTTAATAAGGAAATTGCCGTATTAAAGGTTGAAAGCCAAGAAATAAAACAGACGGCCATGTTATCCTTAATAGGGAACAAATCTGCCAGCAAACGTATTCAAGGCGTGAATTATATAGAGGAGTTCACAGATCCGGACGAAACTATCGTAAACGCTTTGGCAGATAGAATGGTATATGATGAAAACTCCAATGTACGTCTGACCGCCGCAGAGGCCTTGGGAAAATTTACGGCTTCGGAAACAGTAAAGAACGCTTTTATAAATGCATTAAAAAATGAGAAGGATCCTACGATCCAAATCGCAATCATACGGATTTTAGTGGAAATCCAAGAGAAAAAAGCAGTAATACCCATGCAACGGTTACTAGAGCGAGAAGAAACACAACCCTTTGTCAAAGCACAGATCAAATCACTATTACCAAGTATAATATAGACATCAAAAAACGAACAATCATGAAACAATTAGGAATCATTTTATTTATGTGTGCTGTGTACAACACGGCCATAGCACAAGAAGATTATACAAAATCCTTGAAGGGCATCGAATGGATAAAAATAGAATCAAAAGCGGATATTACCTTAAAAATGCATAGTAAAGACCAACTTCTGATAAAAGTCTCCCGTGCGATCGAAACTCCTGAAAAGGCAAAAGGTCTAAAGCTGGTGGGAGAAGATGGGTCGGATAATACCGATATAGGATTTTATGTTATCCAGGAAGGAAATAATTTAATTGTCAAAAATCTTCGTAGGTCGGAAGGAGCGGTGATTTATCTACCGGCCGATCAAAACATTTCGGTCAAAAGCACATGGCAAGGGGATATAGAAATTTATGGATTTGTTGGTGAGATCGAAGCCAGTGCCGAATTAAATGGAAGTATTACTATTAAAGATGTTAGTGGCCCCATAACCGCAAATGCCCTAAACGGTGAAGTTGAAGTGGTGTTTACAAAGGTGAGCCAAGACTCGCCGATAACTTTATATACCACCAATGGTGTATTGGATGTGACTATGCCCAAGAATACACCCGCCAATCTATCCCTTTATTCCACCCATGGGGATATCTATACCGATTTTGAAATTAATTTTCCAGAAAAAAATGGCTTGAAGGCCATATCGCACAAAAAATTCACAGGGGCCATTAACAATGGTGGAGTGGATGTTAAATTGAACTCCACCAATGGAAATATCTATTTAAGGGAACAATAATCAATACTGAAATTAACCTGTCTCCCGGCAGGCAGGTTCAGTACAAGAAAAACGAACAATCATGAAAAATTTAGGAATCACAATTTTGTCGGGCTTTATCTGCCTCGCCATGAACGCACAGAAAAGCATCGAAAAAAACATTGAGTATAAAAATCAAAGTATCGAAATAGATGTGAAGTTCGCATCCGAAATCGAAATAAAAACTTGGGATAAGTCTACAGTATATTTTAAAGCCGATCTGCTTACAAAGGACGGTAAATATTTGGATTTTTATGAGCTGGATATCGATGAAAGCAGGGATAAAATTAGCATTGTTTCCAAGGCCGAACCGGTTTTTAAAAAATTCCAGGACGAATGGAACAAAAATCATCCGGATCAAAAAAAACGCTATTACAACACGGGGAACCTATATGAATTCAACTATGTACTTTACATCCCGAAAAATTCCAAGTGTACAATCAGTAGTATCAATGGAAACTTAAAATCCGAGGTAATTGAAGGCGAATTTACCGCCGATCTTATTAATGGCGATATAGCTATAAAGAACTATTCCGGAAACCTGGATTTAAATACGATCAACGGCGAAATAGACCTTAGCTTACGCAATACAAGTCTAATGGCAGAAACCATACATGGGAATATCTATGCCGATGAAAAGCTGAAGCTTAAAACCACGGATCGCCATGTGGGACAGAAGGTAGAAGGGAGTTTTGATGATGCTACCCATAGGCTAAGGCTCAATACCATTAACGGGAATATGTACTTAAGGTTATAGCAATCATGGCCTAAACAAATTCCCTAATAAAAGAATAGCCTAAAAGTCCCCATCCCACAACCAAAAGCAATCCACCAAGCGGGGTGATAGGACCTAAAAATTTAAGTTTTTTGCCTTTTGATGCACTTAAGCAAAGGCCATAGATACTAAAGGAAAATAGAAAAGTCCCTATCATAAAGCAATAGACGATATAGGTTTCCAAAGGCGTTGTAAATCCGAAGTTGAATCCTAGAACAACCAATAAAAGAGCATGGTACATTTGGTATTTAACCCCGGTCTCAAAACTTTTGAGCTGCTCCCCGGAAAAGGATTTTCCCAGGGCATGGGCGCCAAAAGCACCGAACACCACGGCCAATAAACCATATAAAGCTCCTATAAATGGCACTAAAAGAATCATATCCCTAAAATTTGTTTAAAATAGCTATTGTAATGCGTAAGTTAGGGAAAACCTAAAGATATTGGAGATGCTTCAACGACTATAACCTAATTTTTTACAAAAATTATAAGGCCCATCCCCTATTGGGTAGATGGGCCTTATAGTATGCATACCGATGCTGAACGAACTAGCTATACCTGTACCATTCCGCCATCTACCTGAATTTCATGTCCTGTAATAAAGCTTGCTTCCGTACTGGCTAAAAAGAGAACGGTACTGGCAATCTCCTTAGCTTCACCAAAACGGTTCATGGGCACTTGGGATAATATTTGGCCCGCCATAGTCTGTTGCTGTTCTTCGGGAACACCCGCTTCGTTAAAAAAGTTGGTTCCTATAGGGCCGGGACTTACTGCATTGACCCTTATGTTTCTATCCTTAAGTTCATTGGCAAAACTCTTATTTAAATATTGGACGGCACTTTTTGCAGCTCCATATACGCTAGCTCCGGGCATTGCCATATCCGTTACCACACTTGTATTGAAAATAATGGATCCCCCTTCATTGACCAGAGGGGCTAATTGTTGCACGGTGAAATACCCACCTTTTACCAAGGTGTTAAATTGACTATCGAATTCTTCTTCCGTAGTGTCTTGTAATGAATTGAATTTTCCGAAGCCCGCATTTATGAAAAGAATATCTATTGTATTAGTGTGCGCTTCTACTGCTGCACGTAAGTTCCACAAATCGGATGTTTTTCCCGCATCGCTCACAATACCCTTGGCATTATCACCTAACACGGCAATGGCTTGGTCTATATTTTCTTGTTTGCGACTTGTGATGATCACTTTGGCCCCTTCCTTGATAAATTCTTCGGCCGTAGCCAATCCTATACCGCTGGTACCACCTGTGATGACAGCTGTTTTTCCTTGAAATTTACTCATTTTTTTGTTTTTATACTCCCTGGAAGGCAGAAGTTTGATTATGTTTGATAGTGACCCCTTCCCGTCACCTGTAAATGCTCCGTTTAAATCTGACTCAATCCACCATCGATGGCCAATTCAATTCCGTTAACATAACTAGCCTCATCCGAAGCCAAGAACAGGACCGCGTTCGCAATCTCCTTAGGCTCTCCAAAGCGTTTTAAAGGATTGGAAGCGGCAAATCCCTGGCCCATTTCACTCACCGTCTCTTCCGGCATCCCCATTTTATTATAAAGTGGCGTGGTAATGGGACCCGGAGCGACCGAATTAACGCGTATACGACGAGGTGCCAACTCGGTGGTCAACACCCTTGCATAGGCCCGTAAAGCTCCTTTAGTAGCACTGTAAACCGCACCACTGTCAAATCCCTTTAGGTGGACTATGGAAGTATTGAGTATGATGGCGGCCCCATCGATTAAATTGGGGATAGCGTTTTTCACTAAAAATGCGGGACCCTTGATATTAATATTGAACTGTGTGTCAAAGTGATCTTCATCGATCTGATCGGCCGGTGCAAAATAGGCCACCCCAGCGTTAACAAACAGCACATTTATTTTACCATAGGCGCTTACCGCTGCTTCTATTAGTTTTTCATTGTCCCTTGGTTTGGACTGGTCCGCCAAAACAGCTTTGAAATCCCCTGATAGGGAGGCAGAAACCTCATCCAAAGCCTCTTGTCTCCTACCAGAAAAAACTACCTTGGCGCCTTCTGCCAAAAAGCCCTTAACGGTTGCTAATCCTATTCCGGAATTTCCTCCTGAAATCACTACTACCTTGTCTTTAAATCTACTCATAGCTACAATATTTAATTATTGATTATTTTGAAACAATCATTTCAAAATTGATTAAAAAAATTTACTTGATTACTTCCATGGTACTTGCTATAATTTGTTGTAAAATCTTCCTATCCTTTACCAGTATCCCCGTCATCCGAAACCCTTGAAAAGCGTTAAATATATGATAGGCATACACCATACTATCTTGTTTTTTATTAATAACCCCCTGTTCTTGACCATCCCTGATCAAACTTTGAAAGGTTGTTAATGCCTGCTCTTGCGTATTGAGAAGCCAAGTTTTAATATTTTCGTCCTGATTTCCCATTTCTGCCTTGCAGTTCATGGAAAAACAACCTTTACTTTGTTCATCACCAAGTATTTCCGGCAAAAATCCCTCAAAAATAAAACGTATGGCTTCTAAAGGATTGCTAGCTTTGATCAGTGCTTTTTGAAAAAGCACATTCGTCTCCCGTTGATAATACTTTAAGGCAGCCTGATATAATTCCAGCTTTGAACCAAAGGAATTATAGATACTCGATCGGTTAAGTCCGGTAGCATCTACCAAATCTTGCATAGATGTACCATTATAACCCTTGGCCCAAAATATATTTGTGGCCTCCTGCAATACCAATTCTTTATCAAACTCCTCCAACCTTGGCATGGGAAAATCTTTTGACCAAATATATATTGAAATTATCGTTCCAAAAAAGAATTAACATCGTTTTAGGATTTCAAATTGACCTTCACATGTCCTTGTTTTTGTATCAATCAGAAGAAAGCATCCTATTTTTAGCTCGGAATATGGTGGGGGCCCAAATATTAATTATGGCCTTTACTTAGCACACATAAATGTTGTTCCATTGATCATTTTTCAATACTTTCATTGGATAAAATCAATCAAAAATGAAAAACTTGTTCACCCTTATCTCCTTGTTGCCATGCATACTATTAAATGCCCAAGGAACACAACTTTTAAGACAGCCCACAATTTCCGATACCGAAATCGTATTTGTATATGCCAATGACCTATGGAAAACCCCTGTTACCGGCGGAAATGCCATAAGGCTTACCAGTAATGAAGGATACGAATCTTCTCCCCATTTTTCCCCGGATGGAAAACAGATCGCTTTTACGGCGGAATACGACGGCAATGTAGATGTTTTCACGATTCCTTCCGAGGGAGGAGAACCAAAACGACTGACATGGCACCCGGGAAGTGATGTTGTCCAAGGCTGGACTCCGGCAGGGGAAGTCATGTTCCGTTCCGGAAGGGAGAGCCATCCTACCCAAACCAATAAATTTTATAAAGTTCCTACTACCGGTGGCCTGCCCATTGCCATTGATATTCCAAGGGCCGCTTACGGGGAAATCTCACCGAACGGCAGCCATATAGCTTATGTACCTATTACCTTTTGGGATCCCGAATGGCGTAATTATAGAGGCGGACAGGCCATGCCCATTTGGATCGTAGACCTGCAGACCAAAGAGCTTACCCGAACACCCCAACCTACCAAAGAAAGACATTTAGATCCTGTTTGGTCCAACAATAAGGTCTATTATATTTCGGAACGGGACTATGTTAGTAATATATGGTCTTTTGACCCTGTCACTAAAGAAGAGCGGCAATTTACGTTCCACAAAAAATTTGATGTAAAAAGTCTGGACGCCGGCCCTAACAGCATCGTCTACGAACAAGGCGGATATCTTCATCTTATGAACCCTAATGATGGCGCGGCCAAACAGTTGAACATTACGGTCAACGGCGATATGAATTTTGCGAGACCCCGATGGGAAAGCGTCTCGGCCAAAGACCTAGGCAATCCCAATCTTTCAGCTACCGGAAAAAGAGCGATTTTTGAACACCGTGGCGAAATTTTTAGTATCCCAAAAGAAAATGGTACTTGGACGAATCTCACCAATACCCCGGGTATCGCCGATCGTACTCCGGTATGGTCACCAAAAGGAAACAAGATAGCCTGGTTTTCCGATGGCAGTGGTGAGTATCAATTGGTAGTTGCCGATCAAGATGGGGGGAATCAAAAATCGTACCCGCTCCCCGACCCTACATTTTACTTTCAACCGGATTGGTCTCCAAACGGCCAATATATTGCCTATTCCGATACCGATTATAATATTTGGGTCATTGACCTTGACACTGGAAACGCGGAAAAAGTAGCTACGGATCGGTATGCGCATCCCAACAGGACCATGAACCCTGTTTGGTCTCCGGACAGCAAATGGATTGCCTATCCTAGACAACTCGACAGTCATTTCAAGGCCATTTTCGCTTATAACATCAATGCTAAAAAAACGGTACAACTCACAGATGGCATGGCCGATGCCATTAGTCCCGTTTGGGATGAAAATGGAAAGTACCTCTACTTTTTGGCAAGTACCGATTATGGCTTACAGTCCGGCTGGTTGGATATGAGTTCCTACGACCCACGATTGACCAGAAGTCTTTATGCCGTAGTACTCTCTAAAACCGATAAAGCCCCGAACATTCCCAAAATAGATGAGGAAGAAATAAAAAAAGAAAGCGATACCACGGATAAAAAAGACAAAAAAGGTGGGGAAGACATCCCAAAATCAGTTATTGTGAAGCTTGATGCGGATGGCATATACAACCGCATCGTAGCCTTAAAGTTAGATACACGGAACTATGTAGCCCTTGCCAAAGGCCCTGAGGATGTCATATTTGTTATGGAAAGCATTCCCAATGAAGAGGGGGTCACCGTACACAAATATGACCTGAAAAAAATGAAGGGGGAAAACTTTGCCGATAAGGTTTCACAACTTGCGGTTTCTGGGGATAGACAGCATATGCTCCTTAAACAAAACAACTCATGGAGTATTGTAGAGACCATGGCCAAACCCAAAGCAGGCGATGGCCAACTTAAAATAACCATTAAAACAAAGGTAGATCCAAGCGCGGAATACCAACAGATCTTTAAGGAAGGGTGGCGTTTTATGCGTGACTTTTTATATGTTGACAATGTTCACGGCGCTCCTTGGGACATGGTTTATGAATGGTATTCCCCCTGGATAGCTCATGTGAAGCATAGAACCGATCTTAATTATGTAGTGGACATTATGAGCGGGGAAGTTTCCATTGGGCATTCCTATGTTCGTGGGGGCGACTACCCAGACATTAAGAGGGTTCCGGTAGGTTTGCTGGGTTGTGATCTGGAAACGGAAAACGGGTACTATAAAATCTCCAAAATATACAATGGGGAAAATTGGAACCCACAGTTACAGGCACCTTTGGCATTACCGGGAATAGATGTTAAGGAGGGTGATTATATTCTGGCCGTTAACAATCAGCCCTTGACCGTGGACGCGAACCCATATAGTTTGTTGGAACAGACCGCGGATAGGGAAATTACCCTTACCGTTAATAGTGTCCCAAATAATACTGGTGCCAGGGATATTCTAATAAAACCAATTACCAACGAGAACGGTCTTCGGACTTTTGATTGGATCGAGGCCAACCGAAAGAAGGTCTCGGAACTATCCAACGGAAAACTGGCGTACGTATATGTACCCAACACAGGGGGAAGGGGCTTTCAGTATTTTAATCGCTATTATTTTTCCCAGCAGGATAAAAAAGGGGTAATCGTAGATGAGCGCAACAATGGTGGTGGTTCCGCTGCCGACTATATGGTGGATATCATGTCCCGGGAACTGTTCGGCTATTTTAATAGCAAAGCAAATGATAATCGCCCTTGGACAACTCCTATGGCAGGTATATGGGGACCAAAGGTTATGCTGATCAACGAGCGCGCAGGTTCCGGAGGGGATTTATTGCCCTATATGTTCCATGCAAAAAAAATAGGCCCTTTGGTGGGCACACGTACCTGGGGAGGACTTGTAGGCACTTGGGATACTCCCTTGTTTATAGATGGTGGTCGTATGGTGGCCCCAAGGGGAGGTTTCTATGACGTAGATGGAAAATGGGCCGTGGAAGGCGAAGGGATTTCTCCCGACATTGAAGTTATACAAGAACCAAAATTAGTATTGGAGGGTAGGGATCCACAGCTCGAAAAAGGAGTTGAAGAAGCTATGCGTTTACTAAAAACGGAAGAATTTCAGTTGAAACCGGAACCTGCCCCGCCCATAAGATGGAAGCGGCCCCAAGGGTATGAAAATGCTAAGGATTAATCGATAACGACCGTAATCTCGGTGTCCGAATCAATCTGAAAAGCGCAGTCCTTAAAACTAGGAGGACCAAAGGTTTTCATCTTTGCATTGGAAAAACCCATTTTTTCCTTAGGAATTCCCAGCCAATTGGTGTCCAGTTCACCGTTGCCGTTTTCATCATGAAAAACTGCCAGGGCGTATGTACCGTTGGGCAAATCCTCAATAGTAATCTCCGTAGTGCCCTTATTGGCTTCTACACTATTGCTCGTAACCGCTTTTTCAAACTTTAAAAAACCCTTGGGTTCTTCATAAATGGCAACTCCTACCTTGCCCGAGGAGCTTTCGACTCTATTTACCTTCACTGATAGTTTATTTTGGGATACCACTAACAAAGGAAGTAGTAAAAAGGGGAAAAGCAGTTTTTTCATTTCAGGTGTATATATATCCTATTAACTCAATTTTCTTGCCAAAATTATTTTTGGACACTATCAATTTTGTCCAAGAGGAATTCGTACATCGTATAGGTTTTGGTCGAATCCGAAAGATTAAGGAACAGCTTTAACGAATCTTGGTATACCAATCGTATTTTGGAGTGGTTAAGATTATCCACATAGACATACGTTTTAGTGTTGGATAGGGAATCCTTAAAAACTCCTTTTTCCTTGGTCCCCGCGGAGAATCCGTTAATCCGCTCCATTTGGGGTATTCTTTCCACCATAGTAACGCTATCGATATCGGAGAATTTCAACTCTTTGTAGTAAACCCCCGATAAAATCCGAACATGATCCTCCTTTATCTTGATCCAGTTTTTATAATGTGCGGTAAAAGCCAAAAGACATACCATCACCGTTAGGAAGATGAGTATATTCCATAACCAATGTCTTTTCTTTTTTACCGCTATCATAGCTATTATTTTTCGGTGCTTTTATACCTATCCAACCATGCCAATGTATGTGCTACTTTTGTAATTAGATTGCTGGGCCTACTTGCAATACCATGACTGGCTTCGGGGATTTCCACCAAAACAGTTTCTATCTTTCGCAATTTAAGTGCATGGTACAATTGTTTTGCCTCACTGGGCGGTGTTCTTAAATCTTTCATTCCAACCATCACCATGGTGGGCGTCTCTATATTACCAACGAGCGACAGGGGCGAAAATTTCCAATAACCTTCAAAATTTTCCCAGGGCTGACCTGGATATCGGGAGTTGGCATAGCCAAAATAGTTATCGGCGACCAGGGTTTTACTAATCCAGTTCATGACCGGTTTAGCCACGACCGCGGCCTCGAACCGATTGTTTTTACCAATCATCCAAGCGGACATAATTCCACCGGCACTTCCCCCCGTAACGAACAGTTGATCTTCATGGGCAATGCCTTTTTGAATACAGTGATCCACACCATCCATGACATCATTGTAATCCTCGCCCGGGTAATTGTTGTACAACAGGTTTCCAAATTCCTCCCCATAGCTTGTACTGCCCCTGGGGTTCGGGTAAAAAACAATATAACCGGCCGCTGCATATAGCTGCATTTCCGCAGAAAATCGATCTCCGTAATTTAAAATGGGGCCTCCGTGATTTTCTACTAAAAAGGGATATTTTTTAGCAGGGTCATAGTTTGGAGGATATACCACCCAGCCCTGAATGTCCCTTTGATCAAAAGAGGATGCATACCAGACCTCCTCTATTTTTCCCAAGAGCCGATAATCCAATAACGATTTATTCAATGTGGTAATCTTGACCGCATTCTTTGCTTTGGCTTTAACTACTGCTAGTTCCCCAGGATGTTCGGGCCTACTATGGTTGTATGCAACGGTCCCGTCTTTGGAAACACTGAAAGAGCCACCTGCATAGGGCCTGCCAATGGATGTTCCTCCCATATTATCGGCTAGCTTGCTAGTGACACCGTTTAGGGAAATATGGGCTATTTTACTATTTCCCTTATCATCATAGGAGAAGTAAAGTCCGGCACTTTTGGCATCCCATAGGATGTTGGATACACCTCTATCCAAGTCTTTGGAAATAGTTCTTTTATTGCTTCCATCCATATCCATGATATGTAATTTTCGTACCTGATAGGCCTGTATCTTATCCTCAAAACCAATATATGCAATATGTTTTCCATTGGGCGAGACAATAGGGTCATAATCCGGTCCCTTTCTATCGGTAAGTGCAACAATTTCATTATTATTTACCCCTACCGAATAGATTTCACTATTTCTAAAATCGTACTCCCAATCTTCGTTTCTGTTCGCGGAGAAGTAGATATACTGCCCATCTTTTGACCAGGAAAGCTGTCCACGATGATGATAATCCCCTGTTGTAATCTGTCTTGGTGCACCCCCCTGGGCGGAAATAACGAATATATGGTTGAAACCGGGAGCAATATACCCTCTTCCGTCTGCTTCATGATAGACCCTGTCCGTTATTCTTGGCGTAGCGGCCCATTTGGCGTCTTTAGGCTTTTTGGGCATTTTTACCAATACGGGAGGTGCCTTTTCTACGTTCATGGAAAAAGCCAACCGATCTCCGCCGGGCGACCATGTAAGCGAAGCTGGACTAAAGGGAAGTTGGGTGATCTTTGCAATTTTTCCGGTACCCATCCAGTACATATAGATTTCTGAACCTTCATCCGTATTGCTTACAAAGGCCAATCGGTCTCCATTAGGCGACCAACACGGATTGGATTCGTTTACTTCCCTAGAGGTGAGTTTTTGGTGTTGAGCCCCATTAGATCTGATCATCCAAAGATTCCCTACCACTTTATCGGCCATAATATCAAAACCCATTCGGCGGTATACGATCCAATCCCCAATGGGTGATATTTGTGGATCGGAGACATATTCCAAGTCATACACATCTAAATAGGAAAAGGATTTTTTTTGGGCCTGCCCCATAAAAAAGAAGAGCGGTAATATGGTCTGGAGAAGCAAAATTTTAAATCGCATAGTTTGTATTTTATTATTAAACTGGTTTAAACTTAAACAATAACAGAAGTATGGGCAAGGTTATGAACTCGTTAAGCCTATTGTAAATTTTCGTTTGCACTTTTAAAACTAAGGATCAAGACCTATAAAACTATCCCAGCCCTACATCCAAGGTCATCATAATAATAAAGCCCCCTATAAAACCCATAGTGGCAATATCGGTATACTTATCCTGTTGGGTCTCCGGGATTACCTCCTCGACTACCACAAAAATCATGGCCCCGGCAGCAAACGAAAGTGCATAGGGTAAAATAGGTTGAAAAGTAAGTACCGCCCATGCCCCCAAAACCGCTGCAATAGGTTCCACAATTGCAGATGCTTGTCCATACATAAAGCTTCTTTTTCTACTAAGCCCCTGCCTTCTTAAGGGCATAGCAACCGCAAAGCCTTCCGGAAAGTTTTGCAGTCCTATCCCTAAGGCCAAAGCCACCGCACCACCAATGGTGGCCCCGTCAAAACCAGCGGCGACCCCTCCAAAGAGAACACCTACGGCCAAACCTTCGGGAATGTTGTGAAGGGTAATAGCCAGGGTCAATAAGGTTGTTTTATGCCAGGGGGTCTTTATACCTTCGCTTTCGCTTTCCTTAAAATTGATGTGCAAATGGGGAAGCACCTTATCCAATCCGAATATGAATGCGGCCCCCAAAAGAAACCCTACCGCGGCCGGAACTACTTTTGCAAAACCCTCTCCCGGACTCATCTCTATCCCGGGGGCCAAAAGGCTCCAAAAACTGGCCGCCACCATTACTCCGCCCGTAAAACCAAGCATACCGTCCAAGACAGCGCGGTTCATGGTCTTGAACAAAAAAACAAGGGCGGCCCCTGCTGCGGTCAGTCCCCAAGTAAACAACGTGGCATACAAGGCCGCCAATATTGGATTGATAGATTCAAAATAGTCGATTACCTGCTGCATCATTATTCCGTTATTTTAAGATATAGGTTCATTGCAATTTGATTGGAAATATGAATATCTTTTCCTTTGATACGAATATATAGCGAGTTATCAAATTCTTCCTTACCCAATACCTGAACGGTATCGCCAAGGGAAATATCGTTCTTGTCCAAAAATTTCAGGAACGGGGGCGAGGAATCCTTTACCCCTATACAAACACCACTTGTCCCGATAGATACTTCGTTCAATAGTTTTTTTACGGCCTTCTTAAACTCTCCTTTTTTGGAAGGTATGGGGTCTCCATGCGGATCAACTTGGGGAAATCCTAAATGCTTGTCCAGCCGATCTACTAGTTTTTCGCTTTTTATATGCTCCAACTGTTCGGCCACCTCATGCACCTCATCCCAGGAAAAATCCAACTTTTCAACTAAAAACACCTCCCAGAGTCGATGTTTACGTACAATGGATAATGCCACCATTCGCCCATGCTCCGTTAAGCTTACGCCCTTGTACTTCTTGTAATGGACCAGCCCTTTTTCAGATAGTTTTCTAACCATATCCGTTACCGAAGAGGGTTTGGTAGCCATTTGTTCGGCCACAGCATTGGTAGATACCGTAGTATTCTCTCCCTTACCTAAATGATATATGGCTTTAATATAGTCTTCCTCGGAAAGTGTCATCTTAAGTTTTTATTGGTGCTAAAATACATTTTTATATTTAAAAATAATTTTTTAGACAAAGCTAAATAATCATGTTGAACAACATTAAAAAAGGGTTTAATAAAAAAACTGTTATACTGTTGGCCTTTGCCTTTTTTATACGGTCTTTTCCAGTATACGGTCAAAATGCCCAACTTGAAAGAACGGTGGTCGATCCGTTTGCACTTACTTTGTACATGGACCCGATAAGGACATCTCTGGACTTTCTGGGTTGTGGTATCGATTAAACTAAAAAGTACTGCCCTTGGATTAGAATCACTATTTTTGACCTAAACCCTTTCATAGATTTCAAGACTTGGGAAAAAGTACAGTTCATTTTGACTATATTATTATAGGTGCCGGAGCTTCCGGACTTATGCTTGCAAATGGCTTGGGGAAGGATAGTTTCTTTTCCGATAAATCCATTTTACTGTTGGATAAGGATGATAAACAATCTAACGACCGCACCTGGTGTTTTTGGGAAAAGGGAAAAGGCGATTTTGATACTATTGTCCACAAACAGTGGGACCATGTGTACGTTGCGGGAGAACAACTTGGCCAAAAACTTCCGATAACACCTTATATCTATAAAGTAGTACAGGGAATTGATTATTACCGGGAGTATACCAATAGCATAAAAAAATACCCCAATATTACTTTTTTACAGGAAACGGTACTCAAAATACAGGATGGCCCCAATGCTGTAGAGGTTACCACTACCGGCAAACAGTACACTGCATCAAAAGTGTTTAGCAGTATGTTCGATTATAAGATGTTAAGGGGGCAATCTAAATATCCCGTATTACAACAGCATTTTATCGGATGGTTCATAAAGACAAAAGCACCTATTTTTCCGACAGATCAAGCAACTTTTATGGATTTTTCCGTTCCACAAAAAGGAAATACCCGATTTATGTACGTACTTCCTTTTTCAGCAACGGAAGCGTTGGTAGAATACACTTTGTTCTCAGGGGAAACACTGCCGGAGCAGGAATATGAAGAAGCCATTGTGAGCTATCTAAACGAGAATTTGAAAAGTTCGGACTACACCATAACAAAAAAAGAACGGGGAAATATACCCATGACCTGCTTTGATTTTAGAACACATAATAGCGCAAACATTCTGCATATCGGGATTGCTGGTGGATGGGCAAAATCCAGTACGGGATACACCTTTATGAACACATCCAAGAAGACCAAAAAACTTGTAAATCATCTAAAAAAAGGTAGAACACTGCGTTCATTTGCCAGAAAAACACGATTTTGGTACTATGACCTGTTGTTATTGGATGTCCTGCATTTTGATAATAGCAAGGGAAGGTTAATTTTCGAAACACTTTTTAAAAATAGAAGTCCTCAGGAGATTTTTAAATTCTTAAATGAAGAGACTAATCTATGGGAAGAATTTCAAATTATCAACTCCTGTCCAAAAAGAGAATTTATCAGAGCCTTGTTAAGAAGGTTGTTCTAAACCTCCCTGTTCATTAATCCTTGGCCAAATTTATGGAGCATCGCTTTTTTATCGGCACTTATTTTTAAGTTATCCAATACGGCAAAAGCTTTTTCGGTATACCCTTTCATTTCTCTCTTGATAAGTGCTACCGCACCACTTTCTAGGAATATACTCTTCACTGTTCCTATTTTGTCCGCAGCGTCCTTAGGCTGTATGGAAAACAACTGTCGCAATTCCAGTTGCTGTTCGGAAGTAGCCAACTCCAGGGATTTTAAATATAAAAATGTCTTTTTATTTTCTATGATATCCCCTCCTAACTGCTTTCCAAACATCTTAGGGTCCCCAAAGGCATCCAAATAATCGTCTTGTAACTGAAATGCAATTCCCAAATTTCTACCAAACTCGTAAATGTTATCCTGACAGTCCTTAGAGGCCTCGGCAATAATAGCACCCATTTTCATTGCGGCAGCGACCAAGACCGCAGTTTTATATTCGATCATTCTTAGATATTCCGTAATAGTAACATCATCCCGGGTCTCAAAATCAATATCGTATTGTTGTCCCTCACAAACCTCCAAAGCCGTTTTACTGAACAATTCTGCCAAACCCTTGAACGTTTCACTCTTGTAACCTTCAAAAAGTCGATAGGCTAAAATAAGCATGGCATCACCGGATAATATACCCGTATTTACGTCCCATTTTTCGTGAACAGTAGCCTTTCCCCGTCTAAGTGGTGCAGCATCCATGATATCATCGTGTACCAACGAAAAATTATGGAAAATTTCAATTGCCAAAGCAGCGTCCAAGGCATTTTTATAGTCCACATCAAAAACCTCTGTAGTCATCAAGGTAAGCACAGGTCTCATGCGTTTACCCCCTAGACCTAATATGTAGGTAATAGGTTCATATAGATTTAAAGGTTCTTTAGTCTTGGTAGTCGATTTTAAATAGGCGTCAAATTCAGCCCGATAATGGTCAATAGTATGCATTGAAGCTATTTTTTTCAAAAATAGGTTAAATCCAAATAATAGATGTGACCGAGCATCACCATAAAACCTTTCATCCTGTATCTTTTAGAATTTCAATTGCTGAACGTTAAGACCACTTTAACAGCCCACTCACTTTTTTCCCGATGTTAGCCAAAAAACCAAGTAGGACGGTGTTAAACATACGCAAGGAAAAAGTTAAAAAAATGTAAAACTTTGGAAACTTTAAATGTTTTTTAAGTTTCCATTGCTATATTTGGCGCTTATTTATGAAGGAAGAAATTTTAAAAAAGGCTACGGACATGTTTTTAAACCTTGGGTTCAAAAGCGTTACTATGGACGATTTGGCCAACGAAATGGGTATTTCCAAAAAGACCATCTATGCCCACTATCAGAATAAGACACAATTGGTAGAGGAAAGCACGATGCACCTCTTTTGGAACATTTCCTATGGGATAGACCACATTTGTACTTTACAAAAGAATCCTATCGAGGAATTATACGATATAAAAAAATTTGTATTGCAGCACTTAAAGGATGAGAAATCCTCTCCGCAATATCAACTGCAAAAATATTACCCAAAAATACATACCACCCTACGGGAAAAACAATACGAGGTAATGCAGGATTGTGTTGTGGACAATGTAAGAAGAGGTATTGAACAAGGTATCTATAGAGATAATCTCAATGTGGATTTTGTGGCAAGAATTTATTTCTCGGGGGTAACCAGTATAAAGGATTATAAACTTTTCCCTCCTTATGAATTTCCCATTATTCAATTACAGGATTATTTTTTGGAATATCACCTCCGCGGAATCGTTACCCCGAAGGGAAGAAAAGTTTTAAACTCAATCATCAATTCAAATCAAGAATAGCATGCGGAATTATTTTTTAACGTTTTTATCCCTATTGTCCGTCAGCTTTGGGATTTCCCAAGATCAACCCACCACTTTTACTTTGGAGGAAGCCATCGCCTACGCCCTGGAAAATAACTATAGTGTAATTAATGCGGGTAGGGATATGGTAGATGCCCAAAAGCAAAAATGGGAGACCATTGCTTCGGGATTGCCCCAAATAGAGGGAACGATCAACTATCAAAACCAATTGATACAACCGGTCGTACAGATTCCGGCGGAATTTTTTAATGGGGAGCCCGGTACATTTGAGGAAGTGGTTTTTGGACAGCCACAACAAGCTACAGCCACCGCTACTTTGAGACAACAGATTTTTGACGGATCATATATTGTAGGTGTACAAGCCACCAAAGCTTTTATTAGCTTTAGTACCAATAATAAGGAAAAAACAGATCA
>JBATTK010000168.1:0-2028 GCA_049670505.1 Saonia sp.
GAAATACTATGGATGAAGTAGACAAATAGCCCGATGCATACCATAGTAAGTACGGCTGCTAACATGGTGGAGAGGCCTATTGTATCGGCATCTATGCCGAGTGCGCCCAAAGACGTAAGAATAATGATGCAATAGAGCAAGGTGCCGACATAGATGCCCAGGATAATTTGGTGCTTATTGCTTGAAATCAGTCCGGGGAGCAACCGTGGTGAGAAATTTGACGATGCCTGGCTCAGTACGACCATGACCATTGAAAAACTGAAAACGGTCAACGAGATGATACCCCCAATAAACACGGATAAGATGGAACGTGCGGTCTCATAATCCTGAATAAAAATATAGGGGATATTCTTTTTTATGGTCCGAATGACATCCCAGTTTTCCAAAGTCAGTGCAAGCATGGCGAGAAGGACGCAAAGCACAGAAATAAGCACTGGATAAAAGGCAATGCTTCGAATTACTCGACGATAATTGCTCTTCACGAATTTTAGAAGGATGTTCATCAGGTCTATTAGGAAACTAAATTTTCCCAAGATACCCTTTTGAAATTATGTTCATAGATGCTATCGCTTTAATTGGTGTCGTGATAGCATATTATTTAGATTATTGAGGCGTTTAGTATTCGGATGGGATTTCCGAACCTCTCGATTGTCCTCATCCCAATATTTAAAATCGATATAATGCCCCGTGTAGAGATAGTTTGTTTTCCTGTTTTTAGTATTGAGTACCACCAAGGGGAAAAGACCTTGTTTGTTCGCTTTCTTCTGAAGCGTTACCTTCATACTTGATGACATACCCACGGTATTTATACTAAAGCTACGAACTTCTGGTACAACATTAGGTACAACAAATGATGGTTTTAAACGGTTTTATATGGTCTAAATTGTTTTTGTGAAATGTATAAATACCTAATAATAAGCTGTCTGAATATAAATGAGTCCAAGACACTCCGAATTCAAAATCCAGTTCCTTTGGAGTGTGGGTTCGATTCCCACCTCGAGTACGGATAAAGGCCTTCCTTGAAAAAGGGAGGTTTTTCTTTTTTATGAACCTTGAACAATAAGGTTATTTTGAGCCGTATTGCCTTATGTGCTATATATCAAGAACTGTTTCAAATTTGAACTTTTTTAGTTTTCTAAGTCCAATGTTACTATTTTGCATATGGAAATAGTTGAAAATTCCTCTTGCCGAAAATATTAGGGGTCAGCGATTTTTCCTAGCTAGGGAATAAAGCCACAACAATCTATACTAGTTTTAAGACCGACCTTAGCCGACCTTAGTAAGGCTTGCTTATGAAAAATAGACCCATAAATTATACCATTACGGTTAATGATACGGTATTGAATATTAAAGAGGATTTATCAACCGAATTGGATTTGATCCCCAATGGAAACAAGGCCTTCCACTTGCTTCATGAAAATCGAGCTTATTCGATAAAGGTGGTCAACATGAATTTTTTGGAAAAAAAGCTGACATTATCGATTAATGGAAACCAATACGAGGTTGGCATTGCGGATACCCATGATCAAATGGTCAAAGAGATGGGACTGCTAGAAAATACAGCTCAAAAAGTAAATGAAATCTATGCTCCTATGCCGGGTTTGATTATTGATATCATGGTTGAAGAAGGCCAAGAAATTAAAGAGGGTACGCCTTTAATGGTTCTTTCGGCTATGAAGATGGAGAATATCATTCTCTCCCAAGGAGACGGAATCGTGAAATCGGTCAACATCAAAAAGGGAGATGCGGTGGAGAAGGGACAATTAATCATCGAAATGGAATAAGGGGATTCCCGCGAAGATGGTAATGACTACAAAAGCAAGCGTTGAATGAAAAAAATATTGGTTGCAAATAGAGGTGAAATTGCACTTCGGATTATGAAGACCTGTAGAAATATGGGCATTAAAACAGTGGCCGTATATTCTGAGGTCGATCGCAATTCGCCCCATGTAAAGTTTGCCGACGAGGCAATTTTATTGGGTCCAGCACCTTCCTCGGAATCTTATTTAGCAATGGATAAAATCATTA
>JBATTK010000169.1:0-110398 GCA_049670505.1 Saonia sp.
TTTTATATGTACTGTTTTTTTGATCCTATTGATCGTTACAGGCAGGTCTTCCTGACGGTGCGGGACCACCGGTTCCACAACCTCCCTGTAAGGATTCACAAGGTGCACATGTACCGCGTGATCCTCCTGTGAGTCCATCGAGGGTTAAATTTGAAATTACTTTCTTGTTCAATGTTAAGTTAATGCTTCTAGCTTTTTTCATCATATAGTTTTAAATGTTATTACTACAAAATGTAATAAAATTACTACATAAATAATAATAAATAACTTCTTTTTGAAATTATTAACTATTTCTGTATTTAACGGAAAGCATTAAATTTTTCTTAATGCCATGGTGGTTCTATAGTGTCGGTAGAGAAAATCATAGCACACCATCTCGTTCAACCGATTCTTGGATTTAAATAACCTGTTCATTAACATATGGATATAGCTTCCCATTAGGTTGTTCAGATTTAATTCTAATTTCTGCCTTTTCCTAAAATCCAGTATTAGGTTATTTACGGGCCTCAATAGTTCCTTTTTATTAGCTAAAATGCTTAAGATAGGCTCGTAATCCGGTTCTTTTTCCTTGGTAAACACCATAAAACCTTCTATATTTTCCCGCTCCTTTCTATACATTTCGTCCAGTTGCTTTTTTAAGGGTCTGGACATACCAAATTCCCTTCCAAAACCTGTTTTAAGACCATCTATTAAAACCAATTTTTCATCAAGGGTATACTTAAAACCATCCAATAGATGATCAATGGAACGGAGACCGTATAACCAACGTAATTGTTCACCTTCATCTCCCTCAACCAGATCCAGAAACTGAACAATGGAATCACTGTCACGATAAAACAAAGTTTCTGAAAGTTCTATGGTATTAGCTCCATAGCGCTCTAGCTCCCTTTGATAGGTGTCCAGTTGTATCTTCCAAATTAAATCTAGCTCCATAAAATGGTTTAGCGGTTCGTGGAGTGAGCTTATAAGCTCGCCGAGATTACTTTTGTCAGGACAATGGAAACGTACCCTCAGATGATTTTTGGGGTCTGCATAGCGAATAAAGAACCACTTATCAATGAATCCCTTTTTTATGAATTCTTCGGTCATAGGTTTAATGATCTGGGTCAAAATAAGATCGGCCGTTTTAGGACCGGTATAGAGCTTATAGTACACCCATTCACTTCCGATACCAAAATTTCGTTGCGGTATATTATCCATTTTCTCTTTCTTTTTGCAATTTCAACTTTTCCTTATTAAAGAAAGATATCACCAATTGATTGGTGTAATACCCTTTACCTTTCAATGGTTTAACAATACCCTGATCTGTAAACAGAAATTCGGCAAGGAGAAAATCCGCTCTGTTTTTTACAGCATCCAATAACATTTGTACGGATGTCATATTCTCAAAGTTGATCAAGAGCTCATTATCCCCATCTATCAACAAGGCATAGGGGGGTAGTTTCTTTGCTTTGGTAAACCGGGCAACTTCTTTCTTGAGGGTCACAACATCCTCCCTTTCCGCCAAAAGTATTCGGATGTCTTCTTTTTTTATTTTCCATTTGGCCTCGTGTAATATTAAGTTTCCATATTCCACCCTCGGTAAAAAGTCCCTATTCTTTCCCAAGAACCCAAAATTAAAGTAGAGCCCACCTCTTAGGCCCTGCTGTTGCATATCACAGAGGAAATGGTATATAGGTAAGGCATTATGGGAAAAATTATGTGCGTTTGTTAAGCGGGGTATGATTTCCTTATTAAGTTTTTTTGACCGTAAAAGTATACGGTCGTTCCTCACGGATATGTATAGGTCATCTAAAGGAATCTGATTTTTAATGGGGATGACCGACTTTGCCAGATATGGAATTTCATATTCCCGAAGCGAAGGGCGCATGAGGATATTACCGACCCTTGCTTCCGGTAAATGAACAATTTCTGCCAATACTTTATCCGTATTCATTGACTTTTCCATATCGGTGATACTCTGGGTGAACCCATTCAACGCTTTATCTCCATGACAAAACCTTCCCAATAAATTGGCGGCACTGGAACCACCGATACCGGAAAACTTTATTTTCTCCTCTCCATGATCTTTTATCAACTCTACCATAGTGGACAATGTATCTGGCAAATCCTCCCAGTTTTCAGAAAAATTACTGAAATCATTATCTTCTAAACTAATTTTATAATTCCCTGCCCGATTACAAAAAATTAGTTTTTCTTCAAGAACTTTTTGTACGTTGTTCCAATGGACCTTAGTGTTATTGAACAGGTCTTCTTTTGTGGGCAGTACAATATCGTCAACTAAAGGATTTACATCTCCACTTCCTCTGTCCTGTAGGTATCCTATTCCGGTTTCCACATCGAGAACTTTTGAAAGTGGCATTTCACGTTCTTCATAACGGTCATAGAACGCCTCCTTAAATTTGACCAAGTTACCTTCTACGGTCGGACTTGTAATTTTGTTCAATAAAAGCATCCCCTTCTTAATACTTTCGGCAATATCTTGGGATAACTCGTTCCTTCTTGGCCGTAATTCCATATCGGTCTGGAAAAGATATTTTAATTCAAATGTAGTAGTAAGGCCCTTTAGCTGTTCACTTAAAGTTATGTATGTCTTAGGATGGTTTCCAAGACGGCTATCCAGGGCATTTAGTTGCGTTTTTACGTGCTCCAAAAGATAAATTTCATTTTCGGTACCTTTTAGTTTTTTTAATACGTTCAGTATTTGTGTCATGAATTCCGGACCGGACACCGAGGGTTCCAATTCACTGATCAATAACTGACTTTCCAATAATTCATCTATAAATATATTGGCTTCTTTTTCAGAGATGGCATCCTTGACCAGTAGTGGTAACAAATCTTTTAAGTAGGTCCCGGATCTGGCATGTGCTAACACATCTTTTAAATAGGGCGAATGGTCTACCTCAATAATATGATGTTGTCTCTTGCTATCTACATAGTAATACTCAATATATCTTAATTGATTTCCTACGGAATAAATACTTGAATTGGGATAATATAGTAGTTGTTCCCTAATTTTCTTGTTCTTGGACAGATCTTGTGAGAGGGCTACCAAGTAGTTCATGTCCAAACGGGTATGCCTTTTGTTCCGCTCAGGTGCAGTATTTATGATTGAAGTGTGATGGGCAAACTGCCCCAAGCTACATCCGGCAAAAAGACCAAAAGGGGTACATCTAGTAGACATCCTGGTCAAGTATTTCAACATGGAAAACCTAAGTTTGCGTTCCTTTTTGGCATCTAGATTCCCATCGATCCATTTTTCCACTTCAAAATAGAGCGTAGGTGATGCCAAGAAACAGGATTCCTTGACCAGAGGGTTTTTGAATACCTTTTTTAAATCAGCATTTGAAACGGTATCCCCTGAGGTTAGATTTAGATAAAAATCAAGATTAAAAAGAGATGTTCGCAACACAAAATTGGAGAAGTAATGATACGGATTTTTGATTGTACTCATTGCCCATTTAGCTTATCATTAAACATTCATCCCAGGTATTGGGAGTTTCCGACAAATAATCGATAATTACTAAACCTATGCCGGCTATTCCTTCCAACAAGGATAGCTCGGGCACGAAATTCTTTTCCAAGCCATTCCATTGTTTGTATCCCGCATAGCCGTCCTCATAGATTGCTTTTTGAATACCATCGTCTATCCAGAAATCGAGAATTTCCTTGAATGTTTCCATATTAGCTTCCTGTGAGATTCTATTATAAACTAGGGCATTTCCATAAGAACCATGACAAATTCCTGCATCATTGACCATAGTTTCCTCCTGAGTTTTCCTATTTGCAGTATGATCAAGTATTTTTTGTGCACGTTGTTGTATCGCGGAATCCCCAAGTGACTTACCTGCTTGCATTAACGAAATGCCTATGCCCAAATCTCCATAGCACCAGGCAATTCTACTTTTATATTGGAGCTGTATTCCATTTTCTACCCAGCTTGGAAACAAGGATAGTTGATCAGTACGTTTGTTTTCAAAACTGAGAATATAGTTCGCGGTGCCACGAACGAGTTGTTGTGTAGATTCCTTAAATACGCCGAACTTCTGTAATCTTGATAGAAAATTAAGAATACTAGACATACCATGTGATAGACTTAGGTTATATCCTGAGATTCCTTTTTCAATATTTAGGGTAGATTCCCATTTTAAGGTATTTCCTTCGGATATGGCAAGGGTATCCAGGGTGTGGATCAACTCAAGAAGATAGAATTGGTACTTACTTTTCAAATGGGGGTCTACCGTATTTGTAAAACGACTTAAGAAATGAAAGCCATAACCAATGGCTCCATGTAAAAAATCGTAGTTACCTTGCGTTAGATCAAACTTCATTTGATTATACAGATACTCATCAAATGGGGAAAGCAGGCCATCACAATCAATATCTACAAAGTTTTTGGCATTCAAATGCTGAATGGTCCAGCCAAGCCCGGCAATACCGGTACAATACGTAGGGAAAGAGTAGCCGGAATTGATTTTATCAATGCAGTGCGAAATCATTTCGGTGCCAAAATCGGCATGCTCATCAACATCCAAATACTTGGAGTAGTAAAATTGGAATAGGGCAATGCCCGATATTCCGGCCAGTACACCCACGTCTTCCACTTCTTTATATTTATCTTGAAGAATATCACTGATTTTTTTCAGTTTTTGATGTAATAAAGGTTCGTGTTTCATCATAGGGAAAGGTGTAGGTTTTAACAACAGAAAAACGAGCAGTCAATATTGAAAATAATTTCTTTCTTAAGATACAGAAATTACGCTATTTATTGAAGAATTTTTAATTTTCCTTTTAAACTTTTTGAATTAAAGTATTTCATAAGTCTCTATCTTTATTTATCTTTCCTTGAACCATATACCTTTTGTTCAATTAAATCATAACTATGAAATACGTATTCACTTGTTTTATTTTAATCGTTGCCAGTGGCTTCTGTTCATTTGCGCAAGATATTGGAGCAACAAATGCAGATCTCACTGCAGTAGGAAGAAATCCGGGATTGGATTTTATCTTTCAACAATATAGGAACCAGCGCAATAAAGAAGTTCCGCGAGCCAATATCGTGGGCTCTCCATATGTATGGGAAGAGTTTAAGAAAGGACCTATTTATAGCCAAGATGGTTTGGAAGGATACGCTTACATACGCTATGACGGATACAACGAGGAAGTTCAGCTTAAAAAGTATCAAGAAGATGAAGAACTTCAAAAGCTTTTGCCTAGATTGGATATCTATTGTAAAGTAGATGGGCAGGAAATTTTATTTAGAGAGTTCTCGGATAAGAAAGGGGAATTAAAAAAAGGGCATTTGTTTAAACTGGCGGAAGCCGATGGAATAACGGTATATCAGCGAAAGGCAAAAAAATACAAGGAAGGAAAAAAAGGCGCTACTTCCTTGGAGATGACCGTGCCGGATAAATTTGTAGATGAATTTGAACTTTATGTCGGTACGGGAAACGAAAAAGGTACCATAAGTTTTATAAAGCCTTCCAAGAAAGAAATTTTGAAACTATTTAAGGACGAAGATAAAACAGGGAAGGTGAAGAAGTTTATTTCCGGTAGCAATTTAGACCTTAAAGATGCCAAGGATATAGCGCAAATTTTTATGTATTATAATAATTTATAGATTATCATCTAAATAGATTTAAAAAAGAACCGCCCTGACCATAAACGTCAGGGCGGCTTTTTTTTAGCAACTCTTAAAATCACTTAATCGTTGTTTGCCGTAAAGATATCTGGCCAATCTACACCACCTTCTCTTGTAAGCTCCACTGTACCGCGGTCACCTGCGGAACTAGCAAAATCAAGGGTCATAACGGGTCCGGTAACATTGGTAATGGTATAACTAAAACTAAAAGCTTCTTCCTCATCATCATCGGTTGGAATTACCTCACCATCCTCATTTAAAAATACCTCTCCATCTGGATTTAGATCAGTACAATCCCAAACAATATTGATCAGTTCACCGGTAGCGGCACCCCTGCCTACATAACAGTTTTCATATTGTCCAAAACTGAAATCGGTCGAGGCGAAACCACCTCTAACGGGATCACCATCTTCATCTACTCCAGGAGACCAGGTTACTTCTCCTATTACCGTATCGAGTGTACATACGGCACCGGAACCAGGTGCTGGGATTATATTTGTGGTGACATAAGTATGCGTACCCGATAAATCTTCCGTAATGGAACAAAGTACATCCGGAAAATACTCAAAAGGGGCAGCAAAGAAAGATCCGCCACTAACGGGCCCACCTACGTCATCGTTGGAGAATACCTCTCCGTTCGTAAGTGTTAATACTAATCTAAACTCAAACCTATCGTCGCCAATAACTAATGATTCATCTATACCTGTGGCGGTAACTAACTCATCTGAAGTATATGTCAAAGTAGCCTCTGGTATACCACGTGGACCGGTGGAGAAATCTGCCGCGCTAAGGGTTTGTAATAGTACCTCCTCAGTGGAGATATCGTTTAATTCGGTGGAATTATCATCAAATGCCACAAACACCTCTACCGACTGCAACAAAGCTCCATCTTCTTCATCCTGCTCTTCTACCACAAGCACATAATTGGAACCGGGATCAAAGGAATCCGTATCGTCATTAAAAACTAAATTATTGGTCTCGTCTATGGTCCTAATAATAGCCCCGACACCAAAGCCATCCAAAATACCATCCACGATCTTGTCATCTGTCTCACAAGAATGTAGGATGCCCAGGGTAACCCCTAGAACAATTATTTTATTTATATATCGTTTCATAATTTTTACGAATTTACTTTTTAGTTAGCAATAGGAAATGTTGGCGATGCCGGATTGTTATCCCAGAATACCTGAACCGATTGATTGGGTTTAGGTTGAACGGCGGAGTTGTTGTTCACAAAATCCGCTGGATAATTTACCGATCTAATGAATGCTCCCGGATCTGGTTCCAAATTCGGCTGAAGGGTTGTAGGAAAACCGGTCCTTCTATAAAAATTATAACCGTCGATCCCATTACCAAATAAAGCGACCAAGTATTGTTCTGCCAGGACATCCCATTTTCCGGAGTCATCGGCGGCATCAAAGGCGCTTCCTACATTATTACTATGATTGGTTATTTCGCCAGCGGTAGGGGCAAAAGATAAATTTGCACCTGCACTTAAAGAACCGAAGCCCTGTACTTTGGTAACGGACTTATCCAAGCCTGCTAAAATGAAACTTCTTGCAGATGGCATATCATTATCTACCATAGCTAGCTCGGCTCTCATAAAATCTACCCAAGATGCCAATATAATTGGTGTGATACCGGCACCTCCCGCACCATCGCCTACAGATAGGCCATCAAATGTACTATCGTCGAATATACCTCCGACTGGATATACTCCATAAACGGTTCTCGTAAAACCATCTGGCGGAATACCGGCATTTTGTCCGTGATCACGACCCCAATATCCGTTAGGTAATGTACAGAAGGTAAAATTACCATCCGTATAATGTTGTGGAGTAGGCTCTAAGGAACATGCGATTGTTTCTTCGTTAGGTGGAATCTCTTCCCCCGGTACCGCATTTACCTGACGGTAGAAATAATATCGGATTCTTGGATCTTCATTAATGCTCATTAAATTCATCATCCAATTGGGTAAATAATCCACCCCGCCGGAAGGAGAGTAATTGTCCGCATATCTCAGATGTCTAACATCTGGCTGAATAGCATTGGTACCCCATTGGAACTCCAAGTCCTCAGAAGTCTCATCAATAAAATTCCCTGAGGTAAGAATGGCGTTAAAGTCACTTATTGCATTTGCATCTACCAATCTTCGCTGTAGATAAATCTTCATTTTTAAGGTATTGCAAGCTTTTACCCAGTTGCCCCAATTTCCTCCATAGTAGAAATCATTGTCCGGCTCCGTAATCACATCCCGCTCAAAATTAGCGATGGCATCGTCCAGTAAAAGCAATGCTGCATCATAAATACTAGCACCGGGATCTACAGATGGATTTAGAATAGGATTTTCTGCACTTGCTTGAATAGCTTCTGTATAAGGAACATCCCCAAAGAAATCTACCAAGGTTACAATGGTGTAGGCTTCAATGAATTGCCCTATAGCGGTGTGCCGAAATAATTCATTGGCTTCCGCCGCGGGAGCCATAGCCCTAATATCCGCAAGGATTCCGTTTACTTCCAAGGCACTACCATCGTCCAATGTTTGTGCATTTTCCGCTTGGTAGGCAAGGTTCCATTCCTCATTTAAAAAGCCAGGGGATAGGTTATTGATGTTCTGATAATTACGACCATTTAAATAACCGATCCTAACCAAATCAGCACCGTTTTGCCCCATCAACTCCGTAAATGTTGCAAAATCGACTTGGATTGAATTTAGGAATAAATCCGGGCTAGATTGATCGGGCCTTAGCTGGTTGGGATTCTCTGCCAAATCCAATTCTATGGTTTCACAGGAGCTGAGAATAAAAGCTCCGGCGAAAAGTACCATACTTATATATTTATATATTTTTTCCATTATAGTAATTTTTCTGTTTTAATTAAAAAGTAGCTTTAACACTAACACCATATCTTCTGCCACTTGGTCCGGCCAAGTAATCAAATCCTCTACCGTTACCTACACCTGTGGCGGAAACGTTAGGATCAAAGTTGGTGCCGTCCGGAACATTAAAGGCCTTGAAATAAAGGTTTTGTCCGGATACGGTAAAGCTCAGGGAGCCAAAGGGTGTCTTGTCCAAGAATTTCTTGGGAACGGAATAGCCCAAGGAAACTTCCTGTAGGCGTAAGGTCGTTGCATCAAAAACCCCTAATTCGTCAGGTCCAAATAACACATTGTTGAAATAGAAGGTAGAATTATTGATCTGCTTGGTGTTGGGGCTTCCGTCCGATTCCTGAACTCCAGGAAGAATAAATGTATTGATCCTATCCACGGTATCCGTGGTGAGTCCCCTACCCAATAAAGTAGATACGGTTCTGGAGTATACATCACCTCCTTGCGTGTAATTGACCAAGAAAGAAAAGTTGAAATTCTTATAGGAAAAATTATTGTTGACGTTCAGAATCCAATCTGGGTTAGGATCACCGATAACAAATTGGCCTTGCTCTATTACATAATCCCCGGCGCTATCGACCAAAAATTCACCTGCATCGTTCCTGGCGATTCTATTACCGACAAGAACCCCAAGTTGCTCTCCTTCAATGGCAGCATTTCCTCTGTCTTCAAAAGCACCTGCAAAAACTATAATATCGGTATCCTGACCCAAGTCTGTCACTTCTGCATTATTGGTGGTGAAGTTACCGTTCAAGGACCAGTTGACCCCATCCCCATCATTTCTAAAGATATCTACGCCAAGATCAATTTCCAATCCGTCTCCTTTTATTTCACCAACATTGGTCTGTTGTCTTGTAAAACCTGTAGATGGGTCCAATGGACGATCAACGATCAAATCCTCAGTAGTCCTGCTATAGTAGGAAGCGTCCAAAGTTACCCTATTGTTAAACAATCTGGACTCTATACCCACTTCAAATTCTGCTAATAGTTCTGGTTGTAGGTCAGGATTTCCTAATCGGTTACCCACAGAATTGGTTACAACCGTGTTTCCTGCATCTTCAAAGAATTGCGTATTGATGTTTAAAACAGATACCGTAGGGAATCCGGTCGGGAAGTTGGCCGAAGTACCATAGCCTGCACGTACTTTAAGATAATTTACACCATTCTCACTTTTTAATCCTTCAAGAAAGGTTGTCGGAATCAAGGAGATACTGGCACTAGGATAAAATACAGAACGATTTTCTATATCTAGATTTGATACCCAATCATTTCTTCCGGCCAGTGTTAGATATGCCCAGCGGTCATAATCAAAGTCTACTTGTCCAAAAGCACCGGCAATGTTACGCTCTTGCGAGAACTGAATTTCGTTTTGGTTCACAAAATTCACATGCCTGAAAACATCAAAAACTTGCTGATCACTACTGGCTACCCCGGTTCTATCGAATACTTCCCTTCTGGAAGTGGCACCCAAGTTAAAGGTCATGCCTATTTTTTCAGAAAGGTCATAATCGCCGTTTAGGATAA
The DNA here is from genome assembly GCA_049670505.1 of Saonia sp. Lineage (GTDB taxonomy): Bacteria > Bacteroidota > Bacteroidia > Flavobacteriales > Flavobacteriaceae > JBATTK01. The sequence goes on from JBATTK010000169.1 coordinate 10,053, forward strand.
AATCGTGGTTTAAGATAGTATTGGTATTGTTCCAAGTCTGATAGATACCACTGATCAATGCCGCATCTTCCTGTCCACGACCCCCTTTGTTTTGTTGATTAGTATTGTTTTCGCTATATACATCCAAGCCAAAACGATATAGGACATTTAAGTTATCGTTTATATTATAGGTCATGGAAGACTGTCCGAATACCCTATTGGTTACCTGTCGAACCCTTGCATTGTTAATGGTCCAAAGGGGATGCTGTATACTATTGTTCTGACGGTAATAAACACTGGAACCATCAATAGGATTTTGGAAAGGTAATCCCTGCACGTCCACACTTCTTGGTGTGAAGAAGATTTCTCCGAAAATTGAAGAACCATTACCAAAAGCACCGTTACCTTCACTAGCCGCTACAGGAGGGCTAATAAAATCCGTATTGGAAAAGTTTAAAGTACCGGCTATTGTAAATTTATTGGAGAGTATGGCTCTACCACCCACGCCCAAGGTATATCTCCTTAATCTGTTACCTGGAGTAAAACCTTCATCATCCAGATGGCCAAAATTGGCATTATAAGAAACCTTACCGTCCTCGGAAGATCCCCTGGCATTAATCGAATTGGATTTTACCGCACCGATCCTAAAGAAATTTTCCACACTATCGTATGGCCGCCATTCATAACGTGCACCATCGAATTCAGGAAATGCCGCGGGTATTCCCGTTGCGGAACTAGCTGTGGAGTAAGGATGTTCCAAAGTACCATTATCATCAATAGCACTACTGTTGCTAAAGCCGGCAACACCATCTCTTTGGAAGCTAGGCCCCCAGTTACTAAAGAACCATCCAAAAGCCTGATCAAAACCATTACCAAACTCATCCTGGTAATCCGGTAAAGAGGCAATTTCGTTGAAAAACAAAGAAGAAGTAACCGTAATTTCATTCTTCTTGGCTGCTCCCCCTGCCGTAGAACCATTTTTTGTGGTAATCAGTATAACACCGTTCCGTCCTTGGGTACCATATAAAGTTGCTGCTGCAAGTCCCTTAAGAACGTTAACACTTTCAATGTTGTTGGGATCCAAATCCAAGAATCTACTGGAACCGGAGTTCCCATCAATGAAATCGTTCGTATTATCGCCATCTATGCCACCGGAAGAATTGGTGTCACTTGCGAAAGGAACGCCATCAACAATAAACAATGGCTGGTTACTACCGCTAAAGGAACTGAATCCCCTAATGATAATATTTGTTCCGGATCCTGAAAGACCACTCTGCTGTGTAATGTTAAGACCGGAAGCCTTACCTGTAAGAACCCTACCAACATCACCTTCTGGTCTTTGCTCCAATTGTTCGCTTCCCACTTCGGATACCGCATATCCCAACGCCTGCTTTTCTCTTTTAATACCTTGGGCAGTAACGATTACTTCTTCCAGCGCCTGCGCATCCTCTTCCATTTGGACATTGATGGTATTGCTCGTACCCACTACCATGCTGACGTCTTTCTCACCAATATAGGTGAATAAAAGTGTCTGGCCGCTACTCGCAGTTATCGAGTAGTTTCCATCAAAATCGGTTTGTGTACCTGTTGAGGTTCCCACTACAACAATGTTAACTCCAGGCAGGGGAAGACCATCTTGGTCCGTAACCGTACCTGAAATCGTCTTTTCCTGTGCAAAAGATAAATGCACAACAAACGCCAATAAGAGCGTTAAGATTCCATTAAGTTTTGTTCTCATTTTTTAATTATTTGAATTAGCTAACTGCTAAAATCACAATTTCATGTTAATAAACCAAACTAATTTTAATAAAAGTTTAAGACTTATGTTAATAATGCTACTTCCCTAGTTAGCATTGCCAAAAAATGATAATTAGATATTTTGGGCACGGGATAATTATTTTTTCAACAATAATTCGAAGATTATACATGCTCTAAAAATTTTGGAAAAGGCTACGGGTGAAACACTTTTTTTCGTTGAGGACCGGCACATAAGATTAGTGTATATAAATAGGTATAGGTGCACAGATTTACTCCGTTTTTTTTCCGGTATACCCTATGGATAAAAAAAAGCAAAAAAATTAATCCGAATGGATTTGAATTATTATGAATAATTACTACATTTGCCAGCCCTTAAAAGAGGGTAACATTATACATATATAATATAGTATGCCAACAATTTCACAATTAGTACGAAAAGGAAGGGTCACAATTACTAAGAAGAGTAAATCGGCTGCTTTGGATTCGTGTCCTCAAAGAAGAGGGGTTTGTACGCGTGTTTATACGACTACACCTAAGAAACCTAACTCGGCAATGCGAAAAGTTGCAAGGGTAAGGTTGACCAATGGTAAGGAAGTAAATGCCTACATCCCCGGTGAAGGTCACAATTTGCAAGAGCACTCGATAGTATTAGTAAGAGGCGGAAGAGTTAAGGATTTGCCAGGTGTAAGGTATCACATCGTTAGAGGGGCTTTGGATACGGCAGGTGTTGCCGGGAGAACCCAGCGTAGATCGAAATACGGAGCAAAACGTCCTAAAAAGTAATCATAACTTTTAAAGAGAAGACATGAGAAAAAAACAGGCAAAGAAAAGGCCACTTTTACCAGATCCAAGATTTAATGATCAACTGGTAACGCGCTTTGTAAACATGATGATGTGGGATGGTAAGAAATCAATAGCTTTTAAGGTTTTTTACGATGCTATAGATATTGTGGAAGAAAAGAAGACGGACGATGAGAAATCAGGTTTGGAATTGTGGAAGGATGCGCTTTCCAACGTAATGCCCCATGTAGAAGTGAGAAGTAGAAGAGTAGGTGGTGCAACTTTTCAGATACCGATGCAAATAAGACCGGATCGTAAAATCTCCACAGCCATGAAATGGTTGATCAGTTATGCCCGTAAACGAAACGAAAAATCCATGGCCCAAAAATTGGCGGCCGAAGTTTTGGCAGCATCAAAAGAAGAGGGAGCAGCGGTTAAGAAAAGAGTGGATACACATAAAATGGCCGAGGCCAATAAAGCATTCTCTCACTTTAGATTCTAATTATCAGTAATGGCAAGAGATTTAAAATTTACTAGAAATATAGGGATTGCAGCGCATATCGATGCTGGAAAAACTACAACCACCGAACGTATACTCTTTTATACCGGTGTAAGTCATAAAATTGGAGAGGTGCATGATGGTGCAGCTACCATGGACTGGATGGAGCAAGAGCAGGAACGTGGTATTACAATTACCTCTGCGGCTACTACCTGTACCTGGGAGTTTCCAATAGAAAATGGTAAGCCGACACCGGATACCAAAGGATATCACTTTAATATTATAGATACCCCCGGTCACGTTGATTTTACGGTTGAAGTGAACCGATCCTTAAGGGTCCTTGATGGTTTGGTATTCCTTTTTAGTGCAGTTGATGGGGTTGAACCCCAGTCTGAAACTAACTGGAGATTGGCAGATAACTATAAAGTACCTCGGATAGGTTTCGTTAATAAGATGGATCGCCAAGGGGCTAACTTCTTAATGGTGTGTAAACAGGTCAAAGATATGTTGGGTTCCAATGCCGTACCTATCGTTTTGCCTATTGGTGACGAGGCCGATTTTAAAGGTATCGTTGATTTGGCAAAAAATAGGGCTATCGTATGGCATGAGGACAACTTCGGATCTACGTTCGATGTTGTTGACATTCCCGCAGAAATGGAAGCCGAGGTTAAGGAGTATAGGGCCGCTTTAATTGAAGCGGTTGCTGAGTACGATGAAAATCTAATGGAAAAATTCTTCGAGGACGAAGACTCCATAACAGAAGAAGAAGTGCACGCTGCTTTAAGGGCCGCTGTAATGGATAGGGCCATCATTCCTATGATTTGTGGGTCTTCCTTTAAGAATAAAGGGGTCCAGTTTTTATTGGATGCCGTATGCCGTTACTTGCCAGCACCTATAGATAAAGAAGATATTATAGGAACGAATCCTGATACCGGTGAGGAAATTTCACGTAAACCGGATGTAAAAGAACCGTTTGCCGCCCTGGCGTTTAAAATAGCTACCGACCCCTTCGTAGGTCGTTTGGCGTTCTTTAGAACCTATTCGGGCCGTTTGGATGCCGGATCTTATATATTGAATAACCGTTCTGGCAAGAAAGAGCGTATCTCCCGTATTTATCAAATGCATTCCAATAAACAAAATGCAATTGATTATATCGAAGCAGGGGATATAGGTGCCGCGGTAGGATTTAAAGATATTAAAACAGGGGATACGATGTCCGATGAGAAACATCCGATCGTATTGGAAAGTATGGATTTCCCTGATCCCGTAATCGGTATTGCCGTAGAGCCTAAAACAAAGGCCGATATTGATAAGTTAGGAATGTCATTGTCCAAATTGGCAGAAGAGGATCCTACTTTTCAAGTAAAGACCGATGAAGCTTCCGGACAGACCATTATCTCCGGTATGGGAGAACTTCACTTGGATATTATAGTAGATCGTTTAAGACGTGAGTTTAAGGTCGAGGTGAATCAGGGGCAACCACAAGTGGAGTACAAAGAGGCAATTACGGCTTCCGCAGATCATAGAGAAGTATATAAGAAACAGAGTGGTGGTCGTGGTAAATTTGCGGACATCGTCTTTACTATGGAACCTGCTGAAGAAGGAAAGAGTGGCCTTGAATTCGTTTCGGTCATTAAAGGAGGTAACGTTCCTAAGGAATTTATTCCATCTATTGAGAAAGGCTTTAAGATGGCTATGAAGAACGGTCCATTGGCCGGTTATGAAATGGACGCCATGAAAGTGACATTAAAGGACGGGTCGTACCACGATGTGGATTCCGATCAATTATCCTTTGAACTGGCTGCCAAGATAGGATATAAAAATGCGGCCAAAGCGGCCAAAGCGGTAATCATGGAACCTATAATGAAGCTAGAGGTGCTTACTCCTGAAGAAAATATGGGAGATATCGTAGGTGACCTTAACCGTAGAAGAGGTCAGGTAAGTGATATGTCCGATCGGGCAGGTGCCAAGGTAATAAAGGCTACGGTACCCTTATCGGAAATGTTCGGGTACGTAACTTCGCTGAGGACCTTGTCTTCGGGTAGGGCGACGTCCACAATGGAATTTTCGCACTATGCGGAAACACCATCCAATATTTCAGAAGAAGTAATTAAAGCAGCTAAAGGTGTAACAACCGCTTAAATTTTAGGAAAATGAGTCAGAAAATCAGGATAAAACTAAAATCATACGATCACAACTTGGTGGATAAGTCCGCCGAGAAAATCGTTAAGACGGTAAAGACAACCGGAGCTGTTGTAACGGGTCCGATTCCATTACCGACACATAAAAAGATTTTTACGGTATTGCGTTCACCGCATGTGAATAAAAAATCCAGGGAGCAGTTCCAATTGAGTTCTTATAAAAGACTATTGGATATTTATAGTTCCTCATCAAAAACCATTGATGCCCTAATGAAATTGGAGCTTCCAAGTGGTGTAGAGGTAGAGATAAAGGTATAATTCAAAATTCTGAATTCAGAATTCTGAATTAAAAGACATGTCCGGAGCGTTTCGCAAAGGAAAGACGGTTAAAAGAATACATTCAGGGCTGAATGATTTCTTGCCCTGTTTTTTTTGCCAAAAAAGGGCACAAAATTATAACGAGTAATTAATATAAATCAAATATAAATATGTCTGGGTTAATAGGAAAAAAAGTAGGTATGACCAGCATTTTTGATGAGAATGGAAAGAATATTCCATGTACCGTCATAGAAGCTGGACCATGCGTGGTTACCCAAGTCAGAACCGAAGAGGTAGACGGGTACAGTGCCCTTCAACTTGGTTTCGATGACAAGGCAGAAAAACGTGCGAACAAAGCCGAAACAGGCCACTTCAAAAAAGCAGGTTCTTCTCCCAAGAAGAAAGTCGTTGAATTTCAAGGTTATGAAGGAGAATACAAATTAGGGGATACACTAGGTGTAGATCTTTTTGTAGAAGGAGAATTTGTGGATGTATCGGCTACATCCAAGGGAAAAGGATTTCAAGGTGTAGTAAAGAGACATGGTTTCGCCGGTGTAGGTCAGGCAACCCATGGTCAGCATAACAGGTTAAGGGCGCCAGGTTCCATTGGTGCGGCTTCATATCCTGCAAGGGTCTTTAAGGGAATTAAGATGGCCGGTAGAATGGGTGGCGGAAAAGTAACCGTTCAAAACCTTAGAGTTTTAAAAGTAGTTCCAGAGAAAAACCTATTAGTAGTAAAAGGTTGTGTTCCTGGTCATAAAAACGCTTACGTAACTATTCGAAAGTAATGAAGGTAGCAGTTTTAGATATTAAAGGAAAAGAAACAGGGAGAAAGGCAGACCTTTCTGATGCTGTTTTTGCTATAGAGCCAAGCAATCATGCAATCTACTTGGATGTGAAACAATATCTGGCACATCAAAGACAAGGAACGCATAAGGCAAAGGAAAGAGCTGAAATCGTAGGTAGTACAAGAAAGATAAAAAAGCAAAAAGGAACGGGTACTGCCAGGGCCGGTAGTATAAAATCTCCCATTTTTAGGGGAGGTGGCAGAATTTTTGGACCAAGACCTAAGGATTACAAACAAAAGTTGAACAAAAATTTAAAGCGTTTGGCCCGGAAATCCGCCTTGAGTTTAAAGTCAAAGGAAGATGCGATTCTAGTAGTTGAAGACTTCAATTTTGAGGCCCCAAAAACCAAGGATTTTATACAGGTTTTAAAGTCTTTGGGATTAGAAAACAAAAAATCTTTAATTGTGTTGGGCGATTCAAATAATAACGTATATTTGTCGTCACGCAATTTGAAGCGTTCTGAAGTCATAACTAACTCAGAATTAAGCACATATAAGATATTGAATGCAAACAATATTGTGCTTCTAGAAGGTTCTTTGGAAGGAATTGAATTGAACTTAAATAAATAGGAAAACGATGAGTGTGTTGATAAAGCCGATTATTACCGAAAAAATGACTTCGGACAGTGAGTTGTTCAATCGTTATGGTTTCGTTGTTGATCCAAAGGCCAACAAGCTTCAGATCAAAGATGCCGTCGAAGCTACATATGGAGTTTCCGTAGAAAAAGTTCGCACAATGAATTATGGTCCTTCCCGTAAATCCCGTTACACCAAAACCGGTGTTCAACATGGGAAAACGAACGCATTTAAAAAAGCGATCGTTGATGTTGCGGAAGGCGATATTATTGATTTTTACAGTAATCTATAAAGACAAGAAATGTCAGTTAGAAAATTAAAACCAATCACTCCTGGACAGCGTTTTAGAGTAGTAAACGGATTTGACGCGATTACTACTGATAAGCCGGAGAAAAGTTTGCTTGCTCCGTTAAAAAAGTCGGGAGGTAGAAACAGTCAGGGCAAGATGACCATGCGCTATAAAGGTGGAGGTCATAAAAGAAGGTATCGTATTATCGATTTCAAAAGGGACAAACAGGATGTTGCCGCTACGGTAAAATCCATCCAATACGATCCTAACAGAACAGCATTCATCGCATTGGTGGAATATACCGATGGCGAGAAAAGATATATTGTAGCCCAAAATGGTCTACAAGTAGGCCAAAAAATTTCTTCGGGTGTCAAGGCATCCCCTGAAATCGGAAATGCACTTCCAATAAGCGAAATCCCCTTGGGAACCATTATCTCATGTATTGAGCTACGTCCGGGACAGGGTGCAGTGATGGCTAGAAGTGCCGGTGCATTTGCCCAATTAATGGCAAAGGACGGAAAATTTGTAACGGTAAAGTTACCATCAGGAGAGACAAGATTGATTTTGGCCAATTGTTTCGCTACAATAGGGGCTATATCCAACTCCGATCATCAGTTGCTGGTATCCGGTAAGGCCGGTAGAAGCAGATGGTTGGGTAGAAGGCCAAGGACCAGACCTGTAGCAATGAACCCTGTGGATCATCCAATGGGTGGTGGTGAAGGTAGAGCTTCAGGAGGTCACCCAAGATCTAGAAACGGTGTACCCGCCAAAGGTTTTAGAACCCGTTCCAAGACCAAGGATACAAATAGATATATAATAGAACGTAGAAAGAAATAAAAAGTAGAAAGAAATGGCACGTTCACTAAAAAAAGGACCTTACGTTCACTATAGCCTGGAGAAGAAAATCCAGCAAAACGTCGAATCCAATAAAAAATCGGTTATTAAGACCTGGTCCAGGGCTTCTATGATTACGCCGGACTTTGTAGGTCAGACTATAGCGGTTCACAACGGGAGGCAATTTGTACCGGTATATGTAACAGAAAACATGGTAGGTCACAAATTAGGGGAATTTTCTCCAACAAGATCTTTTAGAGGTCATGCTGGTGCAAAAAACAAAGGAAAAAAGTAAGCTATGGGAGTTCGAAAAAGACAAATGGCCGAAAGATTGAAGGCGGAGAAAAAGCAAGTTGCTTTCGCAAAACTGAACAACTGTCCAACATCACCTAGAAAAATGCGTCTAGTGGCCGATTTGGTTAGAGGGGTTCAGGTTGAAAAGGCACTTGCCATATTAAAGTTCAACCAGAAAGAGGCTTCGCGCAGGGTAGAGAAATTATTGCTTTCCGCAATTGCTAACTGGCAGGCCAAAAATGAGGATGCCAATATAGAGGATGCGGATCTTTTTATCCAGGAGATACGAGTGGATGGCGGTGCTATGTTGAAAAGATTACGTCCGGCCCCACAAGGAAGGGCGCATAGAATTAGAAAACGTTCCAACCATGTAACATTGGTTTTGGGATCAAACAATAATACACAAAGCTAGAGCATTTAGTATGGGACAAAAAACAAATCCAATCGGAAATCGTCTAGGAATCATCAGGGGATGGGAGTCTAACTGGTATGGTGGAGACGATTATGGCGATAAGCTTGCCGAAGACGATAAGATCAGAAAATATGTTCATGCACGTTTGGCAAAAGCCAGTGTGTCCAGAGTAATTATTGAGCGTACGCTTAAGCTCATAACAGTAACCATTACTACGGCAAGACCCGGTATCATCATAGGTAAGGGTGGGCAAGAAGTGGATAAGTTAAAGGAAGAGCTTAAAAAGATTACGGATAAAGAGGTCCAAATCAATATTTATGAGATTAAAAGGCCTGAGGTAGATGCCAATCTGGTAGCGGCCAGTGTAGCCCGTCAGATAGAGAATAGAATTTCATACAGGCGTGCGATCAAAATGGCTGTTGCAGCAGCAATGCGGATGAATGCGGAGGGAATAAAAATTCAGATATCCGGACGTTTGAACGGTGCGGAAATGGCACGTTCCGAATCGTATAAGGATGGAAGGATTCCGTTATCTACCTTTAGAGCGGATATTGATTACGCATTGCATGAAGCACATACCACATATGGTAGGCTAGGTATCAAGGTATGGATAATGAAAGGCGAGGTTTATGGTAAGCGAGAGCTTTCTCCTTTAGTAGGTATGTCCAAAGGACAGGGAAAAGGGGGCAAGCAAGAAGGGGGCAAAAAGCAACCACAACGCCGTAGAAAGTAATTTTTAAAGAAGTAAGAAGAAATGTTACAGCCAAAAAGAACCAAGTTCCGTAAAGCTCAAAAAGGGCGCATGAAGGGGATTTCCGGAAGAGGACATCAACTTTCAAACGGCATGTTCGGTATTAAATCCTTAGAGTCGAAATTCATTACATCCCGTCAGATTGAAGCTGCGCGTATTGCGGCGACCAGATATATGAAGAGGGAGGGACAGTTGTGGATAAAGATATTCCCGGACAAGCCTATCACGAAAAAACCTTTGGAAGTACGTATGGGTAAGGGTAAAGGAGCCCCCGAGTATTTTGTAGCCGTGGTTTTGCCCGGAAGAATAATGTTCGAGGTGGCAGGAGTGCCTATGGATATCGCAAAGGAAGCTTTGCGACTTGCGGCACAAAAACTACCGGTAAAAACCAAGTTCATTGTTGCTAGGGATTATTCAGCTTAATTTTAATTGTAAGGAATCATGAAACAATCGGAAATAAAAGAATTATCAGTTGATGGGTTACAGGAAAAGTTGGCCGAGTATAAAAAACAACATGCAGATTTAAAGATGGCCCATTCCGTAACTCCATTGGAAAACCCACTTCAAATTAGAAAAGTGAGAAGAACCGTGGCAAGATTGGCAACTGAATTAACAAAAAGGGAAAACCAATAATTGGTTCTGCTTTATGGAAAAAAGAAATTTAAGAAAAGAGAGAGTAGGGGTTGTTACCAGCAACAAAATGGAGAAATCTATCGTGGTTTCGGAAGTTAAGCGCGTAAAACACCCTATGTATGGTAAATTCGTTTTGAAAACGAAAAAATATGTTGCACACGATGAGACCAACGATTGCAATATTGGGGATACGGTAAAAATTATGGAGACTCGTCCATTGAGTAGAACCAAATGTTGGAGATTAGTTGAAATCATTGAAAGAGCTAAATAATTATGTTACAGCAAGAATCTAGATTAAAGGTTGCAGACAATACCGGGGCAAAAGAAGTATTGACCATACGTGTACTGGGAGGTACAAAAAGAAGGTATGCATCCCTTGGAGATAAGATAGTAGTTACCGTTAAAGAAGCTGCCCCGAACGGCACCATTAAAAAAGGTGCGGTTTCAACGGCCGTTGTTGTAAGAACCAAAAAAGAAGTAAGAAGACCTGATGGATCTTACATACGTTTTGATGATAATGCCTGTGTGCTATTGAACCCGACCGGTGAGATGAGAGGCACTCGTGTTTTTGGTCCCGTTGCCAGGGAACTTCGGGACAAGCAATTCATGAAAATCGTATCCTTGGCTCCTGAGGTGCTTTAATATATAGTAGAGATGATGAAACTAAAAATAAAAACGGGGGATACAGTTAGGATTATTGCCGGCGACCACAAAGGTGTAGAAGGTAAGGTCGTAAAAGTTGACCGCGAAAAGAACAAGGCGATAGTAGAGGGAGCGAATATGGTTTCTAAACACGAGAAACCAAGTGCGAAAAACCCTCAAGGCGGTATCGTTAAAAAAGAAGCTCCTTTACACATATCCAATTTAGCTTTGATCGATTCCAAATCGGGAGAAACTACAAAAGTTGGTTTTGAGGTAAGGGATGGTAAGAAAATACGATTTTCCAAGAAATCCAATGAAGTAATTTAGTTATGGGGTACGTTCCAAGATTAAAGCAAGAATATAAAGAGCGTGTTATAGCCGCTCTTAAAGATGAATTTGGTTACAATAATGTAATGCAAGTTCCCAGGCTAGAGAAAATAGTAGTGAGCAGAGGTGTTGGCGCCGCTGTTGCCGATAAAAAACTGATTGATTACGCAGTAGACGAGTTGACCAATATTACGGGCCAAAAAGCAGTTTCCACAGTATCCAAAAAGGATGTTGCCACATTTAAATTGCGTAAGGGGATGCCAATTGGGGCCAAAGTAACCTTAAGGGGTGAAAGAATGTATGAGTTCCTTGATAGGTTAATTACCAGTGCATTGCCAAGGGTAAGGGATTTTCAAGGAATCAAGGCTACTGGATTTGATGGCAGGGGAAATTATAGCTTAGGGGTAACCGAACAGATTATTTTTCCTGAAATAAACATTGATAAGATAAATAGGATCAATGGTATGGACATAACATTTGTTACCACAGCTGGTACGGATAAGGAAGCAAAATCATTATTAACGGAATTAGGATTACCCTTTAAAAAGAACTAGTATGGCTAAAGAATCAATGAAGGCCCGCGAAGTCAAAAGAGCAAAGACCGTAGCAAAATATGCCGAAAAGAGAAAAGCTTTGAAAAAAGCGGGTGATTATGAAGCGTTACAGAAATTACCTAAAAATGCATCTCCGGTGCGTATGCACAACCGTTGTAAATTAACCGGTAGACCAAAAGGATATATGAGAACTTTTGGAATTTCTAGGGTGATGTTCAGGGAAATGGCCAACAAAGGATTGATTCCTGGGGTAAAAAAAGCAAGTTGGTAACAAAAATTCTGGATTCAGGATTCATAATTAAGAAAAAGATGTTTACAGATACTATAGCAGATTATTTAACAAGAGTTAGGAACGCCAGCAGAGCAGGCCACAGGGTAGTAGAAATACCTGCGTCTAATTTGAAGAAAGAGATAACAAAAATATTGTTCGATCAAGGGTATATCTTAAGCTACAAGTTTGAGGAAAATGCTGTACAGGGAACAATTAAGATAGCTTTGAAATACGATAGACTGACCAAGGAACCTGTAATTAAAAAAATACAGCGTATCAGTAAGCCAGGTCTTCGGAAGTATACGGGATCGGAAGATTTGCCCAGGGTGCTAAACGGATTGGGAGTTGCAATAATATCTACATCCCATGGAGTTATGACCGGTAAACAGGCAAAGAAGGAAAATGTAGGCGGTGAAGTGCTGTGCTACGTTTATTAATATAGTAAAAGAGTTAGAGTAATGTCTAGAATAGGTAACAATCCAGTAGCGATTCCTGAAGGGGTATCTGTAGAGGTCAATGAAAATATAATTACCGTTAAGGGTAAATTGGGAGAACTTACCCAAGAATTTTCTGTAGTCTCCGTTAAGGTCGAAGATAACCAAGTATGGGTAACCAGACCATCAGATTCCAAAGAAAGCAAGGCAAAGCATGGTCTATATAGATCTTTAATCTTTAATATGCTCGAAGGTGTTTCCAAAGGATGGAGCAAGGAATTGGAATTGGTGGGTGTAGGATACCGAGCAAGTAATCAAGGGCAAAAATTAGATCTTGCATTGGGTTTTTCCCATAATATCATTATGAATCTGGCCCAAGAAGTGAAGATTGAGACGGTTTCGGAAAAAGGAAAAAACCCGATTATAAAACTTACATCGCACGATAAACAATTGGTAGGGCAGATAGCTGCAAAAATCAGATCTTTCCGTAAACCGGAGCCTTACAAAGGAAAAGGGATCAAATTCGTGGGTGAACAATTAAGAAGAAAAGCAGGTAAATCTGCTTAATTAGTAGCATTATGGGATTATCAAAGACTGAAAGAAAACTACGGATCAGAAGAAGGATCAGAAAAATTTCCTCTGGAACGGCAACAAAACCAAGATTGTCCGTATACCGGAGCAATAAGGAGATCTATGCCCAATTAATAGATGATAAGAGTGGGGTTACCATGGCTTCCGCTTCATCTAGGGATAAGGCACTTAATACCGCTAAGGGAACAAAAACGGAAGTAGCCAACCTGGTAGGTAAGGCAATTGCGGAAAAAGCAAAAAAAGCAGGTATAGAAACCGTTGCTTTCGATAGAGGAGGTAGCTTGTATCATGGAAGGGTAAAATCATTGGCCGAAGGCGCAAGGGAAGCAGGGCTTAAATTTTAAATAATCGTATGTACCAGAAATATAAAAACGTAGAAACTGTAAAGCCGGGAGGTCTAGAATTAAAAGATCGTCTGGTCGGAGTTCAAAGGGTGACAAAAGTTACAAAAGGAGGTAGAGCCTTTGGTTTTTCCGCCATTGTAGTAGTAGGTGATGAAAATGGTGTGGTCGGTCATGGTTTGGGAAAATCCAAAGAGGTTGCCACAGCTATTGCCAAGGCCATAGAAGATGCCAAAAAGAACTTGATTCGGATTCCTTTGAACAAAGGTACCCTTCCACACGAGCAAAAGGGTAAATACGGTGGTGCCCGTGTTTATATTCAGCCGGCATCCCATGGTACAGGAGTAATAGCTGGTGGCGCGGTACGTGCGGTATTGGAGGCTGTTGGTGTGCATGATGTACTTTCAAAATCCCAAGGCTCATCAAATCCGCACAATGTGGTTAAGGCTACATTCGATGCGCTTTTACAGTTAAGAGGGGCAATGACCGTGGCAAACCAAAGAGGTATTTCTTTAGAAAAAGTTTTTAAGGGATAATCAAGGATATTATGGGAAAGATCAGAGTAAAACAGTTAAAGAGTAGCATCAAGAGACCACAAAACCAAAAAAGAACTTTGGAGGCACTGGGTCTGAAAAAGATAGGGCAGGTTGTAGAGCACGAGAATACGCCCAATATCCTTGGTATGATAAATAAAGTTAAACACTTGGTTTCTACGGAAGAAGCTTAATATAACAGTGGGATGAAATCGTAAAGATTACGTCCTACTCTATTTAAAATAAAGATTAGAAGATGAACTTAAGTAATCTAAAACCAGCGGCAGGCTCCGTTAATAAGGCAGGAAAAACTGTAGGTAGAGGACAGGGTTCCGGTAAAGGCGGTACAGCGACTAGGGGACATAAAGGTGCAAAATCGAGGTCCGGTTACTCTAAAAAAATCGGATTTGAAGGTGGACAAATGCCTTTACAAAGACGTGTCCCTAAATTTGGTTTTACCAATATCAACAGAAAGGAATATACAGGGATTAATCTAGATAAGTTGCAAGATCTAGTTGATAAAAAAGTGGTGAAGGATACGATTACCCTTGATATTCTAGTAGAGAACGGATTGGCGCATAAAAATGATTTGGTAAAGATTTTAGGAGGAGGTGAGTTAAAGGCATCCCTCAAAATTTCCGTACATAAATTTACGGCCACTGCCAAAGCGGCTATAGAAGCTGCCGGTGGGGAGGCAATAAGTTTATAAGTAGATTAGGTTATGAAGAAATTTTTTGAGGTAATATCGAATATTTGGAAGATAGATGAACTAAGGGGGCGAATTGCCATTACCCTTGGTTTACTTTTGGTATACCGTTTTGGGGCCCAAATAGTTCTTCCAGGTATTGATACATCGCAATTGGCAGAATTGTCCTCCAATACCTCAGATGGTATTTTGGGGATTTTAAATGCATTTACAGGAGGGGCCTTTGCCAATGCTTCTGTTTTTGCCTTGGGCATTATGCCTTATATTTCTGCTTCTATTGTGGTCCAATTAATGGGAATTGCCATTCCTTATCTCCAAAAATTACAGAAAGAAGGCGAAAGCGGAAGAAAGACCATAAATCAAATTACAAGATGGTTGACTATAGGAATCTGTATCGTACAGGCACCGGCTTATTTATATAGTTTAAGTGCCTTGGGGGTTCCGGATAGTGCTTTCTTATTAGGCAAGGGATTAGGTTTTATAGTACCATCCGTAATTATTTTGGTAACCGGATGTGTGTTTGCCATGTGGTTGGGAGAAAAGATTACAGACAAGGGAATTGGTAACGGAATATCATTATTGATCATGATCGGTATCATCGCTACCTTGCCACAATCATTTGTTCAGGAATTCATATCCAGAACATCCAATAATACAGGTGGTCTCATGTTCATGTTAATTGAAGTTATTATATGGTTTGCCGTTATTCTGGCCAGTGTGCTTCTGGTCATGGCACAACGACAAATACCGGTTCAATATGCTAGAAGGACGGCTTCTGGCGGATATGAAAAAAATATTATGGGATCTAGACAATATATCCCACTAAAATTAAATGCCTCTGGTGTAATGCCGATCATATTTGCGCAAGCTATTATGTTCGTTCCCGGTTTGTTGGGAAAAACATTTAACAATACAGCCGTAGGTCAGTGGATGGAAGTACAATTTCAAGATATTTTTGGCTTGGCATACAATATTTTGTTTGGCTTGTTAATTATCATATTTACATATTTCTATACTGCTATTACAGTACCCACCAATAAAATGGCAGATGATTTAAAACGAAGTGGCGGTTTTATTCCGGGAATTAGACCAGGTAAGGAAACAGGGGATTTCTTGGATAAGATCATGTCTTTAATAACACTTCCCGGCTCTGTTTTCTTGGCGCTATTGGCAGTTTTACCCGCCGTTGTTGTTAAGCTTATGGACGTGCAACCAGGATGGGCGTTATTTTATGGAGGCACATCGCTCTTAATTATGGTAGGCGTTGCCATTGATACGGTTCAGCAAGTGAATTCTTATTTGTTGAATAGACATTATGATGGATTGATGAAAACTGGAAAAAATAGAAAAGTAGCATAAAATTAGTTGATAGTTTATATGGGATACCAATTATTAGATACTAGCAGCGAACCGAACAAACAAATAACTTAAAAGAGTGGCTAAGCAAGCAGCAATAGAGCAAGATGGAACCATAATTGAAGCGTTGTCCAATGCAATGTTCCGAGTGGAATTAGAGAACGGTCATGTGGTGACTGCACATATCTCCGGAAAAATGCGCATGCATTATATTAAATTACTTCCAGGGGACAAGGTGAAATTGGAAATGAGCCCATATGATTTGACCAAGGCAAGAATTACATATAGATATTAGTCTATTTTTTTGAGATAGATGATTCAAGTAGAATTGATAGTTAAAAGTAAAGAAATATAAAACAAAATAGAGAAAGACGGTAGACAAAAAGATAGGTCTATGTTCTTTTGTCTTTATTCTTTATAAAATTAGACAAGGTGAAAGTAAGAGCATCAGTAAAAAAGAGAAGTGCCGAGTGCAAAATTGTACGTAGAAAAGGCAGGTTGTACGTAATTAATAAAAAGAATCCTAGATTTAAACAAAGACAAGGGTAATTATGGCAAGAATTGCAGGTATAGACATACCAAAACAGAAAAGAGGGATAATTGCCCTCACTTATATTTTTGGTGTTGGAAAAAGTAGGGCCAAGGAAATCTTGGAAAAAGCCCAGGTTAACGAAGATACTAAAGTATCGGATTGGAGCGACGACGAAATCGGTCGTATCCGTGATGCGGTTTCCGCATACACTATTGAGGGAGAACTTCGTTCCGAGACCCAGCTGAACATTAAACGATTAATGGACATCGGTTGCTATAGAGGTATTCGTCATAGATCTGGTTTGCCGTTGAGAGGTCAAAGGACCAAGAACAACTCTAGGACACGAAAAGGAAAAAGAAAAACAGTTGCCAACAAGAAAAAAGCAACTAAATAATGTAAGACTAGTATATAGTATTTAGTACTGAGTAGTGAGATTTAAAATCACTTCACCTTGTACGAACTACGCAATACTACCTACTCAATTACTTTAAAAATATGGCAAAGACAGGTACAAAAGCAGCAAAGAAACGTAAAGTTATCGTAGAGTCCGTAGGGGAAGCCCATATAACGGCCTCTTTCAATAATATCATCATTTCCTTGACCAATAAGAAAGGTGATGTTATTTCATGGTCTTCCGCTGGTAAAATGGGTTTTAGGGGTTCTAAAAAGAATACCCCCTACGCAGCTCAGGTAGCTTCCGAAGATTGTGCTAAGATAGCGCATGAAGCTGGTCTAAGAAAAGTAAAAGTTTATGTAAAAGGACCGGGTAATGGCAGGGAATCTGCAATTCGTTCCATACACAATGCTGGAATTGAGGTAACCGAAATCATAGACGTTACTCCAATGCCACATAATGGGTGTAGACCACCTAAAAGAAGAAGAGTATAATTAAATAGTAAACCACAATACCGCCCCGGCGGATTTTCCACAGGAAATGTAGTTACGATTATCGAAGGATAAGCCTTAATTCATAATCACATTTCCAAATTTAAACAAGATGGCAAGATATACAGGACCAAAAACTAAAATCGCACGTAAGTTCGGAGAGGCGATTTTCGGAGACGATAAGTCTTTTGAGAAAAAAAGTTACCCTCCAGGGCAACACGGACAAAACAGACGCCGCGGAAAAAAATCCGAGTACTCCATACAGTTGATGGAGAAGCAAAAGGCAAAATACACCTATGGTATTTTAGAGCGTCAATTCAGAAATTTATTTTCAAAAGCAAACAGGAGTAAGGGAGTTACCGGTGAGGTATTGCTTCAGTTGTGCGAATCCCGTTTGGATAACGTAGTATACAGAATGGGTATTTCTACCTCTAGAAGGGGAGCAAGACAATTGGTATCGCATAGGCATATTACCGTAAATGGAGAACTAGTGAATATACCTTCATATTCCTTAAAAGCGGGAGATGTCGTAGGTGTTAGGGAAAAGTCCAAATCCCTACTGACTATTCAGGATGCACTTGCTACAAATAGCAGTGTGTACGAATGGATTACATGGAATTCGGAAAAGATGGAAGGTGCCTATGTTTCCATTCCAGAAAGAGTTCAGATTCCAGAAAACATCAAAGAACAATTAATCGTCGAGTTATACTCTAAATAAACAACACTGATCCAATATGGCATTATTTAATTTTCAGAAACCCGATAAAGTAATAATGATCGATTCCTCAGATTTCGAAGGGAAGTTTGAATTCCGCCCTTTGGAGCCTGGTTATGGATTAACTGTTGGGAACGCATTAAGAAGAGTCTTGCTTTCTTCCTTGGAAGGTTTTGCAATCACTTCTGTTAGAATAGATAAGGTAGAGCACGAGTTTTCAGTTATTTCCGGTGTTGTAGAAGATGTTACCGAAATTATTCTAAATCTAAAACAAGTCCGCTTTAAAAGACAAATAGAAGATGTGGATAACGAGGCGGTATCTATTTCCGTTAGCGGAAAGGAACAATTGACTGCCGGTGATTTTCAAAAATTCATTTCAGGTTTTCAGGTCTTGAATCCCGATTTGGTTATATGTAACATGGACCCTAAAGTCAGTATCAACATGGAGTTGGTAATTGAAAAGGGAAGGGGTTACGTACCTGCGGAAGAAAATAAGAAATCTAACGCTGCTTTAGGAACAATCGCCGTAGACTCTATTTTTACACCTATTAAGAATGTAAAATATAGCATAGAGAACTTTCGTGTAGAGCAAAAGACGGACTATGAAAAATTGGTCTTCGAAATCGTTTCGGACGGTTCCATACATCCGAAGGATGCATTGACCGAGGCTGCTAAGGTGCTCATACATCACTTTATGTTGTTTTCCGATGAGCGTATTACGTTGGAGGCCGATGAAATAGCCCAGACAGAGACCTATGATGAAGAATCCTTACATATGCGCCAGTTGTTAAAAACTAAATTGGTAGATATGGATTTATCCGTTAGGGCCTTAAATTGCCTAAAAGCTGCTGAAGTAGATACTTTGGGAGATTTGGTTTCTTTCAACAAAAACGATTTAATGAAGTTCAGAAACTTTGGTAAGAAGTCATTGACCGAACTAGAAGAATTGGTTATTAACAAAGGCTTGAGTTTTGGAATGGATTTATCAAAATATAAATTGGATAAGGATTAATTTACTTTGTTTAATGGAGCATTCCATTTAAATGGGGAAATATATAGTTAAGAACGATGAGACACGGGAAAAAAGTTAATCATTTAGGAAGAAAAACTGCTCATAGGAAAGCTATGTTGGCAAATATGGCCTGTTCTTTAATAGAGCATAAAAGAATAAATACTACCGTTGCAAAGGCCAAGGCCTTAAAACAATTTATAGAACCTTTGATTACAAAATCCAAGGCCGAGAATAATCAAACGGTTGAAAAAGGAACGCATAATAGGCGTATCGTATTTAAAAACTTAAGGGATAAATATGCAGTAACCGAGCTTTTTAGCAATATAGCCGATAAGATAGGTGATAGGCCAGGTGGATACACAAGGGTTATTAAACTAGGTAATCGTTTGGGCGATAATGCTGATATGGCTATGATAGAGCTTGTAGACTATAATGAAATCTACAACGCCGGGAAACCAAAGAAAAAGAAATCTACGCGAAGGGGTAGAACCAGGAAAGCAGATACTCCGGCTGTTGAGGTAACAGAAACAAAAGCTGATGATTCTGAAGAATAAAATGTTATTAAATTTTAATAATTTAAAAGGATAAGCCTAAAAGCTTATCCTTTTTTTATGTTTTTTTGTCAAACCAAAATCTCTAAACTATAAAATGAAGTATCAATCTAGAAAAAAAGCATTGTTATTATTGGCAGACGGCACCATTTTCCATGGAAAGGTAGTGGGGGATAAAGAAGGGACTGCTTTTGGTGAAGTTTGTTTCAATACAGGGATGACCGGGTACCAGGAGATATTTACAGATCCCTCTTATTTTGGACAGCTCATGGTAACTACAAATGCACATATCGGTAATTATGGTACCAACAAGGAAGAAGTAGAATCAGGTTCGGTCAAGATTGCCGGACTCATTTGTAAAAATTTCAGTTATGAGTATTCTAGGCCAAATGCGGATAAGAGCCTAAAGGAATTTTTGGACCAAAGTAATCTGTTTGCGATATCCGATGTGGATACTAGGGCCTTGGTCAGCTATATTCGCGATAACGGAGCAATGAACGCCCTTATAACTACCGATGTTACCAATATCGAAGGGCTAAAGAAACAATTGAATAAAGTTCCCAGCATGGAAGGTTTGGAACTCTCCTCCAAAGTATCCGCCAAGGAACCTTATTTCTATGGGGAGGAAAATGCAAAATATAGAATAGCGGCCCTTGATATCGGGATCAAAAAGAATATTCTTAGAAATCTGGCCAAACGTGACGCTTATATAAAGGTGTTTCCATATAACGCTTCCTTTAACGAGCTGAGTGCATGGAATCCGGATGGGTATTTCATCTCCAATGGTCCTGGAGACCCCGAACCCTTGAACGAGGCTATTGCTACTGCTAAGGATATTATAGACAACAATAAAACGCTTTTTGGAATATGTTTGGGCCATCAGGTCATTGCTTTGGCCAATGGAGTATCTACCTACAAGATGCATAATGGTCATAGAGGTATAAACCATCCGGTTATGAACCTTGTCACGGGAAAAGGGGAAATTACTTCCCAGAACCATGGTTTTGCTATTAATAGGGAAGAAACGGAGGCGAATTCCGATTTGGAAATCACCCATGTTCACCTCAACGATCAGACCGTAGCGGGAATACGGATGAAAAACAAGAACGTATTCTCCGTACAATACCATCCGGAAGCAAGTCCGGGACCACATGATGCAGAGTATCTTTTCGATCAATTTTTTGAAATGATCGAAACGGGGGGCAACTAAGAGACTGTTCTTAAATGTGTGATTGGAATTTATAGAGGTACTTTTTGATGCCATTTTAGGCATCCGCCAGCTGGCGGACTAGCATAGCCTTAGCTACGGTATAAAATTTTAACGAAAAAGGGCGCAAGAAAGAGCATAAAAAAATAATCGACATATTTCAGAACAGCCTCTAAAACGTTTTCGTTTAAATAATTGTTATTTTCCCAGTAATAAGGAAGGCTAAACATAAATGTTGAGCCTACGCTTTCGTATATTTGTAGGATTGAAAATCAACCTGTAACAAAAGAAAAATCTTATGAGTATCATCCTTAACGTCCATGCAAGACAAATTTTAGATTCAAGAGGTAATCCTACGGTAGAGGTAGATGTAATTACCGAAAATGGTGTATTGGGAAGAGCTGCGGTCCCATCAGGTGCATCTACAGGTGAACATGAGGCAGTAGAACTTCGTGATGGTGGAAATTCATTTATGGGAAAAGGTGTAGGCCAAGCAGTAAAGAATGTTAATACCACCATAGCTGAAGAGATTGTAGGAATGCCCGTTTTTGAACAAAACCTAATCGACCAGACCATGATCGATTTGGATGGAACCCCGAATAAATCAAAATTAGGTGCCAATGCTATTTTGGGAGTTTCTTTGGCCGTTGCAAAAGCTGCCGCGGAAGAGTCGGGGATGCCTTTGTTTAGATATGTAGGTGGGGTAAGCGCCCATACCTTACCTGTTCCAATGATGAATATTATTAACGGGGGATCCCATTCGGATGCGCCTATAGCTTTTCAGGAATTTATGATCATGCCGGTAAAGGCAAAACACTTTTCCCATGCTATGCAAATGGGGACGGAAATCTTCCATAATCTAAAAAAAGTATTGCACGATAGAGGTTTGAGTACCGCTGTTGGTGATGAAGGAGGCTTTGCCCCAACATTGGACGGTACCGAGGATGCTTTGGATACCATAGGAAAAGCAGTTGAAAAAGCGGGGTATAAATTAGGGGATGATGTAATGATCGCCTTGGATTGTGCCGCGGCAGAATTTTATGTAGACGGGAAGTACGATTATACCAAGTTTGAAGGGGATAAGGGAGCGGTAAGAACATCGGAGGAACAAGCGCAATACATAGCTGATCTGTGTGCGAAGTACCCTATTATTTCCGTAGAGGATGGAATGGATGAAAATGATTGGGATGGCTGGAAGGCTTTGACGGATAAAGTAGGTGATACGGTACAGTTGGTCGGTGACGATTTGTTCGTAACCAATGTGGAGCGTTTATCCAGGGGAATTGAAAACGGTATAGCCAATTCTATCTTGATAAAAGTAAACCAAATAGGTACGCTTACGGAAACCATTGCCGCTGTAAATATGGCCAAAAATGCGGGATATACTTCGGTAATGTCCCACCGTTCCGGTGAGACGGAGGATAATACGATAGCCGATCTGGCCGTTGCCCTCAATACAGGTCAGATAAAGACCGGTTCAGCTTCAAGATCAGATCGTATGGCCAAATACAATCAGTTGCTTCGTATAGAGGAGGAGTTAGGGGATACTGCCTATTATCCCCAAGAAAAAGCCTTTAAAATAACATAACATTACCTTTTTTTAACTTACTATAAGGCCTTCCTAAATCAGGAAGGCTTTTTCTTTGTATATCCTTAAGGTTTGCCTAATTTAAAGGAAGTTTTAATTTAAAAGAATTCTCCGAGGCTTGCCTCGGGTTTTCCTATTTACCTCTCCTTGAGAGAGGTCGGAACTGCTTTTTCGCAGTTCCGGGTGAGGTAAAATATAAAATTTCGGTTTTTGGCCCCAAAGCCAAAATGAAACCAGTGAAATATCTCTATGGCTCTGTCACGCCTTCATGTAGCCATTTCGGCGGACGAAGGCCTTGGGGATAGTCGGTTTCAAGAAATTTTTATTGGTCTTTTGCAACCCATCATCAAGCTAAAAATAAGATATAGAACATATAAAAATAATGGTGAAACTCAATGAAAATTTTAGAATAGCATGAAGAACTTTCTTTTTGTAGCTGCAGAAAACGATGCCATACCCAAATGTAAGGCGGGCGGTATGGGCGATGTGGTAAGGGATGTGCCCAGACAGATTTCGAAAAGAGGTGATAAGGTACATGTTATCGTGCCAGCCTATTCTAGATTACATAGGGATGGCGGCACCCTAAAAACCCGACTCAATTTTCAATTACGCGGTATTTCCTATGCGGCGGAATTGTACGAGGTGATTCCCAAAAAGGAATTTAGGAATATTTATCACTATGTAATCCATCATCCGGAAATTGAAGCCGGGGATATTGCAAAGATCTATCATAATGATCCAACGGAACCTTTTTATACGGATGCCATAAAGTATTTTGTTTTTTGCACAGCAGTGGCCGAAGCCATTAAAGAACAAGTGTTCGGGGAATTGGATATTGTACATTTACACGATTGGCATTCCAGTTTGCTTTTGTTCTTAAAGGCATATGACAAGAGTTATACCTCTCTGGGCAAGATTAAATTTATATACAGCATTCATAACTTGGCCATTCAAGGGATACGTCCGTTTGAAGACAACTATTCCTCCCTAAAAAGTTTCTTCCCGGATGTTCCTATTGATTACGAGGGGTTAATGGATTATAGATATCCGGATTGTATCAACCTGATGGCTGTGGGTATTCGTCTTGCCGATGCGGTGCATACGGTCTCCCCGTCCTATATGGAGGATGTGCTGCTGCCCAGTTCACCACCGGAATTTATTGGTGGTGAAGGATTGGAAAAAGATTTACAACAGGCCAATAAGGAAGGCCGACTGTTCGGTATTCTTAATGGTTGTAACTATGGAAACGTTAGGACTGCCGAAAATAATATGCTCTATAGGAATGTTATCAAAGCCGTTTTCCAATGGGTACAGGAAGAGTCCAAAAAGTACAAAGCGCATTTCTTGGCTCATACGGGAGAGAAAGTAGAAGAATTCCTAACAGAGCCACCAAGCTTTATTTGCTCCAGTGTGGCGAGACTAACGGAACAAAAGTTTTATTTTTTTAAACGTTCTCCCCATGCACTGGTATCCATTTTAAAAGAATTGGAACGTATAAACGGTGTTTTTATACTTCTGGGAACAGGGGCGCCGGAGTACGAGGAATTGTTCCGTGATATGAGTAGGGAGCATACTAATTTCATATTCATAAATGCGCAATCCGAAGATGTCATAGACTCCATTTATCTGGAATCGGATTTGTATTTTATGCCTAGTCTATTTGAACCCTGTGGGATAAGCCAAATGTTGGCCATGCGTAACGGACACCCATGTTTAGTGCATCGAACGGGAGGCCTAAAGGATACCATTGCGGATATGAAGACCGGCTTTCATTTTGATGGAGATACCTATGATGAAAAAATCAAGGATATGGTAAAAGTATTCGCCGACGTTCTGGATATTTTCACAAATGACAAGGTGTTATGGAACAAAATACGATCTAATGCTCAAAGAGTGCGGTTTACTTGGAAAAAATCGGTAGATGCATACTACGATTACCTCTATTCATAAAGGGATAAGGAACCTTGGCTTTTCGCTTCTAGCAAGACCGACCTGTGGCGAAATTGATTTGTTTAGAATATCATAAATAGGGACTTATAATTGTTAAGGTGCCTTGTTTTTCTTAAATTTATAGTTCTATTCAATAATCAGTAAATTATATAAATGTCAGATAAAGCTACATTAGAATACAATGGCGAGAAATACGATTTTCCTGTCATAAAAGGTACGGAGGATGAACTCGCTATAGATATCAAAACCTTACGTTCAAAAACGGGTATGACCACTATTGATCCGGGTTACAAAAATACCGGTGCATGTGAAAGTGCCATAACTTTTTTGGATGGTGAAAAAGGAATATTAAGGTATCGTGGTTATTCTATTGAGGAATTGGCCGAAAAGGCAGATTTCTTGGAGGTGGCTTATTTACTGATTTTTGGAGAATTGCCTAATAAAGAGCAGTTGGAGGCCTTTCATAATGATATAAGGGAAGAATCTACTTTGGATGAGGAGATGAAAAAGATTTTGGACGGTTTTCCCAAATCTGCCCATCCCATGGGGGTTTTATCATCGTTGACCAGTGCCCTCATTGCTTTTAACCCCATATCCGTAAATGTTAGTTCGGAAAAAGAAATGTATGGCGCCATTGTACGTATTTTAGCCAAGTTCCCAGTATTGGTCGCGTGGACCATGCGCAAGAAAAAAGGATTGCCCTTGGACTATGGTGATGATACTTTGGGTTATGTGGAGAACATCCATAAAATGATGTTTAAAAAGCCGAATCAGGAATATAAAAAGAATTCGATAGTCATAGATGCAATGGACAAGCTACTGATTTTGCACGCCGATCACGAGCAGAATTGTTCCACTTCAACAGTGCGAATGGTAGGTTCCTCCCACGCGGGCTTGTTTGCCTCCTTATCTGCGGGAATATCCGCCTTGTGGGGGCCATTGCACGGAGGTGCCAATCAGGCAGTTTTAGAAATGTTGGAAGCTATTGAGGCCGATGGTGGCGATACTAAAAAGTATATGGCCAAGGCAAAGGACAAAAATGACCCTTTTCGGTTAATGGGATTTGGACATCGGGTCTATAAAAATTTTGATCCCAGGGCAAAGATTATCAAAAAAGCGGCAGATGAGGTTTTAGGTGATCTGGGTATTGAAGATTCTATATTGGAAATTGCAAAAGGTCTGGAGAAAGAGGCCTTGGAAGATCAATATTTTGTGGATAGGAAATTGTATCCCAATGTAGATTTCTATTCCGGTATCATATATAGGGCTTTGGGCATTCCCACGGAAATGTTCACAGTGATGTTTGCTTTAGGTAGACTTCCCGGCTGGATCTCCCAATGGAGGGAAATGCGTTTACGCAACGAGCCCATCGGTCGTCCAAGACAAGTCTATATCGGGGAAAATAGTCGATCCTTTACACCTGTTGAGAAGCGATAGCTTAAAAGATATTTAAAAAAGGCCCTCCGGTTTAAATAGTATGCAAACCGGAGGGCTTTGTTTTTTGTTCACAATCGTTGGTTAAAACCCTGCCTTTGGTGGGCAAGCCTGTATCCTCTTGGCAGCATACTTATCTTAGGCAAGTCTGTCTCCCGTCAGGTAGACCTGACTGCCGTCAGGCAGGTATACACTTCAATACAAGACTTTCTATTTTTAATCAACTGTTCATTATTGGACAATGTACCTTCGATACGACTGCTAGGCAATCACTCAGCCACTTACATAGGGCATTGAGTGATTTTCGTATCGAAAATCGTATCGAAATGAGATAGTAGAACGAATACGATGAAAACGAGAAGGATTATAACGGCAATACTTTTGATACGACCGCCGATCGTCACTGCCTACTGAGGACTATCTTTCCAAAGACTTAGGACGAAGGAAAAAGGACAAAAGACCGGAAATCAGTTGTCAGTGATCAGTATTCAGCAACTAGAAACTGGAAACCAAAACCTTAAACCCATAACTCATAATCCATAATTCCTGACTTATAATTCCTGGCCTGTGTACACTCATCGACCTTCACTGCCTAATAAATACCGATCACTGACAACTGTTTACTCGTGTATTGGAGCCCATAAGGACTTCCATTCCTTATTTTTTAAACGGATGCACTTTCCGTGTATAGCGGTTTATTTCTACCCTAAGGATTCCCTATATTTGCGCAAAATTTATGTATGCTCCATCTGAATATTATTGACGAAACCTCCCCTTTAAAGGCCGTATTATTGGGCATCGCCGAAAGTTGCGGACCAACTCCTAAACCGGAAGAGGCCTATGATCCCAAGTCTCTGGAGCATATACTGGCCGGTACGTATCCAAAAGAAGAGGATATGATAAAGGAAATGGATGCCTTTGCCGCTGTTTTTAAAAAACACGGCGTAGAGGTATTTAGACCTGAGGTTTTAACCGATTGTAACCAAATTTTTTCCCGAGACATTGCTTTCGTTATAGATAATAAATTGATTAAGGCCAATATTCTTCCGGATAGGGAAAAGGAATTTGAAGCCATATTACATGTGTTGGATAGAATAGCGCCCGAGAATATTTTATGTCCGCCTGAAGAGGTGCATGTAGAAGGAGGGGATGTAATGCCTTGGAACGATTATATTTTCATAGGCACCTATACCGGCGAGGATTATGCGGATTACATTACTGCGCGTACCAATAGGGCGGCAGTTGAATATATTACCGAACAATTCCCTCATAAGACTATTAAATCCTTTGAATTGCGAAAGTCCAACACTAATGCGAAAGAGAATGCTTTACATTTGGATTGCTGTTTTCAACCCATTGGCACAGATAAGGCTATCTTGCATAAAAACGGCTTTTTGGTAGAAGAGGAATATGAGTGGCTGGTTAATTATTTTGGTCCTGAAAATATCTTTGAGATTACCAAGGACGAAATGTACCAGATGGTCAGCAATGTATTTTCTATTTCACCTAAAGTGATTGTGTCCGAAAGACATTTTACCCGACTCAATAATTGGCTTCGGAGACAAGGATTTATCGTAGAGGAAATCCCTTATGCTGAAATTGCCAAACAAGAGGGCCTATTGCGTTGCAGTACTTTGCCCTTGATCAGGGAATGAGCAATACACTATTCACTTATCTTCTGCACTTTGGTATGAAACGATTTACCCGGTTCTATTACCTCTGCTTTATTATTTAGATATACTTTGATGCTCTTATCGTTTTTTTGGTCACTATCCACGATAATGGAGTCGGCCGTAATTTTAATTTCCAATAGGCATTCCTTTACGTTCAGATTAAAGGCCAAACTCTCCCAGGCTTTTGGTAGGGATGGGCTAAATTTAATCCCGTCTTGCGTCACTTCAAACCCCGCGAAACCTTCTACAATAATCAACCACACACCACCGGCCGCCGCAGTATGGATTCCGCCAAGAAACGAACCCCCGCTCAGTACTTTTTTACTAGCGTTGTACAGGTCAATTGTTGAGGACTCCATATAGTAGCGATAGGCTTCGTCCTCATGGCCCGCCTTAACGGCTACCAAAGCGTGCACACTAGGACTAAGGGAAGACCCATGTTCCGTTCTCGGCTCGTAATATTCGTAGTTGGCGGTGAGCACCTCTTTTGGAAAACCGTCCATCAGGGCCAATAATTGAATAACATCGGCCTGTTTCAATACCTGTGTAGCCACTGCCACCCCATTGGGCCATCCCCAGTACTCGCCCGGATCTATCAATCTTTTTCGTACCTCGTCAGGCCCTACATCTTCCAGCTGAAAATATCCATCAAATTGCTCAATGACCTTGTTTTTCGGATTTGGTTCCGGAATATAGATAAACTCGGCAATTTCTTTCCAATTTTCCAGGGTATCTCTAGAAATACCGATACTTTGTATTAGTTCAGTCAATCGCTCCGGGTCATTTGAGGCCATCTTTTCATAAACCATACATGCTTTTTCCAGTGAGTATCGACTTAAATAATTGGTGTAGGTGTTATTGTCAACGTTTTCATGATATTCATCCGGCCCTAAAACACGAATGATTTCGTACCTGTTCTTATCCTTTTTAAAGTGCACTCTTGATACTAGGAATTGAGCGACCTCAAAAAGTACTTCCGCCCCGCATTTCAACATAAAATCCCAATCGTGGGTAGCTTCATAGTAGGACCAAATTCCGTAGACAACATCCGGTGAGATATGAATTTGCCAGCAATTGAAATGGTTTCTGATTTTCCTTCCCGTTAAAACATCTATGAAAAAATAATCGGGAAACAATTCGTCACCGGTTTTTCCACTTGTCCAAGCATAGAAAGCTCCATAATACCCTAGTTTTTTTGCTTTTCGCTTGGCACCTTCCAAGGTATCGTGTCGATAAGCGACCAAGTTTCTTGCAATTTCAGGGTGGGTATAAATGAACATTTTAAGATTGAAGGTTTCCTGATCCCAAAAAGCGGCTCCTTGATATACTTGACAGGATAGCCCACGTGCACCTATGGGTAAATTGTCGTGAGTAGGTGTTGCGATAAAAGCTTGGTAAATATTGAACCGTGCCAATACCTGGGCTTCCAAATTGCCCCCTATTTGGATATCCGATATGGACCAAAAATTGTCCCAATAGTCTTGATGTTCCGATTTTATGCTTTCGTATCCCTTGTCGATTCCATTTTTGACTTCTTCACAAGCAGTAAGAAGTGGATCTTGGACTTCATTACTATGCGTAATGGAAACTACCTTTTCAAGGGTTATCCATTCTCCCTCGTTCAATTCAAAAATAAGCTCCCGTAGCAATCGTTTATCCTCTTTTAGAATATTTGATTTGGAAGGTTCCCCTCCTTTGATCGTTATACCCTCCATTACAACTACTTCTGTTCCCAATTCGCCGGTAAGCATTTTCATTCCCAATAGATCGCCTTCTTCCAGGGCAGTATAGGATTTAAAATGTTCCCCATTAATGCTCCAAACCTTACCATCGATACCCGTTACCAAACGATAAGTCCCTTTTTGGGCCGCCTTGAATCTATAATTCATGACCAATAAGTGGTGGTTGGCATGGCTGGCAAATTTCTCTATATCAAGTTCAACCGATTTTCCTTTGGGCGACTTCCAAGTTACCTTCCTTTGGTTCAATCCATAGCGCATGTTCAATGCACGGTAATAGTGGGGAGTATCGCCCGAAAAGACCGAAAGCATTTCGTCAGCTACAAAAAGTTGTGTAAACAGCCCATTAGGCACGTTACACAGTTCGCTCCACCTGCTTCCCTTTGCCTGGTCCCAGGTGTCCGTAACTACACAGGCTACGTAATCCTTTGCTTCCCATTCCTCAAAAGTGCCACGATAGCCTAAATAACCATTGCCGATCATAAAATTACTACCCGTGGTCACTAATTGCTCTTCGGAAAAAGAATTCTCAATGATTTCCCATCCGGTTTCGGTACGAAGATTATTTTTTAGATTCATAGCATTATGGATATCGCTCTTAGTGATAATAGAAAAAGAGGTATGGTATAAACAGTTTTTTTGAGCGTTTTGAAAAAGAAAGCAAAATAGTGATTAATCTTAATTTGTTCAAATAATAAGGTGGTATTGCTACTTTTTACAAAAAGTGCTTTTTCACCAAGAACCAACTGAAATGATCGCTAATATGGCTACGGCCGCATCCAAATAATAATTTGTATCTTTAAGTAAATGAATGGGCTTATGTAACTTGCATAAGCCCTTTTACATAACTTATGAAGTATTTACTTTTCTTGTTTTTTACTTTTTTTCTTGTGACAAGCGGTGCGGCGCAAGAGTCGTGGACGGTTGTCTCAAGTGATAAATTGGTAGGCGAAATAGAGGTGCTGGTATACGATTCGCGCCCTACCACAAAGGACAAACCTATTATTTACTTTACCGATGGTGCCAAAATGGTGGATAATGGTACTTTGCTGGAAATCAAAAGATTGACGGAGGACAGTAAAATTAAACCTGCCTATTATGTTTTTGTAAGTAGTAGAGATCCCATGACAGGTAAGGATCACAGAAATACCTATTTCTTTTCCAATCCTGACTACCTGTCTTTTTTTGAGGAAGAATTGATTCCCAAGGTCGAAAAAAAAATAGGGGCCTGTTTTAAGACTCAAGATAGGGCACTGGCGGGTATTTCATTTGGAGGATTAAATGGAGCCTATTTTTCGGCAAAATCGACAAAATTCGGTGCCTATGGATTATTGTCTCCGGTAACCTATCCTCGTACATCCGTTATTCAAGATATAAGTTTTTCCAAAAATAAAGATTTACGGATATTTCTTTCAACGGGAACCAATGATGCCGAAAACTACCTGCCGACTCTTGAGAATAGTTATAAATCAAAAGGATATAAAGTAGAAGTTTTAAAAACGGACGGGGGACACGATTTTAAAAATTGGAACGGACAGCTAGAGATTATGCTAAGTTTTCTATGGGGCAAGGTGGGAAGAATTGAATAAAGGAAAAGCCACAGACCGTATGTCAATGGCTTTGCGATATCCCGGGGAACCGTAGTAAATTATTTTGTGCGCTCTTTTTTAGAAGCCCTATAAAAAGACAGTCCTTTGATTCGGCCTGTTTAGTTTTACCTAAACTTTAACACGCTTTTTTTTGGTTTACTAGACGAGTGGTCATATTTTTACGGCATGATTACGGAAACCCGAAAAACGGTAAAGCATGAAATAAAAGCGGACCACCTTTTGGAAAAGGGAATGGAAATCCTATGGTCCAAAGGGTATAATGCTACCAGTGTCAATGATATTGTCATAGCGGCCGGTGTTCCCAAGGGGTCATTTTATTTTTATTTTGATAGTAAGGAAGATTTCGCCATAAAGGCCATCGAGATGTATTTTGAAGCACATTTCACTCCAGCGAGTGCATTTTTGCAGAATGAAGAGAAATCTCCTAAACAGCGTATCCTTGATTTTTACGAGTACCGATCACGTATTTTGAAGGAAGACCTGGATTGTAAGATGGGATGCTTGGCCTGTAATTTGGGTAATGAAATGTCTGAGCATAATGAAAATATTAGAAAGGTTATCCTTGCTAAGGAGAAAGTTGCGCAAGAGGAGATTACACTAGTAGTAAAAGAAGCGCAGAAGGCGGGTGAAATAGATGCTTCTTTGGACGCAGCTAATGTGGTTGCTTTTTTGGAGGATGCGGGCAAAGGTGCTATGATCAGTATGAAGGAGATGAAGAGTTGCTATCCGATCGACAACTTTATGAACATGATGAGAAGGATTTTATTTGTTTAATTTTTTTTGGACAGTTTAATAGACGACTGGTCAACTATATTTTTTATTTAAACTTTTTTAAAGTTTTGTCCAAAGATTTTTTTTTGAATCGTCCTAGATTATGTAGGTATGAGATTTTTAACTATAAATGTCCAATTTTATAATCGACTGGTCAACTATTAATTTTTTAAACTATGAATGTACTCAAAAATGCGGGTAATTCCGCAAACACTTTTGCCAAACGCTGGGCAGAATTCGTTATCAGATTTAAATGGCTCGTACTGCTCGCCACACTTTTACTGGCCGTAGGACTGGGATTTCAGGGAAAAATGGAATTTGATGGGGACTATCATGTCTTTTTCAGTGATTCCAATCCGGAATTGGAAGCTTTTGACGCCCTTCAGGACAAATATACCAAGGACGATAATATCGTTATTGTTCTGGCACCTACGAATGGCAATGTCTTTACCCGTGAAAATTTGGTCGCCATAGAGGATTTGACCGAACAAGCTTGGAACACACCCTATTCTTCACGTGTAGATGCCGTAACCAATTTTCAGCACACCAGCGCCGATGGCGATGATCTTTATGTAGATGACCTATCTTATGAATCGGCACTTAAAACCGATGTAGAAATCACCGAAATTAGGAAAAAAGCACTTAAGGAACCGCTACTGGTGCATCGGCTTATTAATGAAAAGGGGAGTGTTACAGCTATCAACGTAACAGTGCGACTACCCGGAGTGGATAGTGCGGCCGAAATTCCGGAAGTTACCATTGCCATTCGGGAAATGGTCGCTGATTTTCAAGAAAAGTACCCGCAGTTTGATGTGTATACTACAGGTTTGGTGCCTCTTAACACAGCATTCTTTGAATCCTCACAGAGCGACCTTGCCCTTATCGGAATTATGTTACTTATCGTAATTTTTGTTACGTTCTTATTGACACGGAATCTCTTTGCCACGCTCTCCACACTTTTCGTAGTACTATTTTCTATTATGAGTGCTGTGGGTTTTGTTGGTCTTACAGGGATTAAACTTACTCCACCTTCGTCTGTATTCCCTACCATGATATTGACGCTGGCGGTAGCGGATAGTATCCATATTCTTATCACCATGCTGCAAAAGGTGCGTAAGGATGGGATGGGCAAAAAAGAAGCGTTGGTAGAAAGTATGCGCCTCAATTTTATGCCGGTATTCATAACAAGTCTTACTACCGTAATAGGATTTCTTACGATGAATTTTGGTGATGTGCCCCCTTTCTGGCATTTGGGCAATATTACCGCTTTTGGTATGACCATGGCATTCTTTTACTCTACAACTACCTTACCGGCACTTATGGCCATCTTCCCCATTTGGAAAAAGAAGAAAGCCGTAGGGCAAATAGAAGAAAAGATAGGCATCTATACCAAACTAGGGCTTTTCGTTACCAGGCAGCCGGCAAGGCTTACCTTTATTTCATTGGCGATCATAGCCGGATTGACCTATTTGGCTACTTTAAATGTGTTCAACGATGAGTTCGTAGAGTATTTTGATGATTCCGTGCAGTTTAGAAGAGATAGTGATTTTATAAACGATAATCTGACCGGTTTTTATAATGTGGAGTTTTCCGTAGGAAGTGGCGAAAGCGGAGGTATCAATAATCCAGAATATTTGCAAAAACTCAATGAGTTCGAAGATTGGCTCAATGATCAGCCAGAAGTGGTACATGTGAATGCGTTTAGCGAAGTTGCCCGAAGGGTAAACCGCTCTATGCACGGTGATGATCAATCCTATTATAGAGTACCGGATAATAGGGAGGAAGCCGCTCAATTTCTTCTTTTATATGAACTTTCATTGCCTTTTGGCCTGGACCTTAATAATCAAATCAATGTGGATAAATCCGAAACGCGGGTGACCACCACTTTAAAGAATATTTCCAGTGCGGAAATGATCGCTTTTTCCGCTAGGGCAGAGGAATGGTTGCGCAACAATGCCAATAGACCTATGCATACTATTGGTGTAAGCCCTACCATGATGTTTTCCAAATTAGGGTTCAGACAGGCAGATAGCATGTTCAATGGAAATATTATCGCATTGATCCTTATTTCCTTGGTATTGATGCTTGCATTGAGAAACTTTAAGCTGGGGCTGTTGAGCATTATTCCCAATGTAACTCCGGTCCTGGTCGGTTTTGGGATATGGGCACTCTATAAGGGACAGATCAATACGGGTATGGTAATCGTATTTGGGATGACCTTGGGCATTATCGTTGATGATACTGTCCATTTTATGAGCAAATTCTTGCGTGCCCGTCGCGAAATGGGCTATGATGCCAAGCAAGCAGTGATTTATGCTTTTGAAACGGTAGGTCGCGCATTGGTGACCACTACCTTGGTATTGTTGGCAGGCTTTGCAGTATTATCAACATCTTCTTTTGCGCTGAATAGTTATATGGCGCGGATTACGGTTATCATTATCCTATCGGCATTGATCATTGATTTTATTCTGTTGCCCTCGCTCTTAATATTGATCAGTAAAAAAGACGAGGTATATGCAAAGTCAAGTCAGTTGAAACCAGAATTAAACCTAGATAAATAATGTTCATTTTAAAATTAAAACACTTAACAATGAGAAATTCAATTTTTATGTCGATCGCTTTATTGGGGACCATAGTGGGAAACGCCCAAACCCCGGAAGAACGGGGGTTACAGATAGCAAAGGCCGCAGAGGAAGCCGATTTGGGATTCGGCAGCAGCACGGTAGAATTAAGAATGGTCCTAAAGAACAAAAACGGACAGACCAGTGAACGGTCCATGACAACACGGACTTTAGAGCTAACGGAAGATGGGGACAAGTCCCTTATCGCTTTCAATAGTCCCAAGGATGTAAAAGGAACGGCGACGCTTACGTTTACCCATAAAATAGGTTCCGACGATCAATGGCTCTACTTACCCTCCATTAAAAGGGTAAAACGGATCTCTTCCAATAATAAGTCGGGCCCCTTTGTGGGCAGTGAGTTTGCTTATGAAGACCTTTCATCACAGGAAGTAGAGAAATACACTTATAAATTTTTAGAAGAAAAGGGTAGTCTTCTGATGGTGGAACAAGATCCCGTTGATCCCAAATCGGGCTATACCCGTCGTATAGTCACTTACAACAAGGAGAAAGGCTATAGAATAGAAGAAGTTAAATTCTATGACCGAAAAAATGCCTTGCTAAAAACATTGACGTATAGTGACTATAAATTGTATAAGAACAAATTTTGGCGGGCCGCTACCTTTAATATGATCAATCATCAGAGTAACAAGGAAACCCTATTGAAGTTTAGCGAATATAATTTTGGAACTGCATTTTCCGATGATGATTTTTCCCAAGTGGCATTACAGCGAGCTGGAAAATAAGTTAGAGACTGTTTAATTCATAAGACAAGGTCGATTTTTCCGCAGCTTGGTTGAGTTGTTTTCAATGAGAGATGTTGGCATTGATGGTTTGCACAACACTTCTTTCGACCTTGTCTTTCTTTACCGTAACGGATGAACAACATAAAGCTATGGGGAATTGTTTGCTTGTTGACCACCACATATGGATGGACCCAGGAAGATGACCTCAAAAAAGTAACTCACGATTTTGAGATGGAGATCGAGGGGGAATACCGATATTTTGTCAAGGATGCGCAGTTCAATGGACAAGAAGATCACTATCCGTCCATTGCATTCCGACCGGAATACTCCGCAGAATGGAACAAAGGCTATGAGAGTATCAACTTTAAAGGTTTTTTTAGATGGGATCGCGATGATGAACGTACCCACGGAGACATTCGTGAACTGTACTATCAAAAGGCAAAAAATAATTGGGAGTTTAATATTGGGTTGAAAAAGGTGTTTTGGGGAGTGATAGAGAGTAATCATCTGGTCGATATTATTAATCAGACCGATGCTGTGGAGACTTTTGACGGAGAGGAAAAGTTAGGGCAACCTATGGCACAATTCAGTTGGATTACCAAGAAGATCGGCACCTTTGATGTTTATTATTTGCCTTTTCATAGAAAGCGTACTTTTGCCGGTGCGGAAGGAAGGTTGCGTTTTGGAATCGTTATTGACCGGGATGACCTGAGTTATGAGAGCGGTGCGGAGGAATGGCATCAGGATTTTGCACTACGCTGGAAGCATTATTTTGGCATTGTGGACATTGCCCTTTCCCATTTCTATGGCAACGGTAGGGAGCCCTTATTTGTTTTTGATTCCAGCGGGAATATCGATTCCTTTTATCCAATCATCCATCAAACCGGGTTGGAACTACAGGTAACCCATGACGCCTTTCTATGGAAATTGGAATCCATTTATCGCAATGCCGATGCACAGGACTTTTTCGCATTGGCCGCAGGATTGGAATATACCTTTAGCAATATTGATGGGAACGGATTGGACATCGGTATCTTGGGGGAATATTTGTACGATGAACGTGATGAGTTGGCTTTGAACGCACTTCAAAACGATGTTTTTTTTGGAAGCCGCATTGCTTTTAACGATACCCGGGATACTTCTATTTTAATTGGCGGGATAACGGATTTAAAAAGAAGCAGCACCATTTTTAGTTTGGAAGCTTCCAGGCGTTTTGGAAGTACGTGGACCGCTGAGGTAGAAGCTCGGATTTTCAACAATATAGATTCCTCAGAATTAATTCTTTCCAATTTTCGGGACGATAGTTTCTTGCGAATTTCGATTTCCAAGTTTTTTTAATGAGCTGATCAAGATACTTTTATTTGATTCAAGTTTTTAGGATACCTTAAGCTTCATTTTGTTACCATATGAAATGGGAATTGCATACATTTACCAGCAATTTTTAAGTTAGAAATGAAGCAGATTACCAATACCATATTGATGATTCGCCCGGTCAATTTTCGTATGAACGAACAGACGGCCGTAAATAACTATTTTATGGAAGATCTAGATCTTCAAAATAGTACGATCAACAAAAAAGCGCAACAGGAGTTCGACAGCTTTGTAATTGCCTTGCGAGATAAGGGAGTTGAAGTTATTGTTATAGAGGATACCAAAGAACCGGATACTCCCGATGCTATTTTTCCGAACAACTGGGTTTCGTTTCATGCCAATGGAACCGCAGTTGTTTATCCCATGTTCGCTGAAAATAGAAGAAATGAACGTAGGGAGGATATTCTTGATATTCTTGAGCAAGAAGGTTTTGTCATCGATAATATCATGGACTATACCTCCGCGGAAAAGGAAGGGCTTTTTTTGGAAGGAACCGGCAGTATTTTAATGGATAGAGTGAACCAAAAAGTGTATTGCGCACTCTCCGACCGTGCCCATGAGGAACTGTTGATAGAGTTCTGTGAAGATTTTGATTGTTTGCCCATTGTTTTTACTGCGAATCAGACCGTTGACGGAGAGCGACTCCCTATTTATCACACCAATGTTATGATGTGTCTGGGAGATCGGTATGCCGTTATTTGTCTGGATTCCATTGATGATAAAAAGGAACGAAAAAATGTAATTGATCATTTAAAACAGGATGGGAAAGAGATTATAGCGATTACGGAAGAACAAATGCACCATTTTGCAGGGAATATGCTTCAGGTAGTAGGTGCAGAAGATCAACGTTATCTGGTTATGAGTTCCGCGGCCTATCACAGCTTAAAACCAGATCAACGTGCTAAGCTAGAAAAATACAATCCTATTATCCATAGCTCTTTGGATACCATTGAGACTTGTGGAGGGGGCAGTGCCCGTTGTATGATGGCAGAGGTGTTTTTGCCTAGGATCTAAGCCCGATAATGCTTCTATGTGGAACGGTGCATCTATATGATAAAGCTTTGCTTTTTATTTTTCATGCAACAACCTAAGTATTGGTCTATTTCATGAAGCGAACACTATTTCCTGGATTCCATGGTCTCATCTTTATGGAGTGTTTCAAAAACAAAGAATTCTTTAGTCAGAAGCGATACTATGTCAAAGAACATCGTATTGAGCCCATAAATAAAGAATTCTTTATTCTATTCCCATTTAACTTTTATTGGAGGCGTATTTTTTTTAAGCCGTCGCCACCAGTTTTAGATGGATGGGTAGCACGCATCAACAGGTGACCCTGGTTTGCCAGTAAACACCATATTTTGTGCCATTGGAGGTTGTCCCGGCCCAGCATTGTCTAACTTGCACACAACCAGCAACGTTAAACCATGAGCCACATCCACTTGAAAACACTTTATTGGTAATAGCTTCAGCTAGCTTTGACGCTAAATCATGGTGTTTTTCTAAAAATGCCACAACCTCTTCTTCTGAATTTAAGTTGTTGAGGTCTTCCATCAATTCAAGTGCGTTACAATCCTCCGGAGAAAGCATGTAAGTCAGTTCACATTTATCCTCGGTTTCCAACAAGGGATTCGTACCTTCTTCAACTGCTGGAGTACTGCCATACCCAATTAGACAGGTAAAGACAAAAAGCGCAAATAATCTTTTCATAATAATAGAATTTTAGGGTTAAACAAATTGTCATTTTAAAATCAAGGGCCTAGCATACGATTAAAAAGATTTAAGTAAGTAAGTAATTTCCTTTTAAATTACTCTATTTTACGCATATAAATTCAAGAAAAATAGTTAAAATTTATAACTAAGGTAGTTTTAGTGATGCTTAATGAGTGTAAAACGGCTAGAGAATTATTATCATAACGGAAGGACAAATGCACCATTTTGCAGGGAATATGCTTCAGGTAATAGAGGCAGAAAATCAACGTTATCTGGTTATGAGTTCCGTGGCCTATCACAGCTTAAAACCAGATCAACGCACTAAGCTGGAAAAATACAATCCTATTATCCATAGCTCTTTGGATACCATTGAAACTTGCAGAGGGGGAAGTGCCCATTGTATGATGGCCGAAGTTTTTCTGCCAAAAACTTAGGCTTGTTTAAAGCCCCAAAAATGTTCCTTTTAGGGAACATCTTCCAGATCTTGTAATAGGTATGATGTGGCCTATGGTTTGTCTTGAAGATGTTTGTCAAATAATTTGATTATGGCATCAAAATATTGCTCGGTCTCAACTTGTTGACGAAGAAGTTATAAAAT
Organism: Saonia sp.; assembly: GCA_049670505.1. Taxonomy (GTDB): domain Bacteria; phylum Bacteroidota; class Bacteroidia; order Flavobacteriales; family Flavobacteriaceae; genus JBATTK01. Next base: position 48,629 of record JBATTK010000169.1, read on the forward strand.
AAGCCGTTACCAAGGGAGAGCTATTTCAGAACAGATATACAAAGCCATACTTCTAGGCAAAGATCTTGGCATACACCTTTAGGTGTTTGGGAAAGACAATGCCAAACCTTATTATTTCATTTGATCGAGTTCCTCTTTATTTCGATTTTTAAAAGAAACGACAATTATTGTCAAGGCCAGGATCAAGAGCGGACCAACGATCCATAGGTACTTCTTGTCCCAAGACATTTCTTGATTGGTAGTTACCTTTTCGATGAGCTGATTTTCAGAAGTTTCTTGAGGAAGGTCAAACGAACAGCTTCTGGTATTTGTATCAAGAATACACTTTTTTCGTTCCTTCGAAATACGGATGATGACATGATTCCTTATACGTTTATAAACCTCGGTAAAGCTGTGGATCGATATATCAAAATTGCCGTGTAATTCGGTAATTCCATCCAATCGATAGACCAATACCGCATCGTGACTTATGAGGTCTCCTTCCATAAAAACAAGTTTTATGGCTGCTCCGTTGATCTTTAGATCAATTGTCCTGTTAAAATAAGACGTAAACTCATTATAGTACATTTTTAGCGGTATGACCGCTTGATTGGCCAATTCAGGTTTAAGACGTATGATTAGATCGATCGCCCCCTGTGGCATTAAATGTATGGTGAGCAAGCCCCCTTCCGCGTCCTGATCAATGGCATACGTTATTTGATTCGGGGAATGTGCCTTTGCCAAAGAAACACTTAACAGGAAAAAGCAAAGTATTCCCAGAAGTTTTATTTTTCCAAACATGATACACGGGTATAACATCAACTCAAGACGAGTTTAATATCGGGATTATCGACCTCCTTTATTTTTAGGCTTACCATAGTTCCTATTTTACCGGTCCTGCGGTAGTTACATTCCATCACCCCCAAAACGGAAGCTATCGTCGGGTGTACCGGAAAAGCAAATGGGTACGGAAGGAAAATTATCGGTAATCACATAGTAATATTCGTTATCGCTCTCGGGCGTCTTTCCCATTTTTCCATTACACGCGTCCAAATCCGAGACCCCATTTACGTATTCATAATCGGCAAAATAAGTTCCGTCGTAACAGCCATCCGGTGCCGTTTCACCATCACCGGGCCGCTCACCCTCTATAAGTTGATACCCACTTTCATACGCAACGATCGTTACGCCATCATCATCATAGGCATACTTGTAGTAAATGGGGAATCCATCTGCCGCATATCCTACTTTTACCATTTCCGTACCGTCAATACCAAGATGCTCGATGTAGGCCGAAGCACGTCCATGATAATGATATTGCCCGGTAGGCTGAACGTGTGCGTTGTTGCAATCCAGACCAAGCGGTAGGGTAGATTGTAGGGCGTTGAACGACCATTCCCGATTTACGTCCCCATCGGAAGTCATAAAACTTTCAGCGGTCTGCGGTTCTATGCCTACGCCACTGAACAAAATTCCCGAGACAAAGCCACCTGTACCCGTTGTCCGTGTGGCCAATTCGGGAGCCATGGTCATGGTGTACGAGTTGCTCTGAACGCTGATCGTATTAGGGTTTCCCGCATTGGGAAACTCTCCCACCAAATGATCGGCAATGCTGTTCATGGTAATGCTTCTGGTCGTACCATCTTCAGTTTCCTCGTACTGGCTTGTTTCCCCTAAGAGTGCTTCGATAGCTACCGTGCAATCCGAGGCGTCTAGATTGATTGCAAATACACTTGCATCGCTACAGTCCGCCTCATCGTCGGTAACACCATCGACTGTTGCATCATCCGATTCACAAGCACAAAATATGAGGGTCAATACCAGCACCATTGTTAAAAAGAGACCCTTGTTTCCATTTTTCATTTCAAATTTTTTCATGATAATTTTATTTAAGGATTATTGGGACCATCAAGTTCGACAAATCATCAATGAAGATTTAAAAGTTTAAGCGAACAGTCCAAAATTTTAAGTGAACACACTTTACAAAGTGTTAATTCCTCTTTTTTTGTTAAAAGCGTACTATTTTGATAAAAAAAATTGGCTTTAGTAGTACCGGAATCTCATAAAATCATAGGAAAGAAACATTTAGAAGGGCCAAAAGTGAGATAAAGGGTACGAAACAGCTTTAATACAGGCCTATTTTACAATTCCCATTCTTTATTTCTATTCCTACTTTGATAGTAATTTTTACAGACCCAATGCCATCATCGCGGCATCGCCCGAATAGAATACATAGGCTCTCCAAATGGTCTGATAAGGCGACTCGAACTTCCAAATGACTTCCCCATCATCCGTTACCTCCCAAAGTGTCCCTTCCCTACCTTCTGTAATCAAGGTATTGCCATTATCCATTCGAACCGCTCCTCCTAGGCCAGAGCTATACAGATCCAAATCAGTGAAACTCCAGATAACCGTGGGTTCGTTATCCTGTCCTACAACCAATTGGTAGGGTGGGTTCAAAGCATATTCCACAACTTCCGACTGGTTGGGATATACATCGTTTCCATAGACCAGCATAGTACCGGTGTCCAAAAGATTCGGATAATGTACATTATTAAGAGTAACATTTCCCGGATTATCGTAGGTTTCCGGGTTGCCGAAACGATAGACCAGGTCGCCACCAAGGCCATAATTACCTCCCGTGCCCAACCTTGCTTCGGCCGTACTTGTGCTATGATCTATTACCCACACCTCACTGTAGTTGTTCACGGTTAAGTATAAGAGATCATTTGTTTCGTCAAGTGTCAGCCCATTGATATGCATCAGATCCCCATTTGCCTGACCTTCATTATAGTTGATGTCTATTTTATTAGGGTTATTGGCAACCACACCGTAATTCGCCTTGGTATCATCATAATCCTGCACCAAATGGTTAACGGAATGCCACTCCCAAACAATTTCCTCGGTCAGGGGATTCATTTCTATAATGGCTTCTGGATAGATGTCATTGTTTTCTGCATACCCTTCTTCAGCAGCTTCGGCAGCAGTTACTTTCTCCCAAACCGGAAAAATAATATTCCCGTTGGAGAGGTACTCTACGTCATGGTGCGCCATATATTCATCCCCCGAATAACAGGAAACTTCCCAGTCCGTAGTCCTGTCCACATTAATTTTTCGTATAATTCCGCCATAACCTCCCAAAGTAATTTGGGCATTATTGGCCTTTAATGAAACTACCAGACTACCATCATCCAGTAAATTGGCATCATTGCCAAGACCGCTATCCAAATCCCAGGAATAAAGCTCGTCACCATTTTGATCGATGATGTAAACTCCATTGGAATCCTGATCTGGGACCAAAATGTAAGTTTCGGTATCGGTGTCGGAATCCGTATCGGTATCTGTAGTTTCGCTTATTGCATCATCGTCGTTACAAGATATTAATACAAAGAATTGTACCATTAGTAATGATACAGAAGTGATTTTTTTATGTACTTCCAATCTTTTCATAGTGTAAATTATTTGGGTTCATATAGGTAATAGGGCTTTGTATCTTTTTTGGCTTGATGCCGTGTGAATTATAAATAGCCTTTTATTCTTTTTTCCTGGCCCTTGATTTACGAATGGCCTTGAACTCTTCTAGACTTAACATTCCATCTTTATCCGTGTCGATCGTATCGAAATTTTTGAGCAGTTTTTCACTGTTTCTAGCTTTGGCCAGCTCTTCTTTTTCCAATAGTCCGTCCTCACTGGCATCTAGCCTTTCAAACACTTCTTCCGGAGATGGTCTTTCCCCTTTCTTTTCTTGTGCGAAAAAAGTATTAGTTGCGGCCATGCATGTGATTACTGCCATCATTTTTGATTTTTTCATTTTCTATTGTATTTAATTGTTAAAACGTTTCCCTTATCGATTATTCTATTTCTATTAGACCTACAACTTCGTAGGCACGTGTTCCATCTATCTGAATTTTCTTGTAGAGTATATTGGCATATTCATAGTAGGTCTGCCCATGGATCTCAACGCGTTCATATGCTTCGGGCAACTCGTAAACGATGGTTCCTATTTCTGGTTCTATAACCTCATATTCATTATCCACCGTATTGTAAAAAACGCCATCAAAGAAAAAGTAGGTTCTATTGTTGTGGATAATTCTTCTGTGACCTATGGGCAAGGTTCGTACCCTAAAACCGATTCTTGGCGCAATTACGGTGTAACGGCCTCCAGAGAATATATAGTATCTATTGTTGGAATAATAATAGTTTTGGCCATTATGTCTTACCACTTTTTTATTTGGTAACTTTCGTACAGCGGTAACCCGCTTTTTGGGAGTTTTATACGTAACTGCGGAGCGAGATACTTTTTTGTGGCCCTTGGCAGTTGTAATGCTTGTTTCGGTTTTAGTATTTTTTCGTTGTGCGTGGGAATTTATGGCAACTAAAAAAAGACTTAAAAAAAGAAGTTTTACAATTTGGGTTTTCATACTATGGAGATTTTGTTGAATATCATTTTTAAGACCAATAGATTGTATTTTGGTTTAATGCTATTTTGTTTTTTAATCATTTTTTAACTTCTTACTCAACTATCGGTTATCCTACCGACATTTTGGAAGTGAACTTAAAATCATGCCCATACCCTTCCGATAAACCTATATTTTAAATAAAATAGTATTAATTTTTTCTAATTCGATTTGGGCAGCTTTGAGCCGTTTTTTGAGCATTCTCTTTTTTTGTCCACAATCTATATGCCTCAAATCTTCTTGAGTGCGATAGATTAAAGATTCACAGTAGCTGATTCTATTCCCTACCGGGAATTGCGAGATGATACTTTTATAAAAAGAATCGATTTTCGCTAACGGGCCTATAGTATTGTTGTGCTGCGCCGACTTAAAAAATGTTGCCATAACTCTTATTTTAGATTAAAGTAAGAGACTGTTTTGAAATGTGTGATTGGAATTTATATAGGTACTTTTTGATGCCATTTTAGGCATCCGCCAGCTGGCGGACTAGCATAGCCTTAGCTACGGTATAAAATTTTAACGCAAAAGGGCGCAAAAAGGGGCATAAAAAAATAATCGATATATTTCAAAACAGTCTCTAAGTAGCTCCTATCATTCCAATTTTCAAAATGATATGGTGCTTTGGTTTGTCGGTGTGCTTGGAACGGTTCACGAGTCCGGATCGATCGATATTGTTTTGGAATAACTCAATATCCGCGGGCCGCCTACAAAGACTTCACCCCGTTCCAAAGCCACCTTTTATCTATAGTCTCTTAATTCAGGTACGGTTTTCAATATTCTTCGTCATCTTCCTGCTGCCCCCCATTTGGTCTTTGACCTCTTTTCCTTTCTTTTTGCTGATTGATACGATACATAAACGATAGGGTAATTTCCCTTTCACGCCTTTGCAGTTCACCTTCTGAAGTAAAAAAATCAGTTTCCGTGTCCAATATTCGTTTTCTGGAATTCAATAGGTCCCTTACATTCAATGAAACCGTGGCGTTGTCTCCTAAAACATCTTTGCTCAATGCCAGATCCATAAAGAAATTGCCCTTATATTCCGTTTGTGAATTTTGTCTTGGCCCCCTGTAATTGGCATTCGTTTGCCAATCTATTTTACCGGGAAGTGTCACTTTTGAGCTAAAACGTGTAAACCAACTGGTATTTTCGGATCCGTAATCCACATCATTGTAAGTTCCATCGGAAATAAACCTGAACAGATTAAAGCTTCCGTTCAACCGCAACCATCTCGCGGGATTGTACAATAGGCCCAACTCCGTCCCGTAACGTTCGTTGGTCGATAAATTAACGGGAAGTGAACGGATTATAAAAATACCATCGGCCGTTGTCTCTCCCGTTTCTTCCTGTATGACCTCAAACGAACGGGTTTCTCTTTGATAGTACACAGCGGATGTCAAGGTCAGCTTTTCCCATCGCTTTAAATAGCCAAGGTCAAAAGCACCTGCATAGGCAGGGTCGAGACTGGGATTCCCCTGGAAAATATTAATAGTACTAGATCGGGACGGAAAAGGATTTATAAAAAACCCCCTAGGCCTATTGATTCTTCTATTGTAACCTAAGGTGATATTTTCCTCTTCTGCCAGTTCGTATATTAAATTAATGGTCGGAAAGAGCCCGAGATAATTTTTGTCAAAGTTCAATTCTATTTCGTCGCCCAATAATTCTTCCAAAGCGGTAAGGTCAAATTCCGAAACCGCCTCTCCTTTAAGGTGGGTATTTTCCAGGCGCAGGCCCAACAAGAATGAAAACTTACCAAATTTGTTTCCATACTGGGTATAAAGCGCATTGATATTCTCGGTATACGTAAATTGATTGGTGAGGTCTTGATCTATTTCGAATTCACCGGTATCTATGTTGAACGTGTTCAATTGGTAGTCTGTAATATCTTTTTCAAAATCGCCGCGATATCCGGCCTCAAACTGGGCGTCTCCCATGGGTAGAACATAGTCTGCCTGAATTAGAAATTGATGCTGTTCTTCCGTTTCAAAAATATTTTCAATGGATAGTAATTCCTGATTCGGGAAAATGATGTTTTCGTTGATAGTGGTCATTAGGTTTTTATTATTATGGGAATATTGGAAATCCGCTGTTAGTTTATGACCTTCTTCGTTGATATTGTTGGTATAGTTCAGTGAAGTTTGATAGTTGTTTTTATCTTCGTTTCCTTCTTCGTTTCTATAGGTTCGGCTATCAAAAATGTTATCGATAAAACGTTGACTATAATTATCGGTTATCTGAAGTTCATCCGAAATATTGGAAAAAACACTTCCGGTTATCGAGGATTTTTCCGTTAGGTAATATTCCATCCCGAGGTTGATGTTAAATCCCCGATTGATTCTATCGATATCCCTATTTTCAATAATTCTGCTGAACTCCCCACTTGCGTAAGTATTATCGAAAAATGCATTTCCTGGAGGTTCTCGGTAGAAATATCCAAATGTGCCGAAAATATTGAATTGATCGGTTCTTAGATTAAGATTGGCATTGATCTGGCTCAAAATGGGATATCCTACCGCAGTGTTTACGGAACCGTTAAAACCTAGGGCTTTTTCTTTTCTAAGGATGATGTTCAGTATGCCGGCCGTACCTTCGGCGTCATAACGTGCCGAAGGGCTGGTAATCACCTCTACACTTTCAATAGCATCTGCCGGTAATTGTCTTAAGGCATCATTGGAACCAAAACCGGCCATGGCCGAAGGTTTCCCGTTGATGAGGATACGGACATTCTCGTTCCCACGAAGACTTATGACCCCATCTACGTCTACGGTAACCGATGGTACATTGTTCAGGGCATCGCTAACATTGGCTCCACTTGTGGTAAGATCTTTGCCGATATTGTAGATTTTTTTATCCAATCTAACCTCTACGGTCGTTTTTTCACCGACTACTTCTACCTCTTCCAGTTGTGCAACGTCAATGGCGAGCTTTATGGTTCCTAAATCCTTGGAAGTATTCAAATCCTGCCCTTTTAGGGTGTATGTACTATAAGAAATGTATTCCATTCGAATATCATAGGTACCGGAAGCAACCTTTACATTGAACTTCCCTTCCGCATCCGAGATACCGCCCGTAACTTTTTTGGGATGAGCTACACTTTGCAACACCAATGTAGCATATTCCAGCGGCTCATAGGTATCCTTGTCCACCACCGTACCCGAAACAGTTATATTTTCTCTCTGCGCAAGTACTAGGGAACAATTGAAAATTAAGAACCATAAAAACGACCTGAAAGGTTTTTTAGATGGTATAAACATACTTTTTGTTCTTGTCAATGTCATTTAAATACAGGATGTTGGATTTTTAATCGATCTTTCGTTTTCTGAACCAGATGTCCTCCAAGCTTAGATTCAATGTCAATAGGTGATAATTTTCTCGGATCAGTATATTTTGGATTTGACCTTTTGTTCCATAGCCATAAGAAAGATTGATCAAGGAATTACTTGTGGTCCCTACCGGAAAACCTATGCCAGCGGTAATCGTATAACCGTCAATTTTAGTATCATTGAGTGCCAAATACCCATTGTCGTAGTTAAAGCCGGCCCTATATCGTATCCGTTCCGAGTATTTATAGCTTGTACTTTTTTTAAGGTATTCGGCTCCAAAGGCAAATATGTCCTGATCTGCATATTCCCCAATATTTTCCGTTTGCTCCGTGGCCTTCCAAAAATTCTTTTTATAATCGGCATTCAGGGTCAACGATTCAAAGAGGTTAGTGCTAAATCCAAGTCCTATTTCCATGGGCATTTTGAAATCCGAAACATCGTCCGCTACGTTATCCTCCACTGTAATCTCCGAGCCTTCAAGACTTTTGAATACGGATCGTTTTAAGCTGCCCCCTAAAGTTGTCGGAAGTTGTATGGTGCAGCCTATCGTTACCTTGTCCGTGAGGTCATACTGCAGACCAAATCCAAATCGAACCCCATTATAATTGGTCTGTTCTTCAAGCTCAAAAGTACTGCCGCTGATGGTGAAGGATTCGTCTTCCTCTATACTACCGAACAAAAAAGAAACGCTTGTACCCAGTCTTAACTTTTTGCTTACCCCATATCCCAGGTTCATCCTAAGATCACTTAATCCGCCCAACCCCGTTACGTTACTCTCAAAAGTCTCATTGGACCCCTCCACATTGGTCTGTATTCCAAGAATGGAATATCCTACATCACTGTAGGGCACCATGGTAAAGCCCATTCCCAATCTATCCATTAATGAAAACGCCAAGGCCAAGTTTGAAAAGTTAACATTCGTCTTTGATTCGTTATACCCAATATTTGCATACGTATTGTATTGGGCCTTGACACCTACATCATAAAAAAAGGAATTCCTGGAAATCAAGGCATAATTGGCCGGGTTGAGATTGTTGATTTCCCTATCGGTTTTTAATCCTATCCCGGAATACCCCATACCGTTGGAAAATCCTATCCCTGTTTGGTTTATAGTTCCCAAACCATATAGCGAATAGGGGGAACTGGTCAACGCTTCGGATTGACTTTGTACTTTAACCATACATAAGAAAGTACCGAGTCTTAGTATAAATCTCATTTTCTTAGTCATAAATTGCATAGTTTAACTCAAGCCTAGTTCCATTGGATGGGGCATTCTCTCCGTTGAGGATAAATCGGTCAACGGTGGAATCGTAGTTCGTTGGCAATAGAATAAGTGCTTCATCGGTATCGCTTTCGGCAAGAAGCAGTTTTTCTATATAAGTCCCCAACGGGATTTCGTAATATATATCGTTGAACTCCTCGTTATCCCTGTTTAAGATGCCTCTAACCGGTTCTATATCGGCCAAAAGCAATTGTTCCGTAAGGTCATTGTTCCGATCAACGATATATACATTCAAGGTATCCTTCAAAATTAAGTTCCCATCATATGTTCCACTGGTGGGCCTGATCTTGAGAACGGCACTCAAAATAGTACCGTCTCCCTGAATGGTATACAGCGACTTCACATGAGGGAACTCGATTCTCGTAGCGATACCCGTTCCAGATTGCACATACGTTTTATTTTCAGTTTCGGAACTGTATAGGTCAACTTCCTTATCGGTAAGCAGTTTTAAATATTCAATGGGTTCTAAACCAGTTATTCGATTAAAAAACGGAATAGAGGAACTGTTTAAATCAAGCGTAAAATCAATATAACTTTGAACACGCTCCTCAGCCTCGGAGACCGAGAAATATAGGCGTACATAGCTATCGGTGGAAGTTGATGAAAACCCTATGACAGATCCATCATCGTTCTCTCCCGGCCGTAATGAAATGCCTTTGAAGTATGCTTTGAATTCATCTAAATTGGTGATATCATTTTCCTGAAACTTATCGAATAGATCTTCTCCAAATTCATCGGTCAGTTTGATCTCCAGACTGTCGGTACCCAAAGGTCTTGGGCTATAACTTAGTATTCCGAGGTCCTCATCAAAATAAGCAACGTTGCTCGTATTATAAAAATAGTCGCCCGTTTCGGGAGCCAGTCTTTCGCTCAACCGCTTTATGCGAATCGTATTGTTGGATAAGGTATCATTGTAGTAATAGTCATCATATCTTAAATACAGAGCAATACTATCGTATTCCGCTTCGGCATCTATATCATAAGTGGATGGTACCAGTTCAAAAAAGTTGGTGGCTTCTACTTCACCAAAAATGGAATCCACATATTTACCGACCAGTATTCTCGTGGACAAGGAAGTAATGATACTATCAAATTTCATCGTTGATGTGCGTACGGATAAAGTATCCATGAATACCACCCGTATGTTACTGTCCGTAAAAGAATCGCCGGCCAAAAAATCCGATTCGTTTAGATTGTCCCCACTACAGGAATACAACAATGCCGTAAAAGTGTAAATAAATCTTAAAAGGTTTTTCATACTGTTCTAAACTTTCACATAAATGTAGTGGCGGTTAGATGAGATTAAAACCGTAATAGACCTACAGCGGATTTTAGGATATAAAGCAAACTTTTTTTAGGACAAACCGTATTTGGCCGTTCGTCGCTATAATTTAGCTTTTGGGATGTTAAAAACAGGACTTCATATATTCTGTTTTATAGCATGTTCAACCCTTTATACTTTCGAAGAAAAATTAAATAAATATGATACAGAACTTATATCGATTAAAACTAATGTTGACCTATAGCATGTCGATACTATTGCTCGGCAGTTGTTCCAATGATAGTGATGAAGATGAGGACTTGGGCAACTGGGCGGATAGATCGGTCTTCGATGGTAGTCCCAGAAGTTCAACTTCCGGTTTTACCATTGGTGATATAGGCTATATGGGCGTAGGATACGATGGTGATGATTATCTAAGCTCATTTTGGGCCTATGATATCAATGGGGATTTTTGGTCACAAAAAGCGGACTTTCCAGGCACAGCGCGTAATGCAGCGGTAGGTTTTCAAATAGACGATGTGGGCTACATAGGGTCCGGTTATGATGGGGTAAATGAATTAGGGGATTTCTACAGCTACGATCCAAGTACCAATACATGGACGGAAATTGCACCATTACCCTCGGCACCAAGACGCAGTGCCGTGGCATTCGGCGCAAATGGATCTGGGTATTTTGGTACAGGTTTCGACGGTGATAACGACCTAAAGGACTTCTGGAAATATGACCCTGCTACAGATACATGGTCCGAACTAGTCGGCTTTGGTGGAAATAAAAGACGTGCCGCTACTGTGTTCTCCATAGCCGATAAAGTATACTTGGGTACCGGTGTCTCCAATGGCGTTTATTTAGATGATTTTTGGGCTTTTGACCCCGCTACCGAAACCTGGGCCGGTCTAACCGATCTAGATGAAGAGGACGACTATACCATAACCCGAAGTAATGCGGTTTCGTTTACATTAAATGGTTATGGTTACATCGCATGTGGGGAGAGTTCGGGAACCCTGGGTACCGTTTGGCAGTACGACCCATCTTCCGATACTTGGGATTTAAAAACAGCTTTTGAGGGTACCACGCGACAAGATGCCATAGCATTTTCAAATTCCGCCAGGGCCTTTGTGGGACTCGGCAGAACAGGAAGCCTATATCTGGACGACATGGATGAATTTTTTCCTTTTGAGGCATATAATGAAGATGATTGATTGGTTGATTGATTGGTGTTGACCGTGAATGGGGTTGTACGTTTTGACAACCCCATTCTTATAAGAACTGATGTTATGGAATTTAGATATATTAGAAGAAATGTAGGGTTGATAGGATGTGTATTGTTGCTTTTTACTGGAATATCGAAATGGATGCCAACAACCGAAACATTCCCGAAACCAAGACTTCACTCAGAGGTTTTTAAGGCACAAAACGGATATGGATATTTGATTTTAGTCGATGACAAAGTGCTTATAAAACAAGACTTTATTCCTGCGATAGAGGGAAAAAAATCATTTTTATCATCTAAACAGGCAAAACTTGTTGCAGATTTAGTACTATACAAACTATCTCAGGGAGCTAACCCGGAAGTAAGTGCCGAGGAAATATATGATTTGGGATTGGTACCTTAGAAACAAAGAAGTGTTCTAAATGTCATTTAAAAAGCGTAAAGTCCGGAAATTAGTTGTTCATATTTTCTTGTGGGCCTTGTTTTATGGTTTAATGTTATATCCATTTATCTATGGACCTAGGACAACACCGGCAGATATGCCCGCTAGGCTTTCCATTGCTACGGTACTTTTCTATTTCAACTACTTTTACCTGGTGCCAAAACTGTTGTTGGAAAAACGAACGGTCACTTATATTACCACCACATTTCTATTGATTATTGCTATATCCTTATTCATAGATTTGAGTATTGATCAAGACCCTCCAAGAAGGGGCCCAACGGGCACTCCTTCTCTTGGGAATGGTTTGTTCAGGGTGCAATCGGTAATGCCGCTACTGATCATTACCATCCCCGTTGTCGTAAGTACCATGTTAAGAATGTACGTAGAATGGAGGGGCAACGAGGATTTAAGAATGCAAGTTGAAAATGAAAAAGTACGTTCGGAGCTACAGTTTTTGAAGACGCAGTTAAACCCACATTTTCTATTTAATTCATTGAACGCTATATATTCCCTATCCGTAAAGAATTCAACGAATACTTCAGAAGCCATCATTAGCTTATCCGAATTAATGCGCTACATGTTATACGAGACCAACAAGGATTTTGTGCCCTTGGCCAAGGAATTGGAATACATCAAAAACTATGTGCGATTACAAAGACTCCGTTTAGCGGATAGTGAAAACGTTATTTTGAAAATATCCGGTGAGGATAAAGGCAAATTAATACCCCCACTACTTTTCATATCCTTTATAGAAAATGCGTTTAAATATGGTACGGATTTTAAGGGACAGACCAATGTGAAAATAAACCTTTCCATAAAAGAAGAGTCTATACATATGTATGTCATGAACACCATAGGAACTTATAAGGAAAAATCAAAAAACTCTGGTGTAGGACTGGAAAACGTTAAAAACAGATTAAACCTATTGTACCCTGGCTCATATAATTTACTGGTTAAAAATGACGAGAAATCATATGCAGTGAGTCTAACCCTTAATCTATAGAAATTATGAAGTGTATAATCATAGATGATGAGCCATTGGCCATAGATCTTTTAGTCGGGTATTGTGAAAAGATGGATTTTTTGAAGGTAGAGGCCACTTTTACAAACCCTTTGGATACGATCTCGATGATAAGGGGAATGAATGTAGATCTGATTTTTTGTGATATTGAGATGCCACAACTAAGTGGTATTGATTTTGTACATTCTTTGGACAACTTGCCTTTACTTATATTTACCACGGCCTATTCCCAATATGCCTTGGACGGGTTTGATTTGAATGCTGTTGATTACCTATTAAAGCCAATCCCATATCACCGATTTATCAAAGCCGTTTCCAGGGCGAAAGAACTTCTTTCCTATAAAGAAAAACCTATGGAAAGCAATGTTTTTCCCTCACATGGCGAAACTAAAAACACATCACATTTTATTTTTGTAAAAGCAGAATATGAAAGCGTAAAAATAGACTTGGACACCATAGAATATATTCAAGGATTAAAGGATTATTTAAAAATCCATATCGTCAACACGAACAAGGCTATACTGACTAGAATGAGTTTTGGGGAGATTTTGGACAAGCTTCCATCCAATCAATTTTTAAGGGTACATAAATCTTTCATCGTCAATATAAATTCCATTAAGACCGTTCAACGAAATAGAATCGTAATAAACGATATTAGGATACCTATTGGGGAAAGCCATAAGGTGGAGTTTTTTTCTATTTTGGGGATATAATAGAGGCCAACTTCCTTGAATAAAAAAATGACCAAAGCCAAATATAAAGAAGTCGTTTTGAATTTTATCGACCAAAGAACGGGTTCCTACATATTTTGGCCTTATTATCATGGGTTTTTTTTACTTTGGATTGGGACCTTAATTAAGCACAGCCAATACTACTATAAGGAGTAGGCCTGCGACCCCATGCACCATAAGAACTATTTCATTGTATTTCGTTGGGAATAGACCCTTCATTTGAACTGCCCCGTCCGATACCATAAGCTTTCATAACCTAAACCTAGATTCTTAAGCTTACGTTCGTCGTTTATTTTTGACTTTCAAGCATATTGAAGATAGCGATCAACGTTTAGGTCCCAAAAAATGTTGTTTTAATGAAAAGAATTCCCCTTAGCTTGCTACGGGGATAGTTGGTTTCAAGAAATTATTTTTTCCGATAGGGGATACGGCAATGCCAAGTAACAAGAGCATACATCCCAGCCCTGGATAGCGCTAAAAATACCCGAAATAATTCCGTACCCGAACGGAAGAAGATTCAATTGCATTATAACTTGCCCCGGTGGCGAAAAAGACGATAGCGGAAAGGAGGAATACGATTCCGATGGAAACGAATAATAACGCGTTTCCCTTAAAAAGTTGAAAAACCGGGATAAGCTTGTTCTTTAAGTTTTGGCAATATTACGGATCATTCCTCCAAAGATAAAATAATGAAAGGGAACAATGCTGTACCAGTACAATCTACCCTTGAGTCCCCGCGGTCTAAAAGTAGCGGTTTGATGCAGTACGTTGTTTTCATCAATTTTAAATTCGAGCCAAGCTTCGCCGGGCAAGCGCATCTCCGCAAAAAGTAGTAGGCGCCTTTTCTTTTTATCGGCCAACAACACCCGCCAAAAATCCAGGGAATCACCGGGATAAATCTTATCCGGATGGGTACGCCCCCTACGTAGACCTACTCCACCACTTAGTTTATCCAGAAACCCACGTATTTTCCATAACCAGTTTCCATAATACCAACCATTGTCGCCACCAATCTTCCAGATATTGTTTAGAACGGTCTCCCCGTCCTTAATTTTAAGTTTTTGCTCATCCTTTAGGACACCATATTTGGGAACCTGAATATATTTTTCCAGATCCTTGTTAAAACGACCGCTTACCATACTGTCCTTCCAACTGCTCACGACCTGATTCTGTTCTATTTTTTTGAAGGCCATATCCAGAGCCTCCGTATAGGTATGGGTTTTTATTCCCAATAGCCGCTCCAATCTATTGTCATCGGCTACCACTTCTATTTTCATGCTATCCACTAGGTTCAAGGCAAGTTTATAGGAAGTTGAGGTCACAAAATATAACCAATACGAAGAGAGTTTTGGGGTCATCACGGGAACGGTAATGATCCAATTTTTAAAGCCCCTGGCCTTGGCATATCCATGCAACATTTGTTTATAGGTAAGTACGTCCGGGCCGGCAATGTCAAAGGATTTGCCGTAAGTTTTACTATTCCCTAGAACCCCTGTAAGAAAATGCATTACATCCCTGACCGCTATGGGCTGTGTTTTGGTGAGTACCCATTTAGGGGTAATCATAAATGGTAATTTTTCGCAGAGATCGCGAATAATTTCAAAGGAGGAACTCCCGGACCCTACTATAATCCCAGCTTTAAGTACTGTAAGATCATAGTCTCCCTGGGAAAGGATCTCTTCCACATTTTTTCTGGACCATAGATGTTTGGAAAGATTTTTATCATTAACAATACCACTGAGATAAATAACCTGTTCCACATGGGTAGCCCTCATATAGGTATTGAAGTTGTGAGCGGTAATAGCTTCCATTTCATCAAAATCCTTGGTGGATGTACTCATGGAATGAATGAGGAAGTAAGCTACATCGATATCTTTTGGAATTTTCCCTTCCACGACCTTGCGTAAAAAATCTATTTCAATGATTTGGACCTTAGAACGTGTTTCCTGATCAATGGAAAGACGTTCCGCATCCCTTACGATACAGATGACCTCATGGCCTAAGTCTAAAAGCATAGGCAATAATCGCATCCCTATATACCCATTGGCACCGGTAACTAGAATTTTCATGGAATTGAACGTGTTTTGATATTAGGTATTTTTCGTAATTGAGTTCCGTTTTCCTATATTCAACTTCCCCAATGATATCCTTTATAGGTCTTCTATTGATGTAGGGGCATTGTCGACCTTATAATCCAATAACCTCCGAAAGAATTTTTGTATGGCTTTGGTGTCCGATTTCACTTTGATAAAATAATGATCCCTGTAAATGGAATATATTGCAAAATCCCCTTTATAAACGGTTAATTTATAATATGGGATTACCAGCGCGTAGGTTTCCAATAGGGAACGGAACCTAACGATGATGCCCTTGGGCCGCATTTCAATATTGCAAGTATCCAGATTATTATCCAATAGCAATAAATTGCGTATTTCTATGCTTGTTTCGGTTATTGACAATTTGGGAGACCCTATACCCCCAAGGGCAAAGCGTTCTTTTATGGTAAAGGGTTTACCTACTTCGGCATCTATCTTTCTTGTGATTTCTTTGTTATTGTAAGATACGTTTACGAGCATGGGCTATTTTATTATAAAACATTATTTTCATTTTCAAGCTCTAATTGTGTTGTTTTAGGAAGGTTGGTAACCACCAGATCATAGGAGGTATCCAACCATTGAAAAAGGATTTCTTTAGAAATGCTTCCGTCCATAACTACACTGCTCCAATGTTTCTTGCTAAAATAAGAGGGTTCCTGTAATGCGTCGTATTGCGAGCGGAGTTCGTCAATAGTGCCTGGATCGCATTTAATGCTGAAAGCGGCAAAAGTATTGATATCGGTTGCCGTAAACATTTTACCCTTTACTTTAAATGCCAGGATATCGGGAAGCTTGGGAAAAGGAATCGATTCGGTTACCCCTTTTTTTGAAAGGCAATACTGTCTATATTCTTCCATATTCATATCTTCCTTTTAGCAACACATAAAGTTAACCAAAACAAAGGCTATAAATGCATGTTGCGGTTCTTTTCAATATAAAGGCATAAATTTTATGTAGTTTTGCAGCTTGATAAGTCAAAATTCATGAATATCCAAAGCGTTTTAGAGACCAAGGTCAAAGAAGCTGTTGCTACACTTTTCCAGATAGAATTACCGACCGTGGAATTTCAGCCCACCCGAAAGGATTTTGAAGGCGATATTACGGTAGTTGTTTTCCCCATGTTGCGGTTTGTAAAAGGAAATCCTGTTCAAATAGGCGAGAAAATCGGCACTTATTTGGGAGCACAGGTAGACGAAGTATCCGGTTTTAATGTGGTGAAGGGTTTTTTGAATATTAGTATAAGTGATGGTTTCTATGTAAACTTTTTTAACGCGATCAAGGATATTTCCGATTACGGTTATGTAACCGATATGGATAAGGATGCGATTATGGTTGAATATTCTTCCCCTAACACCAACAAACCATTACATTTAGGACATATTCGGAACAATTTATTAGGTTATTCCGTTGCGGAAATCTTGAAGGCATCCGGCAAAAAAGTGTACAAGACCCAAATTATAAATGATCGCGGCATTCATATTTGCAAGAGTATGCTGGCCTATGAGAAATTTGGGAATGGCGAAGAGCCTTCGGCGAGGCTCAAAGGTGATAAACTAGTGGGCAATTATTACGTGACCTTTGATAAAATGTATAAGGAAGAGATTGCTGCAATGGTCGCCAAGGGTATTGCGGCAAAAGATGCGGAAAAGCGGGCACCTAGCCTGCTGGAAGCCCAAGAAATGCTTCGCAAATGGGAAGCGGGTGACGAAAAAGTGGTTGCTCTTTGGAAGAAAATGAACGGATGGGTGTACGATGGCTTTACGGAAACCTATCAAAACCTGGGGGTGAATTTTGACAAGTTCTATTATGAAAGTGATACGTATTTGTTGGGTAAGGACGTGGTAGCCGAGGGGTTAAAAAAAGGAATTTTCTATAAAAAGGACGATGGGAGTGTTTGGATCGATCTTACGGATGACGGGCTGGACGAAAAGATTGTACTGCGATCCGACGGTACGGCGGTCTATATGACCCAGGATATCGGTACGGCTATCCAGCGGGTAAAGGACTATCCAGATATTGGCGGCATGGTCTATACGGTGGGGAATGAGCAGGATTATCATTTTAAGGTGTTGTTTCTGATCCTTAAAAAACTGGGTTTTTCTTGGGCAGAAAGCTTATATCATTTAAGCTATGGCATGGTGGATTTGCCTAGCGGTAAGATGAAAAGCAGGGAAGGAACCGTGGTGGATGCCGATGATTTGATCGATGATATGACCGCAACCGCGGAAACAATTTCCAAGGAACTCGGGAAATTGGAGGAATATACCGATACTGAAAAACAACGATTATACCGGATGATCGGTCTTGCAGCATTGAAATATTATATTCTTAAGGTAGATCCCAAAAAAAGAATCCTGTTTAATCCGGAAGAGTCCGTCGATTTTCAGGGGAATACAGGACCATTTATCCAATATACCTATGCACGGATTCAATCTATCCTGCGAAAGGCGGAAAACATGGAACTAGACCTACAGGATAAAGTAGTTCTCTCATGGCTTCACGAAAAAGAAAAAGAACTGCTAAAGCAGCTTCAATTGTTTCCCGAGACGCTACAATTGGCCGCGGAGAACTATAGTCCGGCCCTTATTGCCAATTATACGTATGATTTGGTGAAGGAATTCAATTCCTTTTATCAGAATGTATCCATTTTGGGAGAGGCAGATGGTCAAAAGAAAATCTTTAGGGTACAATTATCCAGAAAAGTGGGAGAAGTGATCCGGTCCGCATTTAAACTGTTAGGCATAGCGGTTCCCGAACGTATGTAAAAGAAAAAAGACCGTTCGATGGGAACGGTCTCTTCAAAATAACTGACTGTATAAAAATAGTCAATGGTTATGCCTTTGCTGTATCCGTAGAGGAAGCATTGACCGCCAGGTTGTAGACCACAAGGCCAAAACCTATTTTATTTATAGCATCTCCGATATTATAAATGACATCCAAATCCAATCCGCCAAAAATACCTTCATACCATCCCGGTGTGCCTGCCATGTAACCAATAGGGTAAATGGCCCAACCTACCAGTACAAACCAACATAAGGTTTTGTGGGCTTGTAGTACAGCTCCTCCGGCTTCTTGGGCCAACTTTTTGGCACCGCCCAACCAAATTTCGTATACAATGATAAAATAGGCGATACCGGAAATAAGACCCCAAATTTGAGCTTGTTCGCGGTAGACCGCTTCTCCCAGATAACCCGTAACCAACATGATGACCGAAAGCAAAATAAGTCTCCACATCAGGGATTTTTTAGCTCCCGCTACTTTAAGGATCAGATAAAATTCAACGCACATTAAGGGTACGGTCAATATCCAATCCACATATCTGAAGAAAGTAGGGGATTCCGCAAAGCCTGCCCAGTAATCACGCATGTACCAATAGTGTACCGCGGCAATAAATGTAATTAATCCCGATACCAGGATAGAGGTTCTCCATTTTTTATCAAAACTGTTCATAGATAAGAAAAAGAAGGCAGAAGCTGCCATCATGGCCATACACCCTACAAAGAAGGTAAAGCCTACATAATCGTTGGTAGCGATCTTTGCTACCAATGGTACTGATGTTAAAAAATTTTCCATATAATTAGAGTTTATTAATTTTGTTTAAGTAAATTTAATAAAAATTAAACAATAATTGTTTAAGATTTCAACTATTTTTTTAAACAAAATGAAAAAAAGCGACACAAATTTTACCAAATTGAACAGTTTTATCCTGGTGTCTACCTTCTTTTTTCTTTGGCTTGCGGTTTATTTTGAGGATCGTGTTGAGGATATCTTTGCCTATACCTTAATATTTTCCTTTGGGATATTGCACGGGTCAAATGATCTGAAACTCTTGCACACTTCTCCCTTTAATCGAAGATTGGGAAATGGTTTTTTTACCATTTCCATATATTACTTAATGTTCATAGGGTTGAGTATACTTTTTTTTCATTTTTTTCCTGACATAGCGTTAGTTTGGTTTATTCTTTTTAGTGGGTATCATTTTGGGGAACAACATTGGATATCCAAAATAAAGGAGTTGTCCGTGGTGGCGAAAGTATTTTTTATTTCCTATGGATTGTTTATTCTTTTTCTATTGTTCCATGCGCATTGGATAGAGGTATCTTCTATTATTCAAAGTATCACGGGCTTTTTACCCTCTTTTAATTATTACAGTTATCCGCTATGGATTAGTGCTGTAGTTTTTGTTTTATCATATCTATTTTTATTTAAACAAAAAAAAGCATCTGCTGCTATAGTACAAGAAGTATTCTATCTCCTTGTCTTTTACATCATATTTAATACGGCTTCCTTAATTTGGGCATTTGCCATCTACTTTGTTTTATGGCATTCATTACCTTCTTTGGCCGATCAGATCAAGTTTTTGTACGGAAGTGTATCCAAGCATAATTTTATCAAATACCTTAAATCTTCTTCTATTTATTGGGGGATATCGGTTTTGGGCCTTGCGGTACTGTTTTGGACCTTAAAGGATAGTGGCGAAACGACTTTTTTACCTATTTTCTTTTCTTTTTTAGCGGCGATAACCTTTCCGCACGTAGTGGTCATCTCTAGGTTGAATGGCCGTTAAAAGAAAACCCTAAAACTAAAATTGGGTGTAATTCCCAGGGAAATATTCTCCACGGTCTCTATCCTATCCGCTTCGTTCAACCTAAAGTAGGTATCCAGGATGTTTCTTCTATTGAAAAAGTTCAACACCGAAGCTCCCACGGAAGCCTTTATTTTAGGACTCATATCAAAATCATAAATAACGGAGGCATCGGCCCTTATATAATCGGGAAGCCTATCGCTATTTGGCTCCCCATAATTAATGGTAAATGGAAAAACGGTGGTGTTGATGCCACTATTCCCTTCCAACGGTTGCGTAAACGGTTTTCCGGTCCTGTAGTTAAACCCGATACCAAGCTTCAAGTTTTTACGTATGTAGGTTCCGGCAAAAGTTACCGTATGACGAATATCCAAGTTATTGGGAAATGTACTTGGGTTAATTTCCTCAAAGGTGTACTCGTTTATATTGTAGGCATAACTTAGCCAGGTACTAAAGTTAGATGTCTTTTTATTGATTAGAAATTCTACTCCCCTAACATCATAGCTTCCTATCTCACCATTGAACTGATTTTGGTTCTGAAAGCCTTGTGTGGCTATGCTTATGCCGTTGACCTCTTTATAAAAACCTTCCAAACCTATATGTAGCCTATTTTTATCATAGTTTATACCCGTTGAAACCTGTTTACTCTCCGTGATAGGTAAGGTCTCGTTATCGGATAATATCCATCTACGTTTTTCAACTCCAAGAAAGTTTTGTTCCAGATCTATTACTTGATTTGTGGTCTGGCTCTTGAATTCTCCCAGAACTTCCGCCTTGAGATTTTCGGTAATTGCATAGTTGATGTTTAGCCGTGGTTCTAGGATAAACTCATTGAACGTATCCAAGTTTTCAATATAATTGAGTCTTGCCCCGCCTCTGGCCTTTAACTTTTCGTTATCCGATACATAACCTATTTCCGAAAATAAAGCATGGGTTCGTATGACCCCCTTGATATTGCTATTAAAAGGAGGTAAGGTAACATTGGTAAAATTGGTAATGCCCGTTTCTGTGTATTGGTAACCATTGGTCCAATTAATTTTGTTGCTAAGCCTGTAATTGGTGTTTAGTTTTATTCCTGTTTCCAATACCCGATTATTCTGAACAAGCTGTTGGTTGGCATTTGCAAAGACACTAAGGGCATCTAGGTTATACCGGGTAAAATATATATTGAGCAAGGTAGAAAGGTCATTGCTCCAATTGCTTTCCAAGCTCCCCCCGAAAGAAAGATTGGTCTGGTCTAGCCGACTTTGGGTGGTTCTACCGTTAAGTTCGGCGGTTTCGGAGTAATCCAGGTCATTGTCGATATTGATAAAACTCAATCTTATTTTTTGCCGGTCGTTAACATCGTACAGTATTTTTCCGGTAAAATCATAGAAAAAAAAGCGCTCATCCCTTTGGATATCTATATCCGTAGATTGGTTGTTGATGGTTACTTCCCTATCCTGAAAGACTCTTTCGGAAAATTGGTTAAAAGTTGGAGTGTCCAAAAAATCGGTTACGGAACGCCTGCCGGAAAACTGAAAGGCAAGTTTATCGGTTACGGGCACTTGTCCGTAAATATCACCGCTAATCAGATTAAATCCGGCTCCGCCGAAAAAAGACCGTTCTATGCTGTTCTTGGTCTGCAAACTAATGACACTGCTTACCCCGTCGCCATATTGGGCACTCGTACCATTCTTAATAATGGTCACCTTATCCATCAAATAGGGATTAAAAGCGGAAATCAATCCAAAAAAATGGCCGGACTGATACATTTTAATACCATCCCATAAGATGAGGTTTTGATCGTTGGTGCCACCTCGGACATTAATATCCGAAACCGTTTCATCAATACTTTTAACGCCCGGCAATGCCTGTACCGTTTGCAATACATCCGGTTCTATAAGCCCGGGTATGATACCGAACTCTTCGGTATCCAATTGTATACTGGCATCTTCCAGTTTGGAAAGCCCGGTAGTGAGGAATTGAAACAGGACAACTTCATCAAGTTGCTGAAAGTTTTGGGCAAGCAACAGATCTTTACAGGGGTTACGGCCTATCAAATCCTCGGCTAGAACATACTTGGTTTTATACCCTAAATGTCGAATCCCTATCATTGCCTTACTCGGAATATTATCCAGGGAGAACTGTCCATTGAAATCGGTTACCCTAACAATACCGCTTCCTAACACTTCTACAGTGGCTCCCGCAACCGTATTTTTTTCAAAATTATCCAAAACCCGTGCGCATATATCCACCGTACTTCTTTTGGATAGGGTATAATAACGGTCGTCCAGTTTTTGTATTTTAATTTGGGTCTGGTTCTGGATGTCTCCTAGAATTTCATCCAATTGGTCACTTAAGGGAATAGTTATCCGTATGGGTCTGATATCTACATCTACATAGGAAAATTTAATAGCGAATCTATTTTCCAGTTGTTGGATAAAAGAAATAAGATCTATATTAGGGGAAGTAGTTTCCTGTGCCTTACCTATAAAAAGGGCAAAAAATAACAATAGGTAAAACGTTGCAACATGTTTACGGTGCGTTTTCAGCATAGAATAGCACTTTATTCCCCTCTAATTTAAACTTTATTTGAGAAGGAGCACTAATACTCTGTAATGCCAAATCCATATTGGTGTTGCTAAATGAGCCAGTAAACAACTGATTGACATCAATATTTTCAGTTGCAACCTTTACGTTGTATTGCCTTTGAAATTCATCCAAAACAAAGGTTAATGGAATACTTTTAAAGGAGCTTTCATCATTTATCCAAGTAGGTTCGGCAGTATTTGGGATTTCCGCCTCTAAAATTTCCCCATTGATGGCCAAAAAAGAGGCTCCGGCCGGGAGTTTGATTTCGGTATGGTTATAGGTAACGCTGACGAGGCCTTCAAAGCAAGTAACTTCAAAGAGGCCCTTTCGGTTTTCTACATTGAATTGGGTACCTAGGACGCTCACCATACCATCATCCGTAATTACTGTAAAACGTTTGCCTTTGGCCACTTTAAAAAATGCCTCCCCTTCTAGGGATACATTACGTTCCTTGTTCCATTTTTTCTTACTGTAAGAAACTTCGGAGTCGGCATTTAAAATAATCTCGGAAGCATCGGGAAGCACTATTTCGGTACGTTCCGCAAATTGGGTGGATATATTTTCATTCAAAGAAGCCATATAAAAGTAGGAGACCGCAATGATTACGGCAATAGCGGCAGCTACCCTCAGTAATTTTTTGAACGGGCTGATCGCAATAACCTTAACCTCTTTGGCAAGCTGCTTGTCCCTTACCTTACCAAGGGCTTTTTCAGCATCAAAATGGGGAGCCTCCAAGGTGTTGGAAGTTTCCAGAATCTTTTGATAAGAAGCATACTCATCGGTTTTTTTAAACACCGTAAGCTCTTCCTCCGAAAGTTCGTTGTTCAGCCATTTTGCTAAATAATTCTCTTGCATGATTTCTATGCTTTATATGGATGTAACAATCTAAAAGGCAAATACCCTACTTACTTCAGGGTTCAAAGTTGATTCGTTTATAAGTTTATGTGCTGATATAGCTGGCAATAACAAAAAAATTATTTTCATCTAACATCTAACATCTAACATCTAACATCTAACATCTAACATCTAACATCTAACATCTAACATCTAACATCTAACATCTTATATCCCATCTATTTGCTCCCGTAAGCTTTTTAACGCCAAATGCATCCGTTTTTCAATGGCTTTAACACTTACGCCTTCTATTTCGGCTATTTCGGTATATTTTTTCCCATCGATCCTATTTAATAGGAACGTGGTACGTTGATTTTCCGGTAAGCCATTCAAGGCCTTATCCAATTTTTCCCGATATTGTTTTTCCTCCATCAAAAATTCAGGGGACTCATTGGAAGCTTTGCTATTTTGTGAACTAGCATACTTAAAACGCACTTTTTCCGCCTTTAATACATTTAAATATAGATTGTTGGCTACAGTATATACGTAGGACTTTGCTTTTTTGGGAGAAACTTTGGCGCAATTTTCCCAGAGTTTTATAAATGCTTCTTGTACCGCATCGTGTGCTTTTTCCTCATTGCCATACTTATAATAAATGTAGTTGAAAACCGTTTTGGAATTGGTTTTAAAAAGGGAGCTATAGACTTCCTCTTGGCATACGTTGTCCATCTTATCGGTATCCAAAATAGTACTAAACAGTTAAGGTTGATTTTTTGAATTGCCCCCTCGATCTCATCCCATAGGAAGTCGAGGAGTGCTCAAAGATATTTTAAAAAAATTAAAAAATAGGTAGGGTATTTTTAAAGTTGATTGTTTTAGGATTGTACAAACCAATAAAAATCCAAATCGTTATGAAAAAGTTTTTAAATCTTGCATTTCACGCCAGCCTACTGATAATGGCGTTAACGTTTACCTCTTGTCAAGAGGAATTCGAAGAATTACCGACCGGGGATGAACAAGAGACCATTATGGCCAGTTCAACTACCGCGAAGCTTATAGAGAGAACCTCTTCCAATGACGGTTCCTTTGACAATATTGTTGATGGTGCCAGTTGTTTGGCGGTTGAGTTTCCATACACTGTTAATGTAAATGGTATTGACATTACCATTAATTCCAAAGAGGATTTACGTCTCATCGAGGAAATTTTTGATGAAATAGATGTCGACGAAGATATTTTAGAAATTCTTTTCCCTATCACCATCACATTGGCCGATTTTACTGAAATCGTAATCAATAGTAAGGAGGGTCTTCGTGAGCTGGCCGAGCAGTGTATAGAAGGTGGCGATGACGATGATATTGAATGTATCGATTTTGTATACCCTATAACCCTTTTCACCTTTGATATAAATGAGCAGCAAACGGGTAGTGTTACCGTGGAAAGCGACAAGGAATTAAGACGATTCTTCGCCGGATTGGACGATGATGATCTCATCAGTATTGAATTTCCCGTAACCTTAGCACTTTCAGATGGTACGGAGATAGTAGTTGATAGTAATGCTGAATTGGCCAATGCCATAGAAAATGCCAAAGAGATTTGTGATGAGGATGATGATGATGATTTTAATGATGACGATTTTACGAAGGAACGGTTGGATCATTTTCTAGTAGAATGCCCATGGTTGATTAACGAGGTACAAAGAGATGACGTAAATCAAACGGATCAGTACTTTGAGTATGTTATGAACTTTACGGAAGACGGTGCGGTAAAGGTGACCGATAGACAAGGAAATGTTTTGATGGGAGTGTGGAGTACCAGAGTTTCAGATCATGGTGTATTGTTGAACTTAGAGTTTGATGTACTGGTAGACTTTAATTTGGAGTGGTTTGTTTATGAAATAGGCGAGCATAAGATCAAACTTTTTGCAGAGGGTGGAAACAAAATAATCATGAGACAAATTTGTGGGGACAATCTTCCCAATCCCGATACGCTTAGAGACATCTTAAAAGATTGCGAGTGGATCATTAAAAAAGTGAAGAACCAAGGTGAGGAGATAGACAGATTGTTGGGCTTTGAGTTTAAGTTTATGCCAGAAGGCGTGGTTACCTTGAGCAACGGTACAACTACCTCTGAGGGAACTTGGGAAATTACCATGAACAATGAAGGCCTTTTGGTGATGGCCATCAGTATAGGCGATGAGCCGGGAGTAAGTTTTGAATGGCCATTGAGGGATCTGGATGATCACCGATTGAAGTTCGAAGTCGAGGAGATTGATTATGAGCTGATCTTATTACGTGTATGTGATGATAGCTCCGATGACGGTGATATTCCCGAAATAAGAAACATAATGATGGGAGGGGATTGGATCGTGGCATCTTATATAGATGGTGAAATGGATGGAACTGCAGATTTCCAAGGATACAATTTCGCTTTCTCAGCGCAGCATAAGATTGCGGTAACTGAAGGTACAGATCCAAATCCATTCTTGACCGGCCTCTGGAGAGTATTAAGGAATAGTGAAGGTCAGTTGAACGTATATCTGAATCTTGGTGAGGATAATCTGTTCGGTGAGCTTACGGAAGATTGGGACCTAGTATCCATTACCTCCGATCGCATCGAGTTAAAGGATATTAACGGAGACGACGGTATGGCTACTCTGGTCTTTGAAAAGAAATAACTTTTTTGCCCCAAGTTTTGAAAAGGGTGACTTCCGTAAGAAGTCACCCTTTTCTCTTTTAATGGAAACTCTTTGAGCACTAATGTCCATTAAAGGGTTTATAATGCCGTGGGGCTCTTTATCATACTCGCCTACCCGGCCGGAAAGGGAATCGTAATAAATATTTTCATTGTCGGGTAGTTTTAGATATTTGATAATCTAAAAGTTATATTTATTTTGAACGCATGACGATTTAAATAGGGAATTTTTATCCTTTGGGCCAAATCGTAATATTGCCCTTTTTTCGTAAACGTTTTAAAAATAGCTAGATAAAAAAGTCTTACATCTGATGTCTAAAAGCGAAGCGGTCTTTTGTATTTTAGGTGGACACCAATACTGTTTTAAAACTAATTGGCTACATTAGATTTCTTTCCCTATGCTTCCCACTTCCCATAGTTATTCTTAAATTTGCATTTCCCCATAATAAAGGAAAATTATGTTCGATAATTTAAGCGAAAAGTTAGATAAGGCACTCCACGTCCTCAAGGGTCATGGACAGATTACTGAAATTAATGTTGCGGAAACGGTAAAGGAAGTTCGAAGGGCTTTATTGGATGCCGATGTTAATTTTAAGATTGCCAAGGAATTTACCAATAAGGTAAGGGAAAAAGCACTAGGTCAAAATGTATTGACCACTTTACAGCCCGGTCAATTAATGGTGAAGATCGTTAAGGACGAGCTTACGGAATTAATGGGAGGTGAAACTGCGGGAATAGACCTCTCCGGGAATCCTTCCATAATCCTTATGTCCGGTCTACAAGGTTCCGGTAAGACCACTTTTTCCGGGAAATTGGCCAATTACCTAAAAAACAAAAAGACAAAAAAGCCTTTGTTGGTAGCCTGTGATGTGTACCGTCCGGCGGCCATTGATCAATTGCATGTGGTCGCCGATCAAATTGGAGTCGCCGTATATTCCGATAAGGAAAACAATGATCCGGTGGCTATTGCAAAGGCTGGATTGGCCCATGCCAAGACCAATGGATATAATGTGGTCATCATAGATACCGCTGGTCGTTTGGCCGTTGATGAGCAGATGATGAAAGAGATTGCCAACATCCATGAAGCCATACAACCACAGGAAACCTTGTTTGTGGTAGATGCTATGACAGGTCAGGATGCAGTGAATACGGCCAAAGCCTTTAATGATATCCTAAATTTTGATGGGGTAATCCTAACCAAGTTGGATGGTGATACCCGTGGCGGTGCCGCTATATCCATTAAATCGGTGGTGGACAAGCCTATAAAGTTCATCGGAACAGGGGAGAAGATGGATGCCATAGATGTCTTCCATCCCTCGCGTATGGCCGATCGTATTTTGGGTATGGGCGACGTAATCTCTTTGGTAGAAAGGGCCCAAGACCAGTTTGATGAGGAAGAGGCGCGGAAAATTCAAAAGAAAATAGCCAAGAACAAATTTGGTTTTGACGACTTCTTGAGCCAGATACAACAGATTAAAAAAATGGGTAACATTAAGGACTTAATGGGAATGATTCCGGGTGCCGGAAAAGCCTTAAAAGGACTAGATGTAGATGACGATGCCTTTAAGCACATTGAAGCCATTATACATTCAATGACACCGGATGAGCGTTCTACGCCCTCCAAATTAAATGCCAGCCGTAAAAAAAGAATTGCCAAAGGTAGTGGTCGCACCATACAGGAAGTCAACCAATTATTGAAACAATTTGATCAAATGAGCAAGATGATGAAAATGATGCAAGGAGGCGGAGGTAAAAAAATGATGCAGATGATGAGCGGCCTTGGCCGCTAGTGTACAGTAGCAGTTGGCAGTAATTTCAGTATAAGATTAATATGGGTTTCAATAAATTAATGGCTTATCAAAAAGGGTTTACACTGGCCATGCAAATTTTTGAAATATCCAAATCTTTTCCCAAAGAAGAAACTTATTCGTTGACCGATCAAATTAAACGGTCTTCACTTTCCGTTTGTGCCAATATTGCAGAAGCATATCGAAAAAGAAGATATGAAAAGGTTTTTATAAGCAAGTTGACCGATGCCGATAGTGAAAATTCGGAGACACAGGTTGGGTTGCAATTTTCCCAAACATGCCAATATATTACAAATCAAGAGAAACAAGATTTGGTAGACCAAAGTCAAGAAGTAGGCAAATTGGCTCAATACATGATAAATAACCCTGGTAAGTTTGGAGTTTAGCTCTGCCAACTGCCACTGAAAACTGAAAACTGAAATGAAATTACTCAACGGAAAGAAAATAGCTAACGAAATCAAAGATGAAATTACCGTTGAGGTTTCCCAAATGCGGGAAAGGGGTGAAAAAGTACCCCATTTGGCTGCGGTATTGGTAGGTGATGATGGAGCGAGCTTAACCTATGTGGGCAGTAAGGTAAGATCTTGTAAAAGAATCGGGTTCGAATCTACGCTGATACACTTGCCCGAGACGACCTCCGAGCAGGAATTATTGGTAAAGATAGATGAGTTGAACAAGAATACGGATATCGATGGTTTTATAGTACAACTTCCCTTGCCCAAACAAATAGATGAGCAAAAAGTGCTCATGGCCGTAGATCCGGACAAGGATGTGGATGGTTTTCACCCTACCAATTTTGGTAGAATGGCTTTGGATATGGAGTCCTTTGTATCTGCCACACCCCATGGCATAATGGAACTGTTAAAGCGATATGATGTGGATACCGAAGGTAAACATACCGTGGTCATTGGACGTAGCCACATTGTAGGCAGGCCTATAAGTATTTTGATGAGCCAAAAGGGAAAACCGGGAAATTCCACAGTAACGCTAACACATAGTCGCACCAAGGATATCAAAGCATTGACCCTACAGGCCGATATTATCGTGTCTGCCTTGGGGGTCCCTAAGTTTTTAAAGGCCGATATGGTAAAGGACCACACCGTGATTATAGATGTAGGGATTACCCGTGTTCCGGACGAATCCCGGGAAAGAGGATATTATATTGCAGGGGACGTGGATTTCGAAAATGTAAGTAAAAAAGCATCTTTTATCACTCCTGTACCCGGAGGCGTAGGGCCCATGACCATTGCGATGCTCTTAAAAAACACTTTATTGGCCCGGGAGCGACATAGAAGTAGAAAATAGCAGCTAGGCTATTTAAAAAGTTTGGCTAATCGTATTTAGGGTTTTACGGTAAGCTCTTCTGCCTTATATTTTGAGCTTTCATCATCGGTAGGGTTAATTACATCAATGTCATTGTCCCCTTCATCGTTGGTGCATCCAATGGTAAAAGCCAAAGTGGAAAGCAGTGCTATGGCAACTATAATCTTTTTCATAAACTAGGTTTTTAGTAGGTATTATTACCAAGTTTTCTATGTTTCCATAACGTAAAAAAATAAGATTTCTTATAATTTGAACAGTATTTATGGTTGCATGTCCAGGTATATTGTCACCTGTATATAAAGACTGCCATTTTGGGCGTAGGGAGTGGAGGTGTCTTGGATGTTGTAGTTTGATGATGGTTTGAAAATTCAGTATCTTTTGTACAAATTTCCAAACCATATGAAAAGATTCCTTCCCTTAGCTGCGGTTTCATTTATACTTTTGATGAGTTGTAGGACCGAAAGTGAAAAAAAACCCAAGATTTCCATAAATGTTTCTTTTTCCGAACAATTAGGGATAGAGAATTTAGATGGCAGGCTACTGCTCATACTTTCCAACAACGAAGAAAAAGAACCTCGTTTTCAGATTAACGATGGGTTAAGGACCCAGTTGATTTACGGGATGAACGTAGACGAAATGACTTCGGAACAAAATATTGTTTTTGATGAAACGATATTTGGCTCCCCTTTACCTAGCCTTGCGGATGTGCCCCCGGGAGAATATTACGTGCAGGCATTGCTACATGTTTACGAGACTTTTAGCCTTTCTACAGGGCATACGGTGAAGCTGCCTATGGATAATGGGGAAGGCCAACAATGGAACAGATCCCCGGGCAACTTATATAGCAAACCTTTTAAGGTGACCCTAACGGAAAAGGGAGTGCAGGATATCAATGTGGTTATGGACCAGATAATTCCGCCCATAGTGGAGGCCGAGGATACCCAATGGATCAAACACATTAAGGTAAAGTCGGAAAAGCTATCCAAATTTTGGGGCAGGGACATATATTTAGGGGCCCATGTACTATTGCCAAAGGGGTTTAAGGAACATCCCGAGGCAAAATACCCATTGATGATTTTCCACGGGCATTTTCCATCGGATTTTGGAGGATTTCGCACCACCCCTCCGGACCCTGATCTGAAACCGGAATATTCCGATCGGTTTAAGGTAGAAGGTTATAATATTATACAGCAGCAGGAAGCATATGATTTTTATAAACGTTGGAACGAACCGGATTTCCCTCGTTTTTTGATTATCG
Source organism: Saonia sp. (assembly GCA_049670505.1). GTDB lineage: Bacteria > Bacteroidota > Bacteroidia > Flavobacteriales > Flavobacteriaceae > JBATTK01. The sequence goes on from JBATTK010000169.1 coordinate 79,526, forward strand.
AAATACAACATCCAACACCCTATTATGATGATTCCTATGCCGTAAATTCCGCAAATCAAGGTCCTTATGGGGATGCCATTACCTACGAACTGATTCCTTATATCGAAAAGGAGTTCAGGGGTATGGGAGAAGGTTGGTCCCGCTTTTTATACGGGGGCTCTACCGGGGGCTGGGAGGCCTTGGCCGTTCAAGTAAAATATCCGGACCAATACAATGGGTGTTTTGCCGCTTGTCCGGACCCTATCGACTTTAGTGCCTATTGCCTGACGAATATTTACGAGGATAAGAATGCTTATTATTATGAGAGTGATTACAAGACCTTGGAAGTTCCTAGTCATCGAGATTATCTAGGCCATATACAGACCACTTTGCGCGAAGGAAACCATAGGGAATTGGTGTTGGGCGATAAATCGCGTTCCGGGCAACAATGGGATATTTGGGAAGCTACCTATTCCCCGCAGGGCGAAGATGGGTATCCGGTCCGACTCTGGGATAAGATGACCGGTGATATTGATCATGAAGTGGCCGAATATTGGAAGGAGAACTATGATCTGCGCCATATATTGGAACGCGATTGGGATAAGTTAGGGAAAAAGCTACGTGGAAAAATTCACATCTATTGTGGAGATATGGATAATTATTACTTGAACAACGCCGTCTACTTAATGGAAGATTTTTTGGAAAATACCACCAATCCCTATTATGATGGTGAAGTTGCCTATGGGGATCGAGCGGAGCATTGCTGGAACGGAGATCCCGAACAACCCAACCATATCAGTCGCATGCGCTACAACAGTATGTACGTGCCTAAAATTATGAAACGCATTGCGGAAAGTGCTCCAAAAGGAGCCGATTTAAAGAGTTGGCGGTACAAGTAAAAAATAATCATACGAATCCGAACAAAAATGACGGGGTCAAATTTAAGTGCAGTTGTTATTGGGGCAGGTTGGGCAGGTGAAGGTCATACCAAGGCACTGCAATTACAGGGAGTACGGGTTGAAGCCATCTGTGCCCGAAACATAGAAGCCGTTGAAAAAGCCGCACGGGATTTGGGGGTCGGTGTTGCCTCTATCAACTGGAAACGGACGCTATTGGAATTGAAACCGGATATTGTGGCTTTGGCAACACCAGCTTCATTACGGAAAGAAGTAATTGCGTTGGCTACCGAGATGGATTGCCATTTATTTGTAGATAAACCTTTGGCCATAGATACCAAAGAGGCGCAGCAAAATTTTAAGATGGTGAAATCGGCGAAATTAAAACATGCTTTTGCGGCAACACATTGTTATGACCCTGGATTGGCCTGGATTGGCGAGTTATTAGAAAAAGGAAGTATAGGTGAATTAAGGGAAATAGAGATTGTATGTAACCTACCTCATATGAAAAGGCTAACCCCTTGGACCTGGTTCGATTCGCTCCGCACCGGAGGAGGCGCACTCAACAACGGACTTACACACTTTTTGGGTATGTTGGAACGACTCCTACAAGGGAAACTGATTACTATAATGGGTCAGTCCCAGACATTTAGGAACAAAGCTCCAGTACGATCTGATATTCACGATTACAGAACAATCGCAAACAATGAACATACTTTAGAAGTAGAAGAGCCTTCGGAATGGAAAACATGCGATGCCGATACCGGATTTCATGCCTTGTGTAAATTTAGGGCCGGTTTGCAGCATAAGGATATGGAGGTACCCGTATCCATAAAATTCGATCTTTTCGCCGTGACCACCTCCCCGGCCAACGGTTGGTATTTTTATGGCGATGAAGGAATTTTAGTGGCAAATGGTACCTTTTCCCTACAAGTTGGAAACTACGAGGATACCAAAGTAGTACCATTGCCGATTCCGGAGCGTTTTTATGACACTTTGCCCACAAAAGGGAACGATGAACAAGATAAATGGAACGCTTTGGCCAGGGATTTTGTAGCTGATATTAAAGGAGGGCCATCGATGCCGTATCTTACACTTGAAGATGGTTGGCGTTATCAATTGGCCATTGATGCCGTTAGAAAAGGAGTCTTATATGAAGTATAGGAAAATATCATAAGGATTGTTTAAAAGTTGTAAATATCAATAAGGTTATGAAGAATACAACGAACCAATTTGCATGGATCGTCTTTGTTGTTTTGGCAGTGGCCATCGGTCTGTATCCCTTAACCTATTTTTTTGCCGACAGGGAGTTTGGTTTGCTGGCTTCCAAGAGCGAAGAACTATTGTCTAACACGCTTTGGAACGTTGGTTTTTATGGTCACATTCTTTTTGGGGGCTTAGCGCTCCTTATAGGGTGGGTACAGTTTAGTAAGAAGCTGCGGAACGCAAATTTAGGCCGACATAGGACTATAGGAAAGGTCTATATAATATCTGCTATAATCAGCGGAATTTGCGGTATCTACATTGGGATTTATGCAACAGGGGGTATCGTTTCCTCCCTCGGTTTTATAAGTTTGGGGATAGTATGGTTGTACACCACCTTAAAAGCCTATTTTGCTATACGAAAAGGAGATGTGCAACTACACCAAGGGTTTATGATCTATAGTTATGCGGCCTGTTTTGCCGCCGTTACCTTACGTATCTGGTTACCTCTATTAGGCTATGTTTTTGGTGATTTTGTAACGGCCTACCGCATCGTAGCTTGGCTTTGTTGGGTGCCCAATATCATAGTTGCATTTTTTTGGGTACGCAAAAGGGGATTGCTTCTGGGTTGAGCGGACCATTACGTTTGCCCCTTAGTGGGCTACAGTTGGTCCGATGCTGTATTTAGGTTAAAGCCACTTCACCTTCATAATTTATACGGGTCGGCCATGAGGGCGGACCCGTACTGATTTTTTATGCAAATGATTAGGGGGCTACCTCCTCCTATATCGAATATAAAATACAATTCCTATTGCTATTAAGATCAAGGGCCAAATATGTAGCAATGCCAGAAATAATCCCTCCAGGACATTCCAACCAAAAGCAAGGCTGTCCTTTATTTTGGAGCCAAAGGTTTTGGTATAGGCTTTTGGTTCTTCCTTATACTGTACCGTCTCATACAAATCTACCTGAATAGAACTTAGGGCCACTTTGTTGCCAAGAAATTTAAGTCTACCCTGTGCTGCTTCAATTTCTTCCTGGAGTACCCTTAATTTTTCTTCCGCCAACAAAATTTCCTTGACTGTTTTTGCTTTTGACCTTAAGATATCATCATACCTTTTTTTAACCTCCAATTTTGTTTGTAAACGCGTTTGCAGATCAACATATTCCTCGGAAACATTAGTTGAGGTTATGTTTTTATAATCTACAAATTCTGCAAGTTGCGAAAGCTCCTCCAGCACCGCTTCAAAATGTTCTTGGGGAACACGCACCGTAAATCGATTTTCCAATATCTGCTGGGTATTCTTAAATCTCATATCGGATACATATCCATTATAGGCAGTAATGATTTTTTTGGCCTCAAGGACAATACTGTCTACATCCGTCACCTTAAAACGGCACTGCGCATTTTTAATAATTTTTAAGTTTTGCAATAAATCAGCATCTGAATCCAAAATATTTCCATCAGGATTATCTGAAAGAACCTTGGTCGTCGTAGTCTCCGCAACGTCTTCCATAATGATCATATCTGTATCATGTTCGGATGCACTATTACATTGTGTCATTAAAAATGAAGCGGATGATAATAACATCCCCATAAAAATGTTTAATTTCATAAGTATTGTTTTTAAATTAACACTACAAACGTAGCAGGTGGTACGTTGTCTGCCTTGTACAATCCTTGTAAACACTTTGTATAAAATTGTATTATTGTAAAAACCGTGTAATCAATTATTTAAATGAGTAACTCTTCCAAGGATATGATACTGTTTCAACGCTTGTTGAAGCATGTTGCCGATCGGTTTTTGGAAAATCATACGCCAACGAGTATGGACATTTCTGAATGGAAGGGACAGGATATTAGTGACTTTCAAGAAGATCTTCGTCAAAAGACAAAGGGTAGTGTCAGTGAAAAATGGTTTTATAATTATGTAAAAAACACACCTGAAAAACTACCCAGAATAGATATTCTTAATCTGTTGGCCCATTATGCCGGACATGCGAATTGGAGCTCTTTTAAGACTCAATTTTCGGATCGATCTATACAGAAAGTCAAACCTTCCAAACGCAAATGGATTCTTGCAATTATCGTAACACTTATAACTTTGGCCTTACTTGTTTATGCTTTTGTACCCAAAATGCGGACGTTTCATTTTTGCTTTGTGGATGCCGATAAAAAAGAGCCTATTGTTGAAATTGCCATAGATGTCATCGTCCTAAACGGGGGAGAATCACCTACCTATTATAAGACCGATAGTCTGGGATGTGTTTCCCTACGGACCAAAAGAGACCATATAGCGTTTATAGCCCAATCCCCGTATCATAAAAATGATACCATTTTTAAATCTATTTCGGGAGAGCGGTCCCATCAAGTTCGTCTAAGGACGGATGATTATGCGTTAATGTTGCATTATTATGGGAGCAACAATGTAAAGGATTGGAAAAAAAGAAGAAATGAATTGCAAAAACTCATTGCCGATGATGCCATAATTTTTGAATTATTGCCGCATCAGATCGGAGTAGAGTTATATTCTAAAACAGAATTTATAGATAAGCTCACGACCCCGACTGAAACACTGCAAAAACTTCAAATTGTGGAGACCGCATATAGGAATGGGGAAATTGTAAAACTAAAATTTAAAATAGGGCAATGAAGAAGTGGCTGTACATAGTGGTGTTAGGATTTCTTTTTTCTTGCGCGGGAGAAAACAAAAGAGAGAACGTAAAAGCCGTGGATATGGAAATGGACGAGGAAGTTTCATTGTCCAGGGATGAAATATATACCGGAATTTTAAAACAAAAGTTACAGGAAAAAATGGAGTTGATCAGCTTAGGTAAACTACATCCAGAATTTGACCTTCCAAAAAAGGACACTACTATCTTTAAGTCAACACTATCAGCTACCACCCATTTGGAAGAAATTAAGATACTTCATCAAAAAACAATGGGGGATACACTGTTCTTTAAGTTGCAGTTAGTTTTTAAGGATGTAAATCATAGCAATATAGATACCATACAAGCTAAAATTATTTCGGAAAAAGTGAGGCTTGGAGGTGAAGAAATTACCTCATCGGAAATATACTTTGAAAGCATATCTGTTTCTGGCAGCAACAAGCCCGATTAAAGTAAAAACCACAACCATAAATTAACCTTGACCCGTTGTGCATTTTGGAGGTTATAAAGTGGAAAAAGCGTCAGTTCGAGTGGTTTTTCGCAACAAAGTGGAGAAAAATTGTATCGAGAATAGAGTTTTGGATCTTAAAATTAAAATACACAACGGGTTAATCTTGATTTAGTCAAGAATTTCCATTGGAAAAAATCAATGAAGGGATAAAACATTAGGAAGATGGTGCCCGGTTCAGGATTGTTTTAAAAGCGTAGACAAACCGTTATTTTGCGAACAATTGCTCCATATCCTTAAATGCCTTAAACTCTAGGGCGTTTCCGGCAGGGTCCAAAAAGAACATAGTAGCCTGTTCACCTACCTGCCCTTCAAAACGTATGTAAGGCTCAATGATAAATGGTACTCCTTTGGACTGCAGCTCCCTGGAGAAGCTTTGAAAGGTTTCCCAAGGCAATACCACTCCGAAATGCGGCACGGGCACATTTTTTCCATCTACAGGATTCGAATATAGATTTTCACTCTCCGTTCTGGCTTTATAATGAATGACCAATTGATGGCCAAACAAATTGAAATCTACCCAATGGTCACTACTTCGGCCTTCCTCACAATTCAATACGTCACGATAAAAAGTTCTGCATTTCTCTAAATTGTGAACAGGAACGGCAATATGAAAAGGTGTTATTTGCATCTTACATCTTTTTTTGGCCCTCCCCCTTGGATAAGGAAGGGTGGATTGATTTGTACTCAGGAATAAAGACGAAGAGGTTTGACCAACCCTTCCGTTTTCGCCTAATAGGGATAGGAGATTTTCAGGTGGTTGAAATTTATATTCCCTGCCTTCGCCTGGCCCTTCCAGAGGACAATACGAAGACTAAAAGTAGTTTTTTTCTAGGACTTTAAAAACGATATGATTTGATTTCTAACCTTATCCTGATGTAGGGAATGCCCCAAACCCTTGGTTTTAATAAATACACTATTTTTCCAATTGGCGTGTACCTGCTCGGAGGACCAAATAGGGGCAATAGTATCCAATTCATCATGGATCAACAGGCCTTTTTTGGAAATGGACTTTACAAATTGGGATGTGGAAAAGTCAGCAGATTTAAAATTAAAGGTTTTCATGAGGTAATCCTCCAAGTTTTGCATCATCTTCTGGTTCAATCCAAGGATATTCCTATACTGCCTCATGAAATCGGAAAGTTCCGAAGGCGCGCCCAAGGCTACCATTTTTTCAATAGAGGTATTTGGATATTTATATTGGTTGTATATCATGGTCATACCTCCAACGGAATGCCCGATAATATAGGTAGGATTGTAGGTTTCTATGACTTTTTGCGCACACTCAGCGTATAACGGTACATTGAGTACTTCTCCTGAAGAGTTTCCATGGGCCGGTGCATCCATAGCAATGATATTATATCCTTCTTTTTGCAGTTTGGGAATAAAATTTCGCCAACGAGATGTATTGCTTTCCCATCCGTGCATCAATAGTAAGCTAGGGCCTTCACCTTGCCAACGATACGTTTGGATCATGATATTGTTCAGTTCCAAAATATCATCCTTGGCATTCTCCAAAAAGGATTTCTGCTCAGGAAGCACCTTACCTTTTCTTGGGGTGCAAAAGAGGCGAAATGCTTTTTCGGCAGTGCGTTCCGGGGAGATAAAGGACATGCTGTTATAGTATGTACCTATGGCGAGGGGGATATATTTATGAAGTAGTTTTTTCATTCTTTGACCATATGGTTTAAACTTTGGCTTGCCAGTTGCCTATGATGTTCGGCATGGTAGATAGTATTGTATAGCATTTCCCGCATACTCAATTTTCCCAATAATGGATGAGGTATGGATAAGGTGTCAAGCTCTTTTTCGGTAAAAGTATCTATCTTAGAACATAAAGCATGCACCAATGCTGTCAATGTTTCGCTTAAGACCGTTCTTTGCTCGGGCATAATCATTTCAGGTACAAAACGGTCCGGTGCTTTTCCGCCTTTCTCCAATTTCTCCTGATAGAGCTGCATGAGAACTTCGTAGCTGCGACCTGGTGCGTTCGCTAGACCAAACTTTTGTTGAATTGTCAATTTTTCCATGGTAAAAACATGTGCCAGCGGTTTTATACAAAGGACCAGATGGGCCAAATGTTGTCCGGCCGCCCATTTTTGCTGATAGCTATACGCAAATTCATTAGCGTTCAGTTCGTTTATAAAACTATTGAATTCAGCATATTTTTCAATAAGTAAATCGATAATTTCCTGTTTACGCATGCTTTTTGGAATTTTTGGTGATGGGCACAAAAATAATGCGATTACCACTGCTTATTTTTCTATTAGTTTCTTTTTTTAGAAATTAAATTCAAATTTGATGATATAGTTACTTTTTGTAACTTGCTATCTAATTATAACCAAAACTACAAATTGTTTTGGTGTCAAAAAAGAAGTTTCCTAAAGCAAAGTAGGTATGGAATTAGAAACTATTACTGAGAATCAAAGAGTTAAGTCTGCAAAAAAAATAAAAAAAATGTTCGGGCACATCGATTATCGAAACCCACCAGAGGTATGCCCTATCCGTCATATTATGTCCTTGGCCACGGACAAATGGAGTATTTTGATTCTTTTAAACCTTGGATTCTTTCCAACCTTGCGATTTAATCGATTAAAAAGATACATCTATGGCATATCTGCCAAAGTATTGAGCGAGCGGTTAAAAAATTTGGAAATAGATGGTTACCTAACCAGAACAATGTATCCGGAGGTACCTATACGGGTAGAGTATAAGCTCACTGATTTTGGACACTCCTTCCTTATGCGATTATTGGATATGGCGGAATGGTCCGAAAAGTATAGCGAAAAAATATTGGAGCATCGGAAAAAACATGGGAAAGATGTTTAGATCAGTCCTCCCTATGTACCTGTTCCATTGAAAAAGCTGGAAGGTATAGGATAAAAGATAAAGGACAAAAGATGAAAGACCAGAAATCAGTATTCAGTAATGAGTATTCAGAAACCAGAAACCAGAAACGGAACTCCTGCCAACTGACACTGCTTACTGAAGACTGTTTTTCCAAAGACCAAGGACCAAGGATAAAAGATGAAAGAGAAAAGACAAAAGAGAAATCAGTATTCAGAAACTAGAAACTAGAAACCAAATTCCAAAAAACAAATCCCAAATCCCAGAAACCAAACCTTGAACCTTGAACCTTAAACCATCACTCCCAGCCGATCATAAGGTATTTTATTTTGGCCGCGTCCGGTATCTGTACCGCTTCTATATTGGTACTGGATGCGTACCGCAAACTGGACGGTAGCTCCTTTTTATCGATGGTAAAATACACATCGTTTTCCTTTAAGAAGATGACCACATTGTTCAGGGAAGTTATAATCTTACGTATATCGTAATTGCTCTTGATATCCTTAAAAGTGCTGTTAAGTCCTACACCTTTTTCCGTAACAAAACGAGGGTCGTAAATACGTATATTTTCAATGGTGGGTATACTGTCAGTACTAGGGGTTAGGGTCAACAAATGTTTTCCTCCGTTTTCATATATTTTTACTTTTCTAACACTAGATCCCAATTTTGTTTTCGTGGTATCCTTCACAATGGAATCCGTGGTATAGATAGTTTCTAAATCATCTGTGGTACTTGTTCTGGTCAGCTTACCTACGCTATCCGCCGTAATCAAAAAAGAAATATCTTTTTCTGTTTGGCATTGTATGAAAAGTAAGGCGGTTAGAACTAGGCTAAGGGAATATGATTTGGTCATTGTTATGATTTACGGTATTATTTTATAAATTGTCTGTGGCAAAGATGCTGTTTCATTGGGATACTAGAGCAAATTTGAAGCCTATTTTCCTTTTTTTGCGTCTCATAAGCTTTAGCGCAAAACTTTTTTTAATACCCCCAGCATGCCCCTAATAAAAGTGGCACTGGTCAATACTTTTATCACCGGATTTTGCCGGGTACTTGCTCTTCTACGGGGAGCAGTCCTACGCGAAGTGGTTTTTTCCTTTTCCGCTACGGCTTCCGCTTTTTTGATTTTTTCGCCCAGCATCTCATAGGCACTTTCCCGATCTACGACCTCATTGTATTTTTTTATCAGTTTTGAATCGTTTATGACCGATTTCAGTTCGCTATCCGTCAACACATCCATACGGCTCATGGGTGCACGAAGCATTGTAGCCGCCAATGGGGTAGGTCTTCCTTTTTCGTCCAAAGCTGATATTAGTGCCTCTCCGATACCTAGGGAGGTCAAAATCTCCTTAGTGTCGTAATATTCGGATTCCGGATAGTTTTCTGCGGTCAATTTTATAGCTTTTCGGTCCCTAGCGGTAAAGGCCCTTAAGGCATGCTGAACTTTTAAACCTAACTGTGCTAAAACGGCATTGGGTACATCTGTAGGATTCTGGGTAACAAAATAGAGACCAATTCCTTTGGAGCGTATGAGCTTTATGATACTTTCTATTTGATCTAACAAGGCTTTGGAAGCCTCTTTGAAGATTAAATGGGCCTCATCTATAAAAAGAATCAATTCCGGTCTATCACTATCCCCCTGTTCGGGAAAAGTGGCATATATCTCTGCCAATAGGCTCAATATAAAAGTAGAGAACAACTTAGGCTTGTCCTGTATATCCGTCAGCCGTATGATGTTGATATAACCCCTACCGTTTTCATCGATTCTTGTCAGGTCATCAACTTCAAAGGATTTTTCGCCAAAGAACAGTTCGGCACCTTGTTGCTCTAATTCAATGACCTTTCTAAGTATGGTTCCGGTGGAACTTGTTGAAATTCTTCCGTAATTTTCGGTAAATTCCTTTTTGCCTTCTCCCGTGGCATATTGTAAGGTTTTTTTGAAATCCTTTAAATCTAATAACGGAAGTTTGTGGTCATCGCAGTACTTGAATATGACGGCTACAATACCGGATTGTGTCTCCGAAAGATTCAAAATACGTGATAACAGCACCGGGCCAAATTCCGAGACGGTAGCACGTAACTTTACACCATTTTGCTCTGAAAGGGAAAGGATTTCCACGGGAAAACTTTTGGCCTCAAAAGGAAGACCGATCTTCTCATGTCTTTCATCAATTTTTGGATGTCCGGGACTGGGTCGGGCAATTCCGCTAAGGTCGCCCTTAAGGTCCATTAACAATATTGGAATTCCTTTATCCGATAGGTTTTCTGCAATGACCTGTAGGGTTTTTGTTTTCCCCGTTCCCGTAGCGCCCGCAATTAAACCGTGTCTGTTCAAGGTTTTTAAAGGGATTTTTACATGGGCATTGGTTATGGTTTCCCCATCCAACATTGCAGCTCCCATGGTAATATAGTCCCCTTTGGTGGTATACCCTTGTTCAATATGGGCAAAGAATTCGTCTTTGGTACTCATTCTGGCTTATTTTTGATAAAAATAGGGTAATTTTAATTAAAAATAAATTTACGCCAAGTGTATCCTTCGGTCTATTTCGGAACAGGATAGTTCCAGTAAAAACGGGAGCGATAGAAAAACCTTGATACGTATTTAAATCCTTTAAATGTAACAGCAACAATGAAAAACTATTTCAACATCATCAGTATACTGACCTTAGTTTTAGTAACATCCGTTAATGCCCAAGAGAAATCCCAAATCACTTTTCATGAATCCCATGAGGAAAAAAAGAGAACCGCTCCTTATAGCGATGCCGTGCAAACCGGGAATCTTTTCTTTTTGGCCGGACAGATTGGGATGGATCATACCACACGGACCATGGTAGAAGGTGATGTTAAAATAGAAACGGAACAGGCGATTAAAAACATTCAGGCCGTATTACAGTATCACGGTATGGAATTGGATCGGGTAGTGAAATGCACTGTTATTCTTAGCACCATGGATGATTTTTCGGCTTTCAACGAAGTATATTCCAAATATTTTACCAACAAACCGGCCCGGACCACTTTTGCGGCTAGTGGATTGGCGCGTAATGCCAAAGTAGAAATCGATGTTATTGCTGTCAGGGAATAATGGGGAGTTTAACTATTGAATGGGTTAAGATTTTAGTTATACACTACCTAACGGAACAGTAATAATCCATTCACTTTTCTGTCTTATCTATAAGCGAAGCGGTCTTTTATATATCTTTGCAAAATGATTACGGACGAAGTGATGGTATTGGTAGATAAGGGGGTAATGTTGCCCTTGATGGAAGAGTTTTATACAATTCAAGGCGAAGGTTTTCACAAAGGCACCGCAGCGTATTTTATCCGTGTAGGGGGGTGCGATGTGGGTTGTCATTGGTGCGATGTAAAAGAAAGTTGGAATGCCGGTACGCATCCGCCTACCGCCGTTGAACATATTGTTGAAAATGCCGCAAAGTATTCGGATACCATTGTAGTTACGGGAGGTGAGCCATTAACATGGGATATGGGACCACTTACATCGGCACTCAAGTCCAAAAATCTTCAGACCCATATCGAAACCTCAGGAGCATACCCCTTAACCGGCCACTGGGACTGGATTTGTCTTTCCCCTAAAAAAAACAAATTGCCCGAGGGGGAGATTTATAAAAAAGCACACGAATTAAAGGTTATCGTCTATAACAAGCATGACCTTATTTTTGCCGAGGAACAAGCCGCCCAGGTAAGCAAGGACTGTGTTCTATATTTGCAACCGGAATGGAGTGTTAGGGATAAGGTAACTCCCCTGATCGTAGATTATGTAATGGCAAACCCAAAGTGGAAAGTATCCCTACAGACACATAAATATTTAAACATTCCATGAGTTTAGGCGACTTCTACACATAAATAAGTCCATTTTCAAAAGGAATTATAGTATTGGAAGCCATATTTTTTTAGAACAAACGATTCAAAATAAGTCCCGTACAGATCCGGAACGGAATACGGATATCAGATAAAATCAATGGAAGAAATAACTATAAGACCGGCCTCTTTAGAAGATTTGGAGGTATTGTTGGAGTTTGAGCAGGGAATAATCACTGCCGAACGCCCTTTTGATCCTACCTTAAAGGAAGATCCCATTCACTATTATGATCTTAAACAGATGATTTTGTCCGATAAGGCAGAGGTGGTGGTCGCAGTATGTAATTCTGTAGTGGTCAGCTCGGGCTATGCAATTATTAAAAAAGCAAAATCGTATCTGGACCATACCGAATATGCCTATCTCGGATTTATGTATACCCATCCGGAATTCAGGGGAAAAGGGATTAACAAGATGATTGTAGATGCGCTGAAGAAATGGTCCATAGATCAAGGACTGAACGAGATCCGCTTAACCGTATATCCTGATAATGCCCCGGCTATTAGGGCCTATGAAAAAATCGGGTTTAAAAAGTATATCCTAGAAATGCGAATGGACAGGGACGAACTTTCATAGACGATTTGTAACAGTTTTGTTTTGATATTGTATTTTTAGGCAAAAATACGCTATGCAATTCCAAAATACTTTAGCATTTGCCCAACAGTTGGATGCCGAAGACCCTCTTCATAACTACCGCAACGAATTTCATTTTCCTAAAGTAAATGGAAAAAAGGCCATCTATTTCACAGGGAACTCATTAGGCTTACAACCCAAACGTACGCAAAAGTATATTGATGAGGTGATGTCCGATTGGAAGGAACTTGCCGTAGAAGGACATTTTTATGCGAATAAACCTTGGTGGGATTATCACGAAAGATTGGCAGCACCCTTGGCAAAGGTTGTTGGCGCCAAAACTAAGGAAGTAACCGTGATGAACACACTTACCATCAACCTACATTTGTTGATGGTCTCCTTTTATACCCCTACTCCAAAGAGATATAAGATTATTTGCGAGGAAAAAGCATTTCCATCCGATCAGTATATGTTTCAAAGTCAGTTGAGATTTCATGGTTTGGCTATTGACGATGCCTTGGTTGAAGTAAAGAAAAAGGAAGGGGAACATTTTTGGAGAACTGCGGATATAATCGAAAAAATCAATGAAGTAGGGGATGAGCTCGCTTTGGTACTCATTGGAGGGGTAAACTATTACAATGGACAGGTTTTTGATATGGAAGCCATTACCAAAGCAGGGAAATCCGTTGGAGCCAAGGTGGGATGGGATTTAGCTCATGCGGTCGGAAATGTTGAATTAAAATTACACGATTGGAATGTAGATTTTGCAGTATGGTGTAGCTATAAATATATGAACAGCGGTCCTGGAAACGCTTCGGGCATATTTGTACATGAAAAGTATTTGAATCGTAAAGATATCAATAGGTTCGAAGGCTGGTGGGGAACCAAAAAAGAGACACGTTTTTTAATGAGACCCGAGTTTGAGCCCATGGAGAATGCGGATGCTTGGCAAGTAAGCAACGTTCCTATTTTATCGGTTGCCCCTTATTTGGCTTCTTTGGGACTTTTTGAAGAAGTGGGGATGCAGGCGTTGATGCAAAAACGGATTAAAATTACGGCGTATTTGGAGTTCGTACTTCATGAAATCGATAAGCAAGTAGAAAGTTCTTTTGAAGTTATTACACCCCGGGACAGGGGATGCCAATTATCTGTATTTCTGCATGGAGAAGGGAAATCCCTATTCGATTATTTAATGAAAAATGGAGTGGTAACGGATTGGCGGGAACCCAATGTAATCCGTCTGGCACCGGCGCCCTTTTACTGTTCCTATGAAGATATGTACCGTTTTGGTCAAATCTTAAAGGCGGGAATCCTGAAACGTTAATGAAATCCTTCTTCGGGTTGTTTTAACAAGGGTCTGACAATTCTATTAAGAGGCCTTTTGATGACGATAGTAGGAAGGTGCAAATCCTTGATATTTTTTAAACTGTTTGGCGAAATATGAGGCATCATTATATCCGCATCTATACATCACCTCGGATACCGAAAATAAGTTTTCGTCAAAGAGTTCAATTGCTTTTCTAATCCTAAATTCATTGAGGAATTGAATGAAAGTTTGGTCTGTCATTTTTTTAAAAAATCTACAGAAAGAATTTGTAGTAAGTCCAATATGTTTTGCCAATCCCTTAGCATCGATATGGTCACCAAAATTTTCATTTACATATTCAAAAATTCCCTCCAATCGGTCAATATCATTGGTCTTATATTTGGACAATTTACCGCTGCCCAAGATTGATTCATAATCCGAAGTCTCCGAAAGATTTTCCAATATGGCCAGTAGATTGATCAGCTTGGCCGAGTCGTTTAACTTGTCAAAGCTTTCAAAATGATCGGAAAGTTTACGTTTTATTTCGTTATTGAAGACCAACACCTTTTTGGAACGTTGTATAAGCTCGGCTATTCCTTTAAATTCCTGGAAAACTTTAAGTTTTTCTTCAACAAAATCTTTTCGAAATTGAATAACCACTTCCAAATTATCTTTATAATCTTTATTCCCAAAATCCGCATGGGGAATATTTGACCCAAGTAATAATAAGGCACCATCGTTATAACTTAAGGTTCTCGTATCTATTCGCAATGTTCCTTTCCCATTTTTTATATATACCAATTCATATTCTGGATGAATATGCCAATTGGTCAATTCACAGGCATCACCATGCACATAGGTTGCAATTTTTAGGGAGGTATTAATACCTACATCTATATTTTCGTAAATGGGTTTCACGAGTCAAAATTAACTTAAAATAAGTAATTTAAACGATTTAAAGTATATCCTGTCTTGTTAATTGAATATTTTGACCTGTTTTTTCCAATGTTTAGTGAATTATTTTGTACTCGGTACTTCCTTGGAAGTATTGAGGATATAAAACCAACTTGGATTTAAATGAAATCACTGCAACTTATTCTTTCCAATCCCAGATATTTTGGTCCGGCTTGGGTTTTTGCCAGCTTGAACCTATTGTTTGGTACATGGGCCATTTACATTCCCACGGTTAAGGAAAAATTGAATATAGATAAGGCCGATCTCGGAATTGCGATTTTTTTTCTCTCTTTGGGCGTGTTCACTATTTTTCCAATAGCCGCTAGAATAATCAATAGGGTAGGAGTGGGCAAAGCTACTTGGTACGGTGTTTTGTTGAGTAGTTTTTCGGCCCTTTTACCCTTGTTGGCGCCTAACTATTATGTTTTGATGGCATCTCTTTTTTTGTTCGGGGCAACTAATGGTTTTACAGATATTTCAATGAACACTTTAGTTACCGAAATAGAGAAGGAGGATAAAAATAATTTTATGTCGGCGGCCCATGGTTTCTTTAGTTTAGGTGGAGTGTTGGCGGGTTTGGGAAGTTTTCTAATCGTTTTCATAGGTAATCCCGGTCTGCACATGTTTTTTGCGGTGGTATTGGTCATCATTGTAAATCTGTTTTTTTTCAAAAACTATCTGCATATAAAGGCTGCCCCCGTTGAAAAAGAAGCTTTTAGTCTTAAACTTTTTAAACCCTTACTTATTATAGGAATTGTATCCTTTGTTGTTATGGGGAGTGAAGGTGCTATTGTGGACTGGAGCGGTCTTTTTTTAAAAGAAGTAAGTATAGCTCCGGAAGCATTGATCGGTTCCGGTTTTTTGGCATTTTCCATTACAATGACGATAGGCCGATTTTTAGGGGATAGTATCAGCTCTAAAATTGGATCTGTAAAAATTGTAGGTATGGGCAGTGTGGTTGCGATACTGGGTTACTTTATGGTACTGACCACACAAACGTACCTGGCTATTATTGGTTTTGCTTTGATCGGTCTCGGTTTTTCAGTTATCATCCCTGAACTTTTTAGGATTGGCGGCACCATCAAAGGCGTGGAATCCGCCCAAGGGGTCTCCTTTATTGCCGGAACCGGTTATGCGGGATTTCTTTTGGGACCGGTAATTTTAGGTTTTATTGCCGAGCATCATTCGCTACAACTAAGTTTTATTACCTTATTGATATGTTCTATTGTAGTACTGGGGGCTACTTTCGCAATGAATAAAAAAAGCGGCAAATAACAACACTTAATTTACCTGTACTTCAATATCCGATAAGTAGAGTTTAAAATTCCCTTCTGCATTTTTATGCATGGAACTTATTTTTAGGCCATTGCGATCTATATAGTCTTCCCAAGTAGTGGTCATAGATGGCTTCTTTTGGTTTTCTTTGCGAAATACCCATTCTTTGACTTGGTAATCATCTCCAAAGTAAAAATCATAGGCGTCCCCTGGTGTATAGCCCCCTGCGTTTCCGTAAACAATGGTAAGTTTTTGCATGGATTGTTTACTTATGGGTGTTTCTACCTCGGTATTATGTTCATATTCAACATTGTTTTTATCCCATACTAAATTAAACGGGGCCAATAACCAATATTTATCGTTGATAAATGCCGCATCTACCTTTGTAAGCGTACTATCCACCCTATTTCTGTTATACGTTACCGTATCCCCGAGCGAAATTCCTGTCACTTCATTGGTCTTCGGTTTCCATATCCATTTGCGCTCAAAATGCGAGGTATCCCTATCCACATTAAAAGTGAATTGTATTTCTTTAACGGTTTTCCAATTTTCGAAACCGTGGGCATATGCCACTTCTTCCAATATGGTCAACTCTATTTTAGGTTCGGGAGTTTCTGCTTTCTTTTCTGTTTTACAGTTTGAAAATAAGAGTATGCTTAAAATAATTAGGATAATGGTCTTTTTCATCTTGGTAGTTTGTTCAAAGATATACCCTTTTGCCTTTTTATTTTAAAAATTGAAGGGTTTGTTGGGGTATCGGTTCCCAATAATTTCATTAATTTTGAATTGTATCAATAAAACAAAAAATGAGTTCTAAAAAAGGAAAAGTCCAAGAAGCGATTGATGAAAAACTGTTGGCGGAAAGAAAAGTATTCCTATGGGGTATGGTAGACGATGATTCTGCCAAGCACGTTATAGATCGTTTACTTTACTTGGATATGCAAAACAATAAGGAAATACAGTTGTTTATCAATAGTCCCGGGGGTTATGTTACTTCTGGATTTGCTATGTACGACACAATAAAATCACTTAAAAGCCCTGTTTCTACAATTTGCACGGGTCTGGCCGCATCCATGGGTTCCATTTTACTTTCCGTAGGTAAGAAAGGGAGACGTTTCATCCAACCGCACGCACAGGTTATGATACACCAACCAAGTGGCGGCGCCAGGGGGCAGGCCTCCAATATTGAAATACAGGCCAAGGAAATTATTAAGACCAAAGAGTTGAGCGCCAAAATTTTATCCGAGAATTGCGGACAGGAGTATGAAAGGGTCTTAAGGGATTTTGACAGGGATTATTGGATGAATGCACAGGAGTCTATTGAATACGGTATCGTAGACGGTATCTTTGAATAGAAAAGCATTCAAGAATTATATTTCCCTGTTCCAAACAAAAACTCAAGACGAGTTCTATAAGAAAAAAGTCCTTCACAGTATTAAATAGTATTGTGAAGGACTTTCTTTGGATATATATAGACGCCTAAGCGGGAATTTCATAATATATACGTTACAGAATTTTATATTGGCCTTCGCTGCGGTGTTAAAAAAGAATTAAAATTATACCCATCTCTTTTATAAAAATGTTGAACGTAACGGACTTATAATTAAGCTAAACCATATTTTAGTAACTTTAATCCTTATTCACTATTCCGAATAGGAACTCATATGATACAAACGCCTAAGAAAATTGCCATAGTAGGCTCTGGCCTGGTAGGGTCTCTTTTAGCTATATATCTTAAAAAATTTGGACACTCCATAACCGTTTTTGACCGAAGACCCGATGTGCGTACCGTTGAATTTTCGGGACGTTCCATTAATTTGGCTATGAGCAATAGGGGCTGGAAATCCTTACGGAAAGTGGGTATTGAGGAAGAAATAAAAAAAATAGCCGTCCCCTTGGATAAACGTGCCATGCATGTTATAGATAAAGCGATGTACTTTCAGAAGTATGGAAAAGATGGGGAGGCCATTTGGTCTATTTCCAGAGGGGTGCTAAATAGGAAGATGATAGATTTGGCAGAATCTGCCGGAGTGGAATTTAGATTTGAGGAAAAAATATGGGACATAGACCTGCCAGAAGCCAAACTCTTCTCCGGCGAGACCGAAAAAAGCGAATGGAAGGAGTATAAATTCGATATTGTTTTCGGATGTGACGGAGCCTTTTCAAGAATCCGCCATAAAATGCAACGTCGCAGTCGTTTTGATTATTCACAGAATTTTATTGATGTAGGCTATAAGGAATTGTCTATTCCACCCAATAAGGATGGCACACATAAACTGGATAAAAACTCCTTTCACATTTGGCCCAGAGGAAAATTTATGTTAATCGCAATGCCCAATTTGGACGGTAGTTTTACCTGTACGCTTTTCTTACCTTTTGAGGGCGAAGTATCATTTGAAAGCATAACTAACGAGAAAAAAGCAAAAGCATTTTTTAAGTCTTATTTCCCCAATGTTAGGAAGGATATTGAAAATTTGACCGATGATTTTTTCAAAAACCCCACTAGTGCCATGGTTACCATGAAATGTTATCCTTGGACATATTGGGATAAGGCGGCTCTGGTGGGGGATTCCGCACATGCCGTGGTTCCGTTTTATGGACAGGGAATGAACGCTGGTTTTGAAGATATTTACGTATTGAATCAATTCATGGAGAAGTATGGTGATGATTGGGAACGAATATTTCAAGAATATCAAGAACAGCGTAAGCCCAATGCCGACGCTATTGCCGAATTGAGTTATCGGAATTTTATGGAAATGAGTAGCAAGACCGCAAATCCTAAATTCCTGTTGCAGAAAAAGATAGAAAAGCGTTTTGCGGAAAAATATCCCGATAAATGGATACCCGCTTATTCCAGGGTTACGTTCTCCGATCGACCTTATACGGAAGCCTTGGCCATTGGTGATATTCAAGAAGCTATCATGCAGCAGGTAATGCAAATGAAGGATATTGAAATCGAATGGGATAGCGAAGCAGTGGAACAAAAGATTTTAAGCCTGTTGTGATGCACTTTTTTTAACATCAATGTTTCCGAGAACTTGTTTTTTCGGATTTTCGCATCGGCATGCTATCGACCAGGTCAAAAATAACGCTTGGGGCAACTTCAAAACTCTTTTCTAGTTTTACACCACCGTCTTTGCCTATCAATAGTATACCCTGAAAATTCCCTTCCAGTATCTTAGGTATATCCAATTGCATGGGGGTGCCCTTGGCGTTGTATACATGCTTGCCCGATACTACAAAAATTAACATATCCCTTTCTTCTAATTCGTGTTCAAAGGGAAGAAACCTTTTCAATTGGGATTGTAGCGTATCCGTATCTTTATCTTGGTCCACTAAGAGTACTATTCTTTTTTTCCATCGGTAGTCCAGCAAACTTTGGGAATTGGAAGTGTTACACGATAACAAAATCAAAGCACTAATGATAAATGGGAACAATTTCATTTGATGGTATCCATTAAGGTTTAACCTGAAAAAGGAACCATAAGATAAGCAAAATGCCCCGACGGTACCGTCGGGGCTTTAAAAAACATTTATTTTTAATCACTATATTTTAGAAAATAATGCCCCCATTTTCTGTTGCTCTTCTTCGGCTAAAACAGGGTCTACCAATATGCGTCCACTATGCTCATCGGTAATAATTTTTTTTCGCGAAGCTATTTCCACCTGCACTTGAGGGGGTATCGTAAAGAAAGAACCACCTGAAGCCCCTCTTTCAATGGGTACTACTGCCAAACCGTTCTTTACATTACTTCGGATACGCTTATAGGCCTGCACCAAGCGATCTTCTATTTCTTCCTCGAATTTTTCGGATTTTTGCAACAGCATTTTTTCCTCCTTCTCGGTTTCGGCCAAAATAGCATCCAATTCACTTTTCTTGTGCTTTAGATGTGTTTCCCTTTCGGACAAACGTTCTTTAGTTTCTGAAATGACCTCTTTTTTCTGTTCGATCTGTGCCTTGAATTCCTTGATGTTTTTTTCGGCCAGTTGTATTTCTAATTCTTGGAACTCTACTTCCTTGGTCAAGGAATTGAATTCTCTACTGTTCCTTACGTTCTTCTGTTGTTCGGAATATTTTTTGATCAGCACTTTTGCCTCTTCGATCAAGTTCTTTTTTGCGCCAATTTCAAAGTTGATGGTCTCCACATCCGTTTTTAACTTGTCCATTCTAGTTTTAAGGCCAAGTACATCATCTTCCAAATCTTCTACTTCCAAGGGTAATTCCCCACGAACGCTTCGTATCTCGTCAACTCTGGAGTCAATTAATTGCAAGTCATATAATGCCCTTAATTTTTCCTCTACGGTTGCTTCTGCTTTTTTTGCCATATTTAATAATACTTGATGGGATTTGTTATGCTCTCCGATAAAGAGATTGCAAAATTAGGAATTTTTTTTGTAAGATAGTCAACGATTACGTTTTTTGTAAACTGCTCGGTTTCATAGTGTCCGATATCCGCGATGATTATTTTGCCCTCTGCTTCATAAAACTGATGGTATTTAATATCCGCGGTGATAAAAATATCCGCGCCTGCGGCCTTTGCCGCCGCTATTGCAAAGGAACCACTGCCTCCTAGAACGGCCACCTTTTTTATATTTTTGCCTATTAGTTTTGAGTGTCTTACCACCGAAGCTTTCATTTTTTCCTTAACGTACTTTAAAAAAGCCTCCTCCTTTACAGCCTGTTGAAGTTCTCCTATCATACCCATTCCTATTTGCCGATCACTATTATCAAGGGTAAAAATTTCATAAGCGACTTCTTCGTACGGATGATTTTGAAACAATGACTGCAGTACCTTATTTTCATAGGCTTTACGATAGGTGACATTGATTTGGGTCTCGGCTTCATAATGGGTCGTTCCCACCTTCCCCTTTGTGGGATTTGCATTTTCACCGGCCTTATAACTTCCCGTGCCGTCCGAAGTAAAACTGCAATTGCTATAGTTGCCTATATTGCCTGCCCCTGCGGCAAAAAGAGCTTCTTTTAAGCGGGTTGCGTCGGCTTTCGGCACATAGGTAGATAATTTTTTTATGGTTCCTGTTTGCGGTATCAGGATTTGGATCTTACGTAGTCCCAGTACCTCACATATCTTGGCATTTACGCCGCGGTTGGAATTATCCAATGCTGTATGCATGCTATAAATCGCAATCTTATGTTGTATGGCCTTTATGACCACCCGCTCCACATAAGAGCTTCCCGTAAGTTTTTTTAAACCCTTAAAAATAATGGGGTGAAAGCTTATAATTAGATTATATTTTTTGGCAATTGCCTCTTCTACCACATTTTCTAATGTATCCAGTGTTACTAATATACCGGATACCGGGGCAGATACATCGCCTACCAAAAGGCCGACATTATCAAAATCCTCGGCATAGGCCAAAGGAGCCAATTCTTCCAATATATCAGTAACTTCTTTTACGATCATTTTAAAACTTTATAAGAAACCAAAGATAAAATATTATATTTTCGTTCAGATGCAACTGTTGAGAAAAATAGCATTCCCTATATCACTTGTGTACGCTCTGGTAGTTCATCTACGTAACTATCTATATGATAAAGGGATATTTGCCTCTAAATCCTTTAAGACCCCTACGATTTGTGTGGGCAATTTAAGTGTAGGCGGAACGGGGAAAACACCCATGATAGAGTTTCTTGTTTCAGAATTAAGGGACGTTTACAAGATTGCCGTATTAAGCAGGGGTTATGGAAGAAGATCTAAGGGATTTGTCTGGGCAACGGTAGGCATAAAAGTGGAGGAATTGGGCGATGAACCCTTCCAAATACGTGCCAAATTCCCGGAAATCACCGTTGCGGTAGATGCGGATAGAAGCAATGGTATCTCCATTTTAGAGGACAGGATTTGTCCGGATATTATTCTTTTGGACGATGCCTACCAACATCGCAAGGTGAAACCAAGCTTTTCTATTTTATTGACCGCATATGATAATTTGTATTCTGATGATTGGTATCTGCCCACCGGGAATCTAAGGGATAGTAGGGGGCAGGCAAAGCGCGCCGACCTGATCGTTGTCACTAAATGTCCTCCAGATATTAGCGATTCCGAACAAGTAAAGATCGTGAAAGGACTAAAACCGGCGAACCACCAACAAGTATTGTTCAGTTCTTTGGTCTATGATCAAAGTTTAAAAGGATCGGATACCCCTATGTCTTTAGAAGATTTAAAGGAGAAGGAGGTTACACTGGTAACGGGTATTGCGCGGCCCAAACCTTTGGTCTCCTTTTTGGAAAAGGAAGGAATATCCTTTATCCATTCCTCTTTTATGGACCATCATTTTTTTACCGACAAAGAAATCCAATTTTTTAACACCAAAGCGTTGGTACTGACTACCGAAAAAGACTTTGTTAGATTAAAGGGGAAAGTGAAACATCTTTATTACATTCCGGTGGAACATCGGTTTCTGCTGGATGGAAAGGAAATATTGAGAAAGAAAATAAAATCCTTATGAAGCCGCGTTTTTAATTTTTCTTCCAAATA
The DNA here is from genome assembly GCA_049670505.1 of Saonia sp. Lineage (GTDB taxonomy): Bacteria > Bacteroidota > Bacteroidia > Flavobacteriales > Flavobacteriaceae > JBATTK01. The sequence continues at coordinate 102,108 of JBATTK010000169.1, forward strand.
TGTTTTCACCGATTTTTTGATAGAATACTTCAGGTTTAAAAGGTTTGGTCACCACATCGTTACAGCCTGCGGCATAGAAGTTTTCCAGACTATCGTCCAATGATATGGCGGTTAATGCAATGATCGGGATTTCCTTATCGAACTTCCGGATTTGTCTGGTAGCTTCATCCCCACTGATACCCGGCATATGGATGTCCATTAAGATACCATCATATTTGTTTGTATTGGCAAGCTCAACGGCTTTTGTTCCATTGCCGGCAATGTCGCAGGTTACTTCTTTTTTACCAAGCATTTTTTTGGTAATTACCTGGTTTATTTTATTGTCCTCTACAACCAATAGGTGCAGGCCTTTAAGGTCATAATCCTTGGGTGTAATTTCAAAGGGTATATCATCTACAATACTGTCCTTGCTCTTAATATTCAATTCAAAGAAGAATGAACTTCCCGCTCCAAATTCACTCTCCAACTGAATTTTACTATCGAACAATCCCAACAGACTTTTTACAATGGTAAGCCCTAGACCGGTACCTCCATATTCCCTGTTGATCTGTATGGAACCTTGTTCAAAACTGTCAAAAATATTTTTTTGTTTTTCTTTTGAAATCCCTATACCCGTATCCTTCACTTCAAAATACAGGGTAACGTCCTCATCCATCTTTTTCATTAATTTGGCAATTACCGTAACCTTTCCGTTCTTGGTGAATTTTAAGGCGTTTCCGATCAAATTCATGAAAACTTGGGATAATTTTATGGGATCGCTCATCAGATGATGGGGTATAGTATCATCGTAATCCAATATGATCTTCGTTTTGTTTTCTTTGGCGCTTTGCTGTAAAGAACTAATTACGTCCGTGAGCACCTTTTTAAGGTTGAACTCTATATTCAAGGGCTCTAACTTGTCGGCATCTATTTTATTGATCTGAAGAATATCGTTAATGAAGTTTAGTAGATAATCCCCGGAGAATTTCAACGATTTCAAATGCTCTTTCTGATTTTGACTTGGATTTTCTTCCAGTAAGAGATGGGTAAGGCCCGTTACTGCATAGAGCGGTGTTCTAAGTTCATGACTTACGGTGGATAAAAAGTTGGTCTTTGCCTCCATGGCCTGTACGGCAGCGTCCCTTGCATTCTGAAGTTCCTTGTTTTTCGTCTGTAAGAGGTCGTTGGTCTTTAATTTGATCTGGTTATTTCTATAAAGCGATACGGCCAAAAGAGAAATGATGGTCAAAAATGCTGATGTTAAAATTGCGGCAATTTCGGAACGGTTTACATTCTCGTTTAACTCTTCTATTTTTACGTCTTGGCGTTTGATTTCATCGTTCATAAAATCGAACTGTATCTTATCCGCTGTTTTGGCTTCTGTTTTTACTTTCTCAATGGTAAAGACGGAGTCCCTTATCTGAAGAAGATTTCTATTATGGACCAGGGATAAATCATATTTTTCTATTTTTTCATAAACACTACCAAGAATTTCGTTGGCTTCAAACACCTCTTTGGAAAAATTATTTTCCTCCGCCAGTTGTAATGCGTTCGATGCATTTTCTATGCTTCCTTCCCAGTTTTCGGTCAGCCCATCTAATTTTGCCATCCCTAAATAAGCTTTTGTCGCTAAATATTCTTTCTCATAGACGTCATTGTTGACCACTAGGGAATTAAAATTTTTATAGGAACTATCGTATTTTTCAATATTCATATAAATATTGGCTTCCACTAATAAAATGTTATTCAGAAGATTCCGGTCATTGTTCAATTTCTTGGCATCGTTCAACATATAAATGGCCTGGAAATTCTGTTCTTTCCGATACAGTAAAATTGCTTCTATATATTTATGGATCGCATTTCCATAAGGATATTCTATATCCTCCAAAAGTACGTTTGCCCTGTCCCAATAAAAGAGTGTGGTCTCCGTTTTGTCCAATTCCAGGTACAGCAGTGCAAATTTGTGGTAACAATCTATGAGGGTCTTTTCATCCTCGTTCTTTTCCGCAAGCTCGGCGGACCTGTTCAAGGCTTCCAAGGCAAGGTCTATCTTGTTTTCGTTCTTAAAAATCCTTGCTTCTGTAAAATAGGAACGTATGTCCTTGACAGGAGAAATACCCTCCTGGGCACGTACATTTTGCAAGGCTAGAAGAAAAGCCAATATCAAGAGCACGTTTTTAGTCTTCATATGTAAAAATACGAATCTCAAATATATTCTTTATCGATCAACAGGTTGATAAGGTCTATTATCCTACTGCTATATCCAGTTTCATTATCGTACCAACCAATTATCTTTACCATTTTTCCTACAACGGATGTCATCTGAGAATCAAACGTACAAGAATAACAACTATTGTTTATATCAATAGAAACAATAGGATCTTCTGTGTAAAAAAGTATGGTTTTTAGCTCATTTTGGGAAATTTCCTTAAAAGTATCATTAATTTCGGTAATGGAGGTCTCTTTTTTAACATTAAGAGTGATATCGGTCAAAGAACCGTTCGGAACGGGAACCCGTATGCCACAGCCCCCTATTACGTTGGCCAGATCGGGAAAAATCCTGGTCAATGCTTTTGCAGCTCCGGTCGTTGTAGGTACAATGGACTGGGAGGCCGCCCTGGCCCTTCTTAAATCCTTATGGGGCTGGTCGTGCAAACTCTGATCCGTAGTATAGGAATGTATGGTAGTGATGTACGCCTGTTCAATACCGCACAGATTTTGCATTACCTTAATCATGGGAGCCGCATTATTTGTAGTGCAAGAAGCATTGGAGATGATATGATCATCTTTTTCCAAAATATCCTCGTTAACACCAAAGACTACCATTTTTATAGTGTCTTCCATGGGAGGAACCGATAGGATTACTTTTTTGGCCCCATTGATCAGATGATGCCTTAACATTTCCTCGGTTTTAAATTTGCCCGATGCCTCTATAACAATGTCTACCTTATAGGTAGACCAATCTATTTTTTCCGGCGTATCAAAATTAAGTAAAGCCATGGAACGATCATTGACAATGATACTTTCCTCGGTATGTTTAATTTGTCCTTCAAATACACCGTGAATGCTATCATACTTTAATAAATGCGCCAATGTTCGCGCATCCGCCAAATCGTTTATGGCTACTACCTTAAGATTAGGACTGTCGTTCAAAAGTCTAAAAAGGGTTCGGCCTATTCTACCAAAACCATTGATGCCAATATTTATTTGTCTCATGCTGAAGTAAGAGTATGTTCGAAAATCTGACTAACGTCTCTTCGAACATAGTAAAGAATCCTATTAGATTGCTTAGAAAACATCTTTACTATGCGCCAAGAACACTTAGGCCTTATAACTACTATTGTGAATAGTTTTTATGGGGGAAAGTTACTTACTTTACTAGTTTATATGTTTATGTGCCTTGTATGAAGAGCGTACCAAGGCTCCACTTTCCACATGTCTGAAGCCCATTTTTAATCCGATCTCTTCGTACTTTTTAAACTGTTCGGGTAAGATAAACTCCTTAACAGGTAAATGTTTTTTTGATGGCTGCAGATATTGACCTATGGTCACCACATCTACATTGGCACCTCTTAAGTCTTCCATTGTTTGGATTACTTCCTCCTCCAATTCACCAAGGCCTAGCATGATTCCGGATTTTGTGCGGTTTACTCCATTTGCCCTTAAATAGCGAAGAACCTCAAGGCTTCTTTCGTATTTTGCCTGTATCCGTACTTCTCTCGTAAGTCTTTTTACGGTTTCCATATTGTGGGAGACTACTTCCGGTGCTACATCAATAATCCGATTTAGATGGGTATGGATTCCTTGAAAATCGGGAATCAACGTTTCCAAAGTAGTATTGGGGTTCATACGTCTTATGGCCTTGACGGTTTCTGCCCAGATAATGGATCCCATATCTTTTAGGTCATCCCTGTCAACCGAAGTGACGACCGCATGTTTAATTCCCATAATTTTTATGGAACGGGCTACTTTTTCAGGTTCTTCCCAGTCTACATCTTCCGGACGACCTGTTTTTACACCACAAAATCCGCAGGAGCGTGTACAGATATTTCCCAAGATCATGAAAGTGGCCGTGCCTTCTCCCCAACATTCGCCCATATTGGGACAGCTTCCGGAAGTGCAAATGGTATGAAGATTATACTTATCTACCAGCCCTCTTAACTGTGTGTATTTTTTTCCGGTAGGAAGTTTTACACGTAGCCATTTAGGCTTCCCTTTGGGTGGGGCTATGCTTTCTAAAGTTTCTGTACTCATCGTAAATTTTATACAAATATACGAACAAAATTAGTGGGAATTACTGCCGCTTAATCAGTACTTGTAGCTAAGAAATGACATGTCCACAACTACTTTGATCCATATTTGGATGTTGTATTTTTTTCTTAAACCTTCCTTTTTTTAATGACCTCTGCCAACAATTTTTTGGCCCTAAGAAGTTTTACCTTGACATTATTAATGGGCTCGTTAAGCTCTTTGGCAATTTCCGCATAGCTCAACTCGTTAAAGTATCTAAGATTAATGACTTTTTGGTAATGCGGTTTCAACTGCTTTATATGCTGTAGCAAGTTCGCCAAATTTTGTTCCGTAATCAATTGGTCTTCAACAGAGGGAGTATCGTCCAACACTCTTTTTATGGCTTCATTATTACCGCTTTCGGTGCTTTCCAGAATATTTCTTTTTCTTTTCCGTATAAGGTCAACATGTAAGTTTTTGGATATGGTAATCAGCCAAGTCTTAAATTCATAGGAGCTATTATACGAATCAATCTTATCAAAAGCCTTGGAAAAAGTTTGGATGGAAATATCCTCGGCATCGTTTTCATTCTTGGTACGTATTAGCTGAAAGCCGTACACATCATTCCAAAAGGTGTCCAACAGGGTACTAAAAGCGATTTGGTTACCCAGTTTGGCTTTTTCTATAATAATAGGGAGTGTGTCTTCAGTTTTGCCCAAACCAAGTCATTTTAGTACAAAATATTAGCATGAAGCTGTTTGGACTATGGTAGTTTTGTAACCGTTTCATTCCTACAATCTTGCTCGCTCGGAAGTTTTCCACAAAAACCGCAAGCCTCGCCTTCTTTATTTAGAAGGGGATTTTGACTAGCACAGGTACCGGAAAATTCGCCATTTTTTTTGGCCCATATTTTCACTGCAATACCAGCAAAGGCAATGGCAAGAAGACCTATAGTTAACAAAATTAACTTCATATCACAAGTTTGTACAAAGATACAAAATTATAGGCCTTGGTAATTGGATTTAGAACTACTTTAAGGAATAATTACCTCACCTAAAAAGAGATATTGGCAACAATGTTTTCCACGGTAGGTGTTTCGTTACCGCCCTTAGGTTCTATGGTAATGTAGCCTACGGCATTTTCGGCATAAGGTAAGGCCAGCAATTTCTCCTTATCATTAGCCTCCGTAATGATTCCAAGGTTTACCATTTCTCCATTGACTTCCGCCCACATCTGGAAGCATTGATCTTCTGGAAGATTGGGTAACTTGCTTACGTTGATATAAGATAACTTCTTTACTGGATTGATATAGGCAACTGCTTTAAGATCTTTAGCTTTATTATTGCCCTTGACGTTATATTTTTTTGTGCGAGGATTGTTAAGAACGATAAATTGATTCCTTACATCCTCTAGTTGCTGCCTCATATCTTCCTTTAAAAGTTCTATCTGGTTGCTTACCACGGTATTTTCTTCCAAAAGATTTTGGTTCTGATTCCAGAAAAAGTAAGAAGCTCCCGCAAAGATAAAGGCAACAAAACTAGCCGCAATAGTATACCTATAGAATTTTTTTCTGCCTACATTTTCCGCTTTTATCCTACTTAAAATCCGCTCCTTGAGTCCTTCTGGGGTCTTTATGGCGTGCATTTTGGCAAATGTCTCCAGATTTTCCTGTAATTCCTCATAGGTGTCCCTAACCTTGGGATACATTGCTATATAGCGTTCTACCCGTAAAGTTTCCTCTGTTGAAGTTGTACCCAATAGATACTTTTCAAGTAAATCGGTGTCCAAAAATATGCGTATTTTTTCCTTCATGATATTAAAATTATTAAAAGCGTCAATAGCATGGATGTCCCATAGATTTTTTTCAATTCCCTTAGGCCAATTTTCAATCTAGATTTAATGGTTCCCAAGGGTATGTCCAGTTCATCACTGGCCTCTTGTTGTGTCATACCTTGAAAAAAAAGAGCCTCTAGCACAATTTGATACTTGGATTCTATTTTCCCTAGATTTTCCTGAACGTCTATTAATTCCGGTTTAATGCTATTTACACCTAAATTATATACGTCCGAAACGTTCATTTGGATTTCTTTATCTGATTTTGTGTTAACGCTTCTTAATTTGTCTATTGCGGTGTTTCGTGTTATTCGGAAAAGCCATGTAAATAATTTGGCCTTCGTTGAGTCATAGGAATCCGATTTTTTCCAAATTTTAACAAAACTCTCCTGTAGTACATCTTGCGCAAGATCATCGTCCCTAACCACTTTATGGGCTACTCCGTACAAGGTGTCGCCATAATGCTCATATAATAGGGAAATGGCTTTTTCATTCCGTTCTTGAAGGAGTTCAACAATATGTTTTTCAAGTAGTGTGCTCATAAAATGATTTAGGGTATCAAAAAATTAGGCGTACCAAGCATCCAAACCCATTGCTCAAACCGTATATAGTGTAACGCTAAAATATAAAATTGATTGTTATAAAGCGTTATCTCAAATATTTAATTAGATAGATGTACAACTGGTTATTGTGCATTTAGTTTTTGGTTAGTTTGGTTTGGTATAGCCCTTGAAGATGTGTTCTTCAAGGGTTATTTTATAATATTTACTTCAGGTAAGATACTAATATTGAACTTTCTGAGTACACTTTCCTGAATTTTACCGGCCAATTCCAGAATTTCTTTTCCGGTTGCATTCCCATAATTCACCAGAACCAATGCCTGGTGTTTATGGACACCGGCATCCCCATATCGTTTTCCCTTAAAACCACATTGTTCAATTAACCAAGCTGCCGGAATTTTATATGCATCTTCCGATACTTTATAAAAAGGGGCATTACCGTGCTTTTGGGCAAATAGTTCAAATTCCGACTTACAAATAACAGGGTTTTTAAAAAAACTCCCGCTATTGCCCAACTCTTTGGGGTCTGGAAGCTTACTCCTCCTAATAGCGATAACCGCATTGGATACATCCCTTATCGTGGGGGTATGGATCTGTTTTTTTTGTAGTTCCTCTTCAATAGCGCCATATGAGGTATTTAGGACATGATTTCTTTTGGTCAGTCTTAAATTTACGGAAGTAATGATGAATTTTCCCTTGCCCCTGGTTTTAAAGAAGGAATCTCGATATCCAAATTGACAGGCTTCCTTGTTGAACTTTTTGATATCCTGTGTATCCATGTCCATCGCTTCACAGCTTTCAAACGTGTCTTTTAATTCAACACCATAGGCGCCAATGTTCTGTATGGGTGCCGTACCTGTATTTCCAGGAATCAGCGATAGGTTTTCCAAGCCACCATAGTTTCGTTCAATGGCCCATAATACGAGCGCATGCCAATTTTCTCCTGCCATTATTTTTAGGACAACCTCATTCTGGTCTTCCTCAACTACCTGAATCCCTTTCATATTAATATGAAGCACTAGCGCATCTATATCCTTGGAGATAAGCATATTACTTCCTCCGCTAAGGACAAATTTTTCGGGATAATCTTTAAGTTGTAGTACCTGTCTTAAATTATCTTCATTTGTAATTTCAATGAAGGAACTTGCTTTTGTATCTATTCCAAAAGTATTGTAATTTTTAAGGGATATGTTTTTTAGGATTTTCATTATCCCTTAAACGTTTTTAGCGCTTCCTTTAAAATCCGCACCGCTCTCTTCAAATCCTCCTTGTCCAGTACATAGGCGATTCTAACCTGATTTGCCCCTAAACCTTTTGTTGCATAGAATCCGGCGGCGGGTGCAACCATAACGGTTTCTCCATCAAGCTTAAAATCCTCCAAAAGCCATTGGGCAAAATTATCCGCATTTTTCACCGGTAGTTCCGCTATACAATAAAAAGCACCTTGGGGTCTGGCCACCTTGATACCATCAATTTTTTTCAATTCTTCTATCAGGATGTTTCTGCGTTCCACATATTCTTCGATTACCGCATCAAAGTAGCTTTGTGGGGTATCTAAGGCCGCTTCACTTGCAATTTGCGCATAAGTAGGCGGAGATAGACGTGCCTGGGCAAATTTCATGGCCGTTTTAATCACATCTTTGTTTTTAGAGACTAAAAACCCAATTCTGGCCCCGCACATGCTATACC
>JBATTK010000170.1:0-43397 GCA_049670505.1 Saonia sp.
TATTGAAAAAACCTATGATAAACTTCAAAAATTGACCCTTGCACATGAATATTATGATAAGGCAAAGGAGCTGGTATCTCCTAAAAATAAAATGCACTATGCACACCTTCTAAATAATATGGCAGAACACTGTGTGCTAGAGAACAACCTTAAATCAGCATTAATGTTGTTAGAACAAGCACTGGTCGTATACAAAGAAATTCTACCTTCTGATTCTTTGGTTATAAAAAAAGTAAATGATAGAATTAATTATCTCAAGAATAATTAAATACTAGTTTTAGGGTATATTATGAGACTACCAATATATATTAGTAATCTTGATGTTGCTGAATTTCAATAATATATATTCACTGGTTCGAGTCCAGTTCCCGCTACAAAGAAGCTCCTTGATTTCTCAAGGAGCTTTTATTTTGGAATCAATTGATGCTTGCATCAATATTGAGGACAAAACCATAAGGATGCATTGCGAAGCAATGTCAGCTTCTTTGTACAAGCTTCCCCTCATGGCCGATTCCGGAGCAGAGCGAAGGAATCAATCCAGTTCCCGCCACTAAATTAACCCATTGACTATCAGTAATTTAAAACTATTGCCAATGGATTATTTCTTTGATATATTGCAGACCGCATACGTTACCGCATACACGTCAACTGGAATGACAAGGAAATTTATAGAACCAAGAATATATCATGGAGGGCCAAATTTTGATTTATCTAAAAGATGGTATGTCTATTATTCCTACGAACATCCTACTAAAAAGAATAAGGACGGGACGCCGGCTATGAAGCGCCAACCAACAATAACTTTAAGCATCAACAGAAAATACAAGACCAAGTCAGAACGGCTGTATCATTTAGGGACGGTAAGGAACGTGCTCCATGAAATGTTCCAAGAGGGCTGTTCCCAAGGACAAGTTGAATCTTAATCCAGAATTTAAGTAGTATACGACCGGGGCCGCATTGGACCATGCATATTCACTTAAAGTGGCCGGTCTGTCCGAGACATCGATCCCCGATTATCACAGTAGGTTTAACCGATTCAAGAAATACCTTGGGACAAAGAACCTCCTTAAAAAAAGTATTCTTAGTATCAGCAAACGGACAGTAAATGAATATCTGAACGAAATTGCCAAAGCTTCCAGTCCCCGAAACAGAAACAATACTCGAATTGTCTTGAGCTCCCTGTTCGGTGAGTTGGAACGCAATGAGATCATTCCGAGAAACTTTATCGAGAGCATAAAGGTAAGTGAGACCAATTCCATCAGATATCAAACCTACCCCTTGGAAGTATTGGAAGGTTTGTTCTCATACATGAAAGAAAATGACCCATTATTGCTATTGTTCATCAAATTTGTCTCTTACAATTTTTTGCGCCCGATAGAGGTTTGTCGTTTAAAGGTGAAGGACGTTTCCTTGTCGCACAAACAGATATATTTTAAGGCAAAGAACAAGCCCCTAAAAACCAAGATCATCCCCGATATCGTAATCAAGGAAATAAAGCACCTGGACTTTTCAATCCAGGATAATTTTTTGTTCACCCCCAGCGGTGTGGGTCCTTGGGATATAAAAGAAACCTATAGGCGTGGATATTTCACCGATAGGTTCAAAAAATTAAAGGAAAAATACAATAAACACCTTATTGAAAAGAGAGAAACACTTCAACTGGGCCTAGAATATACCATCTATTCATTTAGGCACACTTTTATTACGCTGCTCTTTAGAAAATTTCGGAAGGAATATGCCTATACCGAAACATGTGACAGATTAATGCTCATAACAGGTCATTCCACCTTGGACGCATTAAAGTCTTATTTGAAGGATATCGATGCGGAACTTCCCGAAGATTACCGCGGATTGCTGATGCTCGATTTTTGAATATTCCAGCACGCACGATATCTCAGTGTAAAAAACGTTTGATCAGAAGTGTCTTATAATACCTTTTCAATTCCTCTTCCTCGGTAAGTTTACTCTCCATATCCACATTTGTTTGTTTTCGTGTCAAAAAATAGCTTCGACCTCCTCTATTGTCAAAGCCTCTATGATAACATGCATAATTTTACCCGCCGTCACGCCGATTTCCATCTTGTATTTCAGTTTTTTAGAATTTTTCTAATATACATTATCTAAATCTGTGTTATGCATCCTTTATTTGAACTTTAATTATAATTATTCGACTAACAGTTTCATATTGGACTTCCAGAAATTCCGCATTTGCGATTTCAGATTATTCAATCTATCCACAGTATCATTTTTAAAATTATCGGGGAATGAATCCCGCATTATCAATCTCAAATCTGCATTGCATTGTGAATCTATATTAATAAACAAGTCATTTACTATTAGTACATGGCCAGCATGAAATCTCTCCCATGTGAATTCTTCTTTCCCGGACGTCATGAATAAATAACCATTTTGTTTAAATGCTTCAAACACCTCTTTCTCATCAAACTTAACTTTGTTAAAGTATTTCCTCGAAATATTATTTATAATGTATGGCACGTCATAGGCTACATTCTTACTTGTCCTTCTTTTTCTTTTACTCTTACGGTAAAATTGCTCAACAAGCCTAGTTAGAAAGATTTTCCTTGGATTCATAGTTTTGCTAAAAGTAGGTATCTGCTCTTATCCTTTATTTAAACTTTGTCTTGGCCAAGTTTTTTAGAACTGTGTTAATCGCGTTTAAATATTTTTAACTGATAATGGGAAGTGCTGTCAGGTTGATGAATTTCCAGAGTATGTTTTCCACTAGGTTTAAAGATTGGCATCTCGATGGATTTTTCCTTGGAAATCTCAGAATTCAGGCGATAATTAAACGTGAAGTTGGTAAGGGGTTTTTGAAAATTAAATTGAAAGGAGGTCGAATCTTGGTCAATACCTTTACTTCCAGAAATCAAATTGTCGAAATCACTCCAGTCCTTATCAAACAATCCGCTATTTGCTTCTTTCTCGGAATTGAGCTGAGGGTTTTGTTGAGCATGAATATTCATCACACCTATTAGGAGTAACATGTTCAAAAAGTGTAAGTTCTTCATTTTGCAAATATTTACCATTTCAGCCAACTTGTTATATTTCTAATAAAGATACTCTTTTTCCAAAATTTCCTCGTATGAATCAAATAATATGAATTGCTCCGTTCCCCAAATATAGCAATCGTTTTATTGAACTTTTGTATTTATCAACTCTCTTACAGAGGCTACAAAGTTTACATTTTCTTTTAACCATAAATCAAAATCGTGTGAGCCAATATTTATCAAATAAGGTGCTCCACCTCCATGATATTCAGCAAAAGGATAAAACTTAATCCAATTGTCATGTCGGTTTTTGTAAAAAATGAACCAGTTTTCAGAATATATGTTTTCCTTTTCTAGCTTTAGTGATTGAACTAAATCTTCTGTAAAACCATAGAACTCAAACTCCTTATACTTCATCGTTTATTTGAACTATTAAGCTAATTCTTTAAAAGATGATTTAGTTGTTCTTTCATAATTGTGAACTGAACAATATTTAACGAGGGACAAAAAACTGGTTTTCCTATTTCTCCCGTCAAAGTTTTAGAACCATCACTTGATTCATACCAATAACTTTTTGCTCTAAGCTCTGATAGTGACTCTAATACTTCATCTGCTCTATATCCGCTTACATCTAATTTAATCACTATTGGTTGCCAATGGATTTTGTGACCAATAATGTTATTTTTTCAGTAATGCAACAGACCAAAGGGTGGATTTTAAACACATCTGTTATTGCAAAGGAACGTTCTAGGAGTTGTTTTTGTGAAGAATTTAAATTCTTTTATAAAATGTGCCTGGTCCGAATAATTGGCCTGGTGGGCTATTTGTGTCAATGACATGGTGGATTTCGAAATAAGTTCAACTACATAATTAATTCGTACAATACGAGCAAATTCCTTAGGCAATACACCTACCCGGTCAAGAAATTTGTATTGCAAGGCTCTCCTCGACATTTTCATTGATTTTTGAAGCTCATATATCTTTAAATTTCCTTTCTTTTCTTTGATAGAATTTATAGCATAATCTATCTCCAAATTCGAGCTTGAGGGCAATTTGGATGGGATTAGGTTCATTTTAAGAAAATGTTCAATGTGCACTAATTTTTCCTGAATCGTTGTTTCACTTGGTAAAATCCCCTCTGTTTTAGCAACATCCCTTTTCAATACCTGATCTATGCCAACACCTAATTCGGTTATTTTGTACATGGGTATATTGGTTAGGCGGTATAATTTATTTGGAAAGAATCTAACACCAAGAAGGTGAATATCATTTACGGCATTAGATATCTTGACAGCGGTTTTTTTTTGTCCAAGTAGCAGTGGCTCGTTTTTCACGGTGGCATTTGAACAGTTTGAGTTTACATTTATCAAATCGTGAACGGCGCCTAAATTAAATACCAGATTTATGCTGCCACTAGGCAATACAAGTCCGCCAAATTTAACAAGCTCTTTTGGAGAATGGCGGATCACCCAATAATATTCCACAATATCAGATAGCTCATTAGAAGGGTTGAACGTCATTTTCATGCTTAGTATTTTGGCTTTTAACTTAGAATGGATTTGCCATTTTTTACAATTCCCACTGTCCAAAGCTACTTATTTTTGGTTAAAACAAATGATGAAACGATGGTGTAATCTATTAGTTCTGGCAATACTAATTATAATCACAACGGCAAATGTACAGGATATGGAAGAAGAAATAAATATACCCATTCAATACTATTTCGAAGGGACCGCCAATGGTGATATTGAAAAGCTCAAAAAAGGATTCCATCCTGAATGCAAAATATATTTCGTAGACTCAACTGAAAAAATGGCCTTCTATACACAATCGGAATTTCATGACCTGGTAAAGAAAAATCATGGCAAAGCGAAACGGATAAACAAACTTATTTATGTTGACAGGTCCAATAACACTGCCTTGGCCAAAACCCGTTCCGATTTTCCAACATTCTACTTTATTGATTACTTGATCTTGCTACAAATAGAAGGTTCATGGAAAATAGTGAGTAAATCCACCACTACCTACAAAAAATGAGCACCTGTAGCAGAATCGGCTTTTTCATACTTGCACTAATGTTTAAGTCAACTTTTGGACAGTCCATGGACACTGAAGAAAAAAAACTGGTTTGGAAAGTAGAAAAGAAATACTGGGGAAGTATTGAGGGGAAAGACATAAAGATTTATGGATCACTATTACATCCGGAATTCACGGATTGGCCTAAATTCACGGATGACCCCTTAGGCTCATCCGAGGGTATGCTGCTGTTTATAGGCGATCTATTTAGAAATCATCAAGACATTCAAGCTGACATATCGCCCAATAAAATCAGGATATTGGACTTATATGCCCTAGTTTATTTAACGGTCAAGATTTCCCTGGTAGATACCTCCGGAACAAAAAAAGAAGAGAATTTCAGAATTCTTCATATTTGGCATAAATGCAATGATAAATGGCTCCTGCTAGGCGGTATGCAGAGTGGGGCATAAATCCAATTCAAGAAATACCAAAAAAAAGCCAAAAAATTTCCTTTACCCGCAAATAGTGCCGATCGTTTTATTGAACTTTACTTTAAGTGTTTTGGAAAATCCATTCTACCTACCAAAACCCTAACAATAAATATTCCCTCTTGATTGATATAGTAGAATATTATATGTGATTTGTACCTAAACCGCAAAAGCATTTGATTCTTTACTGCCACATATCTCCTACCTAAGTCGGGGTTCTTTGCCAGTTCTCCCAAAATCGACTTCAAGCCACGTGCGTACTTTAAGGATTGGTTTTCTCCAAACTTCTCCAAAGTGTATTTGGCAATGGACTTTATATCGCTTTTTGCCTTGACACTTATTACATACTTATTTTCCGACATTGTACTCGTTTATGGCTTCCTCCCAAATACTATCTATGGTTGCATCGGACGGACCACTTTCAATTCCTTCTATCAATGCCTCGTTTAAATCTACTATTCGCTTTCTACGCTCTTGGTCTTTTCGAATAATATCCCTGACATATTCGCTATCGTTAGTATAAAAACCTTGCTCTATCAAGCTTTTGACATAAGCATCTTGTTGTTCTGTAAATGTGATAGATTTTCTAATTACTGCCATAATGAACCAATATTATTAATAATGGTTCAATTTAAGTATAAAATTTGGGGAAAGCAACAATCGTTTATTTAGACTTTAACGATCTTGTACGACATAGTCCTTATTTTGTCGTGACCAATGTACTGGAAGTTATTCAGTACTTTAAAAAGAATGGCGGTTTCGACAGACCCTAAAACCGCTATTGCCCACATACCTTCATTCCATAGGTTACCTCTAAGCGGTTGTATTTTTTAAGGATAATTTTATGCCGTAGAGCAGGTATCTTCTAAGCAAACATCACTGGCCAAGTTTTTTATTCATCCAATTAAAAGGTTTTTGAACCATTTTTGGCGCATTAAACCGATATCCGAAATACAATTTGCCGTATAGCTTGTTGTTTACCACACTTGTGGTTTTATCCTCATTGTACCAATTGAAATCAAAATTCATATTTAGCCCAAAAATTACCTTTCTAGAACTGTACCCCAATTGCATGCCACCATCCAATGTGGCTATCAAATGATTGTTCCGCTCAATTAAATCCGTAGCAGCTTCTTCTTCGTAAGCCGAAAAACGCATCCCTAATCCCGGAGAAATATATTGGGAAATAAACCAGTTTTGGTGAACCGCCCAGGTAAAATAATAGCTGGCTGCCAGCTGCACGTCTATAGCGTTTTCCACCATTTTTGAGCCTTCCACCAGGTTTGAGAACCTGTTATAACTGTAGTTTATTGTAGGTACAAAACTCCCTGCACTTTTACGTTGCCATTCGGTTTGATAGACCACGTTTCTCAAGGAGAATTTTGGATTCAGCACATAGGATGTAGATCCTCCCCATCTGCGTACCCTAAATTCCGGGAATTGTAAGTATGCATCTTCGCCTTCTATCCAATTTGGCAAAAAATCGCCCGTATTTTCCACATAGTATCCCTGGGTACTGGCGTATTGTACTTCCTGGGTCCAGTTTCCCAAAAAAAAACGGAAACGATAGTCCGTAAAGGAAGATTTCCCTTTTATGGCATCATCGTCGTTTCCTGGTAGGAATTTTGGGGAAAAACCAATGCTAGCGCCCATAAATTCATAATCTAGCGAAAGGTCGATCCTAAGGCTGGAATTAGGTACCAACTCTAGCCTGGTATTGGTGGATCGATCATATACCCTATAGGCATCCGTCTGTGTATCCAGATTCACCTTAATAATGATCTTATCCACATAGGACAGGATAGCGGTTGAATCCGATTCCTTTGATTTCTGACCGAAGGTAAGGTTGACCATTAAACACAGCCCTAAGAAAATGGTGTTCGCGCGCATATGGTCCGGCCTGCTATTTTTTGATGAGCATACTAAAGTAACATATCCGTAGTGGCCATGGCTACCTTTTGAATATCGGGGTACGTTTGGCCAGGAACCCAAGGGTTATCTTGTACGCGTCCTGGGTCTGCCAAAAGGAGGCATGGTCCTTGCTAAAAACGTTATCGCCCTTATCCGTATATACGTTCATAGTAATGGTTGTTGCATAATTCTGTGTGGTGGTACCAAAGGTAGAGGTGTTACTGCTGCGTTTGTTACTGTTCCAGATGTCACCCACAATATTCCCCTTTCGATCCACATACGCCTTTTTATAGTCGTTCTTGGATTTGGTAGAAGTGCTGCTGTAATCCGTTATGGACGACCTTGCGATGGAAACCAAGCCCTGGATAACATATTCAACATCCAATATATTGCATATTTCCCCCATAGTAAACCCTTGTATGTTATTGTTGTTGACCCCTGCTTTTGCCAATAGCGCATTCGTGGTAGTCGGGTCCTGGAACTTAAGGGTTACGGCCTTCTTTCTAAAAATGGTATAGGTTTCCTGCTGAATTTTCTGGGTCATGGTAGCATTGCTGGTTTCTTGGTCCTTAATGTACCCAAAGGGCAAAACAGCTACTTTGTTGTGATGATCCCCTATTTTTATTTGTGGGTTGCCCTCCTTTTTGTTGAAAAACTCGATCCTCCCCGAACCGAAGGTAATCTTCACAATATCGGCCTTGTTGACCGTGTATTCCACCGTTTCGTTTTGGTAAACAAATTGAAGATCAGTCGTGTTAATTTTAAGGACCTTGCCCTGCATTTCCTCTCCGTTGGTCTTAAGAATAACATCATTTTGCGCCTTGATGGGTACTGTCCAAAGAAAACCTAGAATCAGCAACAAAAATGCATAATACTGTTTTTGCTTCACCATACCATTGTTTTTATGGGTTTTATTGAATTATCCATTCGTAATGGGCTTAGGGCACTGTGAAAGTAACCGCATCCGCGGATATGACATTTAGGTTTGGAAATATCCTCCTGCCCACATCAGGATCCTCGTAATCGTTGCTATAAAAAGAGTCCCCGTATACCTTTACCGAAACATTGGCGCCTGACTGAAACCCAAGTGACGTGAGCTCTGTGGCTGATATGGTGAATTGATTGGGGTCGCTCCTCGCCTCAAGGACCTCGCTAAAGGATGTGAACACCGTGTTGCTCACAGATGTGTCGGTATGATAGAACGCTCGGATGTATACCGGATTGCTGCCGTTGGAAGCAGGGGAAGTGGAAAGCTCAAAGGTAACATCATCCCCGGATATACTTACCGAAAGGCCGGTGATTTCAGTAGTGGAAACCTGTCCCAATGAGGGGGATTCCGAAATATTCGTATCCGTTGGATCGTCATGTTCAAAATCGAATATCCTGAATGTCCCGTAACCTGTTTTGGAATAGGATATCGTATAGGTTCCAAATCCAACATCGTTTATCGTAAAAACGCCCTGATTATCGGTAGTGGCAGATTTCAACGGGTCCGTATTTTCAACGGTCACAGTCATACCGGCATTGTCCACTTGGGCAGTTCCGCCATCATACAAGGTCACAGATCCCCGGATATTGGATGAGGTTATCGGGTCCGGGGTGGGGCTATTTTCACTGCTGCTACAGGATAGCATACTTAAGAGCACCAAAAGCCCTGCAAGGGATGTTGCTTTTTTCATAGCATTGTTATTTTTAACTATTAATTTTAATAGGAAAATACGGTATTTTATCTAAAAAACAAAAAATAATTTAACAATCATAAATATTGGAAATTAATTGGTCAGTGAATGTGCCGCTGCCTCCGCGGGTTCCTTGTTATCGGCAAATTTTGAGAAGTCCCGAATGTCAAGAAACAGAACCGTAACTTCCAAACTCTTTCCTTAAAAGTCGTTTTCCCGGGCAATTAGTTCATGTGCTACTTCTTGCGATACCTGCTGACCAAATAGGGTTTTTGTTTTGGGAATGAAGAAAGATTCTTACTGGTTTATAAATCGGTTGTTTAACATAACGACCATATGCCTCCCAAATGGCCTTTGATTTAATTCTAGTCATTTTATAATCCTTTTATTAAACTTTTATTTTCAACCTTTATTCCCAAATCAAATTATTAGAATAAAGAGAATCCAGTAACAATTTGGGAATGCCCATTTCTTTTCTCATTCTAATATTGACATCCTCTTGATAAGTGGAATCTTTAAGATAAAAAGCAATTAAATAATCGACATAAATATTATTGCCGCGTACTGAATCATTTTCTTCTTCAATTGTTCCAATAAGAGTTGAATCACCCAGTAATGCTGCCGTATTTATTCTAGCAATCTTATAATAATTAAAAATCCTGTGACTTTCTGGAATTTGGCTCAAAGCATTAAAGGCATATTCATAATCGTTGTTATCTAAGGCAGACTGAAATTCTCCAAAGGCACGATTGGCCTGATGCCTTTTCGGAGATGTCGCCGTATGTTTCAAATTCAGCAAGACCATCTCCCTCATTTTATTACTGTACCACTGATCATCCTTGAAAACATAAACATCGGTTAGATAAGGGGTGTCGTCATCAATTTCTATTCGATATTTTATGAAGTAGTAATAACTTTCCTCGATCAACAAATATGTCGCTTCTGCATAATTACTGACAATGTTGGTTTTAATATGTTTTAGAACAGCCCCTGAATGCTTAACCTTATTGATTAGGTTTAAGTTAAAATTGAGAATGTAACTTTTTATAGAAGTTTCATAAATGTGATTGAACACACCATGTCCTGTGTTTCCCAATTTTCCAATTCTACGTTTAAACGAATCATGGCTCCAAGCTTTTTTAACAAAATCAAACTCAAAATGACTTAAAGATTTGTTGAGTTCTCCAACAAATTGATGAATTTTTTCGATTTGTTCAGGAAAAAGAGACTGTCTTGTATTAGGATCTTTACAAGATGAAACAGCGAAAGCAAAAGCTGCTGCGAATAACACTGATTTTAATATATCTTGCATGTTTTTTCAGATCGTTTATTTGAACTTTTACTTATCTGATTGTAACTAATCCACCTTAAAAAGTTATTGAGCGGATGTAGTCTCATTACTTAAATATCCTATAAACCCAATCGCAAGTGGGGTACATCTATAGCCGGAATATTCTCCCGTATCACTAGCTCTACCTTCGGAAGGATTATAAATTAACCCCATAACTCTAAGGTCATTTAAAATGTAATTAAATTCATTTTCACCTAATATCTTGCACTGGCTATTTCTCGTTCTTCTAATCCGATTATATCCATTCTGTTTATCAAGGATGTCACCTTTCAACCGTTCCATTCCTTTTGTCATTATATCAGTTTGTTTCTTTGAAGCTCTACTGTCCGATTTTACTTTCAATAGCATTATGTCAGTATCATCTTTCTCCTTATAAATTTTACTCAAGGCGTCCTGAATCTTAATAAACTCATCCTCGGTACTCACGTACGTAGTCAAAATATCAATATGTAAATCTTGAAGCTTATCTACTAATTCGACAAATCTTAAAATATAGTTATATGATATTGGTGATACTATTTGCCCCATTACTAAAAGCTTGAACCTTTCTAACTTATTTTCGGATGAAGTTCTACTTATTTTCATTAATATTTCTTCGAAAAAATCTCCAAAGTCATGACTATTAACGTTTTCCCAATCGAATGAAACATTCTTGGATTCCATATATTTCCCAAGCTCCATAACAAAGTTTTCAACTCGATTTATTTTCAGCTTACTTCTAAGAGCTGCTATTTGTCCAAAGAACACCCCTGCTCCGGCAGTATATGGGTCTGAACCAGAAGCTACAGCAGTCATTGCACCAATAAAAATCTGAGAAAGAGTACTAATAACTTCGGTAGCAATTTCCTTTGAATCATCCTTCATTTTCATCCTTTATTTAGACTTTATGGTAAAATATACACAAATACTATTGAGCCTAGATAAACGTGCTAAACAATTGTTGTAGTGAGCTTTCATCTTATCGGCTTTGAAACAAATCTTAACGAATCATTATCCTTGACAACAAGAAATTCAAATCCATCGTCATTCTTTAATATTCTAAAAGGGAGCTTGACGTTTTTAAGCGTTGGATTATTGCGATAAGAATACCTTTCTTCTTTTCTTATCCAAGAAGGAATTTCCTGGTCATCAGATAAGTGAGTAAACCAAGGCATGGATATTTCTCTGTTTACCAAGATAGCCCCTTGTACATCCTTGATGTCATAAACTTCAATATCAAAGCGAGTGTTCCATCTCAAAGGATCTATTAAAGGGTGATTATCCCAATTTCTATTTGAAAGACCTATATCTGCAAAGAAAATTGAATTTTCATTCCAATGGATAGTTAAGTTATCAATAGAACCCATATTATAAACAATAGATTCTTCATTAAGAAGGTCTCTGAAAAAAATATAATCTTTAGTTTTTCCCACAAAAAGTATTGTATCGTTGGTTCGAAAAGAACCATAATCGGACACAAAACTTAGCTCTGCTAACTTTTCACCCTTATAAATACTGTCAGATTTGACAGTTTGTGTATAAGAAATAAAAACGGTCGAAAAGAGAAATATTGCGAGAACCATATATGCTTTAAAGTAAGCTTTGGCGGCACTTAGATTAAGAAAAATAATTATTACTATCATCCATGTCAGCCATATTATGGATAGTAAATACACTAACCAACTCATTTCTCGAATAGGAAGATATGATTGCCTTAAAAAAGCCATGAGCATTATGGGCCACACAAGCAAGTACATAAAGGATAAGATTCGAAACATACCTGACTTCGCCAGTTTTTTTAAAGACTTCCTGGCCTTAGTTAAATCACTTTTTTTATCCTTATTTTCTGGAAAAACAAAGTCTCTTATCGATGTAGATACAAAAAATGGAATTGCAATAATTGAAAAAAAGAAAATCAACGACACTATTTCTAAGATTGGAAAAAGCAGTTCTCCTGTGGTCATGTATTCCATAACTTCAATGTCAAATCGACTATAGTAAGCTGACTTTATAACATACCCGTAAACAATCAGGATTACATAAAATAATGGGAATAATTCCAAAATTTTTTTCAGCATCTTCATTTTAAACTTTTCCATATTAGCCTTCCATTACTGTCTCTCTCTCCAACTATCGAATACATACAAAGACATCTTATTTTTTGACAATTTTTACACGCAAGTTTCGCCGGATTGAAATCTCCTTCCAATGGAAATTGCCTACCATCCATTTCAATACCATATGTGCATTTGGGGTCCCCTATTACTTCTGCAACCCATTCTATTCTATCATTTTCTAGTTTAAGCTTGTCTTGTTTAAGTCTAGCCTCAATAGCCAGCCTATCATACAACAATCCAGATTTACCCTCAAACCTTGATACAAATTGCGACATCATCCAGTACACTTCTGGGGCCCCTTTTGTGTCAAGAACCATCTTTTGCAATTTGCCCCACAACCAGTCATTAAGGGTTATCCAAGGCTTATCCTTACTAAAATTTTCATACTCTATACAAATTGTATCTCTTCCTTTCTTGTCATATACCCCAAGTAGTTTACTGGCCTTGCTGAAAGTAATTTTCTCAATTTTCATTAGTACTTTTTACATAAATTGCCTTAATCATTTGTAAAATAATAAAGTTGAAACCAACTGTTAAGTCTTGTAAGTTTGATTGTTATGTTATCAAATGTCCAAATTCTTCCTGGCCATTCTTTTTCTTTTATTTCGTCAAACTGATAATATGAGTTTCCACTATCGTCGGTCCCAAGTCGGTCAACCAGGATTTTAATCATTCCTTCAAGTTCGTTTTGCACTGTGTAGTACAATTTAGAAGGATTGTCCTTGGTCAGTATAAAAAGAGTATCGGAATCATTTTTTCCTCTGGGAAGCATTATCCGATTAAAAAAATTAAAAATGAATTTTTGTGAATAGTGGACTAAAATATAATCATCACTTTCTTCATAATTCAACCTTCGAAAACCTTCACCTTTTTTAATTATTTCTATGACATTTTCCAAGTGTTGATCAAAACTAGAATAGTCTAGATTTTTTTTATAGAAATCCACAAATTCAGCCGGTTTTAACACATAAGTAGTTATTTCTAGCTCTTTGAAAACTGCTTTGGTTTTTTTGAAATTTCTTTCATCCTGGGTGATGTAAAATTCACATCTAGAAGCAAAAGCTGAATGCTGTGCATCTTCAACCGTGTTTTTGAAAGTACTTTTCTTTTTTTCAGTAACTTTAATCTTGTCGGATTTATATCCGTACATATCCAGTTTTAGGTAAGCATCGGTTATTTCGTTAAACCATTCCGGGACATTCTTGTTTTTACTGAAATATTGATTTGAATCAAAATTAGACAACCCAAATTTTTCATTTGCTCTATCAATTAGTTCAAAAGGATTTTTACCTTTATTAAAATGGCCGCTATTAATCCCTATTTTTTGTACATCTTCCCGCAGATGCTTATAGTCTTCTTTTTCATTTAAGTCTTTATACATTTTTCCGAATGCCTTAAAATACCCATCCATTGTCATTTCATTCTTGAGTCCGGGAAACATTCTGTTCATCATTTCCGCACTTTCGGGTTGATTAAAGGCTTCCTTGAATGAATCTTCCAAGGGGAAAGATTTAAGAAGTTTAATATACGGAGCAAAAATTCCCTTAAGGTTTTCATCTTCTTCAATACTCTTGAATAAGTTATCAATACTAAAATCATCAAACAAAGAAGCACTTTCTATTCTTTCTTCTAGCAGTTCCTTAGGGGAAGTGTAATCAATGAACATCTTATCCTTATAAGTGAAGGCACAAAGGTCATTGGTAAGATTTGTTATAAATTCCAAATCCTCTTCTATAATTTTTTTCTGATTTTCATCTTCCGAATAACTGGTCAAAATGTCACCGATATGGGAGGTAGAATAGAGTAACAATAGATTGTTACTTTTTTCAATAATCTGGCACAATTCTGGGAAATGGCCATTCTTCATTCCAGACATGACGTTCCAGTCAATATAAACCTTTACCATTGACTACATCTGTTTATTACTTGATTTAAGATGCTTTTCGCAATATGCCTTATCCACTCCTTGTTCTTTGTCCCAAAATAAAGTACCACATTCCTTACATTTACGCCTTCCTTGATAAGCCAAATACTTGTATAGAGTCCGCTTCGAGCCAATATCGATGAGCTTCATAATCTCATCAATGCTCAGTTTATTATCCCGATAATATTTCTCGGCAAGAATAGCCTTGTGCTGTGCTTTTTTACTTAATCCTGGTTGTCTACCCAATCGAACACCCCTTCTTCTTGAACTTTCAAGTCCAGCGCGGGTTCTTTCTATAATAATGTCACGTTCCAATTGGGCAATTGAGGCAAAAAGATTGAAAACGAACCTGCCATGAGGTGAAGATGTATCAATAAAGTTCTCTTGGATGCTTTTAAAGTGTATACCCCTTTTCTCAAAGTCATCGATGAGCTTTACCAAATGTGAGAGGCTTCGAGCAATCCGATCCATCTTCCAGACAACAATTGTGTCACCCTCCCTTAATTTGGAAAGCAATTCGTCTAGACCCTTACGTTCACTTTTGGCTCCAGACGAAATATCAGCATAAATATTCTTCGGTTTGATGCCTTCCTTCAAAAAAGCATCCACCTGTAAATCATGTTTTTGGGATTTTGTGCTCACCCTTGCATAACCAAATGTCAATCTGTATCATTTAAACGTATGCAAGGTAAACTTTAAAAGTGTACGGTTAAAGTAAACTTACTAGGAGTAATGAACACGTTTAACAACAAAAGTTCACAAAAACGGTCGTTTATTTACACTCCGAGAAATCCGTAATCGGTTTACCAAGGGCGAACCTTTTAAGGGGCTTTCTTTATTTTCTTCTTTTGGCACTTCCAATTGGACGTTATATGGGACTGAAAAAATAATTCAATAAGTTGATAATTTAACCATATTAAACGTCCTTTAGGCCTCTTAACAAGAAGAACATGCAATGAGAAAAATTTTGATAACAGGAGGATTTGGAAAAATAGGCAAACATTTCGCAAAAAGCTTCAGCACTAGGTATAAGATAAGGGTGGCGGACATTTCAACGGATGGGTATACTTTTCCTGAAAATGTGGAAATTATTCAAGCAGATTTGAAGGACTATAATGTTTGCAAAAAACTATGTGAAGGAATCGATACGGTAATCCATTTAGCAGGAATAGTCGACCCAATTTCAGAATCCGATATAATATTGGAAACGAACATTAAAACTACTCAAAATATTTTCAAAGCTGCTGTAAAGTCAGACTGTAAAAGACTGATTTTTGCTAGTAGCGCACAAACCATAGAAAGCTATCCGACCGATGTCCAGGTAAACAGGAATATGCTGGTAAAGCCAAAAAACATTTATGGGGTTTCAAAATGTTTCGGAGAAGCTTTAGCCGCCTATCATGCATATAATAATGGAGTTTCAGCAATTTGTCTGCGTATTGGAGCTTACGAATTTCCAGAAGACTTCACAGAAATGAATGCCCGTGATTTAAGTGCCTTCTTGCATCCAGATGATCTCAACCAACTCTTAATTGGATGTATAGAGACCGAAAATATTCATTACGAAGTATTAAACGCGATTTCCGATAATAGGTACAAACGGTTGGATATAACTGAATCAATAAACAAGGTTGGGTATACTCCAAAAGCTGATGCTTTTGAGCTTTTTACTTTAAAAACAGATTGAGAAAGGGTTCCTTTCCCAGTTCCATAAAACTAACCATTTAAGGTAACACCTTATCCTTCTTCATTTAGTTTTTTAAATAGGCCGTACGGTACTACCTTTTGTATTGGCTCAATATGGGAATCCTGATGTACTTATTATATCAGAGAATAGCAAGGTTGTTGCGTCTTATTCAAACGTTCCGCTTACTAGACAACCCTATTGTTTGGTATAAGACAGTTGTTTCTTATAAAGGTGCAGTGCTTGGATGATTATTTATCCCTAGGCACATCTTCTTTGTTTTCATTATCGATTTGGTCAAAAACTTCCTCAATTTCTTCCTGGGTCGGCGAAGACAGCCGCTGTTCTTCCGACAGTTCGGGTTCAAAACTGAGGCTGGTAAAGAATGGAAAATGGTCCGAACCGGTCTTTCCTCCTAATTGCACATCCATAACGCGAAAATCTGGAGAGGAGAAAATATGGTCCAAAGGCCAGCGCATCAACCAATTCTTTGCGTTATAAGTATTGAAAAGCCCCCTACCTTTTCTTAAATCCAATAATCCACTCATTCTTTGGAACAATTCCGTGGTCTCCGACCACGCCACATCATTAAAATCTCCCATTACTATTACCGGGAGATTCGAATCCCTTGTCAACCTTGCAATTTTCATTAGTTCCGCATCCCGGTCTGCGGAGGATGGATTATGCTTTGGGGTAGGAGGTGCCGGGTGTATCGCATATAACTGAACTCGGTCTCCGGAGGGGAGCACTAATTTGGCATGTATGGAAGGAATGGAGTCTTCAACTAAAAATTTAATTTTCCCATCTACCAGCGGTAATTTGGAAAACATAATCATCCCATAGGTGTTTTCTTCCGGCCTTTTCATTTGATACCGGTACTTCATATCGAAAGCGGTTTGTAAATGATCGATCCATGATGCATCGGTTTCAGTAAAAAGAATAACATCTGCCCTAAAGCGCTCTGCATCTTGGATGACCTTTTGTACATTTTCATTGTTCTGTAACACATTGGCGGTGTATATACTTAATTTTTTGTCTACATGGTCAGAACTATTTTTTACTTCATAATTGCCAAACGCAGTATAGGGAAATATTTTTAGACCTTGGAAAACAAAACAGGCGGAGAGGACTATTACAAAGAGATAATCGGATATCTTCCGAATATCAAACTTAATAAAATAGGTCAACAATGCGACCATTGTCAATAGGGTAAGTTGAAGATGTGGAAAGTCGAAAACCCTTACTGACCAGTGATCAACAGCCACAAATGGGAATATCGTAAGAATGATCGCAACGAATCCAAAAATTTGAAGAAACAGCTTAAAAGTTATATAAGACTTCGATTGTGATGGTGCCATAGTTTTATATTTAAAATATTCAGCGGCTTAGGTTTGGTCAGTGGACCGGGTGTCACATACCTATCCGAAAAGTGAAGGAGAGCCTGCCCCCTTCTTTTCCATAAAAATAGTTCATATCCAAATTGACCAGGGCGGCCATTTCGAGCTTCATACCACCCCCGAAACTAGTATGCCAAATGTCCGATTTTTGTGCACCACTCCACACTTTTGCTACATCATATCCTAACGAGGAACTCATTCGAAGTGGAAACAAGGAAGTTTTTAAAGGTTTGAACCTATAATTCAAATCTGTTGAAATACCTAGCGAATGGTCACCCGTGAATCTATTTTCACGAAAACTTCTCAACCCCGAATCACTCCCTACAATAGATGCATGATAAAAGGGGATTTCATCGCCTGCCCTTAGTTGTCCCCATATGGTATTTTTAAGCACTAATTTGCGATTTGCACCTAAAGCGTTCCACAGACTTATTTTCTGATCAAAGGCGATTGTGGTAGGAATATTTTCCAGATTATCAAGAAGTTTGGCCTGTAACCTTATTAGCAACCCTTTTGTAGTAAAACGATCGTCGTCCAAGCTTTCAAATTTATAGGAAGTGCCAATCTCCAGATAATTTCGGGAACCAAGTGCATTATCAAGAGTAACGAATTCAGATTCTTCGGTTGTTATATTTTTATATTTCGCTCCTAGTATAAAGGAGCTTCCGTAAGGTCCCTTTCTATAGACGGACGCCCCGAATTGAAGATATTGCGTAAAAATTCTATTGGCATCAAAAGTATTCAAGTCGTTGGTGCTTTCATTTCCAAAGCCAAAAAAGTTTTTGGTATAGTTGTTACTGGTGATGCGCCCGGCCAATTTTAGATTAAAACGTTCTAAAAGATTTGACATATGAAATTCTGGTCGAATATCTACCGCCTGTGTCAATGAGATGTAGCGAACATTTAATAAAAACAATGAGGTAAAAGGATTTCTTTCAAAACCCATGTTCTTTAAACCGACTTCCATTTCTGGAAAAATACCTTGATCGGGATCATATCCAATCGCAATTTTGGCTATTTTACCGCTTGACGGTCTGATTTCGCTGTCATAGATCCTGTTGGAATAGTTGTTACTAAGTCTTATTTGTGCCCCGCCGCGATTGACAAATTTATCATCCTTTCCTTTCTGGTCATAGATCAAGATTCCCCTGCCTTCCTCAATGTTGTAGGTATCATCGTTAAGTCCTCCTATAATGGTTACTTTTATTTTTGATTTTTTCAAACCGGAAATTTTGAAAACATCGGTATCGTCCAATCCAAAAACCCATAGATTTTCTGTTTCATTTTCTTTATAGGTCTTGTTGAAAAGCATACTCCCCTTTGCACCATCTTTTATGCGGTAAGCTTCAACGTGAATATCTCCGTTCGATTCCCCTTCAATTATGAAAAGGTCGTCCTTGTCGGTACCCTTTAAGGATTGAAATCGTTGAAAGTAATCCAGATACCTTTCCACGATGTCTCCCAATTTACCTTTTCGAAGTAAGAGGTACGTTTGTATTCTTTCCCAGACTTCATCTTTAATCTCCGTTGGTACTTGGGAAAATGCCCGCTTTACAGCTTCCTCTCCTAGGTTTTCTTGAATATAGGATACTTGTTCCCTCCATACTTGCTTATTGGAACGTTGCAGAATGGCCCTGTCCAGGTTTATGGCACTTTCACTGAACTGTTCCACAAATTCGATATCCTCTCCATAACGTCCAAATTGTCTGGTCCTTCCAACAATCTTTTGAAGGGTCTTCAAAAATCTACCGTCAAAATTCGCAAATACCTGGTCTCGATCTCGGGGTACCGGAACATAAATAGTCTTTTCATCAACTTCTTTTCCTGCCCAACTCCATTGTCCCTCATGCCGATCCCAGTCTCCTAAGAGCATATCAAAAATACGTGCCCTTATGTATTCCTCCTCATTCACTTGGTTGTTTTCGTCATCCCTGATTTCTTCGAACAACTCCTGGGTATTGATTATTTCATCGCTTCTACCGAACATATGGGAGTCCTCAAAATCATCATCAGGTTTTTGTTCTATCATATATAAACGATCGCCGTGTTCGTAATTAAAATCTCCTAAAGCTCTTTGTTTTGGAACATAGAATAGTTCCGGATGGGTATGTTTTATACCGACTTCGTGTGCTAGCGCCGCCACCACAAATGCTCCATAAGGGTGGGCCGCCGTGTAGAAATCTGAAATCAGTTCCGCCGTAAGGGTTCCATCAAAATAATCATGTGCATTCAAATCATTGTAACCGGACGCTTGAAGGAAAGAAATCGGGTCTTTGGCCAGGGCACGCATATTATATTCCCTATCATCTTTATCTACCAGTCTTAAAGATTGCGTTTGGTTTCCACCCCCGGCCCTTTCCACCGTCAGTCCGCCATAAAGCGTATCCAAAATGGCAACGGGAGCCTTTACCTTTACACTATAGATATAGCGATAATGTTTTCCCCATTTTCTTTCAAATTTCGAATCGACCTTTGTTTGCTCAATAGGATAAATGCTTGTTGCATAGGTCTCTTCGAAATCATTTGGCAAGTCTTCAATCGGGTAATGGTCACTTTTTGGATAGCCCTGATCCGAATAGATCTGTTCAAATTGATCAGCATCCCCAAGTCGGTAGAAATTGACTTTCGATGATCCATCTTGAAGGAGGGTAAGTTCTGCCATCCCTATTTCTCCGGACGTGAACCATCCATTTTTTCCTAAAGAGGCCCCGCGGGAGGTACTTGCCGTACCGGATATAATTTGCCGTACGTTGTCTTGCTTTATATACTGCAAGGACCTTTCATGCGATGAGATGATAAAAATTCTAGGCACCAATTTCGCTGCCGTTTCAATCTCTGACATCAATTCGTTCATTAAAGGGTTCTGGCGGTCCTGACTTGAAATTCCGCCTTGCGCCCTTAAGGCTGACCATAGGATGCCCACTCCAGGGATAAATGCGTTTTCATTACTCGGTTTGTACCAAACGTCTTTGGAAATTCTCCCTCCGAAGAATCCATTTGAATACAAGGGATGGTACATTACCAGTAATATATTTTTGTGTCCCGCTTTTTTTATTTTGTCTTTCAGTTCAATAAGGAACCGGGTGCGGGTCTTTATTTCACATTTATCGTTCATGCCGGGTCTTACATCCCAATTTTCAATGTACCATTGAGAGTCGACAATAATGATTTCCGTATCCTCATCTACATCCACGGTTTCCAAAGGACAACCCTTCTCAGGTTCAAAATAATTGTCCTTTCCCAACTTTTCGTCAAAGTAATCTTCTACTTCGTTTAATCCATCGCTGCCTTTGGGTTTCCATTCGTTTCTGCCCGGTATGATGATTTTTTTGCCCTCGAACTTAGTAACCATATCGGATATGCTTTCCACCTGTTGGACAACCGTACTTTTCTCGGTCATATTGCTGGTAAGACTATTACCTAATAGCAGTACATAGTCTTCCTCGGAATACCTTTCAAGAGTTTGTTTGAACGCATTCCCAAAAGTTTTGTCAAGGCCTCTCTTATGGGTTCCAATATTTCCCACTAGAAGAAAACGTCTACCAGATTTCTTGTATTCCAAGGAATCCTCAGTGAATCCCATGATTTCGGATTGGTGGTTGCGAACCAAGGATTTCTTTGAGACACAACTGGTTAAAATCGTTGCGCAAAGGGCGAAAATTAGGTAAAAGGTTGTATGTTGGTTTGGCATTCAGGTCATTTGATGCTAATATAGATATTAAATCCGTACTGGATAACATGTCGGGTAGTGCAAGAGTAGGAGGAGTTATGAAGGTACTTTTGCCAAACATCAAGATACTGTCCACGGTATTTCACAGTGATTATAATAAATATACCACCGCTTGGACACACCGTTCCATAGGTTTAATTTTTAGGAGGATTTGAAGCCCGTTATGACTGGGGACTAGTTTTCATTAGAGTACAAAATCAGGTACCTACTATATACAGCGAGTCGGAGACAGTGGGATTATAGGGGTAAAATGTCAGCCTGTCTCATTGGATACCTGGGGTCACGGCATCTAAGATTTCCTCTCCCATCCCAAAATATTTGAGGGCAATGGCAAAGGCCAGAACCGATAATATGATACCTACAATGAATACTGTGTAGGTCCAACGCAGTAGTTGGTACTTCTTTTTAAGGACTTTTCCCAGATAATATAGGTCCATAGTTAGGGAATCGTATATGGATTCCTTACTCTTGATAATGCGTTTGATTTTCCGCTTAAAACTAACCAGCTCCAATGAATAAAAATTTCCGAAGAAAAGATAGTTCGTTTCTTCGTCCTCTAATTCTTCATCCACCAGCTTCTCGTTCTCTATTTTGGGCCTTGTAGCCAAAACGGACATGATCATGGAAGCTATACTGAAAATGACGAATATCGCTGTGGGGTAGATCAGATAAGAATTTTCCGATTTGCCCAGTCTTGGGATTAGATTGGCCAACAACAACGAAATGATGATGGCGTTTACGGACAAAAGAATATTCGCTTTGGTATCGGCGATATCGCTCAATTTGATGTGGTTCCGTAGCTGTGTCCTATAAAGGGATTGGATAGCACGTTCTGGGCTTTGGTTCTTGAGTTTTACCTTTAACTTTTCTTTCTTCTTTTTCTTTTTAAATTTCTTAAGTTCCGCGACAAGGCTGATGGCGTTCTTCTCTTTTTGTTTCTTCCAGTTTTCCTTGGCATGTTCTGTATAATAATGATGCCGGCCACGAAGTATTTCGATATAGTTCTTCCCCCATTCGGCCACTGTAGGCACATCTTCGTCGAAATTGGCAAGCTCCATACGTTGCAATTCTATAAGCTCCTTAAAATTTTTTGAGCCATAAAAAGCTGTACGGGCATCCCGTAATATTTCCGCCTCTTTATTGATGGGCTCTCTATCTTCCCAGGCTGATATTATAAGGGCGTTTACTTTAACCGGATCTATTTTAGGGGCA
Source organism: Saonia sp. (assembly GCA_049670505.1). Classification (GTDB taxonomy): domain Bacteria; phylum Bacteroidota; class Bacteroidia; order Flavobacteriales; family Flavobacteriaceae; genus JBATTK01. The sequence goes on from JBATTK010000170.1 coordinate 22,500, forward strand.
TCATCATTGGATAAGTAGGACTCGGCCAGTTTACAACTCTGTTTTATATGGCTATGGTAATCTTCTGTAAAACCTGTATGAAGGAACCAAGCGGTCAGCAGCGTGCTGTTCTTATCAATAGCCTTGATTTCTGAATTTTCCAACAGCTCCTGTGTCTTTGACACGACGTTCTTGGTCCGGTTCAAACTATGGAATATATAATCCTTGTTCAAATTTTCAGTAAGGTGTTTCGTGACGAATTCCTCTATGTGTTCAGTCTCCATGTTTATAAATGTTAGCTTGATATCAAATTAAAAGGCCCAAATCCACAGATCTAATTTTTAGGAGCTGGCCCCATACAATCAAAACAATTTAACAGATTATCGGAAAGTTCAAGTTCCTCTGAACCTTTGAGTACGATAGGCTGCATGGGCCGCTCGTTCAATATCTTATAAAACTCCTCCGCATATGTTATCAAAGCCTCCCTTCTTGCCTTTAACTTCCTTCTTATTTCGGGACCGTCCAAACTGTCAATAGCGGAAGGCCATGCCTTGAAGGCCTTTTCTATTTCATGATCGTTCAACTGCTTTCTTAATCGTATGGCCTCTGACTTGAATTGTGCGGAAGAGGAGGTCCGCAGGAAATATTCGTCGAATGTGCGAACGAGACCCGGCAAAAATTCAATCTCCTTTTCATAAGCCTGCACCTTGGGCAGTGTAAGGTCGTTGGCAATTAAAGTGGGCAAGATACCGTCCTGATTAAAAAATGCGTTATCACGATCTGTCGGAACGGGGATGGCCGTATAGCCTTCTTCATTTCCTTGGATTGTCCAGCCCCATTGCTTCGCATGTCGATCCCAGTCACCTATGACCAAATCAAACAAGCGCGCGCGGATCAGTGCATTCAGATCAATCGATAATTTTCGTCCCTCGTCCATTTTCATTTTTTGTAAATCCTTTGTATCCAAAAGCCCAATGGCTTTCCCATGACCGGTCCAGTCTACCTTTCCTTCGCTCTCGTATTCAAAGAAATAAAGGCGATTACCGAATTTGTCATTGAAGTCCCCTAAAACTTTTTGCTTGGGTACAAACAATAATCGAGGGCGGGTATGTAGAATCTCTGCTGACTCGGACAATTTGGCAACAACAAGGGCCGCATAAGGGTGCTGTGCGGAAACTCCGTCAATAACAATATTTTCCAATCCGAGGTCTTTCGCGATGTCAGGGACTAATTTTGCAGGATCCTTGCTAAGACTTCGTAACGTATAGCGAATGCCGAGACCATCCTCCAGTTCAAGGGAGTGGGTCTGTTTGCCACCACCCTGTTCAATGACCTTCAGCCCGCCCTTTAAAGTATCCAAAAACACTATGGGCACGGTAATGGGCATCGCCCAGGCATCCCTGTACTGTTCCCCCTGCATCAGTTCTTTTAAAAGACTTGCTTCGTAAAGGGTATTGGCCGCTACGGTAACAGAGTCAAAATCCCTAAACCTAATGTTGTCCATATCCTCAATATCCTGCACTTCACAAGTGCGGAATCTATCGTCGGTCTCGGAAACCGATAGGTAGACGAGGATCAGGAAAATTGCTGCAATGGCGGTTAAAATCAGAATTATTTTTCGCATAGGTCGATTAATTACTACAATATATGGAATTCTAAGTTCATGTCGGCACCTAATGGGAGTATTGCGAGGTCTTAAATGTATCTTAACCTTACACTAAAAGAAGAACGGTGTGAAGAGCTAATGGAAAACGCAAAGAAAATCTTTACCACCTATATCTCCCCCTGTTATTTTTGTGAAACTGTGCCTTATAATTCGTAGTTTTGGACCTTACTAATTGGTTAATCTATTGTTCATGGATAAGGCACCTACATTGATTTGTATACCTGACATCAGCGGGTTTACAGAATTTATGAGTAAAGTGGATTTTGAACTTGGGGCGAAGGTGGTGCCATCACTCCTGAACAATATTGTCTATTCCAACGAGATCGGGCTTAAGGTCTCTGAAATAGAAGGAGATGCCGTACTCTTCTACCGACAGGGAAAACTTCCCTCGCTGGCAGTACTCATTGACCAGTGCAAAAATTTTTATAAGGAATTCTACGAACATCTATCCGAACTGCGTAAAAAACACGATGAATCGGAAGATGCCGCCAAGATACCGGAAATTCTCGGCCTCAAGATTATACTGCACTACGGATGCGAAATTGCTCCCGTAACTATTGGAAAGCATATTAAATTGATGGGGGAGGACGTCATAGCGGCCCATCGTCTTCTGAAGAACGCCATACCCATCGACGAATATATCCTGATATCCCATGAACTATTGGAACAATATTCTCGAGATCTTGAAAATACCGTGGACTGGACCAAAATACGGAAGGGATCTATCCAGGACGATCATATAGGCAAGATACGGTTCAGTTATGTGCCCTTGAATCCTTTACTCTAAAAGATTTCTCGACCACCTATAGCGGCTTGCGACCGGAGATGATATTATAGAGAATTATGATTACGGCAATTACGATTAGGATATGGATTAAGCTATTGGTGCCGAGACCCGGAACTATGCCCAAGAGCCCCAAGAGCCAAATAATGATACATATGACGGCCACTAGCCATAGAATGCTTCTCATAATGATTAGTTTTTGGTTTACTCGAAGATAATGAAATTTTACCAATCTTAATTTTTAGATCGTTTCCGGGGGCCCTTTTTCCGATACAGGCCGTATCCATATTTTGCCGCCTTGTATCCAAAATACAAGAGTGCCATTTTCTTGTTTCCCAATAGTATTCTGTTGAAGAGCAATCTTCTTAATGCCATGACGCTTTTTTTTAAAGAAAATTAGTTGCAGTTAGAGTGACTTTGTTTCAAATATTAAAAGGAAGCTTACTTCGCCGGTCGGGTATCAAAAAAAAACGGGGGTACATCTCAAGATTTACATCTTTGGGTTCAATTGATGATAGTCCCGTTTTCCTTCATTTCAACATCCTTGTTCTTCCCCTTCTGTTTAAATTCGATATCGTAGAATCTGCCCTTGCTATGGTGATCGACCTCCTCGATTTCGGTAATCTCCAAACCTTTAAAATCTTCTTTCAACTTATCTTTTATGGCTTTGGGCAAATCCTCCTTCTTGATACTCCGCTCCGTTTCTATCCATTTTCCCTCAGGGCTGAAATCCGCTCTTAGGCTTTTACCGTTCACCTTAAAATTGGACTCGAAATTCCCGTTGGCATCCACATGCCAGTCCGGGTCGTTCTCACCGGGGTATTTTTGTACGAATGCCTTCTGTACTGCTTCCGGAGCTTTCTTTTGAGCGGAAGAGCATGCCGAGAACATAAGGCTTAGGAACAGTAATGCAAAAAAATGTGATCGTATTTTCATGATTTTCCTCTTTAGACTACAAAGTACTTATTATAGACCGGACAATGTTGGCGTATAAGAAATGGATTTTAACTCTATCGGTAACAGCAATAACGCTATTTCAAAAAATTTACCGTAATTGACAGACAGCTTTTATATTAGACGGAGTATGATCAGGTCAATGGATCTTTTCGAAAGACTTCTACCAGATTGAAGATAAGGATACAGAAAAACACCCATATCATCCCAGCTATAAAACCACCGGCGATGTCCGAAGGGAAGTGTACCCCGAGATATATTCTACTAATACCAATACTCAGTACAAACAAGATAAGGAAAATGAACAAGACCGATTTTAAAATAATATTCATCTTGAACTTATAGACTAGATACATCAAAAAACCGTAGAAGGCCATTGCGCTCATGGCGTGACCGCTTGGATAGCTCAAGGTCTTCACGACTACAAGGTGTTCGATGCCGGGCCGGGCCCTATCGATGAACCTTTTTAACATCATATTGGAAATAGTCGCCAAAAGAAGTACTAGGGTGATCTGAGCGATATATTTCCATCGCTTGAATACCAAAATCGTCAAAAGAACACTTATCCCCAATACAATCAGGTAACCGTTTACATCCCCGACCTCCGTCATAAACTTGAAATATTTTGTAATGGATGGGCTGCGATGAGCAATGACATATTGTGTAATTTGATGATCATAAGAGGCCAATGTTTCCGTTTTAAGTGTTGCGGTAAGTTCAACAAAGAGGTTTATGCACCCAAGCACAAGGACCAAAGCTATCACCACAGTAATAATATAGGGTAGTTTCTGATAGTACTGCCTGAATTTGGGAAATAGGATCGTTCTTATCCGTTGTATGAGCACTCTTAGGATTTCCTTCATTTAGTATCGTTTAATTTAGTTATTCAGTCTTTCTCTTCTATATCCCCGCTTAAGATACAAACTATTCCACGCTTCATGGCTAGCTGTATATGATTAACAATTTTTGTGGATATCGCATTCTGTTTGCATTTAATCAACCGAAAATCGGCATCGTTTGCATATTTGCGATCGTTCACAAACTGGTTTCCAATGGCCGACAATATCTTGTCAACGCTTCTGCCATATTCTCCATGCTTAAAATTTTCAATACATCTGGAACTTATGGAAACAAAGGCCTATATCGAAAAGATAGAAAGGCAAAAAAAGGTTGAACAATCGTTGTAAGAAACTAAAAAATCAATGGTTCCAAAATTAATTCGGCATTCGCTCTACAACACCTTCCGCCCACAACTCGGAACGCAACCCAAAACATTCAAGAATCGCATCAACACCTATCAGAGTGCCTTTCGATAAACGGCCCAGAACCGCCAAGGGAATCTTGTCCCTTTCTTCAGATAGGGCAACACAGCCATTTTTATAGGTTTCAATACCCAATTCACCATGTACGGGCTCGACCAATGATTCGTGCAACAGATTGCAAACAATAGGGGAGTCTATGTCCAACAATTTTGGTGGATCAAGTACCGAATTTATCATCAAGTCAGCTATAATCGATTTCTTGCCCTTTGAAAGTTCCCACCCTTTTTCGGTAGTCCTTATATCGGGGTCGTTCACGAAATCCAATGTTACTATACCTATCTTGATCAATGCGAGCAACTGCTGTAAACTTGCCACGGGAGGTCCATAGGAGTAGCGTTTGATTCGTTCATCCAATTCGACAATATCCGCAATAATTTCAGCTTCTAAATTAGAAAATGAAACGGCTTTATACAGGGTTGGTTGACAATGTCGCCAGACATGGCCTATGCAAAAATCAAGACTTATCGATTCCGTGCCCGTGGCCATACCAACAAATGCTTTCAAGGTTTCTTCGGCGGTATTGGTCTTTGGAACGATTAACGGGTGCTCAAATTCTTCATCTGAAAGCCAAGCGTTGATTATCTTATGAAGTTCTTCCTCCTCCAAATCATAACTATAAGCCTTATCACCAAGGTCTTTGAAAACCCTGAAAGCTATGGGTTCAATTGTGCCAATAAGAAATTGGATGTCAGTGGCAGTGCCTTTTTCAGCAATGTGGCCTACCGTAGTTTTAAAATCTTCTTTTTCTTCATCCGTGGGGAAAAACCATCTATCGATTTCCAGATTTAAAAGTTTTGGGGCCATGGGCAATCCATCCAGAGAAAAAGGAACAATTTCGCTTGGCTCCTTACCACTTTTCAAATAGATCATTTTCTGGGTAGCTTCGTCCACGACCTTGAATTCCCCACCAAGACCAATGGTTAAAGCCCGCATCACATCTATCATGGCCAGACCGAACCCTCTCAACGCTACAACACTATATGTACCGAGCAATTTGGATTTCAAAATGTCTGAAACTGGGTAAGGCTTGGTTATCAATTCTACCATGTTATTTTCTTCAACATACGCAGACCAATCCAAAATTTGTTTAGAATTCTTCGTGGACTGATGCCCTATGGTCAATACCAACTCCTCCGATTGATGGATGGTTCCGTCTTTCAAGGCAATGGTGAACTTCCCCTCGTTCCAATCCATTTCTATAACCTCGCCTTTAATGACTTGTAACAAGTTTGCCTTTTCCAAAACGGAGGCGATCGAAACGTAACGTTCATAAAGGTATTTGCCTAAAGTGGAGCGCAACGGAAACTTATCCGGTACGGAGCCACTATTCTCATTCTTGTCATAACCGGCCCATTCCTGATATGAAGGAAATGATGGGATCAGAAAATCATCGCATTTGACTTCTTGCCTTCCGGAAATAGTAAGCCCCCTTTCCGAAACGTTCAACCAATTGGTGTCCGGTTGGTCCGCATCATAAACATGGCCGGCTCCGGGAAGTTCCCTGCTTTCAAAGAACATCGTCTGAAAGGATGTCAGGCCACCTTTGATCGCCATATGACCATATATGCTTTCAAGAGCGGATAAACCTCGAGGGCCTCCGCCCACTATGGCCAAATTTTTTATCGCTGTTTTCATTCTATTTTCAATCCATACTTTTTAGTAGAAAGTAATCTCCTTGATTTTGATCAGGGTACGTTAACGCGCTATGGTAACTTCATTTCCAACTTGAATGCTCCCGCTTTTTCTCGGAACGAGATATATTCCAAAAGTCAAGGGTTCATTTCGGTCGTTACGAAAATTGGCCAGTGTCGCCAAAGGCTCCATATCTTCATCCTTAGTAGAGGTCATAGGGTCAATTGTAGTGAAAATACATCGTTTGCATGTATAATGCACTTTGAATTCACAACCATTAATGAGGACTTTTTTCCAATGGTCCTCTTCAAAGGCGCTACCGCCCTTGACAACTATATTGGGCCTAAAATGTAATGGGGTTACATTTTTATCCAGTATCGAATTCAAATGGTTCAAGGATTCCTCCGAGATTAAATGGATGGGAGATACATCCGCATATCCCACAAAATCCCCGATTTCTCCACCCCTTCCAATATCAACGCGGCGAAAGTTATCCTTGATCCATACCAGGCGACACGACGTTCCAAGAATAGTACTGATCCAATCGGAGGCCATGGAATCCATGAGCAACCCTTCCACGTTATGCCGAAATAACTTGAAACCGACTTTACAGTGTTCATCCTTGGGCATGGCAACCGCTATTCTATTTCGACCATTTTCTGAAAGCTGTAACACGTTGCCAACATAGTTGGCAACGATAGCGGTCAGTTTAGGATATTCCCTTCCGGTAATGGCCCTATTGTTTTCATCTATTGTAACCAGAGTTCTATCATTGAGGATTCCGGTAGATGCTATATCCGCATTTTCCATCATTATCGCCCTACCGGATTTCAAAGGATAGGAATAAATACGATTTACTATCATAATTGAGAAATTTGTTACTCTTTTAAACGCTTACATATGCTTGAAGGAAACAATACTTCAATGCTGTTTATGCAATATCTCATTTTGAACTATGGGTTTGAAAGTAAGCTAAATATTTATTCGATAACGGTATTTCAGTAAAACAACAAAAAGAATCTTTGTAACCTATTAACCATTAATATCAAAACTATGTCCATATTGACCATTATCCTAAACATTTTATTGCCCCCTCTTTCCGTATTTCTAAAGCACGGTGTGGGAATAACTTTATTGATTAGTATACTCCTTACCCTTCTGGCTTGGTTACCTTAGAGTTATTCATGCATTCTTGGCAAATAAATAGGAAAACCCCTTAATGGGGTTTTTTGTTGTGATATTGAATAAAACATAGTTTTATCTAAAATCTTCTAAAATATCAGAAGTTTCCAAATCGTTCTGAATAGAATCGCGCTGTTCCCTTAGAATCTCCTTTACCCGGACAGGGACATGGGTTTCGGACAAAACTTCATTATACTCCTCTATGGCCGATTTATCTCCACGGACCGCTTCTTCAAGCATGGACTCATCATTATCACTCGAAAAGAAAGCTTTTACATCCATCCAAGTACGATGCGCAGCTCCAGCAGTAGTTCCCTCAATTTCCTCATTACCCAAGCTTAGTTCAGGGGAAGCGTTCTTTAATTGCATCAAAAAGTTCTTTCTATTGTCTACTCTTCCCAGAAAATAACTTTTGGTGCTGGCATCTTTTGAATTCTCAGCGGCTTTCTGAAATCCTTTTATTGCGTCTTCGTTTTTGTTGATTACATCGCGTAATCTTTTTTCAATTCTTTTTACATCTTCATTCATGATATTTGTATTAGGATCTATTACTATTATTATATCGGCAAACTAGTCAATCAAAAGTGAATACTTTAGCTTTTTCGAATCATTAAATAACACATTAGCTTTTTTAACTATGATAATTGGTTTCAAAATCACAATAGATCTTATTAACCTACCGATGTCAATGTACCCCAAGTGGCCATCAAGAACTTTTTGTTGATAATAATGAATTGTCTATCCATCGCCGGGGCGGTAAATATAACATCCAGCGCTGCGTATATCGGGTCACGATCTTTTGATAAAAGTATTTTATGTACTTGAACTTTATAACTCCATATCTATCTACCATAAATTGTTTCTGACTTTAAACTTACCAATCGAAACTTGTTTGGAGTTGGAGAAAACTTACATTCTTCCAAAATTTAAGGGAATGGTATAGGTAAATCGGTTTTAGAGGATATTATTGAGAAAGGAGAGGAATGAGTGAAAAAAATCTGTTTTTATCCGTAATTGACACTAACGAAAATGTAATTGCATTTTATGAAGAACTTGATTTAAAATTCGATAGTGAAACAACTTTGGATATTACATTTTTCAAGGAAGAGTTGAAAAGAAATGCATAGGATGGTAAAAGAATTAATTGGAAAATAGCTGGCATCAGACAAAGAGCTTTGACTATATTTTACAACAGCAATCTATTTTAGGGAAATTCTTTCAAGGGATCGGTAAATACTTTTATCGATAAAAAGCCATGGTTCGTAAAATTTGTATTCGTAAATTATGGAAGTCCTTTTCTCCAGTTCGTTCCCCTTTTCCGAAAGTGTAATAACGGAATCATTTTTGTTCAATAGTCCCATCTCCAATAAATCTTGGACAAATTTCAATGTTTCCTCATTACTATGTCCCCAGGTGGACCTTGCTAGAAATCGATCCACATCAAGATTCCCATGATCATATACGCTTCCCAATAGTTCCATCATAGGATGGGTCAATCTGCCATAATGTTCCGGGATACTATCCAGGATGAACTCATACCTATAATGTGCTTGGTCGTTTCTAAGCGCTACTAAGTCGCCCATGGCAGTCATTAATTGTAGAAATTTATTATTGGAATCCTCAAATCTTAAGATAGAGTGTTTACGATTTTCAACTGACCGGTTTATCCCCGAAAAATCTTTGCGAAGTGAATTTTCCGAAACTTTTTTGAAAACCGTAAGAATGGAATCATTAATTGGATGAGATAATTGTTTGTTATATTCCAGTTCTAGATTATTCAACAGTCTTTTCCCTTCTTTGGTCAAAGCGTAGCCCACTGACCTTTTACACATCACTCCTTTTTCAACCAATAGATTATAACTGCTTTCAACAAATCCATCTTTTGAAAACGGGTATTTAATCTTGAAGTCTTCAATTTCAAGAGGCTTAAAATCCGAGTTTTGAACCAGCATGTTGAACAGGCTCATTTCGGACATCGATAAACTGTTTCTTTCAGCAACTTCCTGAAGGACCAATTGGGTCTTGGGTCTAATTATTTCATTGTTGTAATGAAAATAGGTTTTAAACCAAATTGAATCGTTCACGAATCTCTCTTGAGCGATGACGACTTCGGACGTTACATTTTTAGACTTTCGGGATCTTTTGCAAGAATGGATGCAAATTGTCAGAATAAAAAGTACTACTATCCTATTTTGTAGCTTCATAGGCCATTTTTAAATACTCTTTTACCTCTTTATTGAAGGCTTCAGGGGATTCAAGGCGGACCCTATGGGATACCATTGCGTTGAAATTACCTGATTCTTCAAGGTCTATTGAGACATCTTTTGGAAATTTAATTCCCAGGTCCAAACGTGTTTTTGTAGACGGTTGTATAATGGCGAACTGTTTTTGAGCCCTGGTGCTTACATACGCCTTTTTAGCGACGAGTTCAACATCTTCCAGATCTTCCAGAAATTTTTTGATTTCAGCGTAAATGGGCAGCAATGACTCTTTCCCCTTATATTGGTTCTCCAACAGTATCTCATCACTAATAGAATTTGCATCGGCCTCTCTAAACTTTAGGGAAACAAAATTTGCGAATCCATAGGTAAAGTTGTGCTTGGATTTTAAGAATTCGATGATGGCTTTGTGTTTTTCTATTTTGGAATCCTTGACCACTTTCATCCAATGTTTCAAGGGCTTTCCGGTTTTTTTTAATAATCCGTTTTCCATATCTTTTGATTTACCAAGCTCCTAATATTGTTCCCATTATGGTTAAAGTGACTATACAGTATCCGGCATTGATGGCATAGGCTTTAAGAGATTTCATCTCGAAGAGATATAGAATGCCAAGGAACGTTGCCACCCAGCCAAAACTTGCCAGGAATCCTGCAACTGCTCCGTAAATGAAGTCAGCTTCCGCACCGATGAACATTTCCAAGATCATGGAGGCAAGGAATGCCAGAAAAAGGGAAAGTCCAAAGGTCCTTGGAACATTTCTCTTCTTCAAATGTTCTTGGGTAAAATTAAATTCGGCCATCCAAGCCGCTCCGAACAATGGTCCGTACCAGAGACCACCTATCAGAAAACAGGAGATTGCGGCCACCAGAACGGAAAGCCAATTCATATTTTCAAGAGCTGTAGTTAAATCCATATTGCATTGTTTTTAGGTTTGCAGTGCAATACTAAATAGATAAAATATTCTGGGATAGTAAAAAATTAACCTTTCCTGTCCAAAGGAAAAAAATTCTCACCTTCTTGATTGAAATCATGTGCTATGAACTTCTGGGGATTGAGTCCCGAGAAGTGTTTGAATTCCTTTATAAAATGGGACTGATCGGAATACTCGCACTGATAAGCTACCTGTGACCACTGGATTTTTTTGGATCGGTGGATAAGTTGCAGGATTTCGTTGAACCGCATTATCCTTTGGTAATATTTTGGAGTAAGGCCCACATACTTTTTAAACTGTGCAATAAGGTGCTTATGTGTTTTGGGATAATCGCCCACAATAGTGCCGTAGTTGGTAACGGATTCCCTTTGTAGACGGTGTACAACATCCAAAAGTTCCTCTGGGGGGGTCTTTTTCCTGTCATAGACATCATTGAGCCAGGCTTCCGCAATTTGAAATTTCTTTTCGGGAGTGGAACCGTTTAATAAGCTGTCCCGAAGATTAAAAATTTCGCTTCCGAATAGCTGTTCTGCAGGGACCACACTATCGTTTAAGTCCTGCATCGGCATGTATACAAAGGGGTGTGCACCATAAGGTTTGAACTGCACCACGAACATCTCTGATTTTTGATGGGCAGAAATGGAAATGTAGTTTCTGTGCATTCCCGAAAACCATACATTGGTGAAAGAAGCATTCGGTTTAAGGGTTTCGTTGTTAAAGGTGTTTCTGACAAAGCCGTCAAGTTCAAAAATCAAGTAGCTATTGCCCGTGGGGACTACCCGTTCTATGGAATGGTCCGGTTCAAAATCAGAATAGTAAATCAGGCTTTCTATGTATTGGCCGGGTTCGCTGTCCAACGTGTGTGTCCTCAAGTTCATATATGCAATATACTTATTAATCGTTTATTTGAACTATAGAAAAGTTTAGGGATAGATCATTTTTAAGAGACACTTGAGGGTCGTTTAAATGTACTTTTTATAATACCACTTACACCTAGTAAAGAATTAATATAATGATTAAAAAATCCGTTGGCACTAGTACCTAATTCGTACCCCTGTATTTATTAAGAAGATAATTTAATGTTTACTTGTGCTGAATTTTTCAATATATAAATGACTCATGAAAAGGCAACAACATATCGTAATAGTAGTATTCCCAATAACCATTGTTTGTAACGGTCAACGATTTGAAAAAATAATTTTGCCTGAGCTAGATACCACCGATTTGTATATCAATGACGGTGAGAGTAAGGAACTATATTATCTAAAGCTATTTGACCTTAATTAAACGGGGAGCATTTAATCCACTTATTTCTGAACTTTCCATTATTAATGGGTTAAAAAATAAGCATATATCCCTGCAAAAAATAATCCCAATAGCAATGCTGCCACAGAACCTTTAATCATTCTTTGTTTATACTTTATAGCATTCCCCAAGAAGTAAATATCCTTGGTTATTTCATCAAAGATCGTATTACCATCATCCGTTATTCTCTTGTATTCCGATTGGAATTCGATTAGGGATTGATCAGCAAAATTTCCGGCATACAGACTTCCCTTATAGCCACTTTTTTTGAATTTTTTACCAGAATATTTATGGGGCACCATACTTAACAGTGCAAATATCATTGAAGCTATGCAAAAATAAATAAGTACTGAAAAGAAGATTCCAATAATTTCCTTCTTTCCATCCGGTGTAAGATGCAAAGCTCCCAAAAAAGAAATTAGGATTGAATTGACCGTCAATATAATTGCTGCTTTATTATCTACCATTCTCAAAAGAACGTAATGATTTCTCGAGAGTGTTCTGAATAAAGTATCCTTACTTTTGGCATCTATCCTCTCCCCTTCTTTTTTTGATACCCTACCTAATTCAGTATTGGGGTAATCCGAATTTTCTCTCATTTCCATACTTAATAATTTTTGTTTTGTCAAAAACGATTTTATTAGCGATTAACGAATATTTTCCGTTCTTATTCTTTGAATAGTAAGGACCAAAGAAAGTTTTACTGAATTCTTTAGGAAATGTTATATGAGACCATTTGCTTCTTAATTCTTAAATTGACCAAAAATAAAGGTTTAATATGACCCATTTGAAAAACTCCACCAGAATATTCGGCCTACTTATATATTCCATTTTTTCCGTTAATTGTCAGGCACAGCAAGTTATGGCAAAAGATGGAAGCTTTGGCATTGATAAAACAAACAAAATAATCGTTTGGCACAACAAAAACATCGATCCGGCTTTACCAACAAAAGCCGAAGTAGGCAGCTTCATTTTTAATGAAAAGTTTGATGTAGTCCATAAGCCCATCCTTTTATCCTATTCAAATGCTTTGAAACTAGCATATAAAGAAGAGCTATACACCTTATATATTACCAAATTACCAATAGTCCATATTACTGTGGAGAAGACCGTTCAGGACGATTCAAAAATCTTAGGTTATTTCACTTATTTCAATGATGATAAGTATATAAAGAACGTAATGGGGATAGAATATAGAGGTAATCTATCCCTAACTTTTCCTAAGAAATCCTATGATCTGGAACTTTGGACCGATAGCATAAATAAAAAATCAAACGATGTTAAATTCGAAGGCCTAAGAAGTGACGATGATTGGATACTAGACGGTCTATACAATGAGCCCCTAAGAATGAGATCAAATCTTGCCGCCAAATTATGGTTAGAAATTCACCAACCACACTATCTATCAAGTGAACCAAAAGCAAAAAGTGGATTCGACGTTAGATATGTAGAGGTTTTTAAAAATGGGCAATATATAGGAATTCATTCGTTATCGGAATCCGTGGACCGTAAGCAATTAGCCTTAAAAAGGAACGATAAACAAATCATCCATGGAGAGCTTTTCAAAGCATCCTCATATGAAGGTGCCCCAGCATTTAAAAAAGCACCGGATCATAATAATCTATTTCCGCATTGGGGTGGTTTTGAAATGAGATATCCTATGGTGGACGGTAGGTTCCATTGGGAAAATCTAAATCAGTTCATTGATTTGATAGTCCACGGAGAAGATGAGGAATTTGCTTTAAAAATAGGACGGCAGTTAGACATGGATAATGCGATCGATTATTATCTGCTTGTAAACCTATTGAGGGCGACGGATAATTTGGGCAAGAACTATTACTTGGCCAGATATCAGGAAAAAAGCCCATATTTTTTTGTTCCCTGGGATCTTGACGGTGTCATGGGAATAATCCAAGACGGCAAACGAATACCTACTACAAACGATGTTTTGAGCAACGGTCTGTTCGATAGGCTTTTAAAGATTAATCCAGATGGTTTCAGGGACAGACTTAAGCTCCGATGGACCGCTTTAAGAAAAACCGTATTTAGTGATAGTAAGCTTTTCAGTAAAATAGAACAAACCTATTTTAAACTAAAAAGCGAAAAGATATATGAGCGCGAACTTATGGTTTGGCCCGGTGAGAGAACAATAGAAGATGATTACGAATATCTTAATCAATGGTTGAGAGATCGACTTATCTATCTTGATGTACATTTTGAAAATCTGTGATCACTTTCCCAAACTTATTTTATTACCTAAATCGTCAATCGAGAATTCTTTGCCATTTTCTATGAGAATGCCTTTTGTCTTTCCGGTAAATTTATCGTGGCCATGTGGCACGTCCACCATTATAACTTTACCACTATATCCGGTGGAGATGTCCTTGACAATTGTATGGCCAATTACTATTTTTTTTGAGTTGTAATGGGATAATATTCTCTCAAGATCTACAGCTTTAATTTTCTTATAGTTCAATCTATTCATCACCAATCCCCTATACCAAAAAGGACCTTTGGCGCCGTAAAGGAAATCAATTACTTTATCCTTATTGGAACTATCCTTTTTAAATCTTGAACGCACTTTTATATTGATTTCATCCAATGTTAATCCGTAACTTAAAATCTCAGGACTTAGGCCTGCATGTACGAACAAGTAATCTCCGATTTTTTCGATAACATTCTTGGTGGCCAGCCATTTGCCCAGTTCCGACCGATCGGAGAACATAAATTTGACCGCCTTAATTTTATTTTCCTCCCTACTAATTTCCTGCGCTACTTTTATATACTTACCATTGTTATATCTGTGGTCTCCCTGAAAGTTAAGAACTTCATGATTGCCCAAAATAAAATGCACCTGACCCCCTTCCGCAAGCGATTGGTATTCCAATTTATAGATAAGCCATAGCACCTGGGTCACATTCCTTCCCCGGTCTACAAAATCGCCCAGCAATACCAGATGACCATCACCGAATATCCAATTGTGATTCTCATCGATGACCTTATTCGTCATTAAAAAACTGGAAAACGCATTGAATTTTCCTTCAACGTCCGATATTACAATCATTTTATCAGGCAAATCATAAGAACTTTTTGGAACTTTGTAATCTGATTTAAGGGAAAGATGGAAATAGTCGGCGTATGTATTACTAGCCTGAATTATTAACGAGTCCGTATCAAAGTGCTTTTCAATTATGAATTGGTTTTGTGAATTGACCCTGAATAAAGTATCATTGACAATATACGGACCATCAAGGCCATCGAAACTTAATTTTTTGATTACCGGCTTACTTAAAACTAGGGAATCTTGAGCGATTACGTCATCTTTTTTCGCTTCCCTTGAAATAGGTACATGCTGAGAACATAATCTACTGGAGAAAATGAAAATAATTACTATGTGTATGTATCTCGTCATCAACCCTTGTAAATAAACCGCTTATATCTAACGGTAGTTCGGTAAATATAATATACGAATTTATAGCTATTAAATTTACTGCTTCCCGCTCATTTTATCCCCACAAAGAATATTCCAAATTTTAAGGATTGGTCGTAGGATTATTTTAATTTGTTTTCATTGTTTTATGTTGTATAGACTATTGTTGTGCAAAGGACCAGCGGTCAAAACAATGAATGGGGATGTATAACTAGTTCAGCACATACCCAAGCAGCCAATACAGTATCAAAAATACAACGATTACTCCTATACATCCGCATTTGCCACCACCTAATTTCTTTGCTCCCCAGCCTGCTAATAACACTCTTATTAATTTTTTCATTTACTTAAATTTTTCATTGCTCTAAATTAATCTCTATTATATCAATGTACTTACTCAAATCAAAATAAGATTAACTCCATAAATACCGATGAAGGGAATTCTTTTAGCATATTGGATAACCTACTAAGCTTTTGAGTCAACCTTATCACTATATGGATTAGTCAAAACTATATATCTGGACTAAATTGGGTACATGAAAGGAGAAAAATTTGACGTTTTCGTAATTGGCAGTGGAGTTGCCGGTAAAACAGTAGCTGAAAATTGTGAGGCGGCAGGGTTGAAGGTTGCCGTTGCGGAGAAAAGGGAATTTGGAGGTACTTGCGCCAATCACGGGTGTGATCCCAAAAAAGTACTGTTGGGACCAACTGAGATTCTTCAGCGGACAAGTGATTTAGCAGGAAAAGGAATTATGGAAATTCCCAAGTTAGATTGGAAAGCACTTCAAAAATTTAAAAAAACCTTTACTTCGGATATTCCCAAGGAAACAAAAAGGGATTTTAAAGAGAAAAATATTACGGTTTTTTCTGGTTCCCCAGAATTTATTGGACCGAATTCTTTGAAGATCAAGGATGTGAAGATCGTAGCCGATAAGATTGTTATCGCAACGGGCCTGGAGCCTCGTAAAATGGATATTGAGGGAAGTAAGTTTTTAAAGCAGAGTAATGATTTTCTATCCTTAAAGAAGCTTCCGAAAAAAATAATCTTTCTGGGAGCTGGCTACATTGGGATGGAATTTGCGCAAATGGCCGCACGAGCTGGAAGCCGAGTAACTATTTTAGACCATGGCGATAGACCTTTGGACTCTTTTGATAGTGACCTGGTATCCTTGGTTGAGCAGGTATCCAAAGATTTAGGAATCGAATTCATCTATAATGTAAAAATAGAATCTCTTCGAAAAAAAGAAAATAACTTTAAATTGAAGTATGAGGTAGGAAACAAGAAAAAATCGAAAAAAGTCGACGCTGTGTTCAATACCGCTGGGAGAGTGCCCGCTATTAAGAAATTGAATTTAAAAGCTGCGAAGATAGCCCATGATGACAATGGAATAACCGTTGATGAATATCTTTGTAGCAAAACCAATCATGCAATCTATGCTTGCGGAGATGTGTCAGACCATAGTATGCCGCTTTCTCCACTATCAGGTTTTGAGGCAAACGTAGTATCGGAGAATATCATTAACGGAAATTCAAAAAAAATTGAAGTTCCATGGGTCCCTTCCGTTGTTTTTACGATTCCGAACGTGGCCTCTGTAGGCTATTCAGAGGAAGAGGCTAAAAGACGCTACAAGAGTGTGTCGATCAAATATTCCGAAGCGGCTGATTGGTATAATAACAAACGTGTTAACGGTAGTGCCTATGCTTACAAAATTTTAATCAACGATAGGACGGATTTAATTGTTGGGGCTCATCTATTAGGTACTGAGGCAGGGGAGGTTATCAACCTATTTACGATGGCAATGAATATTAAATTAAAAGCGAATGAGCTGCGTAAAATGATATTTACTTATCCTTCTTGGTGCAATGACATCAAATTAATGTTGACGTAATGGAAAGTAGAATGTCCAAAAAATTCAGATGGTCACACTTACCGTCCCTGCTCATCACAACATACAAAGCATGGATTGGAGATGATCCTTTCCGATTAAGTGCAATTGTGGCTTATTATGCCGTTTTATCGTTGCCTGCGTTACTTATCATCATTCTAAATATCGTAGGTTCTATATGGGGTACGGAAGTTGTGCAAGGACAATTGACAGACGAGTTTACCATTGCTCTAGGCAAAGATGCCGCGGCTTCAATTGAAGGAATGGTGGTAGAGTCGCAAAATGAAGAAAAAAATTTAATTTCTACGCTCATCGGAATTGGAACACTTTTATTTGGAGCAACAGGTGTATTTTATCAGTTGAAAGTATCCCTGAATCAAATCTGGAATATTAAACCGAATCCAAAAACAGTTGTAAAAAAAATAATAATCGACCGCGCTAGAAGCTTTGCGTTTATCTTGGTTATTGGCTTTCTTCTCTTAATTAGTTTCATTTTAACTACGGCCATTACTGCGCTTAGCGATTATATTTCATCAAATCTACCCGAGGTTCTACTTTATTTAGCTTATACCATAGACTTCATTATCTCAATTGGTATTATTTCCGTACTTTTCGCGTTAATGTTCAAGTACCTTCCGGATGCAAAAATCCGATGGAAAACCGTTTGGATAGGTGCTTTTTTGACAGCCTTTTTATTTGTACTGGGGAAACTGTTTTTAAGTCTATATTTTGCCCAAATGGAACCGGGCTCAACCTATGGAGCTGCAGGGACTATAGTTTTAATTTTACTATGGGTCTCCTATTCTTGCTTGATATTATTTTTCGGTGCGGAATTCACCTATGTTTATGCCAATCGATATGGTTCTGGAATACAACCTAACGCTATAGCTATTTCCAAGGAATAAGAAACTGAATGGTATGCCATATGATTTTGAAGAAACTCGTATTTACTATTAACTTTTGTTCCTCACATACGCTCCATACTATTATAACCCGTTGTGCATTTTGATTTTAAGATTCAAAATTCGTCAGTTCGAGCCTGCCTGTCGGTAGGCAGGTGCTTCGACCGGAGAAAAATTGTATCGATAACAGCCTCTTTTTTATCCAAAAACTCTATTCTCGATACACTTCTTTCTCCACTTTGTAACGAAAAACCACAATTCTACAGCTATTTCAATAACGATCGGATTTGACCAACCAAGGCCATTTGGTATGGAACCAAACGGCCATTTATACCAATTAAATTCTATTTACTTCTTATATTCAATGTGTTGCTTTCAGCTAGCACTGAATTGCAGCCTTTCTAGCAGCTAAATTAGTTTTCAACCTTTTTTATTTTACAATTGGTTATAGTATTGTGGTGGTTAGGACCGTTATCACATTTTGCTTAGGTGTAAAAGTTATTATTGGTTCACTATAAAGGCGTGTATTACACCTGGAAGCCAAGCCAACAAGGTCAATAAAATACTAATCAATAAGGTTGTTCCTACGCCGTGCTTAAGAAAAACTGCCAAGGGTGGAAGTAAAATGTTTAGAATAATAGTTACTAAGGACATATCGTTTCATTTTTTAATCGGGCTTTCTTGTCCGACTTTGTTACATATAAAGTTGATGTTTTTAGTACTTTTCCCTTGACCCTTTCGAAGAAAGGATTGATCCATATAAATTATTTCTTGGGAGAATGATTTAATCGAGAAATTATCCAAGGAATGTTGGAGGATATAAAGGCAGCTTACATGCTCAAAAAAAGTACGTTTTTACAATTTAGGACATTGGAACAGTTGCATTGCAAAAAAAGTTTCTTTATTGCCATTAGTATCTTTTCAATTGTTCCATTCCGGGTTTTTATTATCTTTTCCCTAAGATGGTTTCATAAAGTCGATTATCTGTTTTTGCTTAGAAAAGACGCAACAAAGTGCTTTCGATATTCGGAAGGTGACTTCCCGTATTCTTCACGAAAAATTTTGGAAAGATAGCTTTTACTGGAGAGGCCTGCCAAATCAACAATTTCCGACATAGAATACTCCGTATTCAACACAAGGTCCTTTATC
Organism: Saonia sp.; assembly: GCA_049670505.1. Classification (GTDB taxonomy): domain Bacteria; phylum Bacteroidota; class Bacteroidia; order Flavobacteriales; family Flavobacteriaceae; genus JBATTK01. The sequence goes on from JBATTK010000170.1 coordinate 41,842, forward strand.
AGATCCAAACGGATTTTTTGTATATATTGGTTGACCGTAATCCCGTATAGATTCTGAAAACCTTCCTGTAACTTATTGGTATTAAGGCCGACTTCGCCGGCGATATCGCTTACGGTGTCCAGTTCTGAAATTCGGGTTTTGATCAGATGTACCGCCTTTTCTATCTGCTTAATTTCCGTACGTCTAAGAATGTTTCTTTTCGTGGAATCCTCCAAATCGTCCTCATATTGCAAAATTTGTTGGGTAAGCATTTGGTAGGCCTTGCCTTCCAGAAAAAGTTTCCTCAAAAAATCCTTACCTTCAAAGGCTTGCATTTCCCTGAACAAGTCTGCCAATTTTAGGCTATAGAAACCATCATGATAAAAGGCTTTTTCTGCCTTGATATCATTAAAGAGTTTCTGCAAGTCTTCATCCATAGTGATCAGTTCACACCGTACTTTCTTTTGAAAAGCCTTTCGGGTGATTTCCAAACTATTGATTACCGTATTGATATTGGCATGAAATCGAAGAATATGGCCATTGAAAAAATCGCTCGCGACAATAGCTTCCTGATATTGGATAATCTCATGCATCTCTTCATAATTCTCGAACCTATGTTTTAAGGAACCTTCCAAACAATACAGGAATTTTAAAGGATGTACCTCGTTGACGGTAAAGCGAAATTCGACATCTTCCTTAAAGCGACAATCATACTGTACTATCCCCATTCCACTGTCGAAATTAATGCCCCTAATATTGCCTTCCCCTATATTTCTCGGAATTTCGAGATAGTACTCTCCACAAGATTCACTGTAGGTAGTATTAAAGGCTTTTGAAATATCACTCATCACTTCTGCAATTGGGAGCGAATTTACTTCGATGGCTATCACGATTTCCTGTTTTTGATAAGATACGACCAAGATAAGTTTAATTGATAAATAAAGCGTAAATCCTTACAATTGCGTCAAATTAAATTGGGATTTTGTTAAACACATTCTGTTAAATAGATGAGTTTTGCATCATGGAAAATTTAATCTACCTAGTCATCTTGATTAATATGATTTTTGCGGGTTGCGTCATCCTCTTCTTGTTTTATAAAAGATTTTGGTCTAGACCAAAACCAAGGTCAAACAACTAATACAAGTATTTCCTTTATTCACTCAAACTCACTAAACATGGTACCTGTAATTATAGGTATGGCGTCCCCCGTGTTCAGATTTCAATCAATCATTAAACTCTTTATATCTGGCCATAGTGAACATATAGATCCCATAGCAGAACAATCCAAAAGCTACCGACCCTACGAGCCAAGGCCCTTCGGATTTTTGTCGTAGAAAAGAAAAGGCCTCGGCAGTACCTTTTACTTCTTCGGCACCGGAATTGCGTGCGGCTTCAAAGAAGAAATAAGAAACAATACCCACCACAATGCCCCTCGAGATCAAACCTGCATATCCAATCCACTTTATCACCTTTCTTTTATTTGGTTCTAATAATTTATTTGAACGAAACTGTTTAAGAAAATCCCCCTTAAAGGCCTTTACCAGTTGAAAAACCGCTTTTATGGCGAGACCTACAGC
>JBATTK010000171.1:0-8385 GCA_049670505.1 Saonia sp.
GTGGGGACATAGGGCGGATAACTTCGGTCATGTTTTCTATGGCCCCATGTGTAAAAATAGTACCAATATCCGTATTCAAATACTTAAGTAATCGTTGTGCCTTTCCCAAAGAGTAGCCGAATAATACCGATGTTTGTCCTTTGGCCCTGTTCTCGGCCCACCATGCATTAATGTTGTCCATGACCTCTTTCTGCGGCATCCATTTAAAAGCGGGCAGCCCAAAGGTGCATTCCGTAATAAAGGTATGGCATTTAATAGGTTCGTAGGGAACCGCAACTCCGTCATCCTCAATTTTGTAATCCCCAGTGAACACCCAAACTTCTCCCTTGTGTGCTACCCGTACTTGGGAGGAGCCAAAGATATGGCCCGCAGGATGCAGTGAGAAAGTAACGTTGTTAATGGTAAAAGTTTCCCCCCAAGCCTTTCCACTGACCTGTATGGGGCCTAAACGATGTTTTATAATAGGAACATTGGTATAATGTGTAATGTATTTTTTATGGCCCCATCTTGAATGGTCGGCATGCCCGTGGGTTATAATAGCTTTCTCAACAGGTTTCCAAGGGTCTATATAGACTCCCGCCGCTTCGCAGTAGATACCTTTATCATTAAATACGAGTAGGGGGGTACTGGGCATGATTATGGTGTTATATCTTAGGGTGTATTTTTAATGACACTTCGCTATAGGATAAAAGAAAAACAAACACAAAATAGGGATATGATTCAATTTTCTTCTATAAAGGTATATTTTTTTAGCAATTTGAGCGAGGTATACTCCAGTGCTTTTATATGGGTACACTCCAAAATTACGGGAGGGGCCACTCCGGCCTTTTCGGCTTCTTTCCACCTTCCTATACAGAGACACCATTTGTCTCCCGGTACCAAACCAGGAAATCGCCATTGAGGTCTGGGGGTAGATAGGTCGTTACCTCTTTCTTTGGTAAATGATAAAAATTCTTGGGTCATTTTCGCACATACCACATGCGTACCGGTGTCTTCGGGTAGTGTTTTACAATAACCATCCCTAAAATATCCGGTCATAGGTTCATAACAACATGGATTTAAGTCGGTTCCCAATACATTTAGGGGCATAGGTCAATTTAGTTTTCAGAAAGTAAAAAAGGAACATCTGATCTCCAACTAAAGCCATACAATTAAAAACTAACTAAAAACTGTACAGGCTTTCAAAATTCATAGCAACCTTTCCCACTGTACCATAGGCTAAAGCTCAGGGTACTTCATTCGATCAGATGCTCCTTATCGTATATGTATGGTGTAAAGATATTCTATTTTGTTTAATAATTATTAATTTTTGTTAAACAAATTTGATTTTAACTTATCTTTATCAACAAGTATCGACTTTTTTAAATCGGACTAAAACCGATACACTAAAGAATCGGATGCTCGATGTAAGATAGATAATAAACCACATGCCTATCGGAGCTTCTATAGGTTGACTTAAAATGGCCCTTTTCTGGATCGGGCCTCAAATTTAAGTTCCGAATTATTTTTCCGCCTGATCCGTTGGTACCTATTCTTGCCCATAGTATGTTATAGCTATTAAGGTCTTTATAAATGATTGGAGTGTTTATCTCAGGATTCCTCCAACCTTGAGTCGGGCTTGCCTGCTGCAAGCAGGGTTTCCTGTCCACCTCCTGCATCCGACGAGCACAGCGAGAAGAGTGCACAAGATCAGAACCACCATTTTCTACAGCTCCAGGTGAGGTAAAAAATAAGATTTCAAGAAATTTTTTATTGTCTACTATAATTTAGGTGCAAAGTTTAGGGAAAAATGGTGACCGTTTCTAATTTCCTTTCCTATGACATAGCTGTCAAAAGTATGGATCAATTATTGGCATTTTATGTATTATGACGTAAAAAAATAACCGTTCATCGTCAATTTTAACATAAAATTAGCCGATTTAATAGAAAACCTATGAAATTTTAATAATAGCGATCCAAAACATTTTTTGAACTTTGGACATATCAATAATCCCAAATCTTAATGTTATGAAGAATTTTACTAAATATAAAGTAGCCTTTGGATGTATTATTATGATTCTTTTTTGTTCTGGGTTAACCGCACAGCAATTTGGGTCAACTACTTCCAATAATCCAAAGGTACGCGATGCGAATAAAAGAATAGACGACTATCTAAAGCTTTTAAAGCTTGGATATACGGAAAGGGAAATTTTCGAAGATTTAGGAAATGCGAACTTTTTGATCGAAAATTACGACACGGCCTCATTTTGGTATCAAAAACTTATCGATCTTAGCGACGATCATACGGTAAGTGCCGGGTATCATGAGCGTTATCAATATGCCTTAAAGCAATCGCGAACATCCGGGGCTTCCGTCGCATCCAATGAAAAGGATTGGTTTGCCTCCATAAAAGCGGACTATCGTTTAAAAAAGAACAAACCATTGGTCGGTAAATACGGAGCAATAGATTTTAATGCGAACAATGACGCACAAGCGTTGAATGACCTTGCAGCATATGAGTTGCCGGAAGAAGCCAATTTGGAATCCGTAAAGGCCGAAAAGTATACCTACAAACCGCCAGTAACCGTAACGGCAGATGGAAATATCGCCTATTTTAGTAAGCCGGTATACCTAAAACCGTTACAGGGTATTTTTTCTAAAAAACAATTGGTCCATAAAATTTTTAGGGCAGAGAAAATAAGTGGACAATGGAAAAATATAAAGGAAGTGGCCGTATGCCCTAAATATTCCTCTGCCATACATCCAACGGTTTCCGATGATGGTAAGCGCTTGTTTTTTGCCTCCGATATGCCCGGTACTTTTGGAAAGTATGATATTTATGTAGCCTCGTTAGAGCGGGACGGTACTTTTGGCGTCGCAAAAAATCTAGGTCAAAAAGTAAATACGGATAAAAACGATCTATATCCTAATATAGTAGGAGGTACTTCATTGGTTTTTGCGTCCGATGGACATAAAGGCCATGGCGGCCTGGATATTTTTATGGCCCAGGTAGCACATAAGAAAGTAAGTCGATCAATTAACTTGGGTAGCCCTATCAATAGTATCGAGGATGATTTTTCCATTCTTCTAGGAACCCAAAAAGGTACAGGCTATGTGATGTCCAACCGAGGTAAAGGTAAAGATGCTGTTGGCCAAGTGGCCTTCTCCTACGCCGAGATGGGAAAAAAGCCGATAGTAGAAACGGAAGAGTATAGGCTGGTCGAAATTTTAAACAGCGATTTAAAGACGGATTACTCTACCACCATTTATGAAGATCAATAAAAAAGCTGCTATTTAGCCCTTAAAAGATTGATGTTTTGACGTAAACTATGATTATTTCATAGTAATGATACACTAATAAACTTTTAACTTGGGATCAATAAGCTCGATGATATAACGCTTGAATAATTCAGAAAAAGGATACATCGGACTTTTGATGATCAGAATAAAATAAATTTTCAATAAGATGAACCGTAACGTTGCAATAACAAAGAAGGTACTCCCGGTAACACTATTTTGCCTTGCCCTATGTACGCATGTTACCTATGGTCAAGAGACCGGTCCGGAGACCAATACCGATTTCAGTTTAAACAGCCCTTTTCATAATCAATTGTTCTTTAACAGGTTTTTGATTAATCCTACATTTTCATTGGTGCGTGAGAATAAATCCTATCTAAATATATTGCATAGGAATCAATACGCTTTATTTGAAGATAATTTTCAAAATTATTATTTAGGTTTTAGTCATAAACTAAATGATCATACAGCTTTGGGCATTGGTGTCTATGAGCAAAGGGCGGGTGTAATACAAGAGTTTGGTTTTAACGCCAATTATGCTACTTCCGTACAATTGGGTTCAAACAGCAAACTAACCTTTGGAACCAATGTCAACTATTTGAGCAAAGGGGTTAATAGAAACAATGTGGTCGCTACGGAAGAAGATCCTTTAATAGATGAAGCAAGGAAAGAAAATAAGATTACAGTGCAGCCGGCGATTACCCTTTCTTTAGGTAATTTTGATTTTGGACTATATGCCACGGATTTGCTGAAATACAATCAAACGACGAATAATCTCGTAACACGTTTGGATGATAGGACCGTTAGGGCTTCCGTTCAATATACGCATGCACTAATGGCTAGAAGGGGGCTCTTTGCGAATGCCAGGTTAATGCCCCTTTTACAAGTAGGTAAAAATGAAGACTCAAGTTTGTCCTATATAGGCTCCGTATTATTGGATTTGCCTAAATATGGATGGTTTCAAAGCACTTTGGATGATACGTACGGGATGTCCCTAGGTGTTGGATTTAACTTGAACAGAAAACTATCCTTGGGGTATCTCATGGAAAAAGACCTCTCCGGATTGGGTGCCAATCTCGGCTGGAACCATGAAATATCATTGGCCTATACCCTTAAGGATGAGCTTCCCAAATCCAATTCCGAAAGTTATGCGGAGAATTATTCCAGCGATAAGCGTGTAGATGAGGTGGTACGGAACTATGAAGAACAAATTTTACAATTGGTAGCAGAAAAAAATAAGGCTGATGATGATAAGGACGAAAATTCACTTGCCTATCAAAACCGTTTGATTTTGGACGAGATGATTCTAAGACAGGACTCTATAGAAGAGAGGCGTAATGCCCAGTTCGAAAAGAAGTTTGAATTGTTGGTAGGGATCGTAAGAAATGAGATGAATCACAAGAATACCACCAATTCCCAGAAAAATAGCAAAGGGCTATATGGAGAAGCAGTAGTAAATAAAGATCAAATTGCCCCGGCCGGTAATTCCCAGAAATATGGTAACGGGCGATACGGAGAGGCAGTAGCGAATAAAGATGATAAAGCCCCGGCCGGTTTAAACCCGGGCGAGCATAAAGATTATAAGGAACTTCCTATAAACGTTTTGAATCAGTCGGATATTGTCGGGGTAAAATCTGGTTATTATCTCATTGCGAATGTCTATAAAAATAAAAGGTGGTTAAACGCTTTTATGAAACGCTTAAAAGAGGAAGGTTTAAATGCAAAACAATTTTATAATAAGGAAAATGGACTTTACTATGTTTATTTGGCCGATTTTAAATTGAGAGGAGAGGCCGAAACCGCATTTGTCTCAAACCTGAATGGAACGTACGGAGAAGAAAAGTGGATTATGCAGGTAGATAGTCAGGTGGCGACTGCCGACGTGATGTTTGATAATTGATGCATTACCATAGTAGCGTGAAATCTATTCCATATATCAAAAAAAATGCTGCATTTGAACGAAAAAGCCTACAGAATCTATGAATATGTATAAAGTTTTAGTATTTTTAATTTATAAAATTGCTTGAGTTACATACCCAAACCCTTAAACCCCCAACTCTATGAAAACGTATCTTAACCTCAAGGACAACAAAAAAAGCAACGCTGCTATTGATTCAAAAGTAAGAATCAATCCAACTATTCCGATGAAGGAAGGTTTCCTATTACAGCGTATGAACTACATCTTTTTTTCATGGCCCAGCTTAAGGCAGTTCCAAAAATACAGGCCCTGCTAATTAAAAAAAGGATGGACATCCATTCAATCTTGCTTTCAAGACTCTAGAAAAATAATTCTAGGCCTAAATTCCAAATTTACTTTTATAGTAAAAACTTACTGATCAGCGCCAATAATAAGGCTGCATCTAGCTTTGCTGTGGATAAGGAAATTGTAGGGAAAGCAATCGATTGTCTGTATAAATCTATTGATTTTCAAAACTTTAAACCTTTATTTTATTAAAAGTTTTATGACATAAAACACAAATATTATTTGAATCAAACCCAAATATTAGATACAAACCCAAATACGATTAGATATGGAAACAAATACCCTAAAAATTATTGTGATTGATGATGACCTACTATTTCATGATACCTATGCGTATTATTTTGAAACCTATTGTGATTATTCCTTGGAAGGCATTTACGTCTCTGTGGAAGACGCTTTAGCCGACTATGACAACGTACAACCGGATATTATTGTTTCGGAAGTTTCTTTGCCAAAAGTAAGTGGCATAGAAGGAATCGGACTTTTTCTGGAAAAAGATCCGGAGGTAAAAATTATCATGATAAGTGAACAGAGCGATTTTGAAATTATCAAAAAAGCTTTTAAAAGCAGGGCAAATGGCTATCTCACAAAACCGGTAAGCGAAAAACGCTTGCTTCATGCCCTGAATTCAATTAGATATGAAGGTGCTATTATGAGCAATGATATTGCTAAAAAAGTAATTTCAATGTTCCAAAGAAAATCATATAAATCTTTTTCTGAAAGGGAAAACCAGATTATTGATTACCTGGGACAAGGAGCAACTTACAAGGCAATTGCGGATAGACTGTTTGTTACTCCGAGTACTATAAATTTTCATATACAGAATATATATCTAAAACTGAACGTAAATTCAAAATCCCAGGCGCTTACCAAGTTGAGGCAATTGGAGAGTGCATAGCATTTGGATATGTGCCTATAGGATTACCAAAACTCTGGCGAATTGATTACTGCCAACCAGGTAATCTTAAAATAGTGTTAGCTTAGAATTACCCTAAATTAAAAAGACCAAGTCAGTACGATCTTGCGCGTTCCTCCTGTGATCTGTGGCAAGTATTTAAACTTCCAACACTCAATTGGGGTTGCTGAAGCCAGTATGGATGGGCTAGGTGTTTAGGGTTAACCTACCATCCGAACTGCAAAAACCCTGACAACTCAGTCAGGGTTTTTTTTGTTTCCGTATATAAAAAATAACATTAAAATAACGGACGGATTATAAGGAGTATGTTATTTTTATAAGGTGATATCTCCAAAGTAGAAAAATGGAAATAAAGCGTAAGGAAAGTATAAGTATACCGACTTTTTTACCGAACGATTGGTAAATAAAAAATAATGGTAGAACAAAAATTTCCTTTGCCGCCTTTTACTCAGGAAACGGCAAGGCAAAAAATACAAATGGCAGAAGATGCCTGGAATAGTAAAAATCCGGAAAAAGTGGCTATGGCCTATTCCGAGGATAGTGAATGGCGTAACCGTTCATCATTTGTCAATGGTCGTGGGGAGATACGTAAATTCCTCGCAAACAAATGGGACAATGAGTTGGACTACAGGTTGAAAAAGGAATATTGGGCACATACGGACAATAGGATTGCCGTGCGTTTTGAATATGAGTATAGAACAGGTAGTGGGGAATGGTACCGCGCTTACGGCAATGAAAACTGGGAATTTGATCCAAATGGACTTATGATAAAACGTTATGCCAGCATTAATGATGTGCCCATACAAGAAGAAGAACGAAAGTTGAAATAAAAAACATAAAAAGAAACACATATGAAACGAGTATTAAGAAATTTTAAAAATTACTTCACAAAAGGCAATGTTTAAAATTTTTAATGCGAGAGCGTAGCGGTTACATACGTTCTCAATTTTTTAGTTGATTTATTATCAAGAAATTAAAAAGATTTAAACGTATGAAACGAATCGCCATTAATGGAATGGGCCGCATAGGTCGCGCTTCCCTAAAAGTTATTCTGGATACTCCCGGGTTGGAATTGGTCGCCGTAAACGACCTTGTACCCATAGAAAATATTGTATACCTCTTAAAGTACGACACGGTCTATGGCAAATATGAACGCGAGGTTACCGTTGAGGATGGGAACTTGCTTATAGATGGAAAGACTATAAAATATAACTCTGAGCGCAATCCGGAAGAATTGCCATGGAAGGAAAACAATATTGAAATAGTGATAGAAAGCACTGGCGTGTTTACCCTAAGCGAAGATGCCGAAAAGCATATTACCGCAGGTGCAAAAACAGTGGTCATTTCCGCTCCTACCAAAAGTGCGGATACCCCCACCGTAGTCCATGGGGTAAATTCCCAGGATGGTAGGACCAATATTTTTTCCTGTGCTAGTTGTACTACGAACAATATTAGTCCCGTAGTTGAGGTATTGGGCCGCCGTATCGGTATTAAAAAAGCGATTATGACTACCGTACATGCCTATACCGCTTCACAGCAAATGGTAGATGCCGTTTCCAAAAAGAATTATAGAATGGGACGTGCCGGTGCGGCCAATTTGGTTCCTACCACAACAGGTGCCGCCATAGCAACAACAAAGGCCTTGCCGCAATATGCAGGTAAGTTCGATGGAGTTGCTATTCGTGTCCCTATTCCCGTGGGCTCTATTTCGGATATGACATTTGTAACGGAAAATCAGGTAACTGCCGAAGAGGTGAACGCCATTTTGGAAGAGGAATCAAAATCCGAACGCTATGAAAAAGTAATGAATACTACTTATGAACCCATTGTGTCCTCCGATATCATTAAAAGTCCGTATGCTTCCACGGTAGACTTAAGCATGACCCGGGTGGTAGATGGAGACCTCTTAAAAGTCATGACCTGGTATGAT
>JBATTK010000172.1:0-22580 GCA_049670505.1 Saonia sp.
TGATGAGTTATTAATCGATGTTGATCAAATTGTATTGTACGAACAGAATAAACCTAAGAACGGTGTTTCCCATAAAATGTGGCAGTTGCAAGCGGATAGCGAAAAGAATTTGTTGGCAGGTTATATAAAAAGATGGAAAGAAGAAGGAACGCTTTCAGAGCTATTTATGAATGAGGCAAAACCACAAATAGAAGAGGCGATGGATGTTATAATTCTTTATGAAAACAAAAAAGATAAAACATCGGAAAGCAAATTGATGGACATTATATTAAGCAATTAACTATCTAATTAAGTTATGGATTTTAATGAAATTTTAAAAGAGTTAAAAGATGCTATCCTGAAAATTTCAGAAGAGCAATACGGAGAACTTACAGAAGAATCAAAAAAGGATATTGAAGATTTTTTAAAGACTTCAAAAGAAAAACTGCTACGTTGGACCGTTTTATTGGCCAATAATGAATTGAGTAAGGAAGATTATGAATGGTTGGTAAAAAGTCAAAAGGACTTACTTGAAATGCAAGGTTTACTGCGAGTTGGGGTATCCAAAATAAGTTTGGGCCATTTTAAAAATAAAGTGGTCAAAACTATAGTTGATATCGTTACGGGTATTGTTTTTTGAGTAAGCAAAATCAAAGAATTGAAGAATCCATTATGGATATGGATTTGACAAACAATCCCATGCTCCTTTGGGATTCCCATTAAAAAAAAATTACGCACCAAGGTCTTTGCCCCATATAACACCCATTGAGCGTCCCATTGATGCCTTAAAAGGTATGAATACATCACTTGCGATTGGCATCCACATCAATAAGGGAGCCGTTGAGAAAGCTTATTTCATTGGTAGTGAAACTAACGATCTTATAGCTTCAATCCTTAAACAGGTTAAGCCCGATCAAACAGGTTTTCCAACCTCTTGCACTTCTCCAAATCCTTTAAAAAGAAATTTGGTTTAAGTCCATCTACTTTAGTACAAACAAGAGATTAATTTCCGATTGTCGGAAATATTATAGCCCGTCGGTTTTGTGCTACGGCCATGTCGGAAATATGATTTCATTTGCCGTTTTTGTATAAGCCTTACAACAGTATCACTAGTACTTTTGTCCCCGAATTTTAAACATAAAAACATTTAATTTCTAAAACAATGAACAATTATTTTAAGCATTTCAATTCTATAGGCATATCATTTTTTATGTTAATCCTATTAAGCGCTTGTAGCAATGACAATGATCAAACTGAGGATCCAATAGAGGAAAACGATTCAGGATTAAGCCTACGTTTGGAGAGTAACGGCGACTTCGGGAAAATTTTGGTCAACAAAAAAAATCAGTCCATATACTTTTTTGCCGGGGATGTAACAGGTGAAAGCAACTGCAATGGCGGGTGCGCCGATGTATGGCCCGCACTGATCGGAGAGGTGAGCGAGCTGGAGATCAGTTCTGATCTGGACATCAATGATTTTAGTGCCATTACACGTGAGGGGGGCCAGAAGCAAATCGCCTATAAAGGATGGCCGCTATACTACTTTTCCCCGGATGCGGACGGAGTACTTGAAGCTCCCGGAGAAACCCTGGGCGATGGTCAGGGCGGACTTTTTCACGTTGCTAAACCTGATTATAGCATTTTACTGGGACAACAAGCTGTGACGGAAGGTGGAGACCCCGTGGTCTATTTGGTGGATTACAGAGGGGTTAGTCTGTATTACAATATGGACGACGATGAAAATAAAAGCAACTGTGCCGGAGGTTGTGCCGGTGTTTGGCCTCCATTTAAAACTCCGGAAAATCTTGTACTTCCATCTTCGTTGAGTTTGGATGATTTTGTTTCCAATAAGCGGGAAGATGATTTGGGGCCTCAACTGGCTTACAAAAAAAGTCCGTTATACTTTTTCTCTCAAGATGAAGAAAAACGGGGTAGCGTTTTAGGTCAAGCAGGTGGTCCTAGTCAAACATTTTTTGTTGTAGAACCTGCAAAGTAATATTTATTGAACTCATTTATAGAAAAGTGGTATAAAGATATTTTATGCCACTTTTTTAGATGTAATGGTTCGCAGCGGGATTTTCAGGATGGGCACCAAACCCGAAGAGACATTCAGGAAATTGAAGATGTATCATTGTCATTACAATCTTGCTTTGCTCCCGATAGTCGCAAAGAAAAATAGTAGCTGTCCAATTTTTTTGATGACATTTCCAAGTGTCAGAGCCACTTTCGTTTTCTGAAATACATGAGCATTCCTATGGCGATAACAATCATAACGCCTAGCATAATAAAATAGCTGTACTTGTACTTCAGTTCGGGTACTACTTCAAAATTGGTTCCATAAATCCCTGCAATGAATGTCAGTGGAATAAAGATGACGGAAAAAATGGTCAAGAATTTCATTACGTCGTTCAGCTTACTACTTATGGTGGTATGATAAATATTTAATTGGTCGGAAAGAATTTCACGATAGGTTTCCGACGAATCGATTGCTTGGTGAACGTTGTCCAAAAGCTCTTTAAAATGAATATGGGTGCTTTCATCTATTAACTCGGATTCCATTTTAGATAAGGCCAAAGTCATTTCCTTTGCGGGAGTAATGTTTTTTCTCAAGAAATTCATTTCTCTCTTATAGGTATAAATTTCGTCGATGACACTTTTTCTGGGTTCCTGTAATAAGGTTTCTTCCAAAGTCTCAATTTTTTCCCCTAGAACACCAACGATATAGATGTAATTGTCTACCACGATATCCAGTAAGGCAAAGGTCAAATATTCCGTGCCACCCGTCCTGATTCGTTTTTTTTGATTTCTGATACGTTCTCGGACCGGTTCAAAAACGTCCCCTCTTTTTTCCTGAAAAGACAATAGTACCGAATCGGTTAAGATGATGCTTAGATTTTCAGCGGAGATTTGCCCGGTGTGCTCATCTTGCTGCAACATTTTTATGGAAAGCAAAATACAATTACTGAATTCTTGAACTTTTGGCCTAGCATGCACATCCATAACTTCTGCCAGAACAAGTTTGTCAAAATTGAACCCTTCGGCTATTTCCTCTATTGTTTTTTCGTCATGTAGGCCATCAATATTAAACCAAGTTACCGTAGGTGTTTTTTGGTGTTCAAGTACTGCGTGGACTTTCTCCACTACTTTTTCCCGTAAGTTTTCAGCATCGTAATCAACGATACGAAGCAAAACTTTATCCATTTTTTGTTCGCCCCTAAAAGAAAGGTCATCGGGAGAAAGACCGATATCTTCCTTTCGTTTTTTTACAAATCTCGCCATGTTTGCCGGTGCTTTTAAAATATTCTTTGTCTTGAGCTTCATTTCCTTTTATTTAAAAATGACCTTTTCAAGATAGTCATTGGATAGACAATCCTTAATCTCTAGATATATGCAGTATCCCATCGCCCTGATTGACAATGGGAGATTGATTGATACAAATAATATAGCCGGTGTACAAGGCTTTGATATTTCGTTCAAAATAACCGAAAGGATCGGAGATACTTCCAAGAACATCACCTTTATTTATTTTACTTCCCAATCTGACAGCGGGGTGAAACATACCGGAGTATTTGGCCCTTACCCAACTTGATTTGTTAATGATCTTAGGTTTTATAATCTTATTATCCATTGATCCCAACTCCTCACTAAAGTCTCTCATACCTAGATACTGCATTACGCGGAGCGCCCCGGCAACCCCCGCCTTAGAAACTTTGTTATCAATATCCAAGGATTTTCCTCCTTCAAAAAGCAGTACTTTTTTATTAAGTTTATGTAGGGTCTCCCTAAAGGATTTATCCCTATGGCCGGTTTGGATTATAAATCGTGGCCCGAACACTTTTGCCAACTTTAAGGTCTCTTTATCCCCTTCGTTTATTCTTATTTGAGGTATATTGAAACGGCCGTCCCCCCCTGTATGGTAATCGATACAATAGTCTACCAGCGGAGCGATTTCCTTAATAATGTGATAGGCAAACCTGCTGGCCAATGATCCCCGTGGACTCCCGGGAAATACCCTGTTCAAATCCCTACCGTCCGGAAATTGTCGTTTTTGATTTAAAAAACCGAATACATTGACCACGGGTATGCAAATGACCATCCCGAATTCCGGTTTGTTGAATTTTTTGGATATCAACTGGCGCACAATTTCGATACCGTTTATTTCATTGCCGTGTATGCCCGCTGTAATCAACAGGGTGGGGCCTTCTTTTTTGGCTCTTTCCACAATGATCGGCACCTGTATTTTGGTCCTGGTATGTAATTTGGCAATGTCTAGATTGAGTTGCACCCCTTTTCCATTGGAAATAGCGTGCCCTAGCACTTCAATTTTATCACTCTGCATTTCGTTCTACGTACTTAATGATCTGTCCTGCAATATCCTTTCCGGTCGCTTCTTCTATGCCTTCCAGTCCCGGGGATGAATTCACTTCAAGGATTAGAGGGCCTCGGGCAGATTGTAACAGGTCCACACCCGCTACGCCAAGCCCCATAGCCTTGGCCGCTTTCAGGGCTGCATTCTCTTCCTCGTCAGAAAGTTCAATAATATTTGCAGAACCCCCACGATGAAGGTTGGATCGGAACTCCCCTTCCTTGCCCTGCCTTTTCATCGCCCCCACTACAACGCCGTCTACCACAAAAGCCCTCAAATCGGCACCCTTGGCTTCTTTGATGAATTCCTGTACGATTACGCGCGCCTGTAAGCCATTAAAAGCCTCTAAAATTGATTCCGCCGAATTCCGATTATCGGCCAATACTACACCTAGGCCTTGTGTACCTTCCAAAAGCTTAATTACCACAGGTGCTCCGCCTGCCTTGTCGATAATAGCACCTACATTTTTGGAGTAATTACTAAAAACGGTCTTGGGTAGTCCCAGCCCGGCCCTTGATAAAATCTGTAGGCTTCTTAATTTATCACGAGACCGTACCAATGCCTGTGATTCTACGGCTGAAAAAACCTTCATCATTTCAAATTGACGCACCACGGCGGTTCCATAAAAGGTGATGGAAGACCCGATACGCGGAATAACTCCGTCAACACCTTCTATTTCTTTTCCTTGATAGATGAGTCCAGGTTTTTTTCTTTCGATGATGAGGTCACATTTGGCATGATCTATTACTTGTATGGTATGCCCCTTTTTCTCCCCGGCTTCAACAAGTCGTTTGGTGGAATACAAATTCGCGTTCTGTGATAGGATTACTATTTTCATATAAATAACTTTTAATTAGTGATGCGCATGTCTACTATAGGTGAAAACAGATTAATCCACCACCTCATAGAGACCATACAAACGGATAATTTTAATTTATATCAATTTAATTTTCTTGATGCTTTTTGAAGGAGAAATAACGGCATCCTTACCAAATTGACAGGATAACACCAAAAGCCAGATTTCCAAACAGTCCTTTGAAAAAAACCTTCAGAGAGCTATAGTTATGGGTAACTACGACATTCCAATGAATTTAAGATGTGTTATTTTTCACCTTGGGTGAATATAATGCGACTAAAAACATTTGACCGCTACTTGGGTAGCATAAGTCATCAAAAATGACACTATGTCTTTAAGATACCGTAGTTTTTAGAACAATAATTATCTAAACTTAAATGAATTCGGATGAAAATATGGTAACTTGACCACCCCTATACTACGAGTTAGAAAGCGAAATGAATTCAGAGAGTGAGCATTTTTCCCGATACCAAGCGAGTCTAAAAAAATCGCCTTTTTTTAAAGATTCCGGTATGGAGGCCATGCATCGGTTATTGCTCTTGATGACCTCGGAAAATTGGACCACAAAAAATTTTAAGAGTAGTACAGAGGTATCTTCCACCTTTCATTTTATTGTTTCCGGTCGACTTAAAGTATACAAATCAAATCCGGATACCGGTAGGGAACATACCGTTTTTGTCCTATCTAGCGGTGATGTATTCGATGTGTTGTCCTTACTTGAATCGAAACCACACGATGTCTATTGGGAGGCATTGGATACCTTGGAAGTATTGAAGATTCCGATGGATGAAATGCGCCATTGGATCAATGAGTTCCCTGAAATACATAAATCTATTTTGTATTATCTAGGAAATCGAATGCAGCAGCTTATGGATGTAGCGACCGATGTTACCCTTCATAGCACCTTGGTAAGACTGTCCGGTCTTTTGCTTAAGAATATCAACGGGGAAACCCGTCAATTAGAATTGATCAATAACCTTCCAAATGATGAAATTGCCGGCCTTATAGGTACTACACGGGCCGTGGTTAGCAGACATATTCAAGAATTGAAACGCTGTGGTGCCATTTCTGTAAGTCGTAGACAGATCAATGTGAAGAATTTGGAGCTATTACTCCATATAGCGGAGGAAAAGTATATTCCTTAATTATCATTTCCCTCGCAAAAATCACGTTTTCAAAGCTATAAATGGATTCCTTATGCTACTGTCATCCTTTTGAAAACTATGCATGTTATTGAGCTACGGGAGGTTCCAGAAAAATCCAAGAAAATTATGGGTCAAAATATGGTGCCAAAGGTTTAATGCATATTTACAAAATTCAGACGCCTTTTAAGATTATTTTGAAGCCCAATAGGGAAACCATATATACAACCTAAAACTTTTGAACGACGAAAAAGGGAAATCATGGTCATATTACATCAATACCCTAACTATGGTGCATTTTTCTTTGTAAAATATCCGTAGTAGGCGATACATAAAAAACACAAAAACGGAAGTAAAAAAGAAATATTTACTTCCGATATCCCAAGAATCGTTACATCTTTCACACCCGCACCTCCCAAATCTATGATTAAACCTTGCAATTTTGGCATTAGCGCACCCCCAACGATAGCCATAACAAGTCCTGCCGCACCAATTTTTGATTCCTCCTCGCTTAGCCCTTCAAGTGCAATACCATAGATGGTCGGAAACATTAGGGACATACAAAACGATATCCCTACCAGACCGTACAGGCCTATGGTTCCCTCTACAAATATGGTAACCATACAACAGATTATGGCTAAAATAGCGAAGTATTTTAATAGCTGGCCCGGATTAATAATCCTAAGCAGGTAAGTGCCTATCATTCTGCCGACCAAAAAAAGCACAAAAGCCAAAAACTGATAATTAGCCGCTGCTACGCTCGAAATATGAATCGCTTCCGCGTATTGGTAGATATAGGTCCAGCACATGATTTGGGCACCTACATAAAAAATTTGTGAAATTACCCCTAGAACATATTTTTTGTTTCTTTTAAGATTTTGAAATGTATGGGGCAACCCTTTTATACCTTCTTTTGAGCCGGATTGGGGCATTTGGTTCAAAAAAATCAGAAGTGCTATGGCCAGTACAACAAAGCCGAGAATTACATAAGGATCTCTGATGACCAATAGATCCGAACTACGTATAAGGGCCTTCCTCACCTCCGATAAAGTCCCAAAATCCGAAATGTCGTCCGACTGCAATTTTTTAAGAACAAATTGTTGTGCTACCAATAACCCTAAAAGTAGCCCTACAGGATTAAACGCCTGAGCAAGATTCAACCGTTGGGTCGCCGTTGTTTTGTCTCCCATAGCCAGAATATAGGGGTTAGCGGTGGTTTCTAAAAATGCAAGACCGAAGGTGAGAATATATAGGCCCAAACAGAAAAACCAAAACTGTTCGGTGATTGCGGCAGGGTAGAACAATAGGGCGCCTACCGCATAAAGCAAGAGACCAATAAGCACGCCGGTCTTATAGGAATATTTTCTCACAAAAAGTGCGGCAGGTAAAGCCATGCAAAAATAACCGCCATAAAAAGCCATTTGTACCCAAGCCGCCTGTGAGTTTGAAAGTTCCAATACTTTTTTGAAGGCCTGTACCATGGGATCTGTGACCGCATTCGCAAAACCCCATAACGCAAAGAGGGAGGTAATGAGGATAAAGGGGAGGATAAGCTTCTTAGGTACTACGGCCGTCTTTTCTTTCATGTATTTCGCTTTTGTGTTGGTTGCCTATAGGGAATTTGGTTCCTTGTTTTTAAAAGGGTACGCTTTTGGTGCATGGCGGTTTAATTAATTTCTACAAAAGGTTTTTCCCTGAGAAAGCCCAACGACTATAAAAATCGATCGGTTGCCATCACTGTTTTCTTATAAAACTCAGTATGCCGATAGTTAAAAAAACCATGACCTTGTCCCTCATAAAGCAGCAAACTACAGCTATTGCCTACCCGTAGCATTACGGTTTTGAAGTATTCAACGGTTTCCACTGGTATGAGATGATCTTTGGTTCCCTGAAATAGTATTGTTGGAGGATTCCCTTTTTTAATGTTATGCAAAGGAGAAAAATCCTTGTACTTCTCCCCGATCCGTCTATAACCGTATCCGCCGGGACCATTGTCGATCACAGGATTAAAAAGCACCAAAGCATTGGGGATACAACTTATGGAAAGATCATCGGAAGGGTCGTTGTGCTTTTCTATCATAGCACATGCAGCTGCGAGCTGCCCTCCTGCAGACCCGCCGGCCGCAATAATTTTGTTAGTGTCTACCGCAAGTTCATACGCGTTCTTTCGAATGAACCGTATGGCGGATTTAGCATCCTCCAGTGATTCAAAAGGCGTGGCCTTATGTTTTTTCTCTATCCTATAATCCGCTAAGAAGCATATGATTTCCCTTTGGGCAAAGTATTTGGCATGAGGTTCAAACTGTTTTCTAGTACCCCCTATCCATCCTCCCCCAAAGAAAAAAACCATGGCAGGATAGGATTTTGCCTGATCAAAATCCTTGGGCCTATAGACTTCCAAATATAATTTGGTCGTATCCAAACGCTTATAAACAATGGTATCTTGTGAAAAACCTACGCTCAATGCCAATAAGAGCAGGGAGAAAGCGCAAATGATCTTTTTTGTCATTAGGGTCTGGTTGGCTTAAAACGCACTATTTCCGATTTAAAATCCTGAAGCATCATTTTGGCATTTATTTGTTGGTAAAAACGGATGTTTCGTCCGCCGTTGTCCTTGGACATTTTAATGGTTACGCTTTCACTCCACTCCGGATGTAAAAAGGCTTCGATCAGTGCTACGTCCCATAAAATCCGTTCTTTTCGCAAGGGATCTAAATGATCGTCCCACCGATTTAAAAGATAGATGCCCAAAGGATTATTTTGAAATGTGGTACTTAAATCTTGATATCCTACTTTCAATGCCTTGGCGACGTTTAAAGGTAAAATATGCATCTCTACCTTGGAATGCAATAAAGACTGCAGGGCATATATATCCATGATGCTATTAAAGTCGGTTTGACCAAAAACACCCTTTTCAAAATCATATGTAGCACCTAACCAATACAGTTTTATTTTTTCTTCGATAGCATCATCTATAAAAAGCGCGGAGGCTACATTAGTAAGTGCTCCCAAAGCTATGACAGTAAGCTTTTCACCATCTTTTAGCTGTTGGGCCCGTTGTATTATTTCATATGCGCTAGCTGAATGCTGCGCCCTATCGCCCCAATCGTACATTCTTGCAATTGCCCCCCTATTGGTCTTTTTTTCCATATTCAATATGGCCAACAACTGTTGGTTCAATCTATGGCTGTTTTCCATCGTATTGGGTATTGCCCAATGGCTGGTCTGCCAATGTGTAGCGTTTATGGCCAATACGTCTACGGTTTTTTCCAGTAAAATTCTAGACAGGGCATATAGGTCGTCCACTTCATTGCCCGTATCCAAATCGATAATAAGGTTTCTGGAAGGCATCTCTTGTTTTTGGCCCTGTAGAAGCAGGGGTGAAAAAATGACTATCGCCACTTTTACCATACTTACAAATAACTTCATATTATCTTAATTTAACTTTTTAAATAGTAAAGTTATGGTTTCCAAGTGGTTTTATTTTTTAACGTTATTTGATAAGGTTAAAAGGATTCCCATTAAACAGTGAACGTATGTAATGGGAATCCTATAGTAAATGATCAAATCTATTTTATCTGTAGCAGCTTTTCTTCCGTATCCCCATTTTTAAAGGCCATTTTGAAAATATAAAGTCCTTCTTTTAAGGTTTCCACAGGAACTATGATCTCATCATCCGTATACTGATTTGATGTATAGGAGTAAGTGGCGACCGTTCTTCCGGTCATGTCACAGATTCTTATGTTCAGGTCATCTTTGGAAAGCCCTGACTTCTTTTGGGCGTCCGAAAAGGAAACTGTTAAAAGATCCGATGCGGGATTTGGATAGATGGAAAAGGGGTTTTCTGAAGCAAATAATCCTGGCGAAGCCCTAAGACTCGTACCGCCGACAGGCAATATTTCTTCTAACCTAATGTCTTCCCACCATACGGAACCTGTACCATTGAAGAGTTGCAAGTTGATTTCCATATCATTTGTGCCGGCAGGTGGAACTATGTTATTCAAGCCAATAAATTTATAAGTCAGGTCTACACCTCCAAATGCTCCAAATTGGGTAGCTTTGGTAATATTTTTTCCATCCCCACCTTGAATATAGGCTCCATTTTCATCAAGAAACTGAATGAAGAACCGAGAAAACCCTTCGGTAAGCGACCTTTTGACTTTACCCGTTAAATTATAGGTACTGCCCTCGTTGACCTTTACCAATTGTCTTGACCCGCTAAAACCTTTGGAAGATCGGAAAAGTCGCATGATCGAACTTTCAGTGCCCTGTGCATTAACAACATCGGTCTCTACGGTTCCTCCGTTGGTCCATGGATTTTTTTGATTACTGTTGAAATCACCGTTTCTTAAAATACTAGTGGGTGCGGTATTACTGTTGTCCGCCATCTCAATGTCATCAAACCATGCGGTTCCCGTAGCCGCTAAAATCTGAGGTGTTATCTCTACCTGCGTACCACCTTCTGGAACGGTAAAACTTGTCGTCATCAATTTATAATTGGCCGAGCTGTTAAAGAAATTGGAGGTAGCCTGTCCAATTTCATTATTGCCTGCATCCAAAAATTTTACAAGAATGCGAAAAGCACCTGTTTCAGAAGTCCGTTCGCCTTTAAAATAACCTTGTACCGAGTATTGTCCCAATGGTTGTACGGGCACCGTTTGTACTGCACCAAAAAAACGGGAACCTTCTGGTGTATCTTGTGGCAAAAACAAACGAAGTGCCTTGCTGCCAGACCTGGACTCGGTCTCATCATCTACAACAGTTCCCGCATTTGTCCATGGAGCTTTTGATGGGTCTTCGAAATCCCCATTGCTCAAAAGATTTCCTGGGCCCTGCCCAGTGAGCGACAAGGTAATTGTAGGGTCTTCGGAATCATTACTTTCAATAATCAAATTCGCCCTTCGCGAACTCGATTGAGAAGCTGTAAAAGTTATTTCCAATATGGCCGATTCTCCAGGCTCCAACGTATTGCCAGATTGGTTCTGAAAAGTAAAAAGTTGCGCATCGGGTCCGTCTATACTAATATTATTGAGCTGTAACGAAGCTGTACCTACATTTGCCACATTTATGGTTATGGTCTTGGAGGTATTCAAATCGATAAGGCCAAAATCCAAGGAACCATTTGCTATCAATGTATTTGTTTCTGCGTCGTAAATGGCAAGGTCAGGTTCGGTTTGCCCTGAATCTGGAATGATAATAGCATCTTCAAAAACTGCCGTAGAAAGCTGACCGTTTATGGTACTTGAACCTGCCAATCCTAATAAAACATCAAAAGGAAATACTACTATGGTACTTTTTAGTAACTCAAAAGTATTGCCATCATTGGAATATGAAGTAGTGAACCTGTTTCCCGATCGGTTTACTTTTAACCATATAGGTGCGGTCGTATTAATTACCGAAACTAGTTCCGTGTCATTTCCCCCTAAAGTTCTTTGTTGAAGCACCAATTCTGTAGCTCCGGATAATCCTAGGAACAGGTTTTCACTGTCCACAATATTTGATTTACGCACCATGACCCCAAAAATTCCTGTTTCTGGTACGCTTGACAATTTCGTGGTGAATTCAAAATCACCTTCAATCTTTTCATAGATATATCTAAACTGGTCAGATGTACCACCAATTCCGGATCCCGAAGCGTCCATAGTAAAAATACCGTTGGAAGAACGAACCCTGCCCGCAGGGTTTGCTCCACCTACATTGCCATTTTTGGCAACAAAAACAGTTCTACCGTCCGCATAACTAGTTTGGCTGGAGGCTTTTGTGTCCAGGTTGTTGCCTTCATAAAATAGTTTGTGCGTTGCGCTATCAGTAATATAGTCACTTCTAACAAACGCCTCCTTATTTTTCTTGATGGTAAATGGATATTCAAAACTGTTGTCCACAGCCTTTAAAACAACTTCTTTGTTCTCTTCGGATGAGTTCCGTACCCTCCAAATCGTGTAAAGGCTGTTTCCGTTTGCATCTTTTACCCTTCCAAAGGAAGTTAACCGTAATCCAGTATTCTGTTTTCCAGAATCATCGCCATTGTATGGAATGTCTTTAAACCCATCTGCTATAACCGTAACATCCAATCTGTTGAAGGCGAATGCCCTAGATGTTGTGCCAGTCAAAGTAAAGCTGAATGGGGATTCGTCAGGGTCATTACTGGCTATGTTAACTGTTGCCGTACGTGTACCATCGCCTGTGGGTTCAAATTGTATGGAGAGTATGGTATTTTCCCTATTGGCCAAAGTGGTATTGGGTTGTGCCGTAATCTGAAAATCATTTGCGTTCGCCCCATCAATGGTGATGTTTGAAAGATTAAGGTTGCCACCGCCTAAATTTGTAATTTCGAAATCATTTGTGACACCGTTATTTCCTAATCGCAACGTTCCAAAATCGAAGGCACCACCATTTTCCAATGTTAAATCTACTCCTGCTACTACTTGAATATCGGGTAGATTTGTAGTCAACATTGTGGTGACGGAATTGGGCGGAAGTTGAATAGTGCCGTCAGGTAAAGTCGTTGCTTCCGTTGGGTCATTGGTACTGCCCAAAGTACCCACGGATTGATACATGACCTTTCCAGAAAACCCTAGATTGGAAATATCCAATGTTTTATTCGCTCCGCTTGCATTGGTGATCCAAAAGTTTTTATTGTTATTGTTTGAGAAAGAGAAGCCAAATAATTCTGGAACGCTGGTGCCATCTAAGTTTGTAATTCCAGAGAAGGAGAGTTGCTGCCTTTGGGTCATTCCTGAACTAGCTAAACTTGCCAACGAAATGGCACGCCCAACAGCGTTGATTCCTCCGTCATTGGTGGTCATGCCTCCAAATTCATGCATCTGTAGTAGTTCGGAAGAAGGCAATTCCAAATAACTGGCAATATTATAATTTACGACCAGAGCATTTTCCCAACGGAATCTATCCTGGTTGACCCCTGAACCTATTTTAAAAAAATTGGGCATATATTCCGTCCACCAGACATCCCAATTATCGGCAGTTACCACATTGGCAAAATCAGTATTTATTTTAGCTTGGTCGAATACCGCTCTAAAGGAATTTAGCATGGTATTTAATTCTGCCTGATTCGTTGCCGTTTGGTTAGGATTTGATTCGATATACGCATGCATGGTAAGCGCATCTACCAAGTTTCTGTCCAATCTAGGAATTACATAACCGTTCCAAAAGTCTTTGCGCTTGCCCGAGGAACCCTCGGTGTCAAAGTAGGCCACAGCGGAAAATTTAGCATTTGGAAATTCTTTTTTTATTTCCGTAATAAAATAGTGACATGCTTCGGGGTATCCAAAACCTGCATTGTCTTCTCTAAACCCCTGAAAATTTAAAAATTGGTATTTTCCTGCACCAAAGTATACTTCATTGGACAGTTCAATGAATTTAACGGGCATTCCATTGGCTTCTGCACGTCTCAACATTTCTAGATTCCGTTGCAACCTGTCTTCAAAGGCCCTCCACCAATCTGTTTGTAAAGGCTGAAATGTTTCACTATCCTCTGGAACACCGAATTTCTCGGCATAATAATCCAAACCGGGAGTGGTCATGTTCATTACATAGACCGGCTGAAAATTATTGGCTTCTTGTGCTTTTGAAAAATTTTCGATGGAGTTTGTTTTTCCAGTTCCGTTTTCGATAATAGATTTAACGAACCCTATCATTTGTGTAGGGTCTATCCAACCATCCTCGCTTCCTGGAGTTCCTTTGGCAGGAAAAAAGGTGTCATTTCGGTAATCCCAGTTTTCGGAGACCGTACCACCAGGGAAACGTAGGTTTGTAATTCTGGATTCAACCAGCGAAGCCAATCTATTCTGATTGTTCCAAGGTTCCTCAATAAGTGTACTGTTATTGTTACATCCTATAATATTAGGATCGTTGGTCATCGTAGTTCCTTCTGATACCTGTATTTGTGCATTGGCAACGAACAGGGAAAGGAAAAGAATAAAAAAAGTAATTTTTGTCTTCATGATTTTGAGGATTTACATAGTTTTTAACTAATTATTAACGAAAATCATAAAATGCAATGAAGTA
This sequence comes from Saonia sp., assembly GCA_049670505.1. Lineage (GTDB taxonomy): Bacteria > Bacteroidota > Bacteroidia > Flavobacteriales > Flavobacteriaceae > JBATTK01. Next base: position 14,369 of record JBATTK010000172.1, read on the forward strand.
AAACGATGGATTTGTAAATCAAAAGATGTTATGTAGGCATAATCCTTCTATTTGCAGTAGTAATTCATTTTCAAGGTTTCCTAGCTTTGCTTGCTGGGTAGACCTTTTCTAAAACACTGTACAATGGCATATGGCAAATACCTTACTTTTTTTGTTTTTTTACTTCTTTTTGTTCCGATAAATGCGCAACAAAAAGTAAAATCGGGCAACCCGATCATTGAAGATTGGTATGCTGATCCCGAAATAACCATTTTGGATAATACCTATTGGATATTTCCAACCTTTTCAGGTATTGTGAAAAAACAAGATTTTTTGGATGCTTTTTCTTCTAAGGATTTAGTTCATTGGAAAAAGCATCCAAAAATTATAAATCCTAAAAATGTAGCATGGGTAAAGAATGAACTTTGGGCTCCTTCTGCAATTGAAAAAGACGGAAACTATTTTATTTTTTTCAGTGCCAACGATATCCAAACCCCGGAAAGTCATTGGTGGGATCCTCAAAAACACGATAGTACCGAGGTAGGCGGCATTGGTATTGCCAAGTCAAAAAAACCGGGAGGACCATACATGGATTACCTGGGTAAACCTTTGATCGGTAAAGTTCTCAACGGTGCGCAGCCTATCGATCAATATGTTTTTAAGGCCGAGGACGGCACCTATTATATTATTTATGGAGGTTGGGGGCATTGCAATATCGGGAAGCTCAACGCTGATTTTACCGCTTTGATCCCTTTTGAAGACGGGCAACTTGTCAAAGAAATTACACCAGAAAATTATGTCGAAGGTCCTGTAATGTTCTATCGTGAAAGTAAATATTATTTAGTGTGGTCGGAAGGCAGTTGGGGCAGGGATTCCTATAAAGTAGCCTATGGCATTGCAGATACCCCTTTTGGTCCATTTGACAGAATCTCTACTATTTTGGAATCAGATCATAAAATTGCTACAGGTGCAGGGCATAATTCCGTATTACATATGCCAGATACAGATGATTGGTACATTGTTTATCATCGTAGGCCAATACCGAATGAACACCGAAACCATAGAGTGGTGTGTATCGATAAAATGGAATTCCATACGGATGGCACCATAAAACCGATAAAGATGACTTTTGAGGGGGTGGGCAAAGTCCCTCTAAAAATTTCTAATGGGAAATAAAAGCCCGTTACTTATCGATTTACTATTTTACTTTGGATTTGTTTATCCAAAACGGGGCGGTAAGGAACCATAACAACGTACCAATAAGCATCAAGGTTTTGTAATCTTCAAGTTGAACTACGTTCAGAAATACTAAGATCGAAGGAACCAAAGTCAGTGCCAGGCCTAAAAAAGATACTGTTCTAAGAACTATCATAATTCTTTGAATTAATTATTGGTTTGGTATAACGCGTTTTACTTTTTTTAGATGATTTTGTTGCAGCATGGCAAAAAGTAGATAGCTCACCCCACCGATTATCCAGCCGGGCACTGCCACAAAAAAGTAGAAGTCAGCTCCGGAATATACATATATCAAATAACCACCGATCAGGGATATCAGCCAGGCCAATAGCACCGAAAGATTTATTTTAATTCTTTTTAGGGAAGCAAGATTGGAAATCAGGCCAATTTTTGGAAAAAGAAAAATATCTATGATTACCACCGCACCTACGGGAGAAGCCAATAGCGCATAAAGTCCTAAAAATTGGTCTAACTTACTGATAATGGCAGGAGAACATGCAAGAATCGTTGCCGTAATCCCGACAATCATCGTAATTTTCCATCGTTGAAATTTTGGCAATAATGCCTGTACCGCCAATCCGGCTCTATAGATGGTGGGGTTTGCGGTAGTCCAACCGGCAACAACAACACATATAGCTCCCGAAAGGCCGGCTCCCATGAATGCGATTTCGCCGGGCGTAGGATTCGAATTCCCGGCTTGCAATGCGACCGCGCATAGAATACCAGAAGCTATCCATGCCATAAAATGACCTATAAACATTCCAAAAGCGGAAGCCAGACCGTAATAGGATTTTTTTGCATACCTGTAAATCGACATATCCGCCAAACCCAGGTGCATGGAGCTATTGCAAAGCCATGCAAAAATCAAAACGTGCCAAAAAGAATATTTGGTCTGCCCCTCCAAAGGTATTCCCGTCCAAATTTTTTCTTTTCCGATTTCCCAAAAAGTATCCAGCGAATGAATGCCTAGAGAGGGCAACATTGCAATGCCCGATGCCAAAAAAACCAATGGCATCCAAGGAGCAAAAATGTTGGCAAATTTGGACACCCTATCGAAACCAAAGGTAGCTACTATAGTGATGACCATGCCAATACCAGCAATAATCAAAATCCATAAAAAACTCGTGGGATATAAGTCGGTAAGCCCAGGGCCTTGAATATTCAAAAGCAGGCCTACTGCAGAGGCGGAAACCCCTATCATTGCCGCAGCGGTAACACAAAAGAGAATTCCATTGACCAGATTGTAGAGCGAAACCAATCCTACCCCACTGATTTTCTCTAGCTGATAGAAAATGGTAAGTCTGGTTTTAACGGCGGCAGGTGCACAGATCAAGGTCCAACTTAAGGTTGCTAGGAGATTTCCTAGAAATAGACCTAAAAAAATATCAATTATACTAACACCATGTAAAACGAATAAAGGACCTATAATGAATTCGGTTCCGGCAATATGCTCTCCGGCGACCATACCAACGAAGCTCTTAAATCCTTTCACGGATTTTCTGGGCACCGGCTCCCTTTCGTATTCGTTTATTTCCTTTAATTGTTCTTTGAGCGAGGCTTTTGCTTCTTTCATTTGAATGGCCTAGGTTGGTCAATAGGAAGGAACAAATTCCGGGTAATTGCCGTCATTTCTCTTTCAATTTGCGAAACACAAGGTATTAAGGATAATTTTTAAGGATATTTCAACTTCAACAATTAAAAAGAGAGGTAGAATGTATGAGACCTAAAATTGATCGCATAAAGAGATGTATTGATTTTGTACCCCTTGTCCTTATAGGTTTATCAAGTTGTTTTTTATTCGCCCAAATTTCAGAAAAACAATCCGGAGATATTCTTGAATATATTAAAAGGGCAGCTGATGGAGATCATTTGGCACTTGAAGGTGGGCACCTTGCCTTGGATGGTCACATAATGCCCTATCCTTTTTTTGAATCGCACGAAGTTCTTTATCTATACCGGTTAAGTGGATTAAGGCATAAAACCATCTGGAAACCCGATAGCCTGTTCTTTAAAGAAGGGTGGAGCAAAGATTATCCGTTTAAAGATCCGGATAAAACCACTTTAGAGAAAGTGGATGTAAACCATATGTCCGGTGGTCGGCATTCCTATGAAACCTATTGGTTTACCATACCAGCGCTTCCCCAAAAGAAAAAAGGTCGGGAACGTTTCCTTTGTATCAAACCAATGGAAATAGCATTGAGCGGATGGCCCGAAACCTCTGTTTATGTGGACGGAAAACCCAAGGCGGCTTTATTACGAAATCATTTCTATTGGGCCGCTGAACAGATTTTTGATGAAACCAAGGCAAATAAAATCTGCTTAAAGTCGTATGGTGTTTTTGATACTCCCAGAGGATACAGAGAGATAAGCATAGTAGAAAGGGATGCGCTGATGAATACCTATTATTGGGATCTTCGCGTATTGATCGAAGCTAAATCGATCCTCTCGGAAGATGCGGTGGGATACGAGGAAATAAAATCATTGATCGATTATTCCATGAATGCACTGGATCTAAATTTAAGTGGCACCCATCAATTCAGAAAAAAGCTAGAACAAGTTCTGGCTAATGTTTCTGAAAAATATAAAGAAATTGAATCCCTATCCGTTGATCAACCCACCCTTAAAATAGTAGCGCACGGTCATCTGGATACTGCATGGCGATGGACATTACGGCATACCGATGAGAAAATTGAACGTTTGGTAATGAACAACCTGTATTTAATGGATCGTTATCCTGAGTATACCTATGTTTTTACAACTCCCTATCATTACGAAAGGTTAAGTAGCCTTTATCCAAATCTATTTGAGCTGGTAAAATCCAAGATCAAAGAAGGTCAATGGATTGCCAACGGAAGCACCTATGTTGAAAATGACATGAATTTACCGGGTAATGAAAGTATTGTCCGTCAGTTTCTATATGGGTTGAATTATTATCAAAATGAACTAGGTGTTAATAAAAATACACTCTTTTTGCCGGATACATTCGGTTTCCCTAGATTTTTACCACAAATAGCACAGGGTTTTGGTCTAGATCATTTAATTGGTATGAGGACTGTCTCGCCAGAGCTGAAACATACGCTTTATCGTTGGAAAGGAATAAATGGGTCGGAGCTTTTGGTAAACGGATTAAGTACTCCGGCTTGGGAATATCCTTTTGTGGATGCAATTCATAAATACCGAATCAAAAACCCCGAGACTATCACTACATATAATGCCCCGGAGCCCGGACCCAGAAGATTAAAAGGTACTTGGCAACAGTTCAAGGATAAACAGGCCACGGATAGCCAGCTACTACTTATTGGTTGGGGAGATGGCGGCGGCGGCGGTACCGAAGACCAGATTGAATTGAAGAGAAGGGCAAATTCCCTTCCTTCTTTTCCAAAAACACAGTGGACTACCCTTTACGACTATATAACCGCGCAAAAAAAGAATGTAGAAAAATTAGCTGTCTTTGACAAACGCATACTTTCTTCCCGCTGGATCCAGCGCACGTTTTTAATGGCTAACGGAATTAAAACTTTGAACAGGAAAGCGGAACAGACTTTGCGTGAAGCAGAATCTTTATCCGCTATGGCAACTCAATTTGGCAATCCTTATCCGAAGGAAAAAATCCAAAAGCTTTGGAAGTCACTTTTGGTCAACCATTTTCATGATATCATTACGGGCATGGCAGTACCTGAGGTACTGTTGTCTGCTCATGATAGTATTCTCAAAATTGATAGCGAGGCTCAAAAATTAAGCGATCAAGCGTTCCATCAATTGTCCAGCAACTTAAATATGGAAAAAGATGGGTTTGTGATTTTTAATCCCTCTGGAGTTAAGATTAATGGAGTAACAAAAATACCTAACATAAAGAATAAAGACCAAGTAGCGCTAGTAAATAGCTCTGGCAGACCTGTTGAATATACATATATTGACAATCAAATGTTTGTGGTTATAGATAGTCTTGCGCCAATGTCCTTTAAAAAATACTATTGGGGTAAAGCTAAGAAAGCTAAAAACAAAGCCAAGCTGATTGCTAAGACCAATGTACTGGAAAATGAACTTGTGAAAATAACATTTAATCCTGATGGTGAAATCACAAGCTATTTTGATAAGGAGATTCAAAGAGAGCTTCTACCTAAAGGAAAGGTTTGGAATAAATTTTATGAACGGGCCCATGAAGATGGTGGTACTTTGGCGGAGTCATCAAAAAGCTTCGAGAATACCGTAGTGGCAGCTAAGATGATAAGTACTGTTAAAAACCCAAGGGCAAATCATTTGCTGGCATCTTTGGAGGTACAAAAAAAGTATAATAGCTCCATTATCCAGCAAACCATTACGCTTAAAAAAAATAGTAAACAGCTAGATTTCTCAACTATCATCGACTGGCAAGAACCAAACAGACTAGAAGTAGATTTTCCTATGACTTTTGAAACCGATATTGCACATCATGGAATTCAATGGGGCTATGAACAAGTTAGTAGGACCAACTTTAAGAAGACCGATGTTTTTGATGCTGTAGTATGTGCATTTCAATGGGCCGATGTATCCGATGAAGATTATGGAATTGCGCTATTCGATAATGTACGCTATGGCTATAATTTAAAAGGAGATGGTATAGGATTGATTCTTTCTTACGGACTTAAAAGGCATAATTATCCAGAAATAAAGAACCTTTCTTGGAACAAAGAAGCTTCCGGGGATGCAGGCGGAGAAGAATTCTCTTATGCCATATATCCGCATCAGGGAAATTTGCAAACAGCTAATGTTGTTCAAAAAGCAAAAATGTTCAATACGCCATTGTTGGCCAAGAACATTGATGAATCGATCAATTCAAAAAAGCTGCTCCCGCTTCTACGGAACATACCGGACAATATCATATTACAAACTATTAAAAAAGCGGAGAAGGGCGATGCACTTGTGGTAAGACTTTACGAGACCGAACAAGAATCGACTCAGGCATCTATAGTACTTTCTAAAAATATAAGGACCGTATTCGAGACCGATTTAGGAGAAAAGGCTATTTCTGAAATTTCAAAGGTATCGGATACGATTCAATTAAAATTCAAACCTTTTGAGATTAAAACGATACTATTGAAAATCGAAAACTAAATTATTCCAATGAAAAAAATACTTGGATTTCTGATTATGTTTATCTGCATAATCTCTTGTGGCGATAAAAAATCCCAGTCCACGGACGGACCTGTTGAAATGCAAAAAAAACCAAATATCGTGCTCATTGTTGCCGACGATTTGGGCTGGTCGGATTTAGGATGCTACGGGAACACCTTTTTTGAGAGCCCAAATCTGGATAAATTGGCATCAAATGGGATGAAATTCGATAACGCATATGCCGGGAGTCATGTATGTTCCCCTACAAGAGCAAGTTTGTTAACGGGCCGATACCCGGTAAGAGTAGGGCTGACCAATTATCTCTACGGGACAAAAACCGTTGAAGAGTCGCCTGTGCTGCCGGCCAATTATGTTGATCATTTACCCCTGAAGGAAGTAACGATCGCGGAAGAACTAAAGAAAGATGGGTATAAGACTGCGCTTATCGGAAAGTGGCACTTAGGTGAAAATACCACCTTTGGACAGTCCGACCCCAAATTTCAAGGATTTGATATCACAGCGGGATTTGACTATGAGCTGTTGCCTGAGGAAGAAACCTATAAATGGTATAAAATAGGTGATACTACCAAAGCTTATGAACTACCTCACTTAACCAATGAGATTACCCAAAACTCCATAAAGTTTATCGAGCAGCATAAAGACACTACTTTTTTTTTGACAGTAGCCCATTTTGCTGTTCACCTTCCGCTTCAGGGAGACTCCACTTTAGTGGAGAAGTATAAAAAGAAAAAGAATCCCAGGGCAGATGATTTCAATCCGGTATACGGTGCTATGATCGAACAAATGGATGCCTCTGTAGGGCAGATTATAAAAAGTTTGGAAGATAATGGTTTAATGGATAATACGTTAATTGTGTTTGTTTCGGATAACGGCGGACTGGCCGTTGGCGAAGCAGGAAGCAAGCCTACGGTCAACGACCCATTACGAGCGGGAAAAGGTACGATGTATGAGGGGGGAATACGTGTACCGATGATTGCCTTTTGGAAAGGTCGTATGGAAGGTGGTTATATAAATTCTTCCGTAGTATCTACTATCGATATTTTTCCAACCTTTTTGAAACTCGCCAGGGGAGATGAAAATGTACCGCAAACAATTGATGGGGAAAACAAACTACAAGCTTTTGAATCCGAGGAGGTTTTGGAGCGGAACTCACTCTATTTTCATTATCCACACTTTAGTAACCAAGGTGGGAGACCAACAGCTGCCTTAAGAAAAGGCAATATGAAGCTTATTTTATCACTGGAAGACAACACTACTGAATTGTATGATTTGGGCAATGATTTGGGAGAAAAAGAAAACTTGAACCGTAAATATCCAGAAGTGGCTTCTGCTATGAAGGATAGTATATTGCAGTGGTTGGATCAAACCAATGCCCCAATGCCAATTGCCAAAAAAAATCCATGAAACAAATAACGGTTTTTTATCTACTGGCTTTATTTGGTATAGTTTCGGTACCGGGGCAAAATGTGGATGCTCAAAAAGATGCTATCATACTAAAAAATAGCACCATTCAACTTGTGCAAAGTTTAAAAGGAGGTGCCATTATCGCTCTAAAATTTAAAGACAATCCCGTGAATCCTTTTGATTGGTCACTTCCAATTGATAATCAACCTGCAATAAATAAAAATGGTTTTGCTTTTCGCGGACATTTTATAAGTCTTGGTACTTGGGGAATGCCAACCAAAGGCGAGCAGGACGCCGGTATTAGGCTCTATGGCGAACCTACTGCCCAAATTTGGACAAAGGACGGTTATTACAAAGATTCCTTGGGGAACATTATATGTTCAACAAGTTTTCAATCAAAAATAGAAGGCCTTAGCTTAAATAGAAAAATTAAACTATACCATAACGAATCATTGGTTCAGGTAAAAGAATCGGTTAC
>JBATTK010000173.1:0-16047 GCA_049670505.1 Saonia sp.
TCGGCTCTGTGTTAATCCAAAAAGTTAGTATCTTTTTACATGCTAGGTTTCATATACACGACCGTTGGCAATCATATAAAAAAATCATCGACCAAACCGAAATCCATATCGTTCCACAACTACCCGCTCCTGTTCGACTTCAAGAATATGGTGTAGGTATTTTTAATATGGCTTTGACCAAATCGGCTTTAAAGAAAGTGTTGAAGAAACAGTTTATTAGGGTCAATGATGTCATTGCTACTTCGGCTACTTTTATAAATGGCGGTGAAACCATTAAGTTATCAGTTCCGGAAGAAATCGGCCCTAAGAAAAAACTGGTCTTTCTACTTAAAATATTATTTGAAGACGAACACTTAGCAGTGATTCATAAACCTGCCGGAATTTTGGTAAGCGGCAATAGTTTTAAGACCATTGCCAATGCCTTACCTCAAAACCTTAAACGAAGTAATCTTCCTGATGCTACAACGCCTCAACCTGTTCACCGACTGGATTATGCAACCACAGGTATTCTACTGGTCGGAAAAACAAGCAGTAGCATTCGTGCTTTAAATAAAATGTTCGAGGACAAAAAGGTTAAGAAAACCTACTATGCCATTACCATTGGTGAAATGGACTTTAGAGGAAAAATTACCTTAAAAATCGATGGCAAGAAATCACGATCGGATTATACGTTAAGCGAATCCGTTCCCTCAAAAAAATTTGGCCATCTTAACTTGCTAAAATTAAAACCTAGGACTGGAAGAAGACATCAATTACGCAAACATTTGTCAACTATAGGAAATCCCATATTGGGAGATGCGGCATATGGAATTGAGAATTTAATTTTAAAGGGTAAAGGATTATATTTACACGCCTATTCATTAAAATTTATACATCCATTTACAAATGAAAAAGTCCATCTAAAGGATGAATTCCCTCAAAGGTTTAAAAAAATATTTAATAAAGTAAAATAATAAAAGTATTGTGTTTAAGTAGTGCTAATACCGAACGAAATTGATACGGTTAGAAAAAAAAGATTATCCAAAGGTTATTGATGCTCTAAAAAAAATAAAGATAAATAACTTATTTGCCAGGGCGGTAGTTGAAGCACATGTGTCTGGTAGTGTTTATGTGGACAATAGCGATAAACCCCGAACTTTTTATGTTGTCCATCCCTACGGAATGTCGCTTCTATTTGGGAATCACAATAATCTTGAGTTTAATTCCGCTTTTAAGGAATACGCGCTAAACAAAAAGCGACAACGAAATGATTACGAGTGGATGCAGGCCTTTCCAAAAGAATGGGATCATGTGTTGGAAAAATTATTTGATGACTGCAGCATTACTTCATCGGAAAACAAAACCAATCTTACCAAAAGTGTCATTGAACTGAATACCAGGGTAAACTTCAAATTTAATCCCAATAAGTACAGTCTAATCAGGGAGCGTTTGAATAGTAATGATGTTACTATTGTTCAAACCACCAGAGAGACATTCAATACGATGCAAGGAAGTGTAGTACCTTCCAACTTCTGGGATAGCGCGGATGATTTCTTTGAAAAAGGAGTTGGTTTTAGTTTGTTTTCAAATGATACATTGGCTTGCACGGCCTACTCTGCCGCTGTAATGGATGATATGCTGGAATTGGGAATGGAGACCATACCAAAATTTCGGGGAAAAGGATTTGCCCAATTGACGTGTAGCCGATTGATTGACTATTGTTTAGCGCAAGGTTACGAACCCGTATGGGCTTGCCGATTGGAAAATAGGGGTTCTTTTCGATTGGCCGAAAAGCTTGGATTTGAACCTACGATTCAAATTCCGTATTACCGATTGAGCAATTAGAAAATTGAAAATCACGAACAATAATGTATCGGCAAAAGCGGAGTGAGTGTTTAAATTTGCTTTTTTTGCAGTACCTTTTTAACCAATGAATAAACGCTTATGAAAAATATATACCTCACAATTCCGATTGCCTTCATATTTTTTCTTTCGATGGGTTTCCAGGCAATCCAGAAACCATCACAACCTTCGCTTCAAGGAGATTATCAAGATTTGGTAGGTTTATTCAAGAAATGGAGGGCGTTTGAGGTTCCACCACTTAAGGACGGAGCTCCGGATTATACCGCTGAAACTTTTGAAAAACGCTGGCCTAATTTCAAACAACTTAGGGCAGAGCTTATGGAAATAGATACTTCGGGATGGTCCGTTGCAAAAAAGGTGGATTGGCATGTGGTATGGGCAGAGATGAACGGATACGACTTCAATCATCGAATTCTTAAACCTTGGGCGCGTGACCCGGCATTTTATAAATCCCTTTGGACTGCCCGTAGTGATGTACCCGCCCATGAAGGACCCACACATCATGGAACCACTGAAATTTGGACGTATACCTTTCCTGTGAGTCCGGTCGAAAAAGAAAGATTGCTCAACGATCTTATGGTAATTCCACCACTGAACAAACAGGCGCGGACCAATCTCACGGGCAATGCCAAGGATCTTTGGGTGGCAGGAATCCGCGATATCCGATTTCAGAGTAAAGCCCTGAAAGAAATATTAGTACAACCGGGAGTAAAGGATGATCCTGAATTGATAGCTGTCATTGAGGCCGCAATTACGTCCACTAATGATTTTGCCAACTGGTTGGAAGTGGAAGCCAGCTCAAAAACCGGCCCTTCGGGTATAGGAAAGGAAAACTATACCTGGTACCTCCAAAACGTACACTTGGTTCCATTGACCTGGGAAGATGAAGTGATGATTCTTAGGCGCGAACTCGCTCGTGCATGGGCCTCCCTAAAATTGGAAGAACATAGAAATCGTAAATTACCGGAACTTGTCGATGCAGGAGATCCGGAGGCATATGAAAAGTTGGCGGAGCGATCCGCGCAAAGCCTGATGGCATTTTTGGAGCAGGAAGATATGGTAACCGTAAAAGCGTATTTTGATCCGGCCTTACGTGCACATTTGGGAAAATATGTCCCTAAAGCAAAGCGTAATTTTTTTCTGATCGGCGCCCATTATGATCCAAGGCCACTTTATTCCCATTTTTATCACTGGTTTGAACTGGCCCGGATGGACAATGATCCGCATAAGAGCGAAATTCGAAGGGGACCGTTACTATACAATATCTTTGATTCCCGTAACGAAGGTACAGCTACCGCAGTAGAGGAAATGTTTATGCAGGCAGGATTGTATGATGACGACCCCAAGGTAAGGGAAATCGTTTACATCATGATCGCCCAGCGAGCCGCTAGGGGTCTTGGATCTCTTTATGCCCATGCAAATGAAATGACGATGGAAGAAGCCGGTGGTATCCATTCGGAATATACACCTCGTGGGTGGATGAAAACGGAAAAAGAACTTCTTATTTTTGAACAACATCTATATTTACGCCAACCGGGGTACGGTAGCAGTTATATCACCGGTAAATATCTCCTTGAAAATGCCATGGCCGATTTTGCACGTATAAAGGAAGTAAAAGGAGAGCCGTTCCAAATGAAAGACTTTTTTGACCAATTGAATGCAATAGGTAATATTCCAATTTCCTTGGGACATTGGCAGATGACAGGTGTTGATGAATATATGAAGCGAATCGGCAAATAATATGGAAGCCAATTGGCGTAGCATGAAAAAAAAGTATACTTCCTTCCTTTCAAAGTTAAGTTTGTTGTTGTTCAGTATATTTTTTATATGCTGCAAAGAACATACAGATTCCAAAAAGGCCACAAAGGTACCTTATGAAAAGCAGATTGTTTTGGATACGGTATCCGATGCTAAGGGTTCGGACAAAGAACCCACTAAGAAAAGTCTAAAATCGTTGGACGGATTAGCGGATACCACTTTTGTACGTTTGGTGGATTACAGTGCGGATTTTTTATATGATCTACGGTATGCCACAACCAATAATTTTTTAAAGGCCCAGGTGTATGATTGTGCAGAATGTTACACTAGGGTCAAAACCGCAAAGGCCTTGTTAGCGGCGAATGCCGAGTTTATGAAAAAAGGGTACAAGATTAAGTTTTTCGACTGCTACCGCCCCAATTCCGTTCAGTATAAGATGTGGGCCATTGTCCCTAATCCACAATATGTAGCCAATCCGGTAAAGGGATCTATCCATAACAAAGGTGGGGCCGTTGATATTAGTCTGGCTACTTTTGAAGGTAGGGAACTGGATATGGGCACCGACTTTGATTTCTTCGGGAAAAGGGCCCATCATGATTATCCGGATTTACCGGGAAATATCCTGGACAATCGGAAGTTGCTAAAGGAGACTATGGAAAAATATGGATTCTGGTCCATTCGCACAGAATGGTGGCATTACAACCTTTCTGCCGCTTCCAATGATCCGATAGCCGATTTTAAATGGAAATGCGATTGATTACATGACCGTATGCCTTCGATACGATCGCAGGCGGTCACTGAGCCTGTCGAAGTGCGATCACTCAGGCACCCAAATATGGTCATTGAGTGATTTTCTAATAGAAAATCGTATCGAAATGACATTCCAGTTTGCAGTTTCAGGAATTATTAATTATGGATTCAAGATTTTGGTTTCCAGTTATCAGTTATCAGTTTTTGGTCTTTCGTCTTTTATCCCTTGTCTTCGGTCTTTGGAGATATAGTATTCAGTTTGTAGTATCCAGTAATTTCCAAGAAACAATTCAGTGTTTGACTGTACCTTCGACACGATCGCAGGCGGTCACTGAGCCTGTCGAAGTGCGATCACTCTGGCACCTAAAAGGGTCATTGAGTAATTTTCAAATGGAAAATCGTAAGGTAGGTCGTTCTATATTTTCAAACATTTCAATACCACATAATTCCCGTGCAGGTCTTTGGTGAAAAATAAATAGATATCCCCACCATCCTTAATTTTGAATTGCTTACGGATAGTAGCTACACTTTCCTTAAAATTCCGGACGGTAATATTGGCTTTTTGAATAGCCAGCTTCCGAACGATCTTTTTACGATATGGAATAACCGCCGCAATTTCAAAACGTCTCCCGGGGAAATCGATCAAGAATGTAGACGTATATAAATGGGTATTATTGTGTAGTTTTTTTACCTTATACCTATTTGCAACTGTTTTAAAGGCTCCTGATTTTAAAATAGCGGTATTGGGTTCATAAAGATAATTTAAGGGCTTAGAAAGCACTGTATAGCCCTCTTTTTCTTCCGAAAATGAGAAACTAAAGGTTTCCCGGCCAGATTTGACCAGGTTTACGGTCTTTATAGAAATGGATTCCTTGTATCCTTTTTCCAAAATCCAGAGTAATTCTTTCACCTCGTTCCTTAGAGCAACTACATGAATTTCCTTAACAAACTGAAGCGCTTTGATACCTACGGAAAAATCCAAAAGGGGAGAGGTCTTGATCAACAGATGGCTCGACTTCCTAAAAAGTAGTTCCAAATTTTCCGGAACATTGGGCAAACAGTCGGTCAACAAAAACACCTTTCCCTTTGCATCATTTCTTCTGGAAGGATCTATGTAGATCCAATCAAATTCTTTATCGGATTCCGTCAAAAAATCGATTCCGTTTCCCGGGTATGTCCTGATGTTTTTTGCACCTAAAATTTTAAAGTTATGGGTAGCTATTTCAGAAAGATTTCGATCAATTTCACAGTGAAAGATCATCCCTACTTTTTTACTAAAAAAAAGGCTGTCCACCCCAAAACCTCCAGTGAGATCCAACACGCGTTTTCCGTTTATAATTTCGGCTTTGTATTGAGCGGTGATTTCCGATGAGGTCTGTTCAATATTCAGTTTGTTCGGGTAATATATTTTTGGGGCGTGGAACCAAGTAGGAAGCTTTTCCCTACATTTTTTTTTGGCTTCGATCTGTTGGACAAGCTCTTTTGCGGTAACTCCCTCAAAATCGACTTTTTTCAACAGCACTGACATGATGTCAGTATTTAAATTATTTTTTATAAAATACTGTGAACCAGTTTTTAAAATATTTTTATTCAAAGTGATACTACAGATTTTTGGTCAAGGATTTTACGATTTTATTTTCTGCTAAAAATTCCTTTAAAATCACTTTTAGGGCAGTATATCCGGGTACGGCAATGATCATTCCGGTAACACCGAACAGCAGTCCACCGATAATAATGACCAGAAAAATTTCGAGCGGATGGGACTTTACACTATTGGAAAAAATGAAAGGTTGCGAGAAGAAATTATCCACCAATTGACCTATTATAAAACCGATCATTACGTAACCGGTAGTTGGCAAAATAACCGTACTAAAATCGGCCCCCAAATTGCTGGTCATGGTAAGGATCATCATCAAAATTCCACCGATGATCGGACCCACGTAGGGAATCAAATTTAGAAGGGCACATAAGAAGGCGATAACGACTGCATTTTCAATTCCGAAAATAAGTAGTACTATGGTATAGATTACGAACAGAATAAGGATTTGAAATACGAGTCCGACAAAGTATCTGGAGAGCAGATCCTTGATCGTATTGATCGAATTTTGTAGTCGCCCTTCTTTCCCTCGAGGGACCAAAACTAACAATCCTTGTTCAAAAAGTTTGCTATCCTTTAAAAAGAAAAACATAATGAAGAGTACGGAAAACAAGCCTACACTTAGACTGCCCAAAATGCCTAGGAAGGAATTCAGAAAATCCGGGATGAACCCAAAATCCATATTGGCAAAAATCTTGGACTCTTTTAGACTTTGTTCAATATCTGCCGTACTTATGCCCAGATAATCGGAAATTTCCCGGTATAAACTTTCTACATTGATTTGCAGCTCATCAATGTTCAAGAGGGACAAGTTTTGCCCCTGCTGTATTAAAAGTGGGATAAAAAGCGCAATGATGCCTGCCAAAATGCCCACCAAAAGTAACATGGTCACAATTACAGCAATCGTATTTTTAAATTTGAGCCGTCTTCGCAGGAACAATACAATTGGCCTGCCGATCAAGGAAGCAACAACGGCAATGGCAATGTAGATCAGCACCGCACTAATTTTAAACAAGAAAATCCCCAGCAACACAATTCCGGCAATAATACCAATTGCCCTAAGAATACCTTCGGATATAATTTTTGGGTTCATGTACTAATTTTTAAATGCGTATTGAACAATGTTAGCGCCCATTTGCAAAGCCTTTAACCGTACTTCCTTTGGGTCATTATGTACCGAGGGGTCTTCCCAACCATCACCCAGATCACTTTCAAAAGTAAAAAGTAGTACCAGTCTGTTTTCATGGAAAATACCAAGTGCTTGGGGACGTTTACCATCATGCTCATGAATTTTGGGGAGTCCTTTGGGAAATTTATATTGCTGTGAAAAAATGGGATGGTCCGTACCCAGCTCTTCCAATTCTTTATTTGGGAAAACTTTTTTCAACTCTTTTCTTAAATAGGGTTCCATGCCATAATTATCATCTATATGTAGAAATCCGCCGGACAACAGATAGGTCCTTAGGTTATCCGCTTCCTCTTGGGAGAAGAATACGTTGCCATGTCCCGTCATATGTAAAAAGGGATATTGAAAGATAGTAATGCTACCTACTTCCACGGTTTCGGGCTTTGTATCAATTTTTGTATTGATATTCGCATTGCAGAATTGTATTAAATTGGGCAATGCAGTAGGGTTTGCGTACCAATCTCCTCCGCCATTGTATTTAAGAATGGCTATTTCCTGTGCATTCAGGGAGAATTTCACAAAAAAAGTTAAAATAAGCAGTATGGGCGTAAGTTGTTTCATGCCGAGCCGAACTATTAGAGTAAATCAAATGTAACAATTATCATGTTCAAAAAAGTTTTAGTGGCAACAATTGTTTTGGTGAGTTTAGGTTTTATGGCCTTTACCACATTTAAAAAGGTCTCGGAAACCGAAAAGCCAAAAACCGATAGTACGGAAGAAGGGCTGTACGAGCCCATTGTGGTGCTAGAATTATATACTTCGCAGGGGTGTTCTAGCTGTCCTCCCGCGGATGCTTTATTGAACAAGGTGAAAAATGAGTACGAGGATACCGTTTTTGCCCTTTCCTATCATGTGGACTATTGGAACTACATCGGTTGGAAAGATCCTTTTAGTAAATCGGAATATGGGGAAAAGCAACGGGAATACAATATAAAATTTCGTAACCGAAGTAATTATACACCGCAAGTAGTAGTGAACGGACAGGAACACTTTGTAGGGTCCAGTGCCACTAAAATGTATGCTAAAATAGATACCTATCAGCAAAGGAAAGCTGTTAACAAAATAGAGATCAACACTCTAAAACCGGACGCAAGGAGTGTTGCTTTTGATTATACCATTGCTGGTGCCACAGCTAACAAAAGACTAAGGGCGGTCTTGGTTCTGGACCAACGTGCCACCGAGGTAAAACGTGGGGAAAATAGAAATAGGACACTGACCAATAGCAATATTGTTGTGGCCGAAAAAATTATTTCCGTAGCGGCCAAAAACGATTCGGCCTATATAGGAATCCCCGAAAGTGTGGGTCCAAATGAAAAAATACAGTTGATGTTGCTCTTGGAAAATCAAGATTTTGATGTTACCGCAGCGGCGAAAATTGATATTCGAAGATAAGTGTTCGGTGTTTATTGTTGTTCCGCACTCCCATCTGTTTTGTTCAGCAGTTGGGGGTGCGGAATTTTTTTATTAGGACTTTTAAGCAATTGTTCAAAATTGCACGGCCGGTCTCATTACGCTTACCCTTAGGGAAGGAAAATCAGCCATTATTGATGATGTTAACTACCATACACGCAACAATTGCCGCCGTCTCCGTGCGCAAACGGCTTTCTCCTAACGAAACCGGTACAAAACCTCCGGCGCGGGCGGTTTTGATCTCTAAATCGGAAAAATCCCCTTCCGGCCCTATTAAAACGGTTACATTTTTATCCGGGGCTACACGTCTTTTAAGATCCATTTTTTCTTCTTTGGCACAATGTGCTATAAATAGTAGGTCTTTTTGGGGCAATTCCATAAAATCGGAGAAGGAAATAGGTTCGTTCAATTTGGGAAGATAGGTTCTAAGGGATTGCTTCATAGCGGATTGGATTACCTTTTCCATACGCTCCATCTTAATAACTTTCCGTTCCGATCGTTCGCAGATAATCGGGGTAATCTCGTTTACACCTATTTCCGTAGCCTTTTCTAAAAACCATTCAAAACGATCGTTCATTTTAGTAGGTGCCACCACCATATGCAACCAGTGCATTTTCCGATGTTTTTTCTTGCTGGAAACCACTTCTACCTTACAGCGTTTAGGATCCGAAAGTACGATCTTGGCCTGGAACAGATGCCCTTCCCCATTAGTTATGTGGAGTATGTCCCCCTCTTTTTTACGGAGTACTTTTACAATGTGTTTACTTTCTTCCTCCGGAAAAACAAACTGGGAAGCACTATGGTCTAAACGAGGGTTATAAAAGAGTTGCATAGGGTTTATCTTATTGTTTACAATTTACTTTTGGCATGTTCCAAACCCAATGCTATCCATTGCAATAAGTGCTCTTCCGTCTTAAAGCCATTGGCGGATACGTAGATGAATTCTTTCATAGGTCTTTTGGTAAAGTCCATGGGCCGTACATGGTCCCTTTGTAATAGGTCATCCATTTTTGCCGAAATTACACGGACCGCCAGCTCATCTTTAACCACTCCTATGGTCATTTTATTTCGATATAGGAAAGAGAGTCCCCCGAACATTTTTTTTTCGGTGAATTCTTCGGGAAACAAATCAATGGATTTTCGAATCCTATTTGCGATGTCCTCATTGTATGCCATACGTATAGTTTTAGTTGCAATATAGTGCTCGTGTACCCGGACCATTATTGGGATGATCAGGGGGAGTGCCTATTCGTTGGATTTTTCCATGTTAATTTACTAAATTATAGCACATCAACTGATTGTATACCTTGCTTTAGCGCTAACACTTTGATTGGTAAAATTCCGTTCTTTATATTTTAAATAGCCTACTATACCTATCATTGCGGCATTGTCCGTACAATATTCGAATTTAGGGATATAGGTGGTCCAGCCCAAAGTGGACTCCGCATTTTTAAGGGCGGTTCTAATACCGGAGTTGGCCGAAACACCGCCACCGATCGCAATTTCCGTTATACCTGTTTGTTTTACGGCCGTTTTAAGTTTATCCATTAGGATTTCTATAATCGTATACTGGATAGAAGCGCAAATGTTATTTAAGTTTTCAGAGATGAATTCGGGGTTTTCTTTGAGTCGTTTTTGTATAAAATAGAGAATACTTGTTTTTAGTCCGCTAAAACTAAAATTTAGTCCACCAACCTTTGGTTTAGGGAATGGAAACGCTTTCGGATTTCCCAATTGTGCATATTTGTCCAATAAAGGACCGCCTGGATAGGGGAGCCCTAAAATCTTTGCACTTTTATCAAAGGCTTCTCCCACCGCGTCATCCAAGGTTTCCCCTAAGATTTCCATATCAAAATAGTCCCTTACCAGTACAATTTGTGTATGGCCCCCACTAATGGTCATCGCCAAAAATGGAAAGTTGGGGGGAGTATGATCTTCCTCCAAAATAAAATGTGCCAGGATATGCGCCTGCATATGATTGACCTCAATGAGCGGAATGTTCAACCCCAATGCCAAGGACTTGGCAAACGAGGTGCCTACCAGTAGGGAACCCATAAGTCCGGGCCCTCTTGTAAAGGCTATGGCCGATAACTGTTTTTTGTCGATATTTGCCTTGGCCAACGCTTGGTGTACCACGGGAACAATATTCTGTTGGTGGGCCCTTGAGGCAAGTTCGGGAACCACCCCACCATATTCCTCATGGATTTTTTGTGTTGCCACCACATTGCTGAGTTTTCTGGTATTGTGCAATACGGCGGCGGAAGTATCGTCACAGGAAGATTCTATGGCAAGAATGAAAATATTTTGTTTTTCCACTTAGGTTTGGAATAAAAATTGGTTGTACAAAGGTAAAACATAAAGCCCTATCAAAAAATTAAGAAAAATACTGGTTAGAACACTATTGGTTATAATTACCATCTGTGTTTTGGGAACCATCGTATTGTCGCTGCCGTTCGTACAGACCCGTTTTGCCGAATACGCAACGGATAGGATCAATTCAGAATTTGGCACCAATATTAGTATTGATCGATTGCGTATTTCATTGATTACCTTGGATACTTCCCTAAAAGGGGTCTATATAGAGGATTATAAACAGGACACCCTATTCTATATACAGGAACTCACCACTTCCATTTTAAGTATGAGGAATTTGTCCAACGGAAAATTGGAGTTTGGCGATATTGACGTGGAGAAACTGAATTTTAAGCTCAAGACCTATGCAGCCGCGGACGATAGTAATTTGGGAATCTTTATAGAAAAATTGGATGATAAACAACCTAGGGAGCCGGGTACCCCACCTTTCTTTTTATCGTCTTCCGATGTAGAAATCAGGGACAGTAGATTTAGATTGATCGATGAGAACCTCGAAAATAGCGAGTCCTTGGATTTTAAGGACCTGAACATCGATGCCATTGATTTTCAGATTTTAGGACCTGAGGTAACCACGGAAATAGAGGAATTGTCCTTAAACAGTAAGGAAGGATTGGAAATAAAGAAACTGGCTACCGCTTTTAAGTATACCAAACAACAAATGCGATTTGATTCCCTTACGGTGGAAACCCGAGAGTCCAATCTCAGGGGAAATTTAGTATTCAACTACAATAGGGAGGATTTTGCCGACTTTTCCAACAAGGTGAACATTACGGCCACCTTTAACGAATCGGAAGTAGCTTTGGATGAAATAAACTTGCTGTACGATCAGTTTGGAAAAGGAAAAAAAGTAGCCTTTTCATCCAATATCAAAGGGGTCCTTAATGACCTAAATATGGAAAAATTGTTCCTACAGACGGACAATACCGGTATTCGGGGAGATTTTAATTTTAAGAACCTCTTTGATCGCGAAAGCCCCTTTGTCATGACGGCGGACATTAAAAACCTAACCTCTAGTTATTACCAGTTACGGTCTATGCTTCCAAATTTATTGGGAAAATCCCTTCCTTCTTCCTTTCGGAAACTAGGCCAGTTTACCATTAGGGGAGATGCCGTTGTTACGGAAAATTCCATTACCTCCAGAATTAATCTGAACACCGCGATCGGAAGCAGTTATTCCGATTTGGAATTAAGCAATATAAATGATATCGATGATGCCACATATAAGGGGTTTGTATCCTTTATAGATTTTGATATCGGAGATTTTTTAGACGATAAAAGCCTTGGTAGGACTACCCTGGATTTTAATGTGGATGGTAAAGGTTTTGTTCAGGAAAACCTGAATACGGAAGTGATAGGAGAAGTGTATTCCATAAATTTTAACAACTATGACTATAAAGGGCTAAAGGTATCCGGTATCATAAAGGAACAGTTGTTCGATGGTAGTTTGATCAGTACCGATGAAAACCTTATGTTTGATTTTAAGGGGCTTGCGGATTTTGGCAAGGGAAGTAAAAATAATTTCAACTTCATAGCTTCCGTGGATTATGCGGATTTGAAAAAACTGAACTTTATCAATGATAGCATTTCTATATTCAAGGGAAATGTTTCCATGGATATTACCGGAAACACTTTGGATAATATTGTTGGGGACATCAAATTTTCCAAGACCAACTATGAAAATCAGAACGACACCTATTATTTTGACGATTTCAAGATTTCCTCCACCTTTGAGAACGATTCCATACGTACCATAGACATCAATTCCCCAGACATTATTACGGGTTATATGAGGGGAAACTTCAAGGTTGGCGAATTGGGGAAATTGGTGCAAAATTCGGTGGGAAGCATCTATACGAATTATAGACCATTCGAAATCTCCGAAGGGCAACGCCTGAACTTTAATTTTAGTATTTATAACAAGATTGTAGGGGTGTTGTTCCCAGAGATCAATTTTGGCCCAAATACTTTTATCAAAGGTAATATCATAGCGGACGAAGGAGATTTTAAGCTTACTTTTAAATCGCCCGGTATTGAAGCCTATGGCAATAAACTGGATAATATAGACATTAAGATAGATAACAAGAATCCTTTGTTCAACACCTTTGTTTCCGTAGCCGACGTATCTACGGTCTATTATGATGTGCAGGATTTTAATCTGATCAATACCACTTTAAAGGATACCCTTTTCTTTAGGACGGAATTCAAGGGCGGAAGCGAGTATAATGATAGCTACAATCTTAATTTTTATCACACCTTCAACAAACAGAACAAATCGGTAATCGGTTTAAAGACATCCGATGTTAGTTTCAAAGGGAACAAATGGGTGCTTAATAGGGAGGGGAACAGTAAAAATAAGGTCATCCTTAATAGGACACTGGATAGCATTACTATTGAAGAAATAGTAATGAACAATAACGACCAGGAACAGATTCGTTTAAGGGGACAATTGGCGGATTCTACCTATAAGGATCTGGAGTTGCAGTTTAAAATAGTGTCCTTGGATAAAATAAGCCCGGCTATTGATAGCTTAAAGTTACAAGGGGAGGTCAATGGTACCTTGAATATCCTTCAAAAAGATAAGGTATACCTACCTTCTTCCAATCTTAATGTTTCGGATTTTTCAGTCAATGATATGCGCATTGGGGATTTGTCCGTTGGAATCGTGGGGAATAGCGATTTGACCGATTTCGTAGTAAATTCCCAAATTACGGATAAGGGTGGGGAAAAATTAAGTATCATAGGAAACATCACCAATAAAAATAACACACCAAAAGCTAACTTGCTCGCAAATTTCAATGACTTTGACATGGAGCCTTTCAGCCCCCTGGGCGAGGGGGTAATTACTAATATTAGGGGTGCCATTAACGGTAATGCCCAGATAAAGGGGAATGTTGAAAATCCGGATATCAGCGGATTATTAACTTTGAACGATGCGGGTATAGCTATTCCCTATCTTAATGTGGATTATCGTTTTGCCCCCAACTCCCGTGTCCGGTTGTTTCAACAAACCTTTGATTTTGAAAACATAAGGCTTACGGATATTTCACAAAATACAAAGGCAACCATTGACGGTACCATTAGCCATAAGTCTTTTGGGGATTGGAACTTGAATTTGGATCTGGACACCAATAACAACAGGTTTATGATCCTCAATACAGAATTTGAAGAGAACCTATTGTATTATGGAGCGGGTTTTCTTAATGGAACCGGCAGAATATATGGTCCGACGGATGCACTGACTATTGAGGTCGATGGAGCTACCGCGCGTGGAACCTCTCTTAAAATACCGTTGAGCGATGTTGCCAGTGTAGGGGACTATTCTTTTATCAACTTTATTGAAAGAAATGATATAAAGACCATAGAGGAGCAACGGATACTTAAGGATTACAAAGGATTGGAATTGACTTTTGATTTGGCCGTTACCCCGGATGCGGAAGTAGAGATAGTGGTGGATTCTAAAACGGGCAGCTCTTTAAAAGGAACAGGCGAGGGTATTCTGTTGATAGAGATAAATACCAATGGAAAATTTAATATGTACGGCGAGTTCGTTGCCGTTACCGGGGAGTATAATTATAAGTTCGGGGGAGTTATAGATAAAACCTTTACGGTTAAGCCAGGGGGAAATATCATATGGGATGGAGATCCTTTGTCCGCCCGCTTAAATATGGAGGCCATATATTCGTTGAACGCCAATCCGGCACCCTTATTGGACAATGCCGGCATTGCCGGTAGGATCCCGGTTGAGGTGGGCATACGGCTTACCGATGAATTGGAACGACCCAATATTGAATTTAATGTTGATTTCCCGGGCGCAAACTCCATTGTAAAAGCGGAACTGGAGTATCGGTTACAGGATCCTACCGTAGAAGAAAGGAATGCCTTTTTTCTATTGGCCCAAGGAACTTTTGTCAACGAAAACACCGGAATTAATCAGCAGGCGGTAACCGGAAACCTTATCCAGACTGCTTCAGGACTACTGAATCAGGTATTGGCCGGTGAAAATAGCAAATTCGATTTTGGCGTTTCCTACGAACAGGGCTACCTGGATGCCAATGCCGGTATAGAAACAGAGAACAGGATAGGTGTTACCGTGTCTACCCAAATAAGCGATAAGGTTTTATTCAATGGTCGTTTCGGGGTACCGGTAGGTGGGGTCAGTGAAACAGTAGTTGCGGGCGATGTTGAGGTACAGGTTTTGTTGAATGAGGAAGGTACCTTAAGGGCGAAGATATTCAACCGCGAGAATCAGATACAGCAGTTTTTGGCCGATCAGCAGGGATATACCCAAGGAGTGGGGCTTTCCTATGAAGTGGACTTCGATAACTTTAAGGAGCTAATGAACAAGATTTTTGAAAAGAAACCCAAAGAAGGCCAAGAATTACCTAACCAAGATACTATTCCCACCTCGGTTATGGGAAAGGACAGCTTGATACAGTTTTTTCCAAAGGCCAATAACCTCAAGAAATAGAATTCTTCCCCGATTTTTTCGGGGAAGGAAGAAAAATGATCTACGAAAACGTTTGAAGTTCCCAAGAGTAGTAAATTAAGGTAATCGGACATTCATTATTTGAAATAAGTTTGCTAGTTTTACCTTCTTAAAATTTTCAATGGTTTCGAAGATAAAGAAAATAGCTGTTTTTACATCTGGCGGAGACTCTCCGGGAATGAACGCGGCCATTAGATCGGTTGTTCGCACATGTGCTTATATGAAGGTAGAGTGTATGGCTATTTATCGTGGTTATGATGGTATGATCGAGGGCGATTTTAAAGTTATGGATGCCCGTAGTGTAAACAATATCATCAATAAGGGAGGAACCATTTTAAAATCGGCCAGATGTGAGGAATTCAGAACTGCTGAAGGACGAAAAAAAGGATATGAACAGTTAACAAAGGCCGGTATAGATGCATTTGTAGTCATAGGTGGGGATGGTAGTTTCACCGGCGCATTGGCCTTTAACAAAGAATACGATTTTCCGGTCATAGGAATTCCAGGTACTATTGATAACGATATTTTTGGAACTACCTATACCCTTGGCTTTGATACCGCATTGAACACGGTTGTGGAAGCCATAGACAAAATAAGGGATACCGCAAGTTCCCATAATCGTCTATTTTTTGTAGAGGTTATGGG
>JBATTK010000174.1:0-13294 GCA_049670505.1 Saonia sp.
ATGACCCCGAAAACAATGTTGAAAAATACGAGGCTAATTTCTCGGACGGCCAGTTTTTACAAAAGGATAGCAACGGTTATTTGAAAAGGGATGGGAACTGGAAAGCTCCTATGGAATATGTGTTGCAACAACTGTTATCCTCAAAAAGTCTTTAAAAATATAGAAGTCGCTTAGAAAATTACTTTTTAGTTATTGCCCGTACCTTGTATTCTATAGGGTATGGGCATTTTTCTTTTTCCAAAAACTTGGATGCCAAGGGTATAATCGAAATACCCGCTATTTTAAATTATTCAATATAAAATCCAAGGTTTTATTGGTATTCAAATTTTGGGAATAGGAAAAATTGGTGTGGGTTATGGTTTGTGCCAATCCCAAATCACCCAACTTTTCAATGATATCTTCATACTCCAAGGTGACCTTACCGGTAAGTAGGATATCCATGGATTCAGGTCCCTTTTGTTGATATCGTTTATATATTTTTCGGAGGCCGCTCAGGTATAGACGATCTTTGGTAAACCCTCCTCCCCTATGGGCACGAAGCGTTATGGCAAAGGCATCGTTACGGTTCAATTTATAGTGGTTGTGAATAAGATCAAATGTATCGGAAAAGGTATATCCTTTTATTAGACTATCAGAGGCTAAAACCCGATATGCCAATTCTTTCAACCGCCTTAGGGTCAATGCCCCGCCCATATACTCACTAAAGACCGCCAAACCTTCTTGCGTCTCCACGTTTTTTGGAAAACCGTTGGAGAAAATCTGTAAGGGTTGTAAAGCACCATTATAAGTAGTGACCAAATGCACGCCTATTTCATGATGGGCCAGAGTCAACAATTGGTTCTTACTAAACTTGGTGTTTTTTTTAATCAATAGGGTCCGCGTGCTATTACTGACCATGGCATCAGCCGCTATATTGGTAGAAAAGCGTATGTTCAAGGGAAAATCGTACGGCTGCACAAAGTCTTCAAAATAGTCCTTTGCTTCCTCGGGCGTAAATAGTTTTTCCATATCCCCTGTTACGGGTTCCTCTTCATAATGCAAGATAAATTTAGCATTATCCACATCTTTTTCGGTAGGAGTGCCGAAAATCCGTAGAGAATCATAATAGAACTTATTTTTCTCGCCAATACTCTCTATACATTGCATCATATTGGCATAGTAATAAATAATATCCCGATACAATTTTTTGACCTGCTCGTCCGCTATGCGTTCCACACGCTGTGAGAAAAACAAACGATGAAGCTTATAGGGGTTGAATTTTAGCTTGGGATACTTAAAAACCGGGTCCTCGTTGTATTTGGATGTAAAAAAACGATGCTTCTCCTTCTCAATATTCAAAGGATTTACATAGGTCAAAAGCTCTATTCTACTTACAAGGCGATTTAGGTTAGCATCTATTTCGAACAACTCGCTATACGCTTCCCTTATCCCTGAAGCTTCCTTTTCTTTGATCATAAATCTTTTTCTTGGAATTCCTTGACTTGCAAAGGTATCAATTCTTTTAATTGTTCTTCAACCGAACGAACTACTTCCGGATATATGATACCTTCATATTCGTCACAATACACTTTGGAGATTTCCGTAGCCAAGACCAATGTATTTTTAAACTGCTGTGTAATATATTTTAGGAAATAACCATTCCCCTGAAAAGTATCGTTGATTCCGGAAGTAGATTTTATACCGTTAGGCAATTGCATTCCCCCTAGTTTAAGACGCCAGGACTCCACTAAACTCCCAAATCGCACATTATCTATATTCAGCGTACCCAAATTCCAAGTAGGCACTTCCCTATCCCAACGTTTCCAATTATAACTGTGCATATCAAAAACTAGTGCCTTTCCGTATTTGTGTTCTATTTGATGTACCAAAGCGTGCACAACCATGTAAAAGCTACTATGTTTTTGAAGACTAACTCCTTTCTCCGTCTCTGGCAACTTCTCTTTCCAAAGCTTCTTGCCCCAGGCATCCTCATAAATAGCGGTTTCGGGCGCACGGTTCAAATCGTATTCAAACCGACTATCGCATCCGGCAATTACAATGGGATGTGATCGTACCATCTCTTGGGTGCAGGGGTCCTCTTCGTACCATCGTTCATATTCCGTGTGCAAACAATTCTCCCACAGTGATTTTCTAAACTGATGCCCATCATGTACCGCTCCGCAGATATAAGGGGCATATTCGCTTATTTTTATGGTAAAGGAATAATCTTCGGAAACCGCTTCAAAAGGTATTTCCGATTGGATATTGGAAATAATGGCGGCAACGGAAAGTTTATGCATTGTCAACCTCATTTCGCAATCGTGAACGCCGGTCAAAGGCCTGCAACTTATCGAGCACCTTACTCTCTACAAAATCAATGACCTTACATTGAATTTTGGTCTTGTATACCTTGTTCATATAGGTTATACCACCAGGAGACATTACATTGACCTCAACCAATTTACCGCCAATGACATCGATACCCACAAAAAAAAGCCCGTCCTTCACCAGCTTAGGCCCTATTTGTTTACAAAGTGCTTTCTCTTGCTTGGTCATTTGATGTTTGGCAATGGAACCCCCAGCAGAAACATTGGACCGATGGTCATCCGATCCCGGAACGCGTCTCATGGCACCAATAGGTTCTCCATTCAACAACAAAATACGAACATCACCTTGGTCCGCACCTTCAATATATTCTTGAAGTATTACATAGTTAGAGCTTCCATCCGAATTAGTTACATAAAAATCTAGTAAGGATTTAATATTGGACATGGCCGATTTTTCAATCAAAATAACACCGGATCCCCCAAAACCGTTTAAAGGCTTTAATATCATTTTATCGGATGATGATTCCTTGATTTGCCGCACCAAATAATTCTTGTTCTTGGATACATGGGTCGCTGGAATAATATTGCTATGAGAATCTCCAAAAGCGGCCGTATATAACTTATTATTGGCTTCCCTGAGCCCTTGTAAGGAATTTACGATAAAGACATCATCTTTTACGGAATCCAAGAAATTAAGCATGATCGGGTCCAGGGGCGGATTGGCCCGCATGAAAATAACATCGAAACCGGCCAGGGGGAGCATCTCTTCCCGTAACTTGGCCTGTTTATAAAAAGTTTTTAAGTTACCGGGCACCTTTTCCATCTTATTGATGACCATACAAAATGCATTGGTAACACTATTCCGTATGGTCAGATTTGCGGGACTGCATATGGCAACCCCATGATTTCGCTTTACGCATTCATGGATTAGGGCCAGACTGGTATCGCTTTCGGGCTTTATTTCCTCCCACGGGTACATTAAAAAACAGATGTTCATTTTAAGTATGCTTTATAGTTACTTTACTTCTTCCAAATGGTCGTCCCATTCTTGGGGATGGGGCTCGCCAAGTTTTCCTACCGATTTTGCCACCATCATGGATACGGTGGCATCCCCTGTTACATTTACTACCGTTCTGCACATATCCAAAGGACGATCTACCGCAAAAATCAATGCCAAGCCTATGGCCAATTTGTCCGCCGGAAAACCGATCGCTTCCAGGACAATGACCAGCATTACCATTCCCGCACCTGGAACCGCTGCGGAGCCTATAGAAGCCAAAAGAGCCGTTAAGACAATGGTCAATTGGTCGCCCAAGGATAGATCAAATGCCAATGCTTGCGCAATGAACACCGCGGCCACGCCCTGATACAGGCTGGTACCATCCATATTTATAGTGGCTCCTACCGGCAGCACAAAACTGGACACCTCTTTATCCACGCCAATATGCTCCTCTACCCGTTCCATGGTTACCGGAAGTGTCGCTGCACTGGAACTTGTGGAAAAGGCCAGTAATTGCGCCGGACTAATCTGCTTTAAGAACCAAAAAGGATTCTTTTTTGTGTAAATGCCAACGACGAAAGAATAAAAAACGATCATTAAGAATAATCCTAAGACCACTACTCCGGAATATTTTAGAAGGGCGATCAACAAATCCGGGTCGCCCGAAGAAACTACCACATTGGCCAAAAGTGCAAACACCGCCACTGGAGCCGTAAGCATAATTAAGTCGACCATCTTCAATACCACATCGTTCAGGGCGTCAAAAAAGTTCTTCATGGGCCTGGCCCGTTCCTCCCCGATCAAGAGCATGGAAATTCCAAAAATGATGGTAAAAAAGATAACTTGAAGCATTAAGGCATTATTGCTCAATGCACCAAAGGCATTATCGGGCACCATATCCTCTAAAAATTGCAAGGGGCCACTATCCATCTGTTTTGAGGCCTCTTCCAGTTTAGAGGTTACCTCGCTATCCGAAGCATAAGTGCTGGTAAGCTTATTGATGGTCTCTTCCGAAATCCCATCTCCGGGTTGCGCAACGTTTACCAAAACAAGCCCAATGGTGATTGCGATTATAGTGGTAACTATATAAATTCCTATGGTGCGTAATCCTATATTCCGGAATTTTGATATATCCTTTAAATCGGATATTCCCTTGATCAAAGAAGCCAGTATCAAAGGAATTGCAATTAACTTTAACAGCTTAACGAAAATAGTCCCAAGCGGTTTGATCCAATCCAGAACAAATTGCTTTCCCCATCCCAATTGTGTCATTCCGTAACCAAAGAGTAGTCCCAAGACCATTCCTATAAGAATTTGCCAATGCAATTCTAGTTTCTTCATAGAAAGTTATTTAGGAGAGAAAGATACTATTTTGTAAGGAAAACCCATAGAAAATGGGTTTTATAATTTAACAGTTCGGTTAAGCAAGGTATAATCCGCCAAAACCAAGGCCGTCATGGCTTCCACAATGGGAACCGCCCTAGGGACCACACAGGGGTCGTGCCGTCCTTTTCCTTTTGTCGTTACTTTGTTGCCCTCTTTGTCAATGGTCTCATAAGGCTGAATAACGGTAGCCACAGGTTTAAATGCTACATTAAAGTAGATATCCATACCGTTGCTTATTCCGCCCTGTACACCTCCGCTATGGTTGGTCTTTGTAGATCCGTCTGCATTGAACTGGTCATTATGCACACTGCCCTTCATGGCAACCCCCTTAAAACCGCTCCCATATTCAAAGCCTTTTACGGCATTTATGGACAACATGGCCTTACCCAATTCCGCATGCAGCTTGTCAAAAACGGGCTCCCCTAAACCGACCGGTACATTTTGGGCCACACACGTAATGATGCCGCCAATGGTATCCCCTTCTTTGCGGACTTCCTTAATATACTTCTCCATCCGAAGAGCAGTTTCAGGATCCGGACAACGTACAGGATTGGATTCCGTTAAGGAAAAATCCAAACTTTGATAGGATTTCTCCAATTTCAATTCGCCTACTTGGGAAACAAAGGCATTAATTTTTATCTTGGACAAAAATTGTTTGGCTATGGCCCCGGCCACTACCCTGCTGGCGGTTTCCCTTGCGGAACTGCGACCGCCCCCCCTATAATCCCTGATGCCATACTTTTGATCATATACATAATCGGCATGGGAAGGTCGGTAGGAATCCTTGATGTGGGAATAGTCGTTGGACTTCTGATTGGTATTGTAAATTGCAAAACCTATTGGGGTCCCGGTAGTTTTTCCTTCAAAAATCCCGGAGTAGAAGGCAACCGTGTCCGGCTCCTTACGTTGTGTAACTATTGCGGATTGTCCCGGTTTCCTTCTGTCCAGTTCAAACTGTATGTCTTCCATGTCCAATTTGATACCCGAGGGACAACCATCTAGCACCCCTCCTATTGCCTTACCATGGGATTCTCCAAAAGTTGTTAGTTTAAAAAGGTTTCCAAAAGTATTGCCAGACATCTAATATGGGTTAACAGTTCTTTTTTAATTTTTAGTTCGTGGCATTAGAAGATCAAATGTATGTAAAACCCCATGGAAACCCATCGCATAAGCTCCGTTATGAAATGAAACATGAATAAAGATGAGCCAACAATGGCGAACTACAAAGCAAGCTATCGCTTTGGGCCAAAGGTAAATGTTAAATGATCTAAAACCAAAATTTACCGATCGCATAATGCTGGCTTAACAAATCTTCAATGATTTAATCTAAACTTAACCTAAACCTTATGAATTCTTGATTTCAATTTCACGGACAATTTATACCTATGGGTTTATTTTGTAGGATAAATAATACTCTATTGAAAAAACGTAAAATTGAGGTGGCCGTTATTTCCGATGTACATCTAGGAACATATGGCTGCCATGCGGAAGAACTCATTGCTTACCTCAGTAGCATACAACCTAAGAAGCTAATACTCAATGGAGATATCATCGATATTTGGCAATTCAGCAAACGATATTTTCCATCTTCCCATCTGAAAGTGTTGAAAAAAATCATTGGTATGGCATCCAATGGATCCGAAGTGTACTATATTACGGGCAACCATGATGAAATGCTTCGCAAATTCAGTGATACCTCCATGGGGAACTTCAATATTGTAGATAAGCTCATATTGAACTTGGATGGAAAAAAGGCCTGGTTCTTCCACGGCGATGTATTCGATGTTTCCATTCAAAATGCCAAATGGCTGGCCAGACTAGGTAGTTATGGGTATGATTTGTTGATTTTGATCAATAGACTTATAAACGCTATACTGTCCAAATTGGGCAAGGAACGATATTCGCTATCCAAGAAAATAAAAAACAGCGTAAAAAGGGCGGTGAAATTTATTAGCAACTTTGAAAGAACAGCTGCCGATCTCGCGATAGAAAATGGATACGATTTTGTAATCTGTGGCCACATACATCAGCCGAAAAAGGAAATCTACGAAAATAAGAACGGCCGTTGCACCTATTTGAATTCGGGCGATTGGGTGGAGAACCTCACTGCATTGGAGTATTCCTTTAAACGCTGGAAAATATATAAGTACAACTATGACAAGCTATCCCCTTTCTTTGCAGACGAAGAACTAAAGGAAATGGATATGAACGATCTCATTGCCTCTATTACGGACAAAAAGCCTACAAAACCGGCCAAGGACACGGAATCAATCGATTAAAGCCTGCTTCAAGATAGAAATTGGGTGCATTGCCTTTCTTTTGGTGCCATCATAGATTTGATGTCTACAACTTGTACCGTTTGCAGCGATGATTACATCCGTGGCCGATTTGCGAACGGATGGAAATAGTTTCAATTCCCCAATCTGCATGCTCACCCCATAGTGTTCCTTTTCATACCCAAAGGAACCTGCCATTCCACAACAACCGGAACTGATTATGGATACTTCATAGTTTTTGGGCAGGTTCAACACGTCAAAAGTAACTTTTTGATTGGATAATGCTTTTTGATGACAATGATTATGGATTTTAACGGTTTTAGCGTCCGTGGTAAAGCTTTCCGACGTAATTTTTCCCTTTTGAATCTCTCTTGCCAAAAACTCTTCAATTAAAAATGAATGTTCGGCAATGGCATCTACTGTCCCCTGGTCATTGGAAAAACGTTTGTATTCGTCCCTAAAAGTGAGAATCGCAGAGGGTTCCAAACCTATAATAGGGTATCCCTGTTCCGCAAAAGCTTTTAGTTTCCCAATATTACGGTCGGCCAACTTCTTAGCCTGTTTCAGGAAACCTTTTGAAATGTAGGTGCGCCCACTTTCGGCAAAGAATAATTCCACATCATACCCTAATCGGGTTAAAATTTCAATGGCGTCTTTCCCTACTTCAATATCCAAATAATGGGTGAACTCATCAATATACAGTATTACTTTATTCTCTGTAGTATATTGATTTTTAATAGCTTTTAAATACTTATTGAAATTAAAACTTGAAACTTCGGGCATGCGTCTTTCCAAGGCGACCCCTGAAGTTTTTTTGACAAAATTTCCAAGTACCTTGGATTTGTAGACCCTATTGGTAAGACCTGGAATTTTGCTTCCCAATCGGTTAAGTCTGGTACTATGGGCAAAGAGCTTGGCGCGCATAGGATAGCCATTGACTTCCTGATATTGATATAAAAACTCTGCCTTTAAAGTCGCTACATCAACATTACTGGGGCATTCGCTGGCACACGCCTTACAGCTAAGGCACAGGTTAAAGACCTCTTTGAGTTCCGGTCGATCAAAACCATTGGTTTTCTCGGATGATGTCAAAAACTCCCGCAAAGCATTCGCCCTTCCCCTTGTAGTGTCTTTTTCGTTTTTAGTAGCGTGATAACTTGGGCACATAGCGCCCGACATATGGTGGGTTTTTCTACAATCCCCGCTTCCATTACATTTTTCTGCAGCTTTCAGTATACCTTCACTATCCGAAAAGTCCATCAGTGTTGTTATTTCCGGTTCTTTTCGATCAACTTCATAACGAAGCGACTCGTCCATAGGGTAAGCATCCACAATCTTTCCGGGATTGAAGATGTTATATGGGTCAAAATACGATTTGATCCGTTTCAGCAGTTCGTAATTCTCCCCCCCTATCATCAAAGGAATAAATTCAGCACGGACGATACCATCTCCATGTTCCCCGCTAAAGGAGCCTTTATACTTTTTTGTCAGTTTGGCCACATCGGTGGTAATGGCCCTAAAAAGAGAAACATCACCGGATTTCTTAAGATTGAGAATTGGACGAAGATGCAACTCACCGGCTCCCGCATGGGCATAATACACGGCATCCTGATTGTAATGTTCCATGATTTTGGAGAATTCGCCTATAAAGGGCTTCAAATCGTCCAAAGCTACCGCAGTATCTTCTATACAGGCTACAGCCTTTCTATCCCCTACCATATTTCCTAAAAGGCCTAGACCAGCTTTCCTCAATTCAATAGCCTTATTGATGTCCGTCCCTCTTAATATGGGGCTCGCATAGCTTAGGCCAGAGTGTCGAATTGTTGTAATCAATGTGTTCAATAGCTCTTCCAGATGTCCCTCGGATTCCGCTTTAACTTCCAACATCAGCAAAGCCGCAGGATCTCCCGCTACAAAAAACCGATTAGCGAGCTGGGTATGGTTGTTCTTTGTACAGTCTAGAATCACCTTATCCATCATCTCACAGAGGTGTAACGGATGTTCCATTAAAGGGGCAACGTCGCTAAGACAATCTTCCAAAGTTTTGTAATGCGTTACTACCATTGCCGAAAAACTAGGGGGCACATCATCTAGCTGCAACGTAATTTCTGTGGTAAAGGCCAATGTACCCTCGCTACCGCTTAAAAGCTTGCAAAGATTGATATGTTCCTTGTCATTCCCAAAAAGGTTGTTCTTCAAAAGCTCATCTACTGCATATCCCGTGTTGCGCCTATGAATTTCCCTTTTGGGAAATTCATTGATTATTTCTTCTTTTATATCATTGTTTGACAACTCTTTATAAATATTTGTATAAATATTTCCTTCAAGTGATTTTATAGTTGTTTTTTTATGAAAATCGGCTGGAGAAAGTGCTTCAAACAGTACTTCATTACCATCTGAAAGTATCGTTTTCAGGGATACTATTTTATCTCGTGTAACCCCGTATTGAATAGATGTAGTACCCGAGGAATTGTTACCTACCATACCCCCTATCATACATCTGTTGGAAGTAGAGGTGTTGGGACCGAAAAAAAGACCATAGGGGGCCAGGTATTGGTTGAGTTCATCACGTACTACCCCTGGTTGTACTGTAATCTGTTTTTCGTTTTCGTCAAAGTATAAAATCTTGGTGAAGTGTTTGGAAACATCCACAATAATTCCATCGCCCACACACTGTCCCGCCAAAGAAGTACCTGCGGTCCTTGGCACGAGCCCAAGTGTATTGTCCTTGGCAAAAAGGACAAGTTTTTTTAGGTCCTCCGTAGTTTTGGGATATGCAACGGCCAGGGGAATCTTTCTATATACAGAGGCATCGGTTGCATACAATGTTTTGGTAAGCTTATCTATATGTAATTCCCCTTCAAGGGAGTTTTGCAGTGCTTTGAGCAAATTTTTATCCAACTTGGAACAATTTTAAGCACTAAAATAAGTTTTTATTAACTGAACACGACCATCAACGACCTAATTTTGAATTTAATTTAAATGTAAACAGAAAACATATGAAAATCCTTAAATTATGTATTGCTATTTTGTTATTGTCATCGGCTTCGCTCAGTGCCCAAGAAATATCGGACCATGCATTAGGTTTGCGTTTGGGTGATAGTGACGGATTTGGTGCAGAAATTTCCTATCAGAAATCCATTGCCAGATACAATCGCTTGGAACTGAACCTGGGCTGGCGCGATAGCAGGGAATTTGATGCTTTTAAATTGACCGGTATATATCAATGGGTACATTCCTTGGATGGCGACTTTAACTGGTACTATGGTTTTGGGGGTGGATTGGGAAATGTGGACTTTGAATCCCGGCCAGATAATAATGGGCAACCCTTTACCCCGGACGGAGGGTTATTCATATTCGCTGCCGGAGATATCGGAGTAGAATACAACTTTGATATTCCACTATTGATTTCGCTCGATTTTAGACCGGAAATCGGTTTAATAGGATACGATGATTTTGATGATGGCTTTGATTTTGACATTGCCCTTGGTATTCGATATCAATTCTAAGAGACTGTTTTGAAATGTGTGGTTAAAATTTTATAGGTCATTTTTGATGCCATTCTAGGCATCCGCCGGCTGGCGGACTAGCATAGCCTTAGCTACGGTATAAAATTTTAACAGGGCAGAAAGAAAAGGCCAACGATTTGGCCTTTGAAAGAGGAGCCAGCTGGCGTGTTGGTCGCAAAAAGGGCATAAAAAATAATTGACACATTTCAAAACAGTCTCTAGGACATATGCAAGAACTTTTAAAAGCCCTTAACAATATTGTTAAGGGCTTTTTTTTATATGTATATATAAGTACATTTGCGCGTATAAATAAAAATATCATGAAAAAAATAGTATGGGTCTTTTGCATTACCTTATTGCTGGTAGCGTGCAATGATAATCCAAATGGCTTCACCATAGAAGGGACCATCACCGGGGAACTGGAAAATGGAACCAAAATATTTTTGAAAAAGACGAATGAAATGAATCAACCGGTAGATGTAGATACCACTACCGTGGAAAATGGCACTTTCATTTTCACAGGTGATGCAGGCTCTCCGGAGCTTCATTATGTTTTTATAGACCAAATAAGCGGCAATGTCCCGTTGATTATTGAAAAAGGTGGGATAGAACTAAAAGCCCAAAAAGATAGTTTGGGGATGGCAAAAATAAAAGGCACCCTACAGAACGATCTTTTCTCCGATTTTTTAAAAAACTCCCGAGAGATTTCCCTTAAGGCAATGTCCATGAACGACGATATGAGAGCTGCCAATGCAGCTAGGGACACGGCCACTATGGCTGCTTTACGAGAAGAATACTTTGAGTTACAGGAAGAGGCTAAAACCTTTGAAATAGATTACGTAAAGGAAAATCCCAACGCCTTGATTTCGGCATTGATCATTGATAAGGTACTAACTACCAAAGCACTTCCCGACGATGAAGTACAAGAGATGTATAACGCCCTGACCGCGGAAATCAAAGAGACGACGGTAGGGAAAAAAATCAAGGAAAAAATAGATAAAGGGAAGGCAACGTCCATTGGGTCAAAAGCACCTAACTTCTCCGCTCCAACACCAACTGGAGAGCAATTGGCGCTCAATGAAGTATTGGGAAAAGTTACTATCCTGGATTTTTGGGCGGCATGGTGTAAACCGTGTAGAGCGGAAAACCCAAATGTGGTAAAGGTCTATAATAAGTACCATGAAAAAGGGTTGAATATTCTTGGAGTGTCCTTGGACAAGAAGGCGGAAGATTGGAAAAAGGCCATAGCGGATGACAGCCTTGCATGGAACCATGTTTCCAATGTGGACTATTTTGATGAAATTGCAAAACTCTACGGTGTAGAGGCCATCCCCGCAACTTTTATTTTGGACGAAAACGGGGTTATCGTCGCAAAAAACCTCAGGGGACCTGCCCTGGAAGAAAAAATTGCTTCCATGCTGCAATAATTTCGTAGGGGAGGAAAATAAACCCCTCTATGGATTTTAAATCCCTAGTTTTTAATAAGCAATGAAATTAATTTCGTTAAATGTTATTCGTTAACTTTTAATAGTAGACGCTATTCGGTGCCTGAGTGATTGCCTGCGATTGTATCGAAGGCACATAGCGGAATAATCATATAATTTCTCGGAAACCAAAAGTCTTACAATGCAATTAATTTTGTTAAACGTTAACGGTAGGTTTTTCCACCATTAACCGTTAACTAATAACCTGACGAATCATTCTGCAGTCTACCCGCTTTTGCTCAAATCTTTCCCAACTTTTCCAAAACAAAAAGAATAATGATAGGAATGGCCAATAAAATGACCATAAGGGTATCAGTGACGATGAGCTCGGGTTTAAAAATCAATGTGGTAACATAACCTCCGATAGCTCCTCCAAAATGTGCCGTATGGCCAATATTGCCCAATTTGCTTTTCATTCCATATATGGAGTAGAGCAAGTAAGCTATTCCCAATACATAAGCGGGCAAAGGTATGGGTATCAACATAATTCCCAATTGCATATCCGGTTGCAATAGTATGGCCGCATATAAAATTCCCGTCACGGCACCACTTGCCCCTACGGCACTATAGTAAGGTTCGTTCTTATGAAAAAAAAGTGCCAATAGGCTCCCTGCTACCAGGCTAATAATATAAATGATTACAAATTTTGTAGGGTTGAACCAATCAATGACTACATCCGCAAAAAAATAAAGCGTGAACATATTGAAAAAAAGATGGGAAATATCCACGTGCAAGAATCCCGAGGTAAACATACGTTCCTTTTGCCCAGCTTGTATCGCTCCCACCCCAAACTTGTAACGTTCAAAAAATAAACCGTCGTTAAACCCCCTTAACGATACCAAAACGTTGACCGCTATAATGGCTATGGTAGCAATATGTAAATTCATCTTATATGTAAGGTTTGACTCCAAATATAGTATATTTACCAAAACTTTGTCGGGCATAAATGCAACTACTTGTTTATATTTTATCATACCCTTTTCTATGGGTTATCTCCATACTTCCATTTAAAATTTTGTACCTGTTTTCCGATTTTGTATTCTTTCTGGTCTACAGAATTTTTGGATATCGGAAAAAGGTAGTTTACGAAAACTTAAAACTAGTTTTTCCCGAGAAAGATGAAAAAGAAGTTAAACGTATTCGATATAAGTTTTATGCCCACCTGTGCGATTTTTTTCTGGAAACCATCAAGATATTGGCAATTACCAAGGAAGAACTGAAAAAGCGGTACCGTGTTACCAATATTGAAGTCCTGCAAAAAATTGAAAAGGAAAAGAGTATCCTGGTCGTTTTTTCCCATTACGCCAATTGGGAATGGAGCGTAGTTATAAAC
>JBATTK010000175.1:0-1525 GCA_049670505.1 Saonia sp.
ATTGTGGACGATGCGATCGTCGTTGCAGAAGAAGCGGTCACGCTGTTTCAGAACGGTGCGGGCCCGCTGGCGGCGGCCCGCACCGCCGCCACACGAATGTTTGCCCCGGTGCTGGCGGCCTCATTAACCACCATCGCAGCGTTCATGCCGTTGCTCACGCTGCAGGGCGTGACGGGCTCAATTCTGTTCGCGATTCCGCTGATCGTGATATGTGTGGTGATCGCATCGCTCATCGAATGCTTCATCGTACTGCCCGGTCACCTGCGGCATTCGCTGCAGGGGGTGGCCGAAAGCAAGCCGAACCCAATGCGCCGCAAGTTTGAAGTGGGCTTTCACAACTTTAAAGAAAACCGCATACGCCCAATGATGCAGTGGTCTATCGCCAATCGCGGCAGCACCGTCAGCATTGCGTTTGCAGGCATTATCGTTGTTCTGGGCTTGCTGCTTGGCGGCCGCATCGGCTTCACCTTCTTCCCCCAGCCTGATGGCACCACGGTCATCGGCAACACTCGTTTTCTGGCGGGGACCACTGCCGGTAGAGTCGACGACTTTCTATTAGAAGTAGAACGGGTTGCCCGTGAAGTTGAGGCGGAAAGCGGTGAGAAGCTGATCGACTTTATCGTCAAGAAAGCAGGTAAGTTCGAGGGCTAGACCGAATCCAGCAATGTCGGCCATCTGCTCATCGAGCTGGTGTCGCCCGATGACCGAGAAATGACGAACGACGACTTCGTGAAACAATGGGAAGCCCGCGTGCCTAAGGTGCCGGGGCTAGAGGAGTTCATCGCCAGCACGACGAGCGTGGGGCCCGGCGGTGCGGATATTCAGGTCAGCTTCTACGGCGCGTCGGCCGATGTTCTCAAAGCGGCCGCCAGCGAGTTCAAGCTAGCGCTGAGTCGATTTGACGGCGTCAGCGGCATCAGCGATGACACCACCTACGGCAAAGAGCAGCTCATCTTTGAGTTGACCCCCACCGGTAAGGCCATTGGCCTGACCAGCGAGACGCTTGGTGCGCAGCTGCGGGCCGCGTTTGATGGCGAACTCGTGCAGCTGTTTCAGGATTCTGGCGAAGAGATCGAGGTGCGCATTCGCCTGGCCGAAGGTGAACGCGACACGCTGCGCGTTTTGGACGCGGTGCCGGTCATTGCGCCCTCAGGCGAGAACTCATCGCTGGCCAACGTAGCGAGCCTGTCTTACAAAACCGGCTTCGATTCGCTGCTGCACGCGGGCGGCCAGCTCGCCGTCACCGTCAATGCCTCGGTTGATCGTCGCGTCAATAACACGAACGCGCTGCGGGCAGTTCTTAAGCGCGATACGCTGCCGGCCATCGAACAGAGCTTCGGCGTCGGTTATGCCTTTGGCGGTGAAGCTGAGGACCAACGCGAGGGCCTTAGCGGCATCGGCCTGGCCCTGCCGTTGGCCTTGCTATTGATCTATATAATTCTCGCCTGGGTGTTCGAATCCTACTCGTGGCCGTTAGTCGTTCTGGGCATGATTCCTTTCGGCATTGTTGGCGCGCTGTTTGGCC
>JBATTK010000176.1:0-27595 GCA_049670505.1 Saonia sp.
GTTAAGAAGCTCATGGGGGCAGGCAGGAAACTTAACGGCCCTAACCCAATTAGACCGCCTATCCCTGTTTAATCCCATTGCCATTAATGGTAATAGTGGCCTTGTTCCCCGTAGAAGATTGGGTAACGAAAATGTTGCCCCGGAAAGACAAGAGGAATTTGAAGTAGGTTTCGATGCCGGTTTCCTAGATAATAGATTGGGCGTAGAATTCACCTATTACAACCAAAATATCAGTGATCTCCTCGTAGAAAGAGAATTATCGCCTTCCACCGGATTCTTGAGCCGATTTGAAAATGTAGGTAATCTGGAAAATAAAGGAATAGAAATATTGCTAAAGGCCACCCCTTTTAAAAGCAAGGACTTTTCTTGGGATCTTACGACTACATTTTCAACAAACGATAATGAAGTTACCAATGTACCGGGAGATCGTATAGGTCTCGCGGGAAGTTTCTCTTCCAGTTTCGTTATTGAAGGACAACCGTTAGGAGTGTTCTTTAGATCTTTTTACAACAGGGACGACAGCGGAAACATTATTTTGGATGATGAAGGATTGCCTACGGCCGGAGTAGCGGAAGATGGCGGAAATGCAATTGTTATCGGAGATCCAAATCCGGAATGGTTTGGTTCCCTGATCAACGAGTTTGCCTATAAGAATTTTAAATTGAGAATACAATTGGACGCTGTTCAAGGTTTCGATATTTTAAATTTTAACCGAAGACTTATGGACAATGATCTATTTGGGGGCGGATTTAACGTAGGACAAGAACTATTGGGCAATAGACCCAAAGGTTTGGGCGGACGCCAAGCGGGAATTTTTGAAGAGTTTGTAGAAGATGGTTCCTTTGTAAAGCTAAGAGAGGTTGGCTTAAGCTATACTTTTTATCCCAAAAATAGTTTTATCAGCAACGTTGAAATCAATCTTGTAGGAAGGAATTTAATTTCCTGGGACGATTATAGCGGTTTTGATCCCGAGGTAACCACCTCAGGACAGAGTAACGGAGTGAGAGGTTTTGATTTCGCTTCGGTACCTATCCCAAGAACCTATCAATTGGGTTTCAATCTTAGCTTCTAACAAAAACACAAAACTATTATGAAAACATATAAAAAACGTAATATCCTTTTGATGTCGTTAACAGCAATCTTATTGATAACGGCATGTGATACGGATTTTGAAAATCCAAATTCAGCCTCATCGGATGAGGTATTTACTTCCAGGGACGGTTTGTTAAGCGCATCCATTGGATTAAGTCAATTGTATTCCACATTGGGCATACGCTTTATTAGCGAAGCGCCTGCCATTACAACCAGAGAGGTGGCAATTACCAGTACATTCCAAAATTTAATAGAGCTGGAAGATGGTGGAAATGCACTGCCTAATTTCAATGCCAATACCTTAGGGATGTGGACCAATCTCTTACGAATAATGGGCTTGGCCGAAGATATTTCCGAAAACGCCCCTAGTGTTGAGCTAGATCCGGGAACTACAAGTGCTATTATAGCTTATGCCAATTTATTTAGGGCCTTAAGCATTGGATCGCTATCGCAAAACTTTGAACAAGTCATTATTTTGACAAGCCCCGATAACGATGCTACTTTTGTAAGTAGGGAAGCCGGCTTCCAAGAGGCAATTCGATTATTGGAGGAGGCCAATTCCCTATTAAGTGCAAATCCAGTTTCGGACGAATTTGAATCGGCCATATTACAGGGAAATATGAATTTGCCTAGTACCATTAATGCAATGTTGGCTCGGTATCATTTGTTCGCCGGCAATTATGATGCGGCTATAGCCGCGGCAAATGCGGTTGACCTTGCTGCTGCTTCCCAATTTAATTATGACCCTCAAAATCAAAATCCGATTTGGTCCAGGGTTTTTGAAAACGAAATCTTTAATTACGCGCCTCAGGACAATTTTGGGATTCCGGCAAGTCTAAATTTAGACCCTGCAGATGGAAGACTTGCATTTTATCACAGTCCATTGGATAGCTTGAGCATCAATGGTTTTGCTATCGATGAGTTGGTAGGGTTCTTTCAAACCGATTCAGAACCCATCCCCGTATATCTTCCGGACGAAGTACGGCTGATTATTGCGGAAGCTCAACTTAGAAAATCGAGTCCTGATATGGCGGCGGCATTGGTTCAAATAAACGAGGTTAGAACGGACACCGATGATCTTTTTGGGGTAAACGCCAACCTCCCGGTTTATAGCGGACCTATGACCGTAGATGCATTATTGGATGAGGTATTTGTCAATAGAAGGGCGGAATTGTTTTTAACAGGTACCAGTTTAGAGGATAGTAGAAGATTTGGTAGACCGGAACCTAGTCCAACACCGCAAACCTTTACCGATGAGCGCAATAGGAACTTTTACCCTTATCCGGATACGGAAAGAAACAATAATCCGAACACACCAACAGATCCTACCATCTGATGGTTTGAGTTAGTTTAGTTTAATTGATAAAAGACCTACATTTATTGTTTAAATGATAGGTCTTTTATTTTAAACCAGTTCTTTAAAATCCTCTTAAAAAAAGAATGCTAAAAAAACTGTATATCCTACTGGTTCCCTTCCTTACTTCCTGTGGGGTCTTTAAATCGTCCGTTCCCCAGCCGAAAATAGAGTTTAGAGGGGTATGGATCGCTACCGTAGTGAATATAGACTGGCCTACAAACAGATTCGATGCCGTAGAAAAGCAAAAGGCCGATTATTTGAAAATCCTGGATTTTTATGAAGATCTGAATTTTAATGCGGTCATCGTTCAAATACGAACCGCGGGTGATGCCTTTTATCCCTCCGAATGTGCACCTTGGTCCCGTTTTCTTACCGGTACGGAGGGCAATGCTCCAAATCCTTACTACGACCCCTTGGAGTGGATGATAGCACAAGCCCACAAAAGAGGAATGGAATTTCATGCATGGCTAAATCCATATCGCGCTACTTTTGATGAAAAAACAGAAGTTTTAAACGAGACACACGATTATAGACAGCATCCGGATTGGATGGTCAAATATGGCAAAAAGTATTATTATAATCCAGGTTTACCGGAAGTACGCCGGCATTTAGTGGGTATTATGGATGAAGTAGTATCTCAATATGATGTAGATGCCATTCATTTTGATGATTATTTCTATCCCTATAAAATCAAGGATGCCATTTTTAATGATTCCCTAGCCTTTGTTACCCATGCCCTACCCCAACAAAGCTTGGACGATTGGCGAAGAGCCAATGTAGATTCCTTGGTACAGAACGTACATAAAACCATCAAAGCGAACAAACCATGGGTGCAATTCGGGATTAGTCCGTTCGGGGTCTGGAAAAACAAATCCACGGATCCAAAAGGTTCGGATACGCAAGCAGGCCAGACCACCTATGAAGATTTATATGCCGACCCAATCAATTGGATGGAAAATGGGTGGATAGACTATGTGGTACCCCAGGTGTATTGGAGTATGGACCTCCCCGTAGCATCACATCGTAAAATAGTGGATTGGTGGGCCAATAACAGCACAAACACTAATTTGTATATAGGTAACGGCGCCTACAAAATACGAAATAACAGCGATCGTGCTTGGAAAAAGAAAAAAGAACTTCCGAACCAATTGTTGTTGGCCAGAAATACAGAACCTGTTCACGGAAATGTTTTTTTTAGCGCCAAATCCCTACAACGGAAAAACAAAGCTGTAGTAAAATATTTGAAACGTAAGTACTATAGGAACATAGCGCTACCACCCCCATCCCCTTTGGGAGAAAGTCAATTCTCGGAAAAAGTAGTTATGGCAGGGATAAAGGAGAATGCCCAGGGGTTTGAATTTAATATCGATCCATTAAGTAGCGGAAACATGCGATATGCCTTAATTTATACGGCCAAGAATGCAGAAAAACTATCTACGGAGAGTAGCAAACAATTGACCCTGAAAATTCCGATTGCGGAAGACCATAGTTTTAAAGTGCTAAAAAACAACTTAAAGGGAAAGAAGCACGTTGCATTGACTTTTATAAATAAATTTGGAAGGGAAAGCGAGCCGATCATTGTAAACTTAAATGAAATCCATACGTATGATTCAAAAAGATAAATGGGCATGGGGATGGGTCCCCGTTCTATATTTTACCCAAGGTATCCCTTATGTTCTGGTGGTAACGGTATCGGTTATCATGTACAAAAGGTTAGGTATCAGCAATGCCGATATAGGGCTTTATACCAGTTGGTTGTATCTCCCTTGGGTCCTAAAACCGTTATGGAGTCCGTTCGTAGATCTTAAAAGCACCAAGAGAAAATGGTTTTTGGCCATGCAACTCCTTATTGCCATTGCTCTTTTGGGTGTGGGGCTCACCATTCCTACCAATATATTTTTTGTGACCACCTTGGCTTGTTTTTGGATGGCTGCC
Source organism: Saonia sp. (assembly GCA_049670505.1). GTDB lineage: Bacteria > Bacteroidota > Bacteroidia > Flavobacteriales > Flavobacteriaceae > JBATTK01. Next base: position 4,385 of record JBATTK010000176.1, read on the forward strand.
TTTGCATCGGCAACCAATGATATTGCCTCGGACGGTTACTATATGATAGGCCTAACGGAAAAAAAACAGTCCTTTTTTGTAGGAATGCGAAGTACATTTTACCGTCTGGCCATGGTAACGGGCGAAGGCCTTATCGTAATTCTGGCAGGTTTTTTGGAGAATTATTATGGCGACAATTCAAAGGCATGGTCCATTACCATGGTCTGTACCGCATTGTTAATGTTGTTACTTACCATTTCTAATTTTTTTGTGACCCCAAAGTTCGAATCTTCCGAAGCCATTGCAAAGGAGCGGCCCCAAAGCTTTATGGAAGTATTTGTTTCCTTTTTTAAGAAACCCCAAATAGGGATTGCCTTGGCCTTTATTTTATCGTATCGCTTAGGGGAATCCCAATTGGTAAAAATGGCTTCCCCTTTTCTATTAGATCCGGTCTCCAAAGGCGGTCTAGGCTATTCCACCGAGGCCCTGGGCACTATATTTGGAACGGCCGGGGTAATTATGTTATCCGTTGGCGGTATTTTGGGTGGTATCTTAATTTCAAGGGATGGCTTAAAAAGATGGATGTTGCCCATGGTACTCTCCCTTAACGTTCCCAATATACTCTATGCCATACTGGCCTTTACCAATACAACGAATATCATAGCCGTTACTACAACGGTGGTATTTGAAAAATTTGGCTACGGGTTCGGTTTTGCGGCTTTTTTAATGTACCTCATCTATATTGCGGAAGGAAAGTCCAAAACGTCCCATTATGCCATTGCCACGGGTTTCATGGCCTTGGGAATGATGTTGCCCGGAATGGTCAGTGGGTATATGCAACAATGGTTGGGGTATGACGGCTTTTTTATATGGGTGGTCATCGCCGCGTTACCATCGTTCTTTCTGTTAAAATATATTGAGTATCCTGCCGATTTTGGCAAAAAAAATAGTGTCGGAAATGAATAAGGTATTGCCATACGAAGAAGCAAAGAACGTACTTGATCCTAAGGAAAAAGTAGGTCAGCTTTTTATGCCCGCCGCTTTTATAAATGATACCGAGGAAGAAATACAACAGTTGGAAAGCTTGATAAAAGATTATGGTGTAGGTGGACTTTGCTTTTTTCATAGTAGGGCAAGCGCGGCGACCAATTTTGAAGGAAAGAAAGAGGTTATCCTTAATGAGAATAGCTTGGAAACCCTGAAAAAACTGATTCTTCGGTACCAAAACGTTTCCAAATACCCCTTATTGATCAGTATGGACGCGGAATGGGGCTTGGCCATGCGTATTGAAAATACACCACAATATCCATATGCCATTACATTGGGGGCCTTAGAAGGTCATACAGACTTAATTTTTGAAGTAGGCAAAAACATTGCCCGTGATTGCAAATTGGCCGGTATCCATTGGAACTTGGCACCTGTAGTGGACATTAACACCAATCCGTTGAATCCGGTCATTGGTTATCGCTCTTTTGGGGAGCATAAAGAGCAGGTGGTCCAAAAAGCTTCGGCATTTATAAAAGGGACACAAAGCGAAGGAATTTTGACCAGTATAAAGCATTTTCCCGGGCATGGGGATACCGCAACGGATTCCCATTTAGGACTTCCGGTGATACACAAGACCAAACAAGAGCTTCTGGATAATGAATTGTACCCTTTTCGAAAACTGTTAGCAACCCAAGTGGATTCCGTCATGATAGGACATTTGGCTGTTCCTTCCCTTACGAACGGCATACCTGTTCCTGCTACCTTATCCAAGGCAGTTATCCAGAATCTGCTCAGAGAAGAGATGGGCTTTAAGGGCGTAGTTATTTCCGATGCCCTGAACATGCACAGTGTTTCCAAAATGTATCCTGTAAAAGGAGCCTTGGAATGGCAGGCCTTTGATGCGGGCAACGATGTCCTATGCTTTGCGGAGCATATTGCCGAAGGAATTGGGACCATCCTAAAAAAGGCGTCGGAAAATCAGATCGAAGAGCGTTTTGAAAACGTTTGGAGACTGAAGAAAAAAGCCATTCATCCACCCCTAGCTTCACTGGAAGAATTATCTCGGCCCGATGCTTTAAACAGCTTGCTAGCGGAAAACAGTTTGACTTTTCTCAAAGGGACAGAAAATGACCTATTAACTTTTAAGAAAACGGATTTTATTGGTGTTGCTATGGGCAAAAAAATGGAAAACGTTTTTTTTAGATCGATTGCCAAAGAACTTCGCTTTGATGTTTTAAGTGCACGCGAGGAAATTAAGAATAACGATAACATGCTATTGGCCTTATTTCCACCACAAGTGAAACCTACGGCCAGTTTTGGGATTCCGGACAAAGAGTTACAACGGATAAACGAGTTGATAAAAACTAGAAATAGCATCCTATATCTGTTCGGAAATCCTTATGTCCTGAACCATATAAATATTGAAAATGCCAGAGCAGTGGTCTTGGTATATCAAGATTTTGGAGTCTTCCAGGAAAATGCGGCACAGCACTTTTTAGGCCACACCAGAGCAAAAGGCAAATTATCCATCGCTATAAATACTATAGATCATGAAAAGTGAAATTACTGCATCTTGGGAAAAAAATGCTGAAGAGTGGATTCAAGTCATTGAAAGCAATGAAATTGAATCCCGTAAATACACCAATACCGCTATTGTTGACACCTTACGCCACACCAATGCCACCAAAATATTGGACATCGGATGTGGCGAGGGATGGTTAACACGAAGTATTACGGCCATGGGCAAAAGTGCCGTTGGCATGGATGCCATAGCTGCCCTATTGGAAAACGCCAGAAAAAAAGGCCCCGAACCCTACTACCAAATGAGTTATGAGGATATTATAGCGGCAAAGCCTATTCCAGAAACTCCCTTTGACCTTGCTGTATTTAATTTTTGTTTGTATCAAAAGGAAGGCCTGACCGACCTTCTTGCCCAAATCAAAAAAGCGTTGGTAAAAGACGGACGAATTATCATCCAAACATTGCATCCCTTTTTCCTATTTCAACAAGGTCTGGAATATACAAGTCAATGGATAGACGATTCGTGGAAAGGGCTTCCTGGGAATTTTATAGATGGGCATTCCTGGTATGCACGGATTTTTGAGGATTGGGCCACTGTTTTTAATACTTGTAAAATGACCATTTCGGAAGTAAAAGAGGTCACCAATACCCATAAACAACCTGTTTCCGTAATTTTTATCCTTAATTGTCAGCAGTTATAGCTAAGAAATGATGTATAAAATTAAAGTACTACTTATAATAACACTATTTATTTCATACCAAGGGATAGGTCAAAATCGGATTCAGATTAATATCCCAAGTGCCGAATCGGAATCAGAACATACTTGGAGAACGATTCATGACATCAAATTTTTTGAAGAAAACCATTATCAAATTAGTCTACCAAAAGGGGAACTCATCGAGTTTTTAAAAAGCAAAGCTAAAAGCAATAATCTTACTGAAAAAGATTACCATAATTTGAAAACATATATTCAAGATAGTGTCTATGACAAATCTGATTACCAAAAAGGGTATAACAAGATAAAAAACGAACTTGGGCTGATCAACAAAATGATTTCGGAAATTACAGAATCAAGGTGGAATTGGAAATTCAAAGAATTTGATATTTACCAAATAAATCTAACCTTATATGGCCCAGGTGGGAGTTATAATTCGGATGAAGGTTCCGTACTTATTTATACTACTCCCAATGGGGGCTTTAAACAATATAATAATCCTGTAAATACCGTTATTCACGAAATAATTCACATTGGGATTGAAGAGTCGATTGTTGATGAATTTCAAATTCCACATACTCTTAAGGAAAGAATTGTGGACACATTCATATCATTGAATTTCCTAAATTATTTACCCGATTACCGAATACAGGATATGGGAGATGAAAGAATAGACCCATATTTAAAAAATAAGGATGATCTGAAGAATTTAGACAAGTTTGTTAAACAAATAATGAAATAAAATACCCTTTGCGCGTAATGTACATATATAAAGTCATCGGATTAATGTCCGGCACCTCCCTGGACGGCTTGGATCTAGCCTATTGCCATATTTGGAAAATGGAAGACCAGTGGAAATTTGAGATAAAAGAAACCAAAAGTGTTCCTTACGATTCAGAAATGGGGAACCGACTAAAAAATTCTATTTTTTTGCCCGCCGAAGAATTGTTGCTACTTCATAATTCCTACGGTTCATGGTTGGGAAAGCAAACAAAAAAATTTATTGATGCATATACATTGGAGGTCGATTTTATTTCTAGTCATGGACATACCACGCATCACCGACCAGAAATGGGCCTTACCTACCAAGTAGGTTCCGGTCAGCACCTGGCCAATGAAAGTGGTTATAAGACGGTATGCGATTTTAGAACAAATGATGTGGCTTTAGGAGGCCAAGGGGCACCTTTGGTCCCTATAGGCGACCAATTGTTTTTTTCCGACTATGATTTCTGTCTCAATCTGGGCGGTATCAGTAATATCTCCTTTGAACAAGAAGGCAAGCGCATTGCCTATGATATAGGGTTGGCCAATATGATTTTAAACCATATCACACAAAAAATAGATCTTAAGTACGACAAAGGTGGGGAGATTGCCAGAAAAGGAAAAATAAACCGGGGAATGCTGCAAAAATTAAATGCGCTGGAATATTATCAACTCCCTTTTCCGAAGTCCATCGGTTACGAATGGTTTGTAGAAAAAGTAGTGCCTATCGTAGCGGAAACCCAAGATACTATGGAAAATCTGCTACATACGGGGATTCATCATATCTGTGAGCAAATAGCCGTACAGCTAAAGTCCCGTAACACCAAAAATATCATGTTCGTTACCGGTGGAGGCGCCCTAAACGATTTTCTAATAGAAACGTTACAGGAAAAACTAGGTGCTACCATACAGATTAAAGTGCCCTCACCTACCTTGATTGAGTTTAAAGAGGCACTAGTATTTGCTCTTATGGGCGTATTACGGTTGGAAAAAGAGACCAATATTTTAAGTTCGGTCACCGGTGCGCTTCGGGATTCATCTAGTGGAGTGGTGTTTTTGCCATCCTAAGAGACCTGCAAGGTTTTACCAACCTTGCAGGTCAGAATTGATTTAAGATAATAACCGGGCTATAATGGAATATTGCCGTGTTTTTTTTGGGGCGATTCCACTTTTTTGTTCTCCAGCATACTAAACGCTTTTATGAGTTTTCGCCTTGTATTTTTGGGCAGAATCACCTCATCGATAAAACCTCTTCGGGCGGCCCTATACGGATTGGCAAATTTTTCGGCATACTCCGCCTCCTTTTCAGCAAGTTTTTGAACGGGATCGTTCGCCTGAGCTATCTCTTTTCTGAAAATAATCTCACTGGCACCTTTGGCCCCCATCACCGCTATTTCCGCTGTTGGCCAAGCATAATTGAAATCGGCTCCAATATGTTTGGAATTCATCACATCATATGCCCCGCCATATGCCTTACGGGTTATGACGGTTACCCTTGGCACAGTAGCTTCGCTCAAAGCGTATAATAGTTTTGCACCGTGAACTATGATACCGTTCCATTCCTGATCGGTTCCGGGCAGGAAGCCGGGGACATCCACCAACACCAACAAGGGAATATTGAAGCAATCGCAAAAACGGGTGAACCTCGCCGCTTTTCTTGAGCTTTCTACGCCTAGGACTCCTGCCAAAAACATGGGTTGGTTGGCAATAATACCTATGCTACGGCCTCCGAGTCTTGCAAATCCTACAATCATGTTTTCCGCATAGTCGCGGTGAATTTCGTAAAACGAATCTTCGTCTATGATACCATTGATGACATCGTGCATATCATAAGGTTTATTGGGATTATCGGGAATGATATCCGAAAGCACTTCCCTTAGTTCATCATTAAGGGTATAGGCAATTTTTTCTGGGGCTTCTTTATTACTTTGTGGCAAATAACTCAATAATTTCCTTACATCTTCCAAACAAGCAATATCATTTGCCGCGGTTTTGTGGGCCACTCCCGATTTGGAGGCATGTGTACTTGCCCCTCCCAATTCTTCCGAGGTCACTTCTTCATTGGTAACCGTTTTTACCACATTGGGACCGGTAACGAACATATAACTGGTTCCCTCTACCATAAGGGTAAAATCCGTCATTGCGGGGGAATAGACCGCCCCACCAGCACAAGGCCCCATAATAGCTGAAATCTGTGGTATAACACCCGAGGCCTGTACATTTCTGAAAAAAATATCGGCATAGCCCCCTAAGGACTTTACCCCCTCTTGAATTCGAGCACCACCGGAATCGTTCAGTCCTATAATAGGTGCACCGACTTTCATGGCCAAATCCATGACCTTACATATCTTTTCTGCATGGGTTTCGGAAAGTGCGCCGCCAAAAACGGTAAAATCCTGTGCATAAACATATACCAATCTTTCATTAACAGTTCCATAACCGGTCACTACACCATCACCAAAATAAATTTCTTTGTCCATACCAAAATCCGTGGTCCGGTGGGTAACCAAGATCCCCATTTCTTCAAAAGACCCTTCATCGAGCAAATAATTTATCCGTTCGCGAGCGGTTAATTTTTTCTTTTGGTGCTGTTTGTCAATACGTGCTTGTCCGCCTCCCAAATGCGCCAAGGCAAGTCTTTCGTTTAACTTTTCTAATTTTGGGTCCATATGTTAACTTGTTGGTATTCTTAAAATTTGTTGATCCTCCTGATATTGTTTTAATGCAACGATGGCCGCAATTTTAGCTTCTTCCATCGCGTATTCATGTAACACTTCCGGGGAATAGTGATCTTTTACAAAATGGGTGTCGAATTTTCCAGAGCGAAAAGCCTCATGCTCAAATACAAATTGCCCGAACGGAAGTGTTGTCTGCACTCCTTTTATATGATAATCCTGAATGGCCTGTAACATAATTTGAATAGCTTCCGCTCTATCTTTACCATAGGTAATCAGCTTGGACAACATGGGATCGTAATAAATAGGAATGTCCATTCCTTCTTCGAAACCATTATCTACACGTATCCCCTCTCCTACCGGTAGTTTGTAGGTTTCCAAACGTCCAACACTGGGTAAAAAATCGTTCAACGGATCTTCCGCATATACCCGTAATTCCAAGGCGTGACCATTTATTTTCAGGTCTTCCTGTTTCATCTGGAGTGCTTCTCCCCTGGCGACCTGAATCTGAAGTTCCACCAAGTCCACCCCGGAAATCAATTCGGATACCGGATGCTCCACTTGCAATCGTGTATTCATCTCCAAGAAGTAAAACTTATGGTCGGCGTCCATTAAAAACTCCACGGTTCCCGCTCCTAAATAATCGCAGGATTTGGCCACCTTGGTCGCTGCAATACCCATTTCTTCACGTAATTCTGGAGTAAGAATAGCGGACGGTGCCTCTTCCACAACTTTTTGATGACGCCGTTGGATACTGCATTCCCTTTCAAAAAAGTAGAGGATGTTACCATGACTGTCCGCCATGATCTGAATTTCAATGTGTCTGGGCGATGTTACATATTTTTCTATAAAAACGGAACCATCACCAAAGGCCGAGGTTGCCTCACTAATGGCCCTGTCCATTTGGGACTCCAAATCCTTTTCCTGCTCTACAATACGCATTCCTTTTCCACCGCCACCCGCAGATGCCTTTATGAGAATAGGGAAACCTATTTCCTTGGCAATTGCCTTTGCCTTCTTTATATCCGTAATGGCCTCGTCAATACCGGGTACCATTGGAATGTTATAATGGCTTACCGCTTCCTTGGCCGCCAACTTACTTCCCATCATACGGATGGCCTTGGATTTTGGGCCTATGAAAATGATGTTGTTTTTTTCTACCTGTTCCGCAAAATCGGCATTCTCGCTCAAAAAACCATACCCGGGATGTATCCCGTCTACATCCAAACCTTTGGCAACCTCAATAATTTTGGAACCGCGTAGATAGGATTGGCTAGAAGGTGCTTCCCCTATATATACTGCCTCGTCCGCAAATCTTACATGAGGTGCATTTCTATCGGCGGCAGAATAGACCGCCACTGTCTTTATGCCCATTTTCCGGGCCGTTTTCATAACCCTAATAGCTATCTCTCCCCTATTGGCTACTAATATTTTTTTCATATGCTACACTATTCAAATTCCAACAATAATTGTTTCTTGTCAACGGCATCCCCTTTAGTTACTGTTATGGCCTTTATTGTACCATCCCTTGGGGAGGTAATAATGTTCTCCATTTTCATGGCCTCTAGAATCAGTAGGGGGTCATCCTGCTTTACCGTTTGTCCTGCTTTAACATTGATGTCCAAAATTAATCCCGGCATTGGTGCCTCTATGGAAGTTACATTCTTTGAAGAAGCCAGGGAAAAGCCCATTTCCTGAATCAAAACGTCCAATCCATCGGAGATATCAACCTCATATATACCATTATTGATTTTTACGGTATACTTCTTTTCATTGAAATCTGCAGCTATGATCTGCGCATGGAAGGATTTATTTTCCTGTAATATGTGATACCTTGTTTGTGAAGTCTGTAATACATCCATTTTTGAGATATCCTCTTTTGAAATATCGAATTTCAAATCCGTATTAACGGTTACCTTAAATATATTGTCCATAGGTACAGCTATTGTATTTATATAAATATAGGTTTTAAATTGACGCTTACTTTATTGAATCTGTTTTTTTAATATAACCCGTTGTGCATTTTTATTTAAAGATTCAAAATTCGTCAATTCGAGCCTGCCTGTCGGTAGGCAGGTGCTTCGACCGGAGGAAGAAGTGTATAGAGAATAGAGTTTTGGGTCTTAAAAAGCTATTCTCGATACAGTTTTTCTCCACTTTGTTGCGAAAAACCACTCGAACTGACGCTTTTTCCGCTTTATAATCTCCAAAATGTGCAACAGGTTAGTATACTATTACTATACGTGTGCCCCCAAAATAAAATCCTTTCAAAGACATCGTTTCAATACCCCAAATTTAGAATGGAAATAATGCACCAAATATGAATTTTGTCATGTTTCCAATGAAATTGATGTCGTATCTATGCTTAAAGCAAGATGTTGTACCCAATGGTTTGCTTGCACACCAAATCCTTACGTTACACCAAAAAAGGAATCATATATCAAGGTTGCGGGCCATGGGATCCATTTATCTTTCCAGATGTTCCCAATACCAGCGCACAGCCTCTTTTAATCCGGTCTTTACATCATATATCGGTCTATAACCCAATAGCTTTTTTGCCTTATCGATAGATGCTAGGGAATGGGGTACATCTCCCTTGCGTTCGGGACCATAATTCACAGGGACCGTTCTAATTTTAGGGTCAAAATCGGAAAGGTATTCTTTCAACAGTGCTACGAGTTCATTGAGGGAAGTACGTTCCCCGTACGCTATATTATAGATGGTGTTAACAGCTTCCGACCTTTCTACTACCAATGAACGTATGTTCGCTTCAACTACATTATCTATATAGGTAAAGTCCCTTGAGAACGTACCGTCTCCATTAATAGTGGGCGATTGATGATTAAGTAGCTGAATTACAAACTTCGGAATTACCGCGGCATATGCGCCATTGGGATCTTGCTGGCGCCCAAAAACATTAAAATACCGTAGTCCGATCGTATCCATTCCATAGGTCTTCCCAAAAACATCGGCATACAACTCGTTCACGTATTTTGTAACGGCATAAGGGGAAAGTGGCTTCCCTATAATGTCCTCTGACTTGGGTAAAGCTTCGGAATCTCCATAAGTAGAGGAGCTAGCGGCATAAACAAATCGTTTAATACCGGAATCCCTTGCAGCGACAAGCATATTTAAAAAACCGGTTACGTTCACTTCATTACTGGTAATAGGATCATTAATGGATCTTGGGACTGAACCCAAGGCCGCCTGGTGAAGTATATAGTCTACACCCTCGCATGCTGTCTTACAAACATTCAGATCTCGTATATCCCCTTCGGTAAAAACAAAATTCGGATGTTCCAAAAACTCCATGATATTTTGCATCTTGCCGGTAGCAAGATTATCTATACAGCGTACTTTGTTACCATTTTCTAACAACGCCCGGCATAGGTTGGACCCTATAAAACCCGCACCTCCGGTTATCAGTATGGTAAAATTTTTAGCAAGGTTTAGATTTTTGATATCCATTACTTATTTGTTAAATAGTTACAACAATAGACTAAATCGTCACACACTTTTGTAAAGTACAAATAACGTTAAAATTTAGGTGCCACAACGATAGGAATGTCAACCATGGATTTCATATGCTCGTTGTAAATGGAATCCATAAACCCACTGAAAATAGTAGTTGAATTGTAGAAGACGAGTTTATTTCGGAAATAATTGATCGAATATGAATTTTGTCATGTTTCCAATTAAATTGTTGTTGTATCTATGCATGGAATAAGGAATAAACCGATAGTTTGGTTTCATCCCAAATCCGTATTTTTGAATCAAAACAAACAAGTATGTTGATTATAGGGATTGCAGGTGGTACGGGTTGTGGTAAAACCACGGTTGTAAATCAGATCATCAATGAATTGCCCGATGAAGAAGTAGGGGTAATTTCCCAGGATTCTTACTATAATGACCTTTCCCATCTTTCTTATGAAGAACGTACAAAAATAAATTTTGATCATCCAAGAGCGATTGATTTTAATCTTTTAATAGAGCACCTGACCCTGTTGAAACAAGGAAAACCTATAAGCCAACCGGTATATTCATTTTCAAAACATGACCGTACCGGCGATACCATACTTACGCATCCCAGAAAAGTGATGATCGTGGAGGGAATATTGATCATGACCAACCCTAAAATCCGGGATATGTTCGACATTAAGATTTTTGTCCATGCCGATTCCGATGAGCGCCTTATCCGAAGATTAAAAAGGGATATCAATGAAAGGGGAAGAGATCTGGATGAAGTGTTGGACCGATATCAAACCACTTTGAAGCCCATGCACGACCAGTTTATAGAACCTACCAAGGAATATGCGGATATTATTATCCCGAACAATAAATACAATACCGTAGCGGTAGATATTGTCCGCACTATTATCAACGAAAAATTAGCTTAATTTATGTGGGTAAAGCGTCTTAAAAATAACAAATGGTTTGCCCTATTGACCAATATATATATTTTGGTACTTACTGTTTTTGTCATATGGATGGTTTTTTTTGATACCAACTCGCTCCTGATACATATGGAACTGAGGAAAGAAATCAAAAAACTGGAAAAACAGCAAGAATTTCTGCGGGAAGAAATAACCAAGGACAAGAAGATCATTGAAACCTTGTCCGATCCTAAAGAGCTTGAAAAATTTGCGAGGGAACAGTACTACCTAAAGAAGAAGAACGAGGAAATTTACTTGATCGAATACGAAGACAGTCTAAAAAGAAAAAGGGATGAGTAAAACAAACTTATTTGATGATTTTTCGGAAGTTTCGGCCAAAGCCTGGAAACAGAAAATCCAGTTTGATCTAAAGGGTGCCGATTATAATGACACGCTCGTTTGGGAATCTCCCGAAGGTATTAAGGTAAAGCCTTTTTACAAGGCCGAGGATATAGCGGCCAATGTGCTTCCCTATCCCATTTCCCATAAAAAATGGAACATAGGCCAGACCATCTATGCGGGAAAAGCAAGCTTGGCCAACGAAAAGGCACTGGATGTCTTAGGACGGGGGGCGGAAGCTCTATTTTTTTCTATTCCTTCGGATGACATTAAGGTCGAAAAAGTTCTGGATGGTATAGACTTGGAGACAGTACCCCTATATTTTGATTTTCAATTTTTATCCGTTAAGGTTGTAAATCAAATTATTGATTTTGTAGCTGCTAAAACAGTGGAAATTTATCTGAATATTGACATTATAGGAAATTTGGCCCGTACCGGTAATTGGTTTTATACCCTAAAAAGAGATCATGAAATTCTTAAAGAAATCCTGAATGTAAGCCAAAAAAATCCGGGAATCCATGTCATAGGTGTTGATGTCTCCCTATATCAAAATGCCGGGTCCAATTGTATACAACAACTGGCCTACGCTTTATCCCATGCCAACGAATATCTAAACTATCTGGATGATGATAAGAAGTTGTTAAAACAAGTTCAGGGAGTTACGTTCAAGGTAGCCGTTGGCAGTAACTATTTCTTTGAAATTGCAAAACTTAGGGCCTTGCGGTTGTTATGGAATACGTTAGCATCGGAATACGATATAGAGACCGATTGCCAAATTATTGCCATACCCAGCAAACGCAATAAAACCCTATACGACTACAACATGAATATGCTCCGTACCACCACGGAATCCATGTCGGCTATTTTGGGAGGTGCGGATACCATTTGCAATTCTTCCTATGATGCCATTTATCATAAAAGCAATGAATTTTCGGAACGTATCGCTAGAAATCAATTGTTGATATTGAAAGAAGAAAGCTATTTTGATAAAGTTTCCGATCCGGCGGATGGATCATATTATATAGGAACATTGACCGATCAAATGGCGAAAAAAGCTTTGGAATTATTTAAGGATATTGAAGAAAACGGTGGATTTTTACATCAGTTGAAAGCACATACCATTCAGAAAAAGATTAGGGAAAGTGCAAAAAAAGAACAGGAAAAATTTAATGGAAAAGAAGAAATCCTCGTTGGTACCAACAAGTATGAAGTTGCTGCCGATAGGATGAAAGAGGATTTGGAACTCTATCCATTTGTAAAGACCAATACGCGGAAAACTTTAATAGAACCTATCATAGAAAAACGATTGGCGGCCGTTATGGAACAAAAAAGATTGGAAAATGAATAGAAGAAACCTGGCGCATATTGAACTAGTAAAAACACGGAATACTGATGCGCGGTCGAGCGCACTACCACACTACCCAACCGCTGAAGGCATTGAACTAAAACCATCTTATTCTAAAGATGATATTGCACAGCTAGGACACCTCAACTTTGTGGCAGGGATAGCACCGAACCTGCGAGGGCCTTATTCCACCATGTATGTACGAAGACCATGGACCATTCGACAATATGCGGGATTTTCCACGGCAGAGGAAAGCAATGCCTTTTATAGGAGAAATTTGGCGGCAGGACAAAAAGGACTTTCCGTGGCTTTTGATCTTCCAACGCATAGAGGATATGATAGTGATCATGAGCGTGTGGTAGGAGATGTAGGCAAGGCAGGGGTCGCCATAGATTCTGTGGAGGACATGAAAATTTTGTTCGATGGTATTCCGCTGGATAAGATGTCGGTTTCCATGACCATGAACGGGGCCGTACTCCCTATTATGGCCTTTTATATAGCGGCGGCCGAAGAACAAGGGGTCGCTTTGGAACAATTGGCAGGTACCATACAAAATGATATTCTAAAAGAGTTTATGGTGCGCAATACCTATATCTATCCACCCACTCCTTCCATGCAGATCGTTGCGGATATTTTTGCGTATACCAGTAAATATATGCCCAAATTTAATAGCATCAGTATTTCCGGTTACCACATGCAGGAAGCCGGTGCTACGGCAGATATTGAACTGGCCTATACGTTGGCGGACGGATTGGAATATATTAGAACGGGATTGAAAACAGGTCTGGATATCGATAGTTTTGCCCCACGCCTTTCTTTCTTCTGGGCCATAGGTATGAACCATTTTATGGAAATTGCCAAGCTAAGGGCAGGTAGGATGCTCTGGGCAAAATTGGTAAAGCAGTTCCATCCTAAAAATGAAAAATCCCTGGCCTTGCGAACCCACTGTCAGACCAGTGGCTGGAGTCTTACGGAACAAGATCCCTTTAATAATGTGGCAAGAACTGCCATTGAAGCTGCCGCCGCAGCCTTTGGCGGCACTCAAAGCCTTCATACCAATGCCCTGGACGAGGCCATTGCGCTTCCTACCGATTTCTCGGCAAGAATAGCAAGAAACACACAGATTTTTTTGCAAGAGGAGACTAAAATAACTAAAACCGTAGATCCATGGGGCGGAAGTTACTATGTGGAAAACCTCACCCATGAAATCGCCGAAAAAGCATGGGAACTCATTCAAGAAGTAGAAGAATTAGGTGGTATGACCAAAGCCATCGAGGCCGGAATCCCTAAAATGCGTATTGAGGAAGCTGCCGCAAAAAAACAGGCCCGAATAGATAGTGGAAAGGATATTATAGTGGGGGTCAATAAATATCAACTGGCCAAAGAAGATGAGCTACGTATTTTAGAGGTAGACAACGAAAAGGTCCGTAAACAACAATTAGAACGCTTGGCATCCGTCAAAAAAAAGAGGGATGTTAACGTAGTTAAATCCTGTTTGGAAAAATTAACGGAGGCCGCTGGCCATAAATTGGATCCAAAGCGGCAGCACAATTCTGAAAATTTATTAGCTTTAGCCGTAGAAGCGGCAAAGGCAAGGGCTACCCTAGGTGAAATAAGTGATGCCCTGGAAGCTACTTTTGGCAGGCATAAAGCAATCATAAAATCATTTACAGGAGTGTATTCCAAAGAAATTAAGGATGACGATAGCTTTAAAAAAGCTAGGAAAATGGCCGATCAATTTGCGGAGAAAGAAGGCCGCAGACCACGTATCATGGTCGCTAAAATGGGCCAAGATGGCCATGATAGAGGTGCTAAAGTAGTAGCTACCGGATACGCGGACCTTGGTTTTGATGTAGATATAGGGCCTTTGTTCCAAACTCCTTCGGAGGCAGCAAAGCAGGCAATAGAAAATGACGTACATGTTCTAGGTGTCTCATCCTTGGCTGGTGGCCATAAAACCTTGGTGCCACAGGTCATTAATGAACTTAAAAACCACGGTAGGGAAGACATCATGGTCATTGTAGGGGGTGTTATTCCAAAGCAGGACTATACATACTTGTTCGAGGCCGGTGCAGTAGCCGTTTTTGGTCCAGGAACCAAAATTAGTGATGCCGCCATACAACTTTTGGAAATCCTAATTGATTAATTAGTTTATCAAATTTCTTCTAAAGCTCTAATTTTTAAAACTTTAACTTACTTTAACGCACTACATTGTACTTATTCACTTGGTGTTAACAAAATACATTTTTTAGCATGCTAAATAATCGTATTTTTAACCCCTAACTTACTACGATACATGGGCAAGATTATTGCTATAGCCAATCAAAAAGGTGGTGTTGGCAAAACCACCACCACGGTAAACCTGGCCGCCTCGCTGGGAGTACTGGAAAAGAAGGTATTGTTGATAGATGCGGATCCCCAGGCCAATGCGACTTCCGGATTGGGAATAGAGGTAGATAGTGTTGAATTGGGTACCTATCAGTTATTGGAACATACCAAGACCGCCCAAGAAACCATTATAAGCACCTCATCGCCCAATGTTGATCTGATACCCTCACATATTGATCTAGTGGCCATAGAGATAGAATTAGTGGATAAGGACGAGCGAGAGTACATGATGAAGAAAGCTATAGCGGACCTTCGCGAAACCTATGACTATATTCTAATCGATTGTGCCCCTTCCCTGGGCTTGTTGACATTGAATGCATTGACCGCTGCAGATTCGGTAATGATACCTATTCAATGTGAATATTTTGCGCTGGAAGGGTTGGGTAAGCTATTAAATACCATAAAAAGTGTACAAAAGATACATAATCCCGACTTGGATATCGAAGGATTGTTACTGACGATGTTCGATTCCAGACTACGACTTTCCAACCAAGTAGTGGAGGAGGTAAAGAAACATTTTGAGGATATGGTCTTTGATACCATTATTCAAAGAAACGTACGATTGAGCGAAGCCCCAAGCTATGGGGAGAGTATTATAAAATACGATGCAAGTAGTAAAGGAGCGGCCAACTATTTAAATTTGGCCAACGAAGTAGTGAAAAAAAATAAGGAGATAGTATAATGGCGAAAGCAACAAAGAAGCAAGCTTTAGGAAGAGGGCTATCGGCATTGTTGAAAGATCCGGACAATGATATACAATCCGTTTCGGACAAGAATGCGGACAAAGTAGTCGGCAATATCGTAGAGTTGGATGTCGCCTTCATAGAGGTAAACCCTTTTCAGCCCCGTTCCAATTTCAATGACGAGGCCCTAAGGGAATTGGCCACTTCCATAAAGGAATTAGGGGTTATACAGCCCATAACCGTTCGTAAACTGGATTTCAATACATATCAATTGGTTTCCGGGGAAAGAAGGTATAGGGCTTCCAAACTGATCGGTTTGGAGACTATTCCTGCCTATATCAGAATTGCCAATGATCAGGAATCATTGGAGATGGCCCTGGTAGAGAACATACAACGTCAGGATTTAGATCCTATCGAAATAGCGCTGTCCTATCAAAGGTTAATAGATGAAATTCAACTTACCCAAGAAAAGTTAAGTGACCGCGTAGGCAAGAAGCGGTCGACTATAACGAATTACATGCGCCTTTTGCGTTTGGATCCCATTATACAAACAGGTATTCGAGATGGTTTTGTGAGTATGGGCCATGGTAGGGCATTGGTAAATATTGATAAAAAAGAGGATCAAATCGCCCTTTATGAAAAAATAGTCGGGGAGAATCTTTCGGTAAGGGATACGGAAAGGGCCGTTAAAATGTATCAGGAGGGAAAAAGCAATGCTAATGCTAGGTCAAAAAAACCATCGGAAACACCAAGTTTTGTTCAAGAGGGCATCTCAGAAATCAAAGATTATCTTTCCGTCAAAGTAACTGTCAATACTTCGGCAAACGGGAAAGGAAAAATCACTATCCCCTTTCATTCCAAGGAGGAATTTCAGCGCTTAAAAAAATTAATGTCCGGTGACTAAAAGCCAAGGTTTTTTATGGATGTTTTTGCTTTTTGCTCTACTTGGTTTTGCACAGGAGGAAGGGGAACCCAATAGTGATGGGAACCAAGAGATAGATTCCATTGAGACCGATTTAAAGGAAAAAGGTATTGTGGTAGATACCATCGTTAAACGAAAAATCAACCCCTTGGCCCCTAGCAAAGCGGCGTTCTATTCCGCTGTATTCCCTGGACTTGGACAGATTTATAATAGGCGTTACTGGAAAGTGCCCATTGTATATGCCGCCATAGGTACCGGAGTATATGCCTATGTATTCAACAATAACGAGTACAACCGTTTTAGGGATGCTTTTAAAAGAAGAAGGGCAGGGTTTACAGATGATGAATTTTTTGATTTGACACCGGACGATGGAGTTACCCCTACGACCGCGGATTTTTCCGATGAAGCACTTCAGGATGCCCAAGAACGCTTTCAGCGGGATCGTGATCTGGCACTATTGATTACTATAGGCCTTTACGCTTTGAACATTATAGATGCCAATGTAGACCAGCACCTTAAACAATATAATATAGACGATGATCTAAGTATGGATATTAGGCCCTTCTTGGATTACCATCCGGTTACTGCCAGTCCAAATTACGGAATGGCGGTAATCATCAAGTTTTAGTATGTAGAAAAGTAAGGGATACTCCTAGGTTTGGGGATTTTTTCTTTTATGATGAATCAATTAGCAAATAGCTATCTAAAATTACAAGTGTGAATATTGCTTTATTCGGATATGGGAAAATGGGGAAAATGATAGCCCACATTGCTCAAAATAGAAATCATTCCATTGTAGCCAAAGTTGATTTGGATACGCCGCAAGTAGATTTCTCCATGGTTGATGTGGCTATAGATTTCAGTACGCCAAATGCCGCTTTTGATAATATCAAAAGTTGCTTTCAACATGGTATTCCGGTCATATCGGGAACTACAGGTTGGCTTGGGAACTATAATGAAGCCGTGGACTTATGTAAGGAAAAAAAAGGGGCATTTATCTATGCGTCGAATTTTAGTTTGGGGGTAAATGTTTTTTTTGAGTTAAATGCCTATTTGGCCGCAATGATGAAAAATCTAAAACAGTATTCCATAGCTATGGAAGAGATACACCATACCCAAAAATTGGACGCACCCAGTGGAACTGCTATCACTTTGGCCAAGGGAATTATTGAAAATACAACATATACATCTTGGAAATTGGACGATGCCGCTGATTATGAAATCCCAATAACTTCCAAGCGCATTGCCAATGTTCCGGGAACGCATACCGTATCTTATAAAAGTGATGTGGATACTATAAAAATAAAACATACTGCCCACAATAGAGAAGGTTTTGCACTTGGCGCGGTCATTGCGGCAGAATGGATTTTGGGAAGAACAGGCGTCTTTACGATGAAAGATGTGTTAAATCTTGGTTAATAAACGTAACTTTCTTTAGATTCACGCACTCATTCGTGAAGAGACAACAAGGATAAGGATTACATACGGAGATGGTTGTCCGTATTGTTAAATTCCAATTACAAGAACCGACAATGATTAACTAATGACTATTTTATGAACGGTACCCAGTGGATTCTTTTTATTTTAATTGTACAGATCGTCCATTTTTTAGGAACGTGGAAATTATACGTAAAGGCAGGTAGAAAAGCCTGGGAAGCAGCTATTCCCATTTATAATGCAATTGTTTTGATGCAAATTATCAAGCGGCCAAAATGGTGGGTTCTCCTGTTATTCATCCCTATCATTAATTTGTTGATGTTCCCGGTAGTGTGGGTAGAGACCATACGCAGTTTTGGTAAAAACAGCTTGCTAGACACTTGGTTGGTAATGCTCACCCTTGGCTTTTACATCTATTATATAAACTATACCCAAGATGTAAGTTATGTGTCCAATAGAAGTTTACATCCAAGGACCGCGTTGGGAGAGTGGGTCAGTTCCATTGTTTTTGCCGTTGTGGCCGCTACCTTGGTACATACCTATTTTATGCAACCCTATGTAATCCCTACAGGTTCATTGGAAAGAACCCTCAGAGTGGGAGATTTTTTATTTGTAAGCAAATTCCATTTCGGGGCAAGAACCCCTATGACAAGTGTTGCCGCCCCTATGGTGCACGATACCATTCCAGGATTGGGAATACGGTCTTATCTTAATAAACCACAGCTTCCCTATTTTAGGTTGCCCGGATTCCAAAAAGTAAAAAGAAACGATATTGTCGTATTCAGTTGGCCGGCCGATACCGTTCGCATATTCTTTAAAGCCGAAGAGGGAGTCAAAAAACCGATAGATAAAAAATCGAACTATGTAAAACGGTGTGTTGGCGTTCCTGGGGATTCCTTGTCCGTAATAGATGGCTATGTCTATATCAATGGAAAACAGTTAGAGCTTTCGGATCGTGCCAAACCCCAATATGATTATACGGTATATTCCAATAAGGGAGTGTCTACGAAACTGTTATTAGAAATAGGAGCCATAGATTTTACCAGAAAGTATTTATCCGCTCCTTTAAATCAAAATCAATACAATGCTATTAATACATATCTCCTTGGCGCCAACCAAAATAACAAGGGCGAAATAGAATTGTATACCAAAAATTCTGGTATACCCGCCAATGTGATCAAAAAAAGCGGGCTTTCCCTTAGAGAGGAGACGGCACGTCAGCGTGTAGTTGCCCTAACCGATGAAATGGTCAATGAATTAGAAAAAAACACAACGATCGATTCGGTCATTAAAGTCATAGAACCCAAGGGGAAAAGAGGAGCCAATATTTTTCCTCAAAACACCCAATATAGCTGGAACAATGATA
Source organism: Saonia sp. (assembly GCA_049670505.1). Classification (GTDB taxonomy): domain Bacteria; phylum Bacteroidota; class Bacteroidia; order Flavobacteriales; family Flavobacteriaceae; genus JBATTK01. Next base: position 23,938 of record JBATTK010000176.1, read on the forward strand.
ATTTTGGCCCTATCTATATGCCAGAAGAGGGCAAGACCGTACCGCTGGACCTTAAATCCCTTCCTATCTATAAAAAAATAATAAAGGATTACGAAGGAAACACGATCAGTGTGAATGGCAATCAGATCAGTATCAATGGAAAAGCCACTGATTCCTATACCTTTAAACAGGACTATTATTGGATGATGGGTGATAATAGGGATCATTCCGAAGACAGTAGGGCCTGGGGATACGTACCTGCCAACCATATTGTGGGAAAGCCTGTTTTTATATGGATGAGTTTTGACAATTTTACGGACGGAATCAGAAACTGGAGACCTCGTTGGGATAGAATATTTACGACGGTAGGAGGAGACGGTGAACCACGCTCCTATTTTAAATATTTCCTGATCCTATTGGCCGGATGGTTCGTTTTCGACTTTTTCAGGAAAAGGAGGAAAACTAAAGATTGATTTATTTTTTGCGGATGGTTTCCTATGCTTTTTTGGGATAGATAATATCGGTATTCTTTTGAAATACGGGTAAAGGCAAAGTACCGTTCACTACTATTTCATTTAGTTGCGCAACGGAAGTCTTACATAGACCCATGATGGTGAAATAATTTAGAGACCGTTTTGAAATATGTGATTGGAATGTAGTTCAAAAATAGCGTATAAGGCCAATAGGCTTAATTCCCTGGAAAAACACCAATGTAATAAAAATTGAAAACCAGTTAAACAAATCACCGAATTAACAAATCCAGAAACTAAAAAGTGCAGCTCCTCCTCCATCCTTCCTACTTTCCCAACATTGTCAATTTTGCTGCAATAGCTCAAAACATTATCTGTTGGGAAATAGAGGACAATTATCAAAAACAGACTTTTAGAAACCGATGTTATATTTGCACGGACCAGGGAAAGCACATGCTTACCATCCCTATTAAACACGTAGGTGGTGACCAGGGTAGGCAAAAATATAAGGACGTTAAGTTGGATAATCATTATAAGTGGCAAAGACAACACTGGCGTACGCTGGAGACCGCTTACAGGACATCCCCTTTTTTTGAATTCTATGAAGATGACATCATCTCCTTGTATGAACAAGAATTCGACTATTTGTTAGATTTTAACCTAGAGACCATAGCGACCATGTGCCGTTGCCTTGGGGTAGATATGCCTTTGGAAAAAACAACTGTTTTCAAAAAAGAACCCACAACTTCCGTGGATGCCCGTTTTTTAGTGGACGCCAAAACGGCTATCACCATACAACAGGAAAAATATATTCAGGTATTTGGTGACAGGCATGGTTTTATAGAAAATCTAAGTACTTTGGATTTGTTGTTCAATGAAGGAACAAACGCCTTAAGCTATCTCAAAAATCAAAACATGTCCTTTATAAATGTTTAGGTTTTGTATACATTATGGCATTCATTTCCTGGTACCCCTTGCAATCTGGTTCCTTTTCTTTAAGGATAAGGGCATACGGGTTCTTCTTATTTTATGGGCAGGCATTATCATAGATGTAGATCATCTTTTGGCAAACCCTATATTTGATGCCGACCGATGTAGTATAAATTTTCATCCGTTACATAGTTATTGGGCCATTGCAACCTATCTGCTTTTATTGTTTTTTAAAAAAACAAGAATATTCGGTATCGCATTGGTCATACATATCCTTGCCGATATCTCGGATTGCCTGTTAAGATGATTATTTGGTCTTCATACGGATCGATGACATTACCGGAAAATGATCGGATAGCTCTATATCAAAGTTTTTATGTGCGGTGACCTCAAATGAGGGGTCTACCAATATAAAGTCGATACGGCCCGGGAAACCGGCAAAGTCATACGTTCTTCCAAATCCGGATCCTTTCTCCTTAAAAGTGTCCGTCATTTCTCCCTTTACCGTATAATATACATTGGAAAATTGGGTATTATTAAAATCCCCACAAATTATTCTTTTATAACTTGTCTTATTTTTATGATCTACAATGATACTTACCTGCTGCTGCTGTTTCAAAAAGGATTCCGTTACCCTCTTATATAACTTTCCAGAAGGTTCGTCCGCAAATGCCTCGGGGCGTATGCTCAGCGATTGTAGGTGTAAATTGTATACGCGAAGTGTATCCTTGTTATATACGATATCCGCAAAAATAGCGCTGTTCGCACTTCTTGGGAAATCCAATACCCTTTTATTGATAATCGGATATTTTGAATAAATCGCTTGAATCACCCTCCCGGTATAGACCCCATATTCAAAATCTATAAAACGATAGGGGTATTGACTAAAATGGTCGCTTCGCTTTTTTTTATAATCAAATTCTTGAAAACAAACAATATCCGGATTTTGAGAGGCAACAAAATCAACTATTTCCTCACTTACATCATATCCTTCAGCCGCTCCATTAAATGTAAAGTTTAAAGCGTTGAACGTCATAATACTCAAATCCTTTTCTGCTATGGGGTCACCGGAGAATTTAAATTTAAAAAAAGAGCCGTGAACAACAAATCCCAAAAGCAGTACCAACAGTGACAAAATGAGCTGTCTTTTCCTTTTTAACAGCCAATAGATGAAGCATAGCATATTAAGAACGACCAAAAAAGGAACGGCAAGGCTCAAAATGGATAAAAAAGAAAAGGTTTCCGATGAAATATAGGGCACGGTACAGGAAAGCAATAGCAATAACGCAAATACAAGATTGAGCGCAAACACGAATTTGTTAAAAAAGGACAATTGCTTCACGTACTTAATCTTCTTTACCTGCCTTAAATAAAAAATCCTTCTCCGCTTTGGAAAGACTCTCGTATCCGGATTTACTAATTTTATCCAAGATGGAATCTATTTTCCGTTGTCTACTTTCCTTATCATAGTTTACCGAGGTTTTGGTAGCCTTTTTCCCTTTGCGGTAGACGGTCTTCAAGGGTGCCTTCTTTTCCTTTCCTTTGAACATATTGGCAATCCCGTCCAAAAATTTAGAAAACCCTTCACCAATGTCGCGCCCATTAATCAATTGTCTTGCATAGATATACCCTAAAAATGCCCCGCCCAAATGCGCCAACCGGCCTCCAACATTTCCACCATAAGGAATCTGAATAAGATCTATCAAGACAAAAAAGGCGCCAATATACCAAAGCTTCACGTTAAAAAAGATAATGCGTACTTCCTGATTGGGAATATAGGCGCAGATAAAGATAAGTACCGCCGTTACTCCCGCAGACGCCCCTATAAGAGCAGTGTTGACTCCCATAAGCGCGGGGAATACGTTGTAACTCAACAAAAAGATGAGTCCTCCCAAAATGATACCTAAAAAATAAACGTTTATAAAGCGTCTTTCGCCAAATAGGTTTAAAAATATCCTCCCTGAAAAATAGAGCATCAACATATTCCAAAAAATATGTCCGAATCCTCCATGGAAAAAAGAATAGGTGACAATGGACCAAGGTTGTGCTATGAAGTCAAAAAAATCCTTGGGCAACTCAAACCACTGTACTACAATATCCTTGGGCAGACCCAAGAGAAAGGTAACTATACCGTTCACTATAAATACCAAAACATTTATGGCAATCAGCTTTTCGGCTATGCTCAATCGTGCAAATTGATATTTTAATCCGGTATTCATATTAATTCCATCGATTTTTATTAAACTGGTTCTTTTTCCAATACCACATCATGATAAAGC
>JBATTK010000177.1:0-5562 GCA_049670505.1 Saonia sp.
TCTGAACTCTGAACTCTGAACTCTGAACTCTGAACTCTGAACTCTGAACTCTGAACTCTGAACTCTGAACCGGCTAACGGATCATTGTATTTTTACAAACTCCACCCTTCGGTTCTGTGCTTTACCGTCAGCAGAGCCATTATCACCTACCGGATCTGTTTCGCCCTTACCTTCGGTCTGTAGCCGGTCTCCTGAAACATTGTAAATGTCTACCAAGGCATTTCTAACGGCGTCGGCCCGTTTTTTGGAGAGCTGCATATTGGTTTTATCATCCCCATCGGCATCGGTATGTCCAATAATATTAAGTTTCATATTGCTTTCCTGTTGCAATACTTGGGAAATTTGGCGTATAATACCCATGGATTGGGGCTGTATATTTGCCGAACCGGAATCGAAAAGAATTCCATTGGTAGAGACCTTACCTTCCGAAATGAGTTTTCTTCTTAGATCCAATCCTCCTTCGGCCACTTTAAGGTTGCTGATAAACAATTGTTCCTTACCATCCTTAAAGCTGTTAAGTTGAAATTTAAGGGTACTGAGCACACTGCCCGCGGGGATGGCACGTGGAATATCTACGTATTTATTTTCATTGACCCACAAGCGGAAACGTTGCTTATTTACCGCAATTGAAATATGGGGCTCGTTTAAGACGGCATTTCTTAAGTCCGCGTTGACCACGTTGTTTATTTCCCCTCCTTGCCCCCGGTTTATATAATTCTTCATACGTATCCCTATCGCCGCATATTGGCAAAAAGGAATATAGGCATGGACCCAATTATCACCAAGATTAAAGTTGGGGTCATCACTGAGTACTACCTGCAAAGTGGCCGTAGAGGAAGTTTTTCTGTCCAGACCTGCTGTCAAAATATCAAACTCTATGGTATACTCTTCGGGAAGCTTGGGGACATCGGGAATATAGTAGGTATTATAACCTGGTAAAATCTCCATCCATCTATTCGGCGAGTCATTTACCGTCACTACTTCACCACTGCCATTGGTATTCCATTGGGAGGGGAAGTCGCCAATGAAATCGTTTGAAAAATCGTCAAAGAATAGGAGTTTGTCCCCGGGTACAAAATCAAATTTGCTATATACCGTAATGGTCTTGGGCCCACTGGGGATTCCGGTATCATTTGGATTGCTGCCGGAATCCGAATTACCGGAATCGTTGTTGCCACCCCCTGAGTTGGGATTAGGCACTTTTTGTTGTGTACCTTTGGATCCCGGCTCTAAAATGCTATCCAAAGCGGCATCTGTTTTCTTTTCGGTCTCCCGTTCTACTCTACGTTCTACGGTTCGTTCGGCCGCCTTCTCTGCTTTTTTTGCCAGCTTTTTGAATATTTGACCATTGACATCCGGTGATGCAAAGACCAATACTAGGAAAGATAGGGAAATACGAAGGAAATGAGCTAGTGTTTTCATGGTTATAAAAATGTTGTTTGATGTATCTTTAAAAATACGATATTATAGGAATATATCTGGTAATCAAATAATTGCATCCTGTGTTTGAAAAATCCTTCAAACCGATTTAAACGTTGCTTTAGCAACTCAAAATAACCAGAATTGAGGTCACTTTAAAAAAAATTGTATGTATGGTTTACAATTATGTATAATTGGGGAATTATAGGAATCAATTCATCTTGTAGACCGTCAACGAGTTTTCCAAGTCCTTAGTAACCAATTCTAGTTTTTTATCATTGTCCATATCGGCCAGGTCAATAGAAGAAGTACCGTAGATAGGGAAGTTTTGAATGGACTTACCATTACTATCGAATAAATGGATTTTTTGATTTTGAATATCGGTGACGCCGACATATATTTTATCATAGAGGTAGAATATTTTGGGTTTGGTGTACACGCCTAGATCCAATTCAACTTTTTTCCCCTTTATACTTAACGTATTATCGTTCATAAGGGCAAGCGTTCTACTAGTAGCATCCATTCCGTGATCTTTGTTCAAATTAAAATTGGCCCGGAAGGTTTTTCCTTTTTCATCTACCTGAAATAATACCCCCTTTTTATCGCTTACGGAAAATTTGTTCTTATATAGATAAACATCATTTTCCGAAAATTCTATTTTATCGGTAAGCTTGGTGCGGACCTTCCCTACGCGGTTCAGTATTTTCAAACTTCCATTTTCCAAAGCAAATACCAAGTAATCTTTTTTTCCGATTCTGAAATGTTTGGGAGTTTTAATAATAGGGCTTTCAGCGGTCTTATACGTAAAACCGTCAACAATGGTACCCTTATTATTGAACATAAAAATACGGTTCCCTTGGGTTACCACGAACCGGTAATCCCTTTTTCCGTCATAATCGAAAACGGCCAAAGGATTTAAATTACCTCCCTCATAGGACTTGTCAAAGGGTTTTACTTCTTTTCCGTTTCTATCCAAGATCAAAAATTGGTTATCCGTAGTAAACGCCAACTGCAGGCGTCCGTTTTTATAGATATCCACTTGCGTTATTTTCCCTTGTATCCTTCCTTTCAACTGCTTTTTCCAAAGTACCTTTCCTGCTGTAGAAATTAAATACATATTATTATCCTGGTCTTGAACCACTATTTCCTTCTTATTGGTCCTATGGTTGATGACAAATTGGGGATTTACGGCAATATCACTATCCAATTGAACGGTAAATAGGGGCGAGGTAGTGTTGCTCTTGGTTTCTTTGCCGATTTTTTGAATCGCCACATTGGTATGGTAAAAATTATCATCGGCTACCATTTGTGCGGCAAACACATAGTTCGAAAGCTTTGATTTTTCAAAGTCCCTTGAAACATCCTTTGAAAAATCATCTTTTAAAATTTGTTGTATTCCATTGTGGTCGGATACGAACAGGATATTGGATTCATCCGCCAATACTTCCTTTGCCGTCTTGTAAATTGAAGTTTTGTTATAAGTAGATTCATTTTTATGGTTACTTATAATGGTTTGAAGGATTTGTGGGTCTTTCCCAAAAATAAAGGCATTTTCTAAAATGGTGTAGTAATTTGCTTCGAAATTTTTGATGATAGGATTAAATATTACGTTTAAAAAATCTCCGGAACCTAGTGCTACAATTTCGGTTCCTTGATAGTCAACGGCATTTTTTTTCAAACCATTAAGGAACCGGTCAATGTTTTCAGAACCATAAGTGTTCAGGACAACTGCTTTTTTTGCATTTATGTAAACAAGCCCCACCTCCTCTACCGTATTGAATATGGTATCCATAACTGTAATTCTGTCCAAGTACTTTTGTTGATTTTTTGCAAATACGTCGTAATTATCAAATGTATAGGAGAGGAAGCCATCGGCGTTCATAGGGGTAAAGAAGGGAGTGGTATTTGTCAAAGAACCGGTGTTGGTGAACAAATTGGTATATTTTTGTAAAGAGTCGTTGGCTATACTGATACCATTAAAGTTCATATAGTCCTGTCCCATATTAAGATCAAAAGAAATCCAGTCGGAAAAGCTATAGAGGTCAATTGCCGAACTTTCCTTTAGAATAGATGAAATGATAGGGCTACTATTTTTAGTATTCACAAAGAGGGAAGCGGATTTATCCCTATTGGAAATTTCATAAAGTCTTTTTAAGGCGTTAGGTTTTTTTACTTCCCCTATATTTCGTATCAAGTTTTCCAATAATACCTGAGAGGAGCTAATAATAATCCTATGGTCCAAAACTATACTATATAAAGTATAGCCTTCTAGCGTGTATTTTTCAAAACTTCTGTTTTCATAAGTGAGGCTCTCTATGGATTTATCTTGCACATTATCCAATTGGAAAAAATCGGGAGCATTTGCGGCAACATAGAGCAATTCGAAATTTTGCTTTCCCAACTCGCAAAACGCCATAATGCTTTCGGCATTTGTTTGTATATGATCCAGGCCTTTTACTTTTTCAAAAACGTTTTTATAGATTTGGATCTGTCGCAGTTTGGAAAAAAAGTCATTATTTTTTAGTTCGCTTTTAAAGGCGGATAGGTCGTTTATTTTTATGATCAACGAGGCATTTTGAGGGATGTAATCCAGTAAAGGCGATGAAACGCTTTTCTCTTTTTTACAACTAAAAGTCAATAAAATGATCAGGGCAAGTGTAATCGGGAATTTCATTTATATAGCTTTCCCACAAATTTAGGATTTTTAAATATCAAGTTTCAACTGTTCCGGTACTAATCTGAAACTTTTTCTGTGGTATTTGGTAATACCATATTTGCGTATGGCCTCACGGTGTTCTTTGGTGGGATATCCCTTGTTTTTTTTCCAATTGTACATAGGATATTCCAAGTGTATTTTTTCCATATAGGCATCTCTGGCGGTTTTTGCCAATATGGAAGCGGCGGCAATGCTCATATACTTGCCGTCACCTTTCACAATACACTCATGGTAAATGTTTTTATAAGGTTTAAATCTATTGCCGTCGACAATGATGAAGTTTGGTTCTTGGGCCAATTGTCCAATGGCTCCGTGCATGGCTAATATGGATGCGTTAAGGATATTTATGGCATCAATTTTTTCAGGATCGATATGTGCTACCCCAAAGCTGACGGCAGCCGCTTCAACAATAGGCTTCAAGAAATTTCTTTTGGCTTCCGATAATTTTTTGGAATCATTTAAAACGTCGTTCTGGAAATCCTTTGGAAGAATTATGGCCGCCGCCGTAACCGGACCGGCAAGGCATCCCCTTCCGGCCTCATCTGTTCCCGCTTCGTTGAAAGAATGTAAATGACTTTTGAGCATTTTAGGAGTAACAATATTTCAAAACGGATATTTTCAACATTATTTTTACGAATATTTATTAAAAGATATTGTTAAAATTATAGTAGAATACCATATAAAGCACAAATAAAGTTCATTTATCACAAAATCCTACATTTTTTTTAACAACCTCTGACACCATTATAATTTTTTTTTTGGATTATTAACTTATTATTAAGACTTTTGACGTTGACTAATTCAAAAAATTAATTAAATGAGATCAAAGTTAACTTGGATGTTAACACCCTTGTTGGTGTTATGCATGAGTTTTTCCTACGGACAGGACAAAACTATTTCAGGTAACGTGACGGACCAAAATGGTCTGCCCTTGCCTGGTGTTTCTATTGTAGTGGTTGGAACCACCAATGGTACACAAACGGATTTCGACGGTAACTACTCTATCAACGCTAGTGTAGGACAGGTGCTACGCTTTAGCTATCTGGGACAAAAAACGGCGAATAGAACAATTGGTGCTTCAAATAACATTAGTATTCAGTTGGAAGAAGATGCCGAAACCCTGGAAGAGGTAGTCGTAGTAGGTTACGGTTCCAAATCGCGAGAACTTTCAACATCGGCGATATCAACCGTTTCAGCCGAAAAGATAGAGGCCTTTGTTCCTTCCACCAGTATAGATAATATACTTCAAGGGCAGGCGGCCGGTGTGCAGGTTACCGCAGCGAACGGTAGACCGGGAAACACGGCATTTGTCCAGATACGGGGTGTTGGTTCCATCAATGCACAAACAACTCCACTCTACGTAATTGACGGAGTGCCTATCCCCATAGACACGGAAAGGGACTTTAACCCTATTAACAACCTGAACC
>JBATTK010000178.1:0-15489 GCA_049670505.1 Saonia sp.
GCTCTATACTAGCAAGCAATAGCTCGGATGTCTCGGCATCCTCCGCCAAATCCAATAAATTATACAACTTGTCACCTACTTCCGAAAAATGTTTTCCTATAAGCTGCGATGCCCGTTTATTGCTGATTCCTTTTTTAATCCTAAAAAGGTAAAAAAGAGGGGTAAGAATATAAGTAAAAAGCAAATAAAGTTCAACCCCGATAAAAGCCAACAACAACAATAAACGCCCTGTTGAACCTAGCCAAAGAAAATACTCTACGGCCAGAATAAGCATAAAGTACAATAATCCCAGTGCCAAAAAAAGCAGTGCTCCCTTAATGAGCATTTTATTGTAATACTTTTTCGAAAATCGATTTAGCTTGTCCAGTATATTATGATAACTCTCCAAAAACCAGTATATTTAATAGCAATATACCTGATACCAAGGGAACAGCACATCAAAAATTTGTTAAAAAGCTCACTCATGAAGGATTTAAAATATTTGGCAGCCATGAGTATTCCCATTTCGGCCGTCATCAGTATCTATTTTAAAGGGTATTGGAGTTTTTTCACTCCTTTCTATGCATTTGTCATGATTCCCATCTTGGAACTTTTGCTGCCGCACGACCCCTCTAACTTAGAAGGGAAAGAAAGGGAAGCCAAGAAAAAAAGCAAGGTTTTCGATTGGATGCTGTATCTCAATATTCCTATAGTTTATGGCCTTCTCATCTATACCCTAATAGATATTACGCAGCATGCGTATACCCTATATGAAATTATCGGGCTTGTATTTTCTATAGGTATCGTTTTGGGCACCAACGGAATAAACGTTGCGCATGAGCTGGGTCACAGGCAAACGACCAATGAGCGTTATTTGGCCAAATTCTTGTTATTACCCTCCTTATATATGCATTTTTATATTGAACATAACTTTGGACACCATGCCCATGCGGCCACCAAAGAAGATCCGGCCACGGCCTCCTATAACCAATCCGTATACTCTTTCTGGATAACCTCGGTTGTACGTCAATACGCTAGTGCATGGAAGCTACAACGGAAACTGCTCAAAAGTACCGATCGACCATTTTTATCCCCAAAGAACGATATGTTATGGTATACCCTGTTTCAACTCTCTTATTTAATAACCGTTACTTTCGTATTTGGTAAGTTGGGACTATTATTTGCAGTAGCGGCCGGAACGGTCGGGTTCTTGTTGTTAGAGACAGTGAATTACATTGAACATTACGGTTTAATGCGTAAAAAATTGCCCTCCGGTCGTTACGAACGTGTTAGGGAAATACATTCCTGGAACAGCAATCACGTTATGGGCCGTATCGTTCTTTATGAATTAACAAGGCATAGCGATCATCATTATAAGTCTTCCAAGAAATACCAAATATTGGATTATCATGATATTTCACCTCAAATGCCCTTTGGTTATCCAACCTCCATGGTCATGTCTTTCCTTCCTCCCTTGTGGTTCAGTATTATGAATAAAAGAATTCCTGCGGAAATGAAGACTTCTTGATCATAGAAAATACCCTCATTTTGTCGGGCGCCCCAAGTTGCCCTAGGTTTATCTTTGAGACACGGATTATCCATTTCCTTAATGGACATCAACTTTTTTCTTGCTTTGGCAAGCCCTATCTTTGTGTTTCAAATCTAAGTTCATGAGTAAAAAAGTACGCGTTCGTTTTGCCCCTAGCCCAACCGGGCCTTTACATATTGGCGGGGTTCGCACCGCATTGTTCAATTATCTTTTTGCTAAAAAGCATGGTGGCGATTTTATCCTACGGATCGAGGACACCGATCAGAAGCGCTATGTAGCGGGTGCCGAGGACTATATAATAGAAGCGTTGGAATGGTGTAAAATCCCTTTTGACGAAGGACCGGGCAAAGACGGAGGCCATGGCCCCTACCGACAAAGTGAAAGAAAACAGTTGTATAAACAATATGCCGAAGAATTAATAGCCAAAGGAAAGGCCTATTATGCCTTTGATACCACCGAAAAACTGGATTTCCATAGAAAAGACCATGAAGCCAAAGGCAAGACCTTTATCTATAATTGGCATAATCGCTTAAAATTGACCAATTCCTTGGCCCTTTCCCAAGAAGAAACTCAGGCAAAATTGGATGCTAAAAAAGATTATGTCATTCGATTTAAAACCCCCCAAGATGAAAAATTAAAACTTAACGATCGGATACGCGGAGCGATAGAAATAGATACCAATGTTTTAGACGATAAAGTACTGTTTAAAAGTGATGGTATGCCTACATACCATTTGGCCAATATTGTAGACGACCATTTAATGGAAATAAGCCATGTAATCCGGGGCGAGGAATGGTTGCCTTCCCTGGCGCTTCATCAACAACTCTATGATGCCTTTGGATGGAAAACGCCCGAGTTTGCGCATTTACCCTTGATAATGAAGCCTGTAGGTAAAGGCAAGCTAAGTAAACGGGATGGGGAAAAAGGAGGTTTTCCGGTATTTCCCTTATCATGGAACCAATCTTTGGGTTATCGCGAAACAGGTTATTTTCCCGGGGCCGTCATCAATTTTTTGGCCTTATTGGGTTGGAATCCGGGAACGGAACAGGAAATCTTTAGTCTTACCGAACTCATAAAAGCCTTTACTCTGGACCGTGTGAATAAATCCGGTGCCCGTTTTGATCCTGAAAAAACCAAATGGTACAATCATCATTATTTGCAGGAAAAAACCAATTCGGAATTGGCCGTTCTATTTATGCCCATCCTTAAAGAAAAAGCTTCGGGGTCGCTTTCGGCAAATGATTTAAACTATGTAGAAAAAGTGGTGTCCTTAATTAAGGAGCGGGCTACATTTGCGTCCGACTTATGGGATTTGGGTCATTATTTCTTTGTATCCCCCAAGAGTTACAATGAAAAAGCCGCAAAAAAGCAGTGGAAACCGGGTACCTCGGAAATCATAGCGGAATTGGTAGTTCTTTTAGGGGGAATCGACGACTTTTCTTCCGAAAGCATAGAACAGCGGACAAAGCAATGGATAGGCGAACGGCAACTTTCCTTTGGGCAGGTTATGGCCCCTTTACGCCTAGCCATCGTGGGGGACTTAAAGGGACCCCATGTTTTTGATATCCTAACCTTGATCGGCAAAGAAGAAAGCATACTCAGAATGGAGCAGGCAGTGAAAACACTCTAATGCCGGACTTATCTTTTATAATTAACGTCAGTTCGACCTAAGGCACACTATTAAAAAGACGGAGATTTCCCAGAAATAGCTGTAAATCGAGCGAAATTGCGTTTTGCATGGCAAAAAAGAGCATGTAGCGACAAGATTTATCAGCGGTTTTGTGATTTGTCATAAAAATTTCCTAGAGATCTTCTTGATTTTTTGGTTCATTTTGTATCAAGACAAAATGAACAAACAACTCAAAAATAAGTGTTTATGATGAAAAAATGGAACAAAAAAGATATATCGGATTAAAACGAACTCACGTTAATTAGGATTGAAACCCGACCCGATATGGAAGGCTACAATTGAGGAATATCCTTATACGATTATCCATTGTGGATTTGGAATGACAACAAACTGTCTTCTAGGACTATCATCCATATACAATTAGAATCGAACGGCTCTCCAAGGGTATTGGGGAAACCATCTGCTTGCAAAGACAATAAAACATACATTCGCCTTTCCCGAAATTTGTATCCAATTATTTGAAATTCCAATGCCCTTGTAACAAATTGAACAGAAATGCAACAAATATACTGTGGAGTTTTGTAAATTACCTCGAACAGCGTTCAAGGACACTTCGTACACATTGAACGTCTCAAACAAGTATAAACTTAAAATCTGATATTATGGGCAATTTCTTATGGATACCGATTATTATTTTTGGTGCTTTCCTTTTTCTTTCTTTTGTTTTCATCGTAAAGCAACAAACCGCAGTGCTAATCGAAACTTTTGGTAAGTTTACCAGCGTTAGACATTCGGGTATTCAGTTTAAAATACCGTTCGTTCAACGCATAGCGGCACGCGTAGGGCTTAAGATTCAACAACTGGATGTAATTATTGAAACCAAGACCTTGGACGATGTATTCGTAAAGCTTAAAGTGTCCGTTCAGTACGTGGTCATTAAAGAAAAGGTATATGAGGCATTTTATAAATTGGAGTATCCACATGACCAGATTACTTCCTATGTATTTGACGTGGTGAGAGCAGAGGTTCCAAAAATGAAATTGGACGATGTCTTTGTTAAAAAAGACGATATTGCCATTGCCGTAAAATCCGAATTACAAGATGCTATGTTGGATTATGGCTATGATATCATTAAGACCTTGGTAACGGATATTGACCCGGATGCCCAGGTAAAGGAGGCCATGAATCGGATCAACGCTTCGGAACGCGAAAAGATAGCGGCTCAATTTGAAGGAGACGCGGCACGTATCCTCATCGTTGAGAAAGCAAAGGCAGAAGCGGAAAGTAAACGATTGCAAGGACAGGGTATTGCGGATCAACGTAGGGAGATTGCCAGGGGATTGGAGGAATCCGTTGAAGTTTTGAACAAGGTGGGCATCAATTCCCAAGAAGCTTCGGCACTGATCGTGGTGACGCAACATTATGATACCCTACAATCCATAGGAGAAGAAACCAATACGAATTTAATACTCCTACCCAATTCTCCACAGGCCGGAAGCGATATGCTGAACAATATGGTAGCATCCTTTACGGCCAGCAATATGATCGGGGAATCCATGAAGCAGCAACCTCCAAAACAAAAATAGGCGAACTCCTTACATCAGAAAACCCATGCTTTGGAAAGCATGGGTTTGTTTTTGACCAAAAGTTGCCCAATTGTTCCCTATTTACACCCAAAATCCAACTAAACCATCTCCTATGGACGCAACAAGACGGGTATAGGTCAATATGCTGTTATTGCCTGGAAAAACCATTAGAAGTGATTAAAAAAGGTAGTTTTTAATAGAAAATACCAATCGTAATATTTCAACGGATAGAATGTGCTTATACTAATTGTTCTGTTGGATTTTTGCCCACGTATCACGCAATCCGACGGTTCTGTTGAAAACCAATTTTTCCGATGTTGAATCGGTATCCACATTAAAATAGCCCAAGCGTTGAAATTGAAAACGGTCTTCAACTTTTGCATCTTTTAGGCTTGGTTCCACATAAGCGGTGATTACTTGTAAAGAATCCGGATTTATAAAATCCATAAAATCCTTATCCTTATGTGTATCCGGACTTTCATCCAAAAACAGTCTATCGTATAAACGTACTTCGGCTGCTATAGCGTGTTCAATGGATACCCAATGTAAAGTACCCTTTACCTTTCTAAGACTTTCTTCCGTGCCACTGCCACTTTTGCTCTTAGGATCATATGTGCATTGTATTTCTAAAATAGAACCATCGGTATCCTTTGTGCAGCTTTCCGCTTTTATGATATAGCCGTTCTTTAAGCGCACTTCTCCGCCCAACTTCAACCGAAAGAACTTTCTGTTGGCCTCTTCCCTAAAATCCTCCCGCTCTATATACAGTTCCCGGGAAAAAGGTACTTTCCGATATCCCGCGGATTCATCTCCAGGGTTATTCTCGGCATCTAACCATTCCTCTTCTCCTTCCGGATAATTGGTAATGACCAATTTTACCGGATCCAACACCGCCATGACACGGGGTGCTATTTTGTTTAAATGTTCCCGTACATGAAATTCCAATAAAGAAACATCGATTAAATTATCCCGTTTCGCTATTCCGATAATCTCTACAAAATTTCGGATCGATTCAGGAGTATATCCCCTTCTTCGCATTCCCGAAATTGTTGGCATCCTAGGGTCGTCCCAGCCGTTTACAATTCCTTCTTCCACCAATCTCAGTAGTTTTCGCTTACTGACCACCGTATGGCTCAAGTTCCTTCTGGCAAACTCGCGCTGCTTTGGTCTTACCCTTTCAGTTTTGGTGATCTGATCCAAAAACCAATCGTAAAGCTCCCTATGCATAGCAAATTCCAGCGTACATAGGGAATGGGAAACCTGCTCTATATAATCGCTCTCCCCATGGGTCCAATCGTACATCGGATAAATACACCAATCGGTATTTGTTCTATGGTGCGCCTTGTGTAGCACGCGGTACATGATAGGGTCTCGCATCAGCATATTGGAAGATGCCATATCAATTTTGGCCCGTAGCACATGGGTTCCCTCCTCAAATTCCCCCTTTTTCATACGTTCAAAAAGGGCTAGGTTTTCATCAATGGGTCTATCCCTAAAAGGGCTGTCTGTTCCAGGTTCCGTAGGAGTCCCCTTTTGGGTCGCCATTTCCTCCGAGGATTGACTATCCACATAAGCCTTACCCTGTTTTATAAGTACTAAGGCCCAATCGTATAATTGCTGAAAATAGTCGGATGCATAACATTCGTTATCCCAGGTATAGCCCAGCCATTTTACATCCCTTTTTATAGCTTCTACATACTTCTTCTCCTCTTTAGCGGGATTGGTATCATCAAATCTAAGGTTTACGGGGGAATCATAACGAAATCCCAGCCCAAAATTGAGACAAATGGAACTGGCATGACCTATGTGCAGATGCCCGTTGGGCTCTGGGGGGAAACGAAAGCGCAATTGATCTTTGGGGAAGCCATTGTTCAGGTCCTCCTCTATAATATGCTCTATAAAATTCAGCGATTTTGGCGCTTCACTCATCCGATATCAATTTAAGGCACAAATGTAGGAAAAATGCAGTGATAACGGTCTACAAAAAGCCTTCACCCTACAATAAATGCATTTCACAACATTTTTAATCGGTGCTACAACATTAAGTTTTCCATGATGTTATTATATGTCATATTTGTTATTGAATACTGCAGAAGTGATACTAGATTCGATTTTTTTAGCAACTAACGCCGTATCAACAAAAACGTTTTATCGTAGCCCAAATCTGCGCAATAGAACCAGTAGTCACTCAAAACTACCACTACTTATGAGAACAAAACTACTTTACGCCATTCGATGTTTAAGCACCGCATTTTTGTTATTATGGTCTTCTTTGGCCATATCTCAAATATTTCCCAACGCCCCCGAGCCGGCCGACAATCCCAACATAGCGGGAGAAGAGCCTTGGTTCGCAATCTGCGCCTCCGATAGTTTTAATGAATACTTTGTAAACTTTACATGGGCGGGTTCGGCCA
Organism: Saonia sp.; assembly: GCA_049670505.1. GTDB lineage: Bacteria > Bacteroidota > Bacteroidia > Flavobacteriales > Flavobacteriaceae > JBATTK01. The sequence continues at coordinate 7,159 of JBATTK010000178.1, forward strand.
ATAACGACAATGAATTTATTTTAGAGCTGTCCGATGCCAGTGGAAATTTTGGCAGCCCCACAGAATTGGCCCGGGTCAATGATAAAAACACTTCGGCAGATACCGATTTCGACTTTGTCTTTATGCTACCTACGAATATTCAAGGTGAAGGACATCGAATGAGGGTTCGCAGCACCAGCCCTGCAACCACAAGTGATCCTTCAGCCGCATATCCCATGTATTATATTGGTTTCAGTTCCCCTTCGCTAATTCGCGAACAGGGCAAACCGAGTTTTGGAGATGGTACGGCCCAAGCCTGTGACGGAAACCCCATTACATTGGAGTTATACAATGTTCCCGATTCAGATACCTATCAGTATATTTGGTTCGATGCCGGCACTCCCATTAGCGGTGAGACCGGACCTACCTTGTCCACCAGCACGGCAGGTATGTATTACGTTATAATTGATTACGGATCCTGTTCCGGTTCCGGGAATACACAATCGAATACGATAGTCGTGACCGCTGGTATTAGCACAGGGATTGCAATAAACCCCCCTGCCAAAACCGCTTTGTGTGCCGGGGAAACAGTACCGGATTTAGAAGCGAACATGAATTTTTCTACTTTAAACTATACATGGTTCAAGGATGGCGTTGTTGTACAGCCAACGGCTGCCGGTGCGTATACCTATACCATTGACACCGATGACCCAGCGTTTCCAGGAGATTATACCGTTCAGGTAGCAGGAGTTGGTATCTGTACGGAGACATCGGTGCCCATTGGCATTACAAACGCGGGTAATTTTACTGTTACACGGGACAACCCGGCCAACTTGGTTCTCCTACCCGGTCTTTCGGAAACCTTAAGCGTCTCTACTACGGCAACATCTCCCTTGTACCAATGGTACAGGGACGGTTCCCCGATCGGTGGAGCGACCAACAATACTTTGAATGTTACACAAGCCGGTACTTATTATGCCGAAGTTTCCCAAAGTGGAGGCGCTTGTACATCTACAGCTATAAATTCAGATTCCACCACGGTAGTTTCCCCCGCATCCTTTGAGCTTATTGCAGCTTATGCAACGGCTTATACGGCATGTGAAAACACAAACATTGTCCTAGAGATCGCAACGATCAATGCAGTTGCCTCCGACGGCAGTATAATTGACGTTACTTCCGATCTATTGTCCAGCTTTACCTATCAATGGAAAAAAGATGGTGTTAATGTAAGTGGGGCTACTTCCAATACCATCAGCTTAACGAATACGGATGAAAACGGTAACTATGAAGTTGACGGAGTCTTAAGTACTTATAATTCAACATCCAACACTTTACCAGTTCAACTTTCAGTTAATGCTAACCTGACCATTTCCAGTACAAGTCAGGTGTATTGTGCGGGCGGTGATGTTGTAACCATAAGTACCGCTTTTGATTTGAACGGAGAAACCTATGAATGGCAACGTAACGGTGCAGTTGTTAGCACGTCGGACCTAGCTTTAACTATTAATGACATAGGTACGTACCGATTGGTACTTTCTGCCAACGGTTGTTCCATAAACTCCAATGAAATCAATATAGCACCTTTTGACGATTCTGCAGTAACACTGGACTCACCGGAGAACGTGGTTTTTCCGGAAGGTAGTTCAAGAACGGTTACAGCAAGTGGAGGTACGTCATATCAGTGGTTTGATCTGGACAATAATTTAATGAGCAGTACGGACTCCATGACCTTTACCGAGGAGGGCTCTTTTGTACTTATTGCCACCGTAGGCAGCTGTGAAGTCAGCAGGCAACTTACTACATCCTTTTTGGATACGTTTAAAGTGCCCAATGTGATTACGGTAAACGGGGATGGTATCAACGATTTATGGATTATTCCCAATTCATATTCCAATGACCCTGAAGTCAATGTCATTATCTATAACGATAGTGGCGAAGAAGTTTTTAATGTATCCAATTATCAAAACAACTGGCCCCAGTCCTCCACGGCTTTTACAAGACAAAACATGGTCTTTTTCTATACTATAAGAAATGCCGGGGAAGTTCTGAAAAGAGGAACCATAACCATTATACGCTAACTAAAAATGTTGAAGAGAAGTTTTATATATCTGTTGTTGTTCGTCTGTGCATTGACTAGCGTTAGTGCGCAGGAAGAGAGTCCTTTTATCGCTTATGATGTTCCTGCACAAAACCTCTTGAAGTTTAATAGATTCTTGATAAACCCCACTTTCTCAACGGTTAGGGAAGATAACTCCTATATAAATCTTTTTCATAGAAACCAATCGGTTTCTTTTGATGATAACAATCAGACCTATTTCTTAAGTTATAGTGGCCGTATTAATGACAGAACCGGATTGGGACTTAGCTTATATACCCAACGGGAAGGTACTCTTACCAATTTTGGTATATTGGCCAACTACGCTTACGGTGTAAAGCTGAGCGACAAAAGTAACTTTACCTTTGGTGCCAATGTATCCTACTACAACAGTGGACTAGATCGGAACCGTGCAAATCCCGTAGAGGAAGATCCCTTCCTAGACGGGTTCCAAGACAGTAATCTATTGTCCTTTCAACCCGGTTTTAACCTTTCCTATGGAAAATTCGATTTCGGTGTCTTTGCCGAAAATCTTTTTGATTATAATCTTAAAACAAGTGAATCCATAACTGATTTTAACGAGAAAACCTTTTCCGGACATCTGCAATATACCTATGATTTTGAGAACGGTGCCGGTATTTTTGAGGAAGCTCGTTTAAAGCCTTTAGCACGTGTACGCAAAGTAGGCGAGGATGATATCGTCTTAGGGGGTAGCCTTATTTTTGATCTACCCAAATTAGGATGGTTACAGGCGGGGTATGATGATTTTTATGGAGCCTCTGCAGGTATCGGATTTAATCTTAACCGAAGGTTGGCTCTAGGGTATACCATGGAACAGGGGCTCTCCACAAATTTTGACAATTTTGGAGTAACCCATGAAATTTCCTTTGCCTACACCTTTACGCCCAACCTAACGGAAGACCGTGTAATGCTGGAGGAAAATGGCGATGACCTTGTGGCCAATGAAAACTTCGAAAATGAAGATGAATCCTTGGTATCCAAGAATGATGAAATTGAAGAATTGAAAAAGCGCCTGGTAGAAAACGATGCCATTCTGGCCGAGTTAATGTTCCGTCAAGATTCATTGGAAGACAATCGCCAAAAGGATTTGGAGAAACGCTTTGAGATGGTCATGAATATGGTCCGTAACGAAACAAGGGGCGAGAGACCCGACTTAGAGGAAAAAGCCAAACAAATATATTTTGTAAACAATGATAATGGTGGCTCCAATCCAAATTTAGCCCTGAATAAAACAGCTGTGGAGAAGGACAAAACCAGTTTAGTGTTGGATACCGCGGATGACATGGCCCTTGCTGAAAACGAAGACCGTTCCAAGATAGGTACATCTAGTTCCATGGACAATGTAGCACTCAACCCAACGGATGTAACTTCTTCTGGTATTCCCGACACCGATGCCGCCCCTAACAGAAATAATACAATTGGTATAAAAAGCAAGATGCAAGATAAGGACGCTATTGCTTCTAAAAATATACCGGTGAGAACGTATCCCGTAGCAACCCGAGACAACACCAAGAACGATGCCTTTCTTCAAGAAGCAAAACAAAACAATGTTAAAGGTAGAAAGTTCAGAAACCTAGATGGTGTAAACGATGGCTATTATGTAGTGGCCAATGTGTACAAGGGGGAACAGTACATGAACAAGTTTATGGACAGATTGTACGATCAAGGCCTACAGGCAGATTATATAGACAATCCTAACAACGGGCTTAAATATGTGTATCTGGAGCGATATGACACCTGGAAAGAGGCTTTGCAGGCATATAAATCCAATCTGGGGGATACCTATAAGGGAGATTTATGGATTATGAACGTGGATAATCGCTACACCAATGAGGCATATGTAGAAAATGTAAATAAAATAAAGGAAAAATCATCGCGATACGCTACCGACGTACTTCAAAAGAACGTTATCGTAAAGGATAAAGTCGCAGCAAACCAGTCTTTGTCCAAAGATCATAAAATAGACGGCGTAGGATCTGGCTACTACATAATAGCCAACGTATTCGCCAACCCAAAAAACGCCAACCGATTTGTAAAATTGTTGAATTCCCAAGGGCTTAGTGCCAGTTATTTTATCAACCCTATAAATAACTGGAGATATGTTTATTTAAAAAAACATGGTTCATGGAACAACGCCCTTATTTCCTATTACTCCAAACTAAACGACTCGTATTATGATAAAATGTGGATAATGCGGGTTACACCAAACCAATTGACTTAATGAAACCAACCCTTCTGACCAGAAAAACACATATACTCTTTTTTGTTCTTGTTATTGGTTGCCTTTTTGCCTCCAATGCCCAAGAGTATGTGCCATTTACTCCTAGACTTACAGGGGGTAATATTGAAATCCGAGGAGATATTATCTTCGTAGGAAACAATATCCTGAACAGGGCCTCGCAGGCCAATCCTGCCGAAGCCAATACGCCCTATAATGGAACGGCCAATAACAATTCCCTGTGGATGGAATATATCGATATCGATAGTGACCCAACCACCTTTAGTTCTAGTAGCGCCGAACTTAATATTGCAGATCCTGCCTGTTCCCAAGTACGCTATGCAGGCCTCTACTGGGCGGGTACTTATCCCAACGAACGCAGTACAGATGGTAGTGCACAATTCAGTGGAACACCCCGAATAGAGGAGTGGAACGAGATAAAATTTAAGGTCCCTGGAGGAAACTATGTGGATCTTATTGCCGATAACAATGCCGATCCCGCAGGAGAGGAAGATGATATTATCATGAACGGTTATCAGCCCTTAAACCCTACTGTATTTGCAAAGGACGGTCCTGTTATCTGTTATAAGGACATCACCAATTTGGTGCGTTCCAACACCAATCCCAACGGAGAATATACTGCCGCCAACGTACGGGCGACCCGCGGGAGGAGAAACGGTTCAAGCTCGGCGGGCTGGGTTATGGTCATTATTTATGAAAACCCCAATGAATCCGGTAAATTTATCTCTACTTTTGACGGTTATGCCGGCCTTTCCGGATCCGTAGGAGCAGTAGATGTAGACGTTGATGGATTTAGGACTTTACCAGACCCTTTTCCAGTAAGGGCAAGAATAGGTGTTGCCGCCTTGGAAGGTGATCGCGGTATTAACAACGACCGTTTTTTCATCCGGGCGGATATGAACGCAGCTTCCTCCTTTACCAACCTGTCTACCGGGCTAAACCCGAGCAACAACTTTTTCAACTCTACGATTACCACCAATGGGAGCGAGGTACCCACCAGAACCCCATACGGTACCAATACCTTGGGTACGGATCTGGATTTGTTCAACCTGAACAATCCCAATGAAACTGTCCTTCCCAATGATGAATCGGGAGCAACATTAAGATTTACCTCATCTGGTGATGGTTATGGACCCTTCTTGGCTACCTTCTCAGTAGAAATTATTGAGCCTAATATCATTTTGGAAAAAAGGGTAGAGGATATTGCCGGGAACGACATTACCGGACTTGGTGTAAACTTGGGGCAAACCTTGGATTACGTACTTTCCTTTAGAAACTTAGGAAATGACGATGCTACCGGTAGAGACCCCATGAGCACCGATCCCTATCAAAGAAATTATACTATACGGGACCTGTTACCTGCCAATGTAACCATAGACGAACTTAACATCACAACTCCTCCGGGAGTGGTCTATACCTATGATTCCGTTGCCAATGAAATTACCTTCGCCATACCCGACAATCTGATAGAAATAGGAGATCCTACTTCTAGTATACGCATGCGGGTACAGGTAGCCCAGAACTGTTTTGATTTTGTGGATGCCTGTAGTGATCTTATTGAAAATTTAGCGTATTCCACCTATGCAGGTGTCATCAATAGCGCCGTAATAACAGACGATCCTAGTGTTTCCGATTTTGATAACTGTGGCTTTGTTACTCCTGGTGCCACCAATTTTTTATTGGATGACCTTGCCAATTGTAATTTCAACAGAAGGGTAGAACTTTGTGGGGATAATGTGCTTTTAGATGCCGGTGATAATTTTGATGGTTACCTATGGGTACAGGATGATAACGGAAATGGGCAAATAGATGCCACGGACACCGTTATGAACGATGGGGACCCTGATGGGGATCCAAGTACTCTTTTAGTCGATGATATCGGTGTTTATATTGTAAATAAGCAGGTTGCCGATCCTTGTAAGGACTTTAATGAAATCATTACCGTAGAGCGATTTGGAACCACCCAGACCAATCCGATTATCGAGCTTTTTAATGCCCGGAACAACGATGCGGATCCGGACAATGATGTACAGGGCGAAATAGTCCAGTGTTCCGTAGATGGGGATCTGCTTCCCAAAATATTTCTATGCGGATTAAATGATTCCGAGCTTTTAGAAGTAAATATTACGGATGCCCAAAGTATTAACTGGGAGCAATTGGATGAAGCCAGTTGTGCGTCTTCAGGGGACGACTGTGCCAACAAAAATGGTTCGTGTACTTGGAACAATGTAGCCAATGGCAACAATTTTACGGCATCAACCGCCGGTAAATATAGGTTGTCCATCAACTATCAGAACGGTTGTGTTAGCCGTTTTTATTTCAATGTGTTCCAGAACACTTTGGATATTCAATACAATACTACCAATATCGTTTGTGCTACTCCCGGGAATATTACAATTACCAATTTAGGGAATGGGTATGGATATCAACTATATGATGTGGCCAACAGTACAGTTCTTGTTCCCTACAGTGCCAATAACGGACCCAACTTTACTATTACCAATAATGGGGCCTATAGGGTGGATATTGTACAATTGGATACCACAACAGGTGATCCTATACCGGGCGCATGCGAATTTAGTACAGAGGACATTGGCATCTTGCGAAGGGATTTGCAAGTAGATCTAATTCCTACCCCCGCCAACTGTAATACCTTGGGGAGTATTAATATTGAGGCGTTGAACGTAGACCCTAATTATTCCTATGAACTATGGTTGGATGACGGTACTCCCGGCGTCCCTAATGGTACCCAGATAGATACGGAAACCGCGCAATCGGATAATGATTTCACCTTTGACAACCTGAACCCGGAAGACTATATTATTGTTACAAGAACGGATGATGGGTGTGAGGATATCCAAAGTGTTACCGTGGGAAGAATACCTGATCCCACTTTAACCGCGCTTACACTAACAAATATTGGCTGTTCCGCCGGAACAGTGGAGCTTACACGTACCGGAGGTCAGGGAAATCCCGACTTCCTATACGCCATATGGAGTAAAAATGGAGTAGACCTTTATCCTTCCATAAACGATATTCCTGCATCTACCTACCAAGTAGATACTACATTCAATTTTGGATGGCGGGATGAAGACGGAGATGGTACGGATGAATACTTTCCGGGAGAGGATGGCGATTATATTTTTGTGGTGCTAGACGCCAATAACTGTTCCGCTTTTTCGAATGTAGCTACCGTACAAGATCTGGGAGCATTGACCATTGCCAGTATAGACCAGACACAACCCTCCTGTAGTGGATTTAATGATGGTGCCATCACCATCAATACCACAGGGGGTATCGGTAATTTTCAATATAGTATTGACAATGGAGTGTCTTATCAAGGTACGCCCGATTTTGTAAATCTGTCTGCCGGCAATTATACTGTTAGGGTATTGGACGAATCCGGTTGTGATGTAACCCAAGCGGTTAGCTTAAACGCACCTTTCCCCTTGAGCGCTGCCGTGGGTGTTTCCAGAGACGTAAGCTGTAACCCTGCTGCAGGAGCGGACGTAAGGGTAACCAATGTAGTGGGTGGAACCTCACCTTATGAATACAGTTTTGACGGGGGTAGCAATTTCGGTACTTCCAGCACAGCTTCTTTGGCTCCGGGAACTTATAATGTAATTGTAAGGGATGACAACGATTGTACATTTCCTATGTCCGTTACGGTAGAGGACTTACCCATTGCGCCGATAGTAACCCTGACCCCAACCGTAGACTATGGTTGTGATGGGACGGGCGATATTACCATGAGTCCGGATATTGCTACCTATGACTATACCTATGAATTGAATGGAACGCCCAACACGCCACCAACTAGCAATACATTTACAGGCCTTGTTCCCGGTACATATACATTGACCACCAATTACCAATCACAGACGCCGCCGACACCTAGTATCTTGTTGGTCGAAGATTTTGGATATGGAGAAACCGTACCGAGTCCGCCAGGTTCCACAGCAGATTACTTTTATGAAAACCAAGCAGACGATGTTAC
>JBATTK010000179.1:0-10816 GCA_049670505.1 Saonia sp.
ACCTAGAGGCTACCCAGCCCCATTCTTTTGGTGCGGTTCCTCGTATATTGACCAAATTTCAAGAAAAAATCCTGGAAAAAATTCCACAGAAAAAACTGGACAGCTTACTTAAAATCCCGTTTTTATCGGGCATGGTCAAAAAGAAACTGAAAAAGAAGCTAGGACTCAAGGAAGCCTTGATCGTGGCAGCAGGGGCGGCACCCGTTCCCAGCAGCTTAATTAAATGGTATGGAAGAATAGGGATAGAAGTGCTTCAAATGTATGGGATGACCGAAGATTGTATTATCTCACATACCAACCTCCCCGAAGCCAACAAAATAGGCAGCGTTGGAAAAGTACTACCTGGTGTACAGACCAAATTGACTCCGGAGGGAGAATTGTGTATTAAGAATAACTGCCTGATGAAAGGTTATTACAAATCACCTGAAATTACCGCAGAAGTCTTTACCGAAGATGGTTACTTTAAAACCGGGGATGTGGGCGAGTATGATCACGATGGTTACTTTACCATTACCGGAAGGGCCAAAGATCAGTTTAAAACCGATAAAGGTAAATATATTTCCCCCTCTCCCATAGAACTTTTAATTTCCGAAAACACGGATATTGAACAAATCTGTATCGTAGGCACGGGAATACCACAACCCATTGCGCTGATTACACCGTCCGAATTGGGCAAAAAGAAAAGTTCATCGGAACTTTCAGCCAGCTTGGAAGAAACGCTGTATCAAATAAATCCAGATCTGGAAAAGCATGAAAAGTTAGAAAAAGTAGTGGTGATGAAAGAGGACTGGACCATAGAAAATGGGCTTACCACCCCTACCCTAAAGGTGAAGCGTAACAGCATAGAGAGAATTCACCAGCCTTTTTATAAGGCGTGGTTTGAACAAAAAGAAACCGTAATTTTTGAGTAAACAATTTTTTAAACAGCCTATATGAGAAATTTAACGAGACCTTTACTATTAGTGGTATTGATTATCAATTATACCTACGGACAAACAGATTCCAAACTACAACTTATCGATATATTCAACATGGAATATGTTTCCGACCCACAAGTTTCTCCGGACGGAACCAAAATCATTTATGTCCGGAATTTTAAGGATGTAATGACGGACCGTAATCTTTCCAACCTATGGATGGTTAATTTTGACGGTTCCAACAATAGGCCTTTGACCACGGGCAACCATAATGATTTTTACCCGCGTTGGTCGCATAATGGAAAAAAAATAATTTTTAAATCCAACATGGCCGACGCCAAAACAAAGCTATACATGATGTGGGTAGATACCAAAGAGACCGTACCACTGACCAATACCCCGCAATCCCCCGGACGGGTCTCCTGGTCTTATGATGATCGCTATTTGGCGTTTAGCATGTTTGTTCCAAAAAATAAGGAGTCGATCATAAAAATACCGGCAAAACCAGAAGGGGCCAAATGGAACGCGCCACCTACCTATATCGATAAAATGAACTACCGCTCGGATGGCCAAGGCTATTTGAAAAATGGATACGATCAAATATTTACCTTATCTACGGATGGCGGTACACCAAGACAATTAACGTTTTCAGATTATGATCATGGTAGTCCTATCTGGTCCAAGGACAATAAACAGCTATATTTTTCTGCAAATCTTCATGAAAACCACGAGTTTGAGCCCGCAAATAGCGAAATCTATCAACTAGCTTTAGACAATGGTGAACCAAAAGCGTTGACAGATCGCTTTGGTCCCGATTCTAATCCTGTACTTTCCCCGGATGGTAAAAAAATTGCCTATACCGGTTTTGATGACACTTTTCAAGGATATCAGCTAACCTTGGTGTATATTATGAATGAAGATGGTACCGGTACAAAGGCGCTGTCCCAAGGTTTCGATAGGGATGTACAAAATATAAGCTGGGCAGGTGACGGAAGGGGACTATATTTCCAATATGATGACGAAGGGGATACCAAAATTGGACATATAAACCTGAACGGAAAAGTAACGACGATTACCGAAAATCTGGGCGGACTTTCCTTAGGAAGACCATATAACGCAGGGGCCTTTTCCGTATCCCAAAACAATAAATTTGCCTATACCTTGGGCGGAACGGAACATCCGGCGGATCTTGCTACGTCCTACAAAGGAAATACGACCCGAATTACAAACCTGAACAGCGATCTGTTTTCTTTTCGGGATTTGGGCAAGGTAGAAGAGTTGTGGTGGGAATCTTCTTTTGATCAGCGAAAAATTCAAGGTTGGGTGGTTACCCCTCCCAATTTTGATGCTACAAAAAAATATCCCTTGATTTTGGAAATACATGGAGGTCCATTTGCCAGCTACGGTGCTGTATTTTCAGCGGAAGTTCAATTATATGCAGCGGCTGGTTACGTGGTATTGTATACCAATCCCAGAGGAAGTACAAGTTACGGTCAGGAGTTTGGCAATTTGATACATCATGACTACCCTAACCATGATTATGAAGATCTAATGTCGGGAGTAGATGCCGTAACCCAAAAAGGATTTGTAGATACAGATAATCTTTTTGTGACCGGCGGAAGTGGCGGTGGCGTGCTTACTGCCTGGATCGTGGGCAAAACCGATCGGTTTAGGGCGGCCGTTGTTGCAAAACCAGTGATTAATTGGTATAGTTTTGTTTTGTATGCCGATAATCCCGGTTTCTTTTACAAATATTGGTTCCCCAATAAGCCTTGGGAAGATGCCAGCAATTATATGGAACGCTCTCCCCTCTCTTATGTGGGCAATGTTACAACACCGACCATGCTACTGACAGGGGAAAACGATTACCGCACCCCTATCGCGGAATCGGAACAATTCTATGCTGCCCTGAAATTGCAAAAAGTAGAGACCGCAATGGTACGGATTCCCGGGGCATCGCATGGAATAGCGAACAAACCCAGTAATTTGATCGCCAAAATAGCCAGCGTATTGGCTTGGTTCGATAAGTACAAGGATAAGGAATAGACTAGGGCTAGGGTGCCTTAAGGGAGTTTATCTTATGAAGTAGCATTATAACTTAAGTTTTGAGTTATACATGGTTCCCCCCAGAACCAAAGCCGCGGAAATAATTAATAGATTTTTAATAATGTATTGCCCTTCCAAGGTGGGCAAAAGGTAATACCCTTGTTGAAAGGTGATTTTCGGCAAAAAAACGAGTGGCATAAAAGTACCTACCATTTGAAGCAACAAAAGTCCTATGGCAATTCGCGTCGTCCTCTGAAACAAAAAGCTTATCCCGATAGCAACTTCCCACCATCCAATAATGGCCAACCATAGTTCCGGGTCCCCAAAAGGCAACCAAGCGACCGTTGCTTTCAAAAGTCCTTCCGCTGCGGATAGTCCAAAAGGTTTAAGGACACCGAACCAAATGAATATGATACCAAACGAAATACGCATGGCGGGTACACCCCATTGTTTCATATATTTGGCAATGGTCTGGTCTATTTTATTTAATTCCGTTGTCAAAGGCGATTTTTTTCTAAATTGGATATAGATTAACATAAAAATACGCTAAAAATCAACGGCTTATATACTGATATCATAACATTTGGCAATAGTTATATTTCCAACGGTAATCATCCGTAGCTTTTGAACAAACATCCAAAAAAGAATTCTATGAAATACACCTTGGCCTTTGATGTTTATGGTACCTTGATAGATACTTCTGGAGTTTTCAACTCCTTGGAGACGATCATCGGGGACAAAGCTACGGCATTCATGAACCTGTGGCGGAACAAACAATTGGAGTATTCCTTTCGAAGAGCGGCAATGAAAAAGTACGTTGACTTTTCTATCTGTACCAAAGAGGCCATGGAATATTGTTGTTTGGCATTGAGGGTTGATTTAAAAAATAGTGAAAAAGATACGTTGATGAATGCCTATAAAGTGCTGCCAGCGTTTCTAGATGTAGCAGCAAGTTTGGAAAACCTAAAAGAAATAGGACACCGCTTATTCGCTTTTTCCAATGGAAGTTCTGATGCGGTATCCACACTTTTGGAACATGCGAATATCATCCATTTTTTTGAAGGTATTGTAAGTGTTGCCGATGTCAAAATGTTTAAACCAAGTCCGGTTGTGTACCAACACTTCAATACAAAGACCAACTCCTCCAAATTGGATAGTTGGCTTATTTCCGGAAATCCGTTCGATGTCATGGGTGCCATTTCCCATGGTATGCGTGCAGTTTGGGTGCAACGATCATCAGAAGCTATTTTTGATCCTTGGGGGATTCATCCTACGGCAACAATAACTGGATTGGTTAAGCTAAAATCGGTATTTGATAAATCAGATTAACCTTGTTTCGCTATACTTGTAGCATCGATCACTGCTCATTTAGAGGAGATGGTAGGCTTTAGGTGAAAACAAGAACCCCAGACTTATCTTCACATCGTCCCTTTAGGGACATTAGATAAGTAAAAAAATGAGCAGACCGCCTTTGTGCCTCTCAGGATATGCAAAAACTTTATAGTTCACTTCGGTTTAAGCTTCCAGCGCTTTTTTAACGTATACCTTAGCTAAGTGTGAGCGGTATGCTACATCCGCAAAATGATCGCTCATGACTTCTACCCCTTCTACGGCATGTATTGCAGCATCGCCATTCCCAGTATAGGCTTTTTCCACGGCGGTGGCCCTGTAAGGTGTATCGGAAACCCCCGTTACCCCAACTTTAACTACATCCCCATCTTTCACTACCGCTACTCCGACCACGGCAAATCTTGAGGCCGATTGAAAAAACTTTTGATAATTGCCATGGGCCACTTTAGGAAAACGAATTGAAGTAATGATCTCATCGTCCGCCAAAGCAGTAGTAAAAATACCATGAAAGAAATCCGTGGCCGCAATGGTTCGATTGCCGCTTTTTCCTTCCACAACAAGAACGGCGTCACAGGCCAAAACCGTAGCAGGATAATCGGATGAAGGATCCGCATGTGCCAAGCTACCACCTATAGTCCCCCTATTTCTAACCTGGATATCCCCAATTTTTCCGGCGGTCTGCGATAAGATATTCACATGCCGTTGCACCACATCTGAATTCAAAATCTCATGATGGGTGCAATTGGCTCCGATGACAATTTCATCCCCATCCTCGCTAATAGTGTTCATTCCCGAAATCCCACTAATGTCGATCAATATCCCTGGTCTGTTCAATCGCAGTTTCATTGCGGGAATCAGGCTATGTCCGCCCGACAGGACTTTTGCTTCGTACCCATGCTTATCAAGCAGGTTTACGACTTCATTAATGGAAGATGCCTTTATATAGTCAAACTTTGCTGGTATCATTATACAATGTGTTTTAAAATTTCATTTGTTACTTTTCAAGGTTTGCTCAATAACTTTTCACCTCTCCTTGAGGAGAGGTCGATACCTTCTAAAAGACGGTATCGGGTGAGGTGGCAATAAAGAAAACCCTTTATTGCTGCATTGCCTTCCATACGCGTTGTGGAGTTACCGGCATTTGAATATCGGTCACTCCCAAATGGGCAAGGGCATCTACAACGGCATTGACCACCGCAGGTGTGGAACCTATGGCACCAGCCTCCCCTGCTCCTTTTACACCTAATGGATTATGTGGGCAAGGTGTGATTGTCCTATCGGTTTCTATCATGGGCACATCATCTGCCCTGGGCATGGCATAGTCCATATAGGAACCCGTAATCATTTGGCCCCCATCATATACCACTTCTTCCAAAAGGGCCTGACCTACACCTTGTACTACACCTCCATGGATCTGACCATCCACGATCATAGGATTCATGACATTACCTACATCATCCACTGCAATAAAGCGTTTTAACGTTACCCTACCGGTATCGGAATCTACCTCAACAACAGCGATATGGGTTCCGAAGGGATAGGTGAAATTTGCCGGATCGTAGAAACTAGAGAAATCCAAACCAGGTTCCAAGCCTTCCGGATAATCATGGGGTACATAGGCGGTAAGGGAAACGTCTCCAAAAGAGATGGATTTATCGGTTCCTTTTACCGTCCATTTTCCTTCAGCATATGCTAAATCTTCTTCGGCCGCTTCCAATTTGTGCGCTGCAATTTTTGCACCTTTCTCCAAAACTTTTTCAACACTTTTTATAATGGCGCTTCCTCCTACGGCCAAGCTTCGGGATCCATAAGTACCCATGCCAAAGGCCACCTGATCGGTATCGCCATGCACTATTTCTATATCATCCATAGGAATACCCAGTTTATCGGCAACAAACTGCGCAAAGACGGTTTCGTGCCCCTGTCCGTGGGAATGCGCTCCTGTAAATACCGATACTTTTCCGGTAGGTTGCACCCGTACATGGCCCACTTCGTATAGTCCGGCCCTGGCCCCTAAGGCTCCTACCACGGCCGACGGCGCAATTCCGCAGCCTTCTATATAGGTAGAAATGCCTACCCCTAATAATTTTCCATTTTTACGGGCCTCTGCCTGCTCCTTTCTAAAATCTTCATAGCCCAGCATTTCCAAGCCTCTTTCTAAAACGGCACGATAATTACCGCTGTCGTATTGGAGGGCTACTTGGGTCTGATACCCAGGTTCTTTTACCCCATCAAAAGGAGGGATAAAGTTTTTATAGCGAAGTTCCGTTGGGTCCATCTTCATTTCCTTGGCGGCCTTGGAGATCATCCGTTCCAATAGATAGGTGGCTTCCGGTCTTCCTGCCCCTCTATACGCATCTACCACCACCGTATGGGTAAAAGGTGCTACCACATTCAGATGGATCAAGGGAGTAGTATACACCCCTTGAAATAACGTACCGTGCAAATAGGTGGGTACCGCCGGGGCAAAGGTAGACAGGTAGGCACCCATAGCACAGTATTCATCCGTAAGGTGCGCTACTATTTTTCCGTCTTTATCAAATCCCATTTTGGAATGCACCACATGATCTCTACCATGGGCATCCGTTAAAAAAGCCTCACTACGATCCGAGGTCCATTTTACGGGACGGCCAATCTCCTTGGAGGCCCAAGTTAAAAGAGCCTCCTCCGTATAATGGTATATTTTGCTTCCAAAACCACCTCCCACATCATAGGACACCACCCGTACTTTGTGCTCCGGGATACCCAAGGCAAAAGCACAAAGCAACAACCGTATTAAATGTGGGTTTTGAGTGCTGGTATACAACGTCCACTTGTCTCCGTTCATATCATAGTCGGCAATATAGGATCTGGGCTCAATAGCATTTGGCGCTACCCTATGGTTGCGGTATTCCATTTCCGTAACATGATGCGCACTTGCCAAAGCAGCTTCTACCTCGCCCCTATCGTTTCCGATACACCAATCGAAGGCGGCATTGTCCGCCCATTGGTCATGTACCAAAGGTGCATTGGATTCCATGGCTTTCTTAGGATCCGTAACCGCCGGGAGTTCCTCATAATTAACTGCTACCAGTTCGGCTGCATCCCTGGCCAATTCCAAGGTTTCCGCTATGACGATGGCCACTGCTTCCCCCACATGATTGATCTTATCTTTTGCCAAAAGTGGATGTACGGGTTCCCGCATGGTTTCCCCGTTTTTAAAGTCTACCTGCCATCCGCAAGGGACTCCAAAGGCACCGCAACCATCTTGCGCCGTATAGACGGCTACGACCCCTTCCGCCTTTTCAGCTTCCGAGCTGTCAACGCTTAGAATTTTGGCATGTGCATAGGGGCTTCTTACGAATGCCGCCTGTGTCATTCCCGGTAACTTAATATCATCGGTATACCTTCCGGCACCTTTCAGGAAACGGGCATCTTCCCTCCTTTTAACCGCTTTTCCTATAAACTTTTCCATAGCTTACCCATTTAGTTTTTCAGCGGCATGCTGAATAGATTTTACAATATTATGATACCCGGTACATCGGCAAAAGTTTCCTTCCAATCCATGACGTATCTCTTCCTCTGTTGGATTGGGGTTATTTTTAAGGATATCGGCAGCGATCATCACCATCCCGGGTGTGCAAAATCCACACTGCAATCCATGATGTTCCTTAAAAGCTTCCTGAATAGGGTGCATTTCACTTCCGTTGGCCATACCCTCTATCGTAGTAATTTCACAACCATTGGCCTGCACCGCCAATAAGGTGCACGATTTTACCGCCATGCCGTCCATAGTAATAGTACAGGTACCACAACCACTGGTATCACAACCAATATGGGTTCCCGTTAGGTTCAAGGACTCCCTAAGAAATTGTGCCAGACTGATCCGAGGCGCTACCTCATGAGTATATGGTTTCCCATTGATTTTAATTGAAACTTGCATATATATGATGTTAAACGATTTGTTGTTTTTCCGAACCGATTTATGGTATTTCGATAATCTCCTACTGCATTTATAAATCGGATGTTTAAGATAAAGAAAACCTTGGGAGAATCATAAGGTTTTTATCAAAATTCCAAGAAAATGATATTTATTTATCACTTTGATTATATACCTGATTAAATTTGGCTATTTTTCTTGCTGATTTGATAAATTTCTTCGTTTCCTAAGATGTAGCATAGCTAGCCTAAGGCTTTCTAAATTATGTGCGGATGCCAATACATCTATATAGGGCAATGCGGTTTTCATACCTATTGCTTCCGGGGAAAAATTGGCACTACCGGCCAAGGGGTTCAGCCAAATTACTTGTTTGGATTTCTTATATATGGTTTTCATGGCATCCTTCATCTGTTCCGGATTCCCTGTATCCCAACCATCGCTTAATAGGATTACAATAGTTTTTTTGTCCAGCATACGATACCCGTATTCTTGGGTGAAATGGTTTAAGCAACTGCCAATGGTAGTGCCTCCCGACCAATGAGGCACCCGATCAGAGATGGTGGCAAAGGCCTTATCGAATTCTTGTTGGTCCAATATCTCGCTTACCCGATACAGTGCCGTGCTAAATACGAAGGTCTCTATCTTATCGTATGCATTCTGAAAGGCATAGATCAAATGGATAAAAAACCGACTGTACAACTCCATGGACCTGCTTACATCGCAGAGCAGTACTAATTTAAGTTTGCGTTCCTTTTTTTCCGTAAAGACCAACCGTTGTATGTCCCCTCCCTTACGCATATTGGTTCTTACGGTGTGGCGCAGATCCAAATTGCGCCTTTTTTTGGCTACTTTCTTCAGCCTACTTTTTTGATGCGCCAGTCTACGTGCCATTTTTTGGAGTAGCCTCATCATCAATCGCATTTCTTCTTCGCTAAGGTCATGAAAATCCTTTTTGGTCAAAACTTCGATATTGCTGTACGACGCCACTCCTTTTTCTTCATCGGACGGACTCAAGTTCAGCCAATTTTTGAGGGATTCAAAACGTTCTTGTTGTTGCCGTGCCGGAGATTTTTGATCGTTGTTGGTTGTTGGCCTGTTCTTTATTTTTGAATCCACGGATTTGGCCAATTGTTCTTTGAACTCCCGGTAATATGCATTAAAATTTGACCTTTGCAGTTCATTTTTGGAGAGTACCGCCCTGAGCGCTTCCCTAAAATAATCTTCGTTGTGTATAGGCAAAAGGGAAATGGCATAAAGTGCATCTGCCTCTTCCGTAGCGCTGAGTGCAAATCCTTTTTTACGCAGAAAACGGCTCAATAGCACCACATTTGCGGAGAGGGAGGTCCGATAGGTACTATTCATTTCCGACATATGTACGGTGTTTAGGGTTGAAGGTTCAAGGTTCAAAGTTTTCAGTGCACAGTATTCAGTTTCCAGTTATAAGTTATGAGTTCAGAGTTATGAATTTGGCCTTGCCTATTCCCTAATGCCTACTGCTACTGCCTACCGCCACTGCCGACTTTCTTTTTCTCTCTTCTCTTTTCTCCTTATCTCCTTTCATCTTTCCATTTTTTCCCCTTACTTTTCCAATCTCTCATTACTCATTACTAGTTTCCGGTTTCTAGTTTCAGTCTTTTCTCTTTCATCTTTTTTTCCTTTGTCTTCACAGAGATGGTATCCAGTTTCCGGTTATCGAATACCTATTGGCTATTGGCTATTCGCTAGTGCCTATTTCCAGTATTCAGTTTCCAGTTCAAGGTTTAAGGTTCAAAGTTTAAGGTTCAGGGTTTATGGTTCATGGTTTGTTTCTCGTTTCTCATGCCTCATTTCTGGTTTCCGGTTTCGGTCTTTTGTCTTTTGTCTTTTATCCTTCGTCTTCTAATTTTTGAGAGATCGTATCCGATTATCAAATACCTAATGCCTATTCCCTAATGCCCCATTTCTAGTTTCTCGTTTATGGTTTAGGGTTTAGGGTTTAGGGTTTAAGGTTTAGGGTTTAAAACTAAATCTTATTTCTAAAGGCGATCATCTTATGCATTTTTTAAATGCTTTACTATACAAATCCTCAAAAACCTTCTTCGAAATAGATTTATAGTTCTTGGCTTTGTACTTGATACTAGATGCTAGAGGCTGAATACTGCATACCCCATTTCAACCCATCCTGGACGTCACTCCGGTTTTCTCCAACAACTCTGATAAGGCATCTTGGGTATGTCGCATATCTTGCCAATCTTTCAAGATTACACCAAGGGTATCTTCCACTATTTTATGATCTAAATGAGTTAAATGCATACTGGCCAAAGCCCTAGCCCAATCTATAGTTTCTGAAACACCGGGTGTTTTTTCCAATTTCAACTGCCTAAGTTCCTTCATAAAAGCACAGATCTGTCGCCCCAATTTTTGATCGATATTTGGGACTTTGGCTTTTACAATAGCCCATTCCTTTTCAAAGTCCGGATAGTCTATCCATAAATACAGACATCTTCTTCTTAAGGCCTCGGACAGTTCCCTTGTTCTATTTCCCGTTAGGATGATCTGGGGCCTGCTTACGGCTTTTATGGTTCCCATTTCCGGTATACTAACC
>JBATTK010000180.1:0-1638 GCA_049670505.1 Saonia sp.
ATAGTGCACAGAAAAAATTGTTGGCCTGACCTGTTCATAAGGTGAACGCGTTACCATATCCTTCACCACACCCACGATCTTAAAAGAACCATTTCTTCCCCATTTGACCAATTCTCCTACCGGGTCCTCAAGATTCATATATTTAGCTGCCGTCTCGTTTATGATAAAGGCAAGGGAATCACTTTTAAAATCACGTGAAAAGTCCCTCCCCTCCATGATTTCCCAATCGATCATATCGCCAAAACCAAATGTAGATCGAAGCGTACTGAATTCCTCGCTCATTGCGGGGTCTTTTCCTTTCCAATCGAAGCCGCTATTGGTAACAAAGGTTCCTGTAACCAACACATCGGATGCCGCTACTTCCGCTATGTCATTGGACAGCATAAGTTCACTGCGTATGGTTTCAAAATGATCACGCACCTCTGCACCGTTGATAGGTATGTATAGAAGCTGGCTCTTGTCGTAACCAAGAGGTCTGTCCTTTACATGTTGTATCTGCCTATAAATGGTGACGGTGCCTATAACAAGTACCACGGAAATGGTAAATTGGAAAACTACCAAGGCCCGTCTCAGGTTTGAGGCCCCTTTTCCCCCACTAAATGTCCCTTTTAACACTTTTACGGGTCGGAAAGATGAAAGATAAAAGGCAGGGTAACTGCCGGCAATACATCCCGTAGCTAAAATAAAGAGCAAACATAACAACCAGAACAGCGGGTTGGGATAGGGTATGGTCATCGTTTTGTCCGTAAGGTCGTTTAAAAAGAAAAGGCCTACGAAAACCAATATCAAAGCGATTACAAAAGCCAAGGATGCCACCAAAAAAGATTCGCTAAGGAACTGGAAAATCAACTGATTTTTGAACGATCCGATCGTTTTTCTAATACCAACTTCCCTGGCCCTTTTCACGGATTTGGCTGTACTGAGGTTCATGAAGTTGGTACAGGCCAACAAGAGAATAAAAATACCAATGATACCGAACATCCATACGCGTTCTATCACTCCCCCCGTATTTACCCCATTTTCAAAACGGGAGTACAGATGCCATTTTTCCATTGGGTGTAAATGAATGACCGGTCTTGTATATACACCATCGGAATCACCTTCGTATTTAATATTATCGTATTTTACATCTTTGATCAGGGTAGATACCTGATCGATGTCTGCCCCATCCGATAATTGCACGTAGGTCTGAAACCAATTGTTGCCCCAGCCTAAACGTTCCTCAAAATTCGCTGTTGTCTTCAGCAGTTCCCAAGGCGCAATAAAGGTAAGGTCGGCGAAATCGGAATTTTGAGGAAGATCTTGGTAAACCCCGGCTACTTCAGCCTCCATCATGGTGCCGATTTGTACGCTTTGGCCCATTGGATCTTTGTTTCCGAACAATGCATTCGCGGTTGTTTCCGATAGTAGCATTGATGTTGGGTCCTTGAGCGCATCCCTGCTTCCTTTTAACATCTGCAGGGATAGCATATGTGCGATGCCGGGCTCCATAAAGTTTCCGCTACGGGAAACTTTGGTCTTGCCATCCTCTCCTACGGTCAATAGTTCCTTGTTTATAAAAGAACTGGTTACCACATGTCTGAAATGATCCTCGTACATCGTTCGGAGCACAGGCGCTAACTGCATCGGTTGGTTCAC
>JBATTK010000181.1:0-29043 GCA_049670505.1 Saonia sp.
ACCCATATCGGTCTCTTTAAGTCCGCGCGTTGTAATGGCAGGAGTACCTAATCTGATACCGGAAGTTACAAAAGGAGATTTATCATCAAAGGGTACCATATTTTTGTTTGCGGTAATATCCGCTTTCACCAAAGCTTTTTCCGCATCCTTTCCTGTAATATTTTTGTTTCTAAGATCGATCAGCATCATATGATTGTCCGTTCCATTGGAAATAATCTTATACCCCTTCGCCACCAGTGCGGCGGCCATGGAGGCCGCATTTTTTTTCACCTGTAACATATAATGAAGAAAATCGTCGGACAAGGCCTCTCCAAAAGCAATGGCCTTTGCAGCTATAATATGTTCCAAAGGGCCTCCTTGATTCCCTGGAAAAACGGCAAGATCTAATAAAGCCGACATTTTTCGAAGTTTTCCGTTCTTAAGCTTTATGCCAAATGGATTATCAAAATCTTTTCCCATCAGTATGAGCCCTCCGCGTGGACCACGTAAGGTCTTATGTGTCGTTGTAGTAACGATATGACAATGTGGAATGGGATCGTTAAGTATGCCCTTCGCTATTAGCCCGGCCGGATGTGCAATGTCCGCTAACAATAGGGCCCCTACACTATCCGCTATTTCCCGAAACCGTTTAAAGTCCATATCCCTGGAATATGCCGAAGCACCGGCTATGATCATTTTAGGTTTTTCCCTGATAGCAATTTCTTGGATGATATCGTAATTAAGAACTCCGGTCTCCTCTTCTACTCCATAAAAAACCGGGGTATACAAGCGTCCCGAAAAATTAACCGGAGAGCCGTGGGTCAAATGCCCTCCATGGGCAAGGTCAAAACCCAATATCGTATCACCTGGTGTTAAACAGGCATGGTAGACCGCAGCGTTCGCTTGGGAACCGGAATGTGGTTGTACATTGGCGTACACGGCACCAAAAAGCTCCTTGGCCCTATCGATAGCTATTTGCTCAACTTTATCCACAACTTCACAACCACCATAATACCGTTTTCCGGGATACCCTTCCGCATATTTGTTGGTAAGCACGGAACCGGCAGCTTCCATAACCTGAGGGCTCGTAAAGTTTTCAGAAGCTATGAGCTCTATTCCTTGTAGCTGACGTGCCTTCTCCTCGGCTATAAGTTCAAAAATTTGATTGTCGCGGTGCATCATAAATATATTCTGTTAATTGAGGCGTAAAAATACGAATTGCCGATCGTTAATTGGAAGAAAACAATATATTTGATAAGGAATTTATCAAATATAAATTAACAATTATACCATGCCTTTTAAAACGAACGATCCCAATAAAAAAACGTGGCTTCCAGTCCCGCAGAACTCTGATTTCCCCATACAAAACATTCCCTTTGGTGTTTTCCTAACAAGGGACGATATCATCACTATAGGGACCCGAATAGGTGATTATGCCATTGATTTAGGAGCGCTACACCAGCTAGGTTATTTTAAGGACATTCCCCTTACGGATGATATTTTTTTACAGGACAACTTAAACGATTTTATTTCTGACGGAAAGAAAACTTGGCGTTTGGTGCGGAACCGCATCAGTGAAATATTCGATATAAACGATAAGGGACTGAAAAATAACGAGGAACATAAAAACATAGTTTTGTTTACGCTGGAAGAGATAGAAATGAAATTGCCGGTGCTGATCGGGGACTATACGGATTTCTATTCCAGTAAGGAGCATGCCACCAATATAGGAACCATGTTTCGCGACCCGGAAAATGCACTAATGCCCAACTGGCTTCATATCCCTGTAGGTTATCACGGGAGAAGCTCCACCATAGTACCTTCAGGAACTTCCATTCATAGACCTATGGGGCAAACGCTTCCCAAAGGAACCGAAAAACCTGTTTATGGCCCCTCTAAAATGGTAGATTTTGAATTGGAAATGGCATTTATCACAACGGATGCCAACGCATTGGGAGAACCCATTCCTATTGAAGAGGCGGAGGATTATATTTTTGGCATGGTGTTGTTCAATGATTGGAGTGCCCGGGATATTCAAAGATGGGAATACGTTCCCTTAGGACCATTTTTAGCGAAAAACTTTGCGTCCTCCATCTCTCCATGGATCGTTACTTTGGATGCTTTGGAACCCTTTAGGGTAGAAAGTCCAAAACAAGATCCTAAACCGTTACCCTACCTAAAACAAGAAGGAAACAAAAGCTTTGATATACATCTAGATGTAGTTATCACACCTGAAAATAAACCTCCGACTAGAGTGACCAAATCCAACTTTAAGTATATGTATTGGACCATGGCACAACAATTGGCACACCATACGGTAAATGGTTGTAAAGTAAACAGTGGCGATATGATGGGCAGCGGCACTATCTCCGGGCCTACCCCGGACTCCTATGGCTCTATGCTAGAATTGGCATGGCAAGGTACAAAACCGGTGCAGTTAAATAGCGGTGGTACCAGAACGTCCATTCAAGATAATGATACCGTAACCATGCGGGGGTACTGCGAAAAAGATAATGTCCGTATTGGTTTTGGCGAGGTCTCCACAAAACTGCTCCCGGTTTTTCAGCCCAAAAAGAAGTAAAAGCCCATAAAAACCCGGTATTCAACGATAGTATACTATATTTCAACGTTTTTCGTTAGTTACAAAGGTAGATTTGGCATAGCTATTGAATCCTATGCATGGAAACCAAAAATGTAACATCATGAAAAAAATACTACTTCTTTGCACCGTTCTGGTCTTTTTTATCTCTTGTGGAGGGGTAAAAAGAACCCAAGAAGCCCTCAATACCGGTAATTATACCGGGGCAATGAACAAGGCTATCAAAAACTTGGCGGATAACAAGACCAAGAAAAGCCATCAGTCCTATATCCTTTTATTGGAAGAAGCTTTTCGCAAGAATACCGAACGTGAATTGCAACAGATTTCCTTTTTGGAAAAAGACGGAAATCCGGCAAACTATGAGGCGATCTATCAAAGCTATGTAAACCTCAGGGACATTCAGGAAAGGATAAAGCCTTTACTGCCCTTGCGTTTGTTCGATGAGAACAGGAATGCCAAATTTTCTTTTAATAATTATCAGACCGATCTTCTTGATGCCAAAGATGAGCTATCCGAATATCTGTATGATAGCGCAGAAGAATTGTTGGAAAATGCATCGGGAAAACAGGACTATAGAAAAGCCTACGAGGATTTCATGTACCTGAGCGAAATCAATCCTGGATTTGAAGATACCAAACAAAAAATGGAAGAGGCCTATGCCAAAGGGTTGGACTATGTTTCGGTTAAAATGATAAATGATACGGAGCAGATAGTCCCGGTTCGATTGGAAGAGGAACTGCTGAATTTTAACGCATATGGGTTGAACAATCTATGGACGGAATACCATACTACGCCTATTAAAGACCTTTCTTATGATTATGAGATGCAAGTAGCCTTCCGGGACATCAATATTTCTCCGGAACAGGTAAATGAGAAGCAGATCATTAAAGAAAAACAAATCAAGGACGGTTATAAATACGCCGTAGATTCTAACGGAAATGTAGTAAGGGATAGTCTAGGGAATAGAATAAAAATAGATAAATTTAAGACAGTACGATGTGATTTTTATCAATTTACACAGTTTAAATCCGCCCAAGTTGTGGGTAATGTAAGTTTTACCGATTTGCGTACCCAACAACAGTTAAATTCCTATCCTTTGGCCAGTGAATTTGTGTTTGAACATGTGTATGCTAACTACGATGGGGATAAAAGGGCATTGGATAACAATCTGACAGCATTACTAAAGTTGGGTGCGGTGCCTTTTCCCAGTAATGAACAAATGGTCTATGATGCAGGGGAAGACCTAAAAAATAGATTGAAAGGTATTATTACCGGGCATAGATTTAATTAAACCACGCTATGCGCCTAAGGTACATCCGTTTAAAAAGAAATAGTGGGCAGTATTCAGTGGTCATGAAATGAATACTGCCCAATTATCCAAATTCTTTTCTATATATACTTTTCCAAGTTGATTTCGGCAATGGCGCCGTGGGACTCATGAGCCACCACGTTTCCATTCTTGATGACCAGCAATTGTGGGGACTGGTGCATCACCTGAAATCTATATCCCGTCTCATTGGAAACTTCCCGGTATGCATGTAGATCCAGATAATACAGGTCTAATTGATTTTGGGAAAAATCAAACGTATTGGTAAACATGTTGATTACCATTCTACTGATACCACAGGTAGTGGAATGTTTAAAAATCACTTGGGGCCTTGAAGCCGATTTCTGCTCAATCTCGTTCAGTTGTTCCAAACTGGTCAGCGGAATCCAAGGAAGGTTTTTTTCTTCCTTTTTAGGTTTTTCATTTCCTTTTCCCAATAATGCATTAAATAATCCCATACGAAACGTTTAAAAGTGAGTCGGATAAAAACCGTATGCTTACAAACTGCCTAAATGTCCTGTTTTTATTGCGCTTTCACGACATATTGTCTGCTTGATCGGCTTGGTAGGATTGTTGTCCTATTCTTGTCAAAAGTAAACAATACAAAGAAAAAAGAATACTGATGAATTTTAATAATTTCACTATAAAATCACAAGAAGCCGTACAGCGGGCCCAGCAGCTCGCACAGGGCTTAGAGCATCAACAAATAGAAAATGAGCATATTTTCAAGGCTATATCTGAGGTTGACGAGAACGTTTTACCGTTCATCTTAAAAAAGTTGAACGTAAACATAACGCTATTGAATCAAATCTTGGAGAAGGAACTGGAGCGTTTTTCAAAGGTTTCCGGCGGGGAGATTATGGTATCAAGAGAAGCTGGAAAAACTTTGAGCGAAGCTGGAATTATAGCAAAAAAAATGGAAGACGAGTTTGTTTCCGTTGAACATCTATTGTTGGCTATTTTTAAATCAAAAAGTAAAATTGCACAGATACTAAAGGACCAAGGAGTAAGGGAAAAGGATTTGGAGGTCGCTATTGCAGAATTACGCAAAGGCGGTAAAGTTACCTCTCAAAGTGCAGAAGAGACCTACAACTCCCTAAACAAATATGCAAAGAACTTAAATGAATTGGCCGATAGCGGCAAGTTAGACCCGGTAATCGGTCGTGATGAGGAAATTCGTCGGGTACTCCAAATTTTATCCAGAAGAACCAAGAACAACCCTATGTTAGTGGGCGAACCCGGTGTAGGTAAAACAGCAATAGCAGAAGGACTGGCACATCGGATCATTCAAGGCGATATTCCTGAAAATTTGAAGGACAAAGTCCTCTATTCTTTGGATATGGGAGCGCTTATTGCCGGAGCCAAGTATAAAGGAGAGTTCGAGGAACGACTAAAAGCGGTCATCAAAGAAGTGACCACCTCGGACGGGAATATTATTTTGTTCATTGATGAGATACATACTTTAGTCGGTGCAGGCGGTGGACAGGGTGCCATGGATGCCGCCAATATACTGAAACCCGCACTGGCGCGTGGGGAATTGAGGGCAATAGGGGCAACGACCCTTGACGAATATCAAAAATATTTTGAAAAGGATAAAGCCCTTGAACGCCGATTCCAAAAAATTGTGGTGGACGAACCCGATACCGAAAGCGCTATCTCCATACTTAGGGGTATTAAAGAGAAATATGAAGCACATCATAAAGTCCGTATAAAGGATGAAGCAGTTATTGCCGCCGTGGAGTTATCCCAGCGTTATATCACCAACCGATTTTTACCGGATAAGGCCATTGACTTAATGGATGAGGCCGCTTCCAAACTTCGTATGGAAATTAATTCCAAACCCGAGGAACTAGATGTGCTCGATCGAAAAATTATGCAGTTGGAAATAGAGATCGAGGCAATTAAAAGGGAAAAGGATACTACAAAATTAAAAGTGTTAAATGCGGATCTTGCGAATTTAAAAGAGGAGCGGAATGAAATATTCGCCAAATGGGAAAGCGAAAAAACGGTAGTGGACAACATACAAAAAACCAAGCAAGATATTGAAAACTACAAATTGGAAGCAGAACGGGCAGAACGCGATGGTGACTATGGTAAAGTAGCGGAAATCCGCTATGGTAAAATTAAGGATTCCCAAGAAAAGTTGGAAAGTTTACAGCAGGAACTTCAAGCACAACAGGAAGCGGGAACCTTAATCAAAGAAGAGGTGACCAATGAGGATATTGCAGAGGTGGTCGCTAAATGGACCGGTATTCCGGTGACCAAAATGCTACAAAGCGAACGCGAAAAACTCCTGATGCTAGAAGACGTACTGCATAAAAGAGTAGTAGGCCAAGAAGAGGCCATAACGGCTGTATCGGACGCTATCCGCAGAAGTAGGGCAGGCTTACAGGATTCCAAACGCCCTATAGGTTCCTTTCTATTTTTGGGTACCACTGGCGTTGGTAAAACCGAACTTGCCAAAACTCTAGCAGCTTATTTGTTCGATGATGAAAATGCCTTGACGCGCATAGATATGAGCGAATACCAAGAGCGCCACTCCGTAAGCAGATTGGTTGGAGCACCTCCGGGATATGTAGGTTACGATGAAGGTGGACAGTTGACGGAAGCGGTGCGGAGAAAACCGTATTCCGTAGTCCTCTTGGATGAGATAGAAAAGGCACATCCAGATACGTTCAATGTGCTCTTACAAGTTTTGGATGAAGGAAGACTTACCGATAATAAAGGAAGGGTCGCAGATTTCAAAAATACCATCATCATTATGACCAGTAATATGGGAAGCCATATTATCCAGGAAAGGTTTGAAGATAGTAAAGATGTTTACAGTGCGACCGAAGCTGCAAAAATAGAAGTTTTAGGGCTATTGCGTAAAACCATCCGTCCGGAGTTTTTGAACCGAATAGACGATATCATCATGTTTACCCCTTTAAGTAAGGAGGATATCACGGAAATTGTTGGACTGCAATTGAATCAGCTTAAAAAAATGGTGGGCAAACAGCATATCACTATAGACGCTACCGAAGAGGCCATCACATATTTGGCCGCTAAAGGATATGATCCCCAATACGGCGCAAGACCTATAAAGCGGGTCATCCAGAAAGAAGTGTTGAATAATTTGTCCAAAGAATTGCTTAGTGGTACGATCAATGCGGATAGCATTGTCCTAATCGATTCTTTTGATGATAAACTGGTCTTTAGAAACCAAAGCGAATTGGTAGATTAAAAAGTAATTTTGAAAATCTCGTAGGGCGTTCGAATATCGGACGCCCTTTTTTATTGAAAAATATATACCATGCAGTATATAGTTTTTTTATATTCGTAATAAAATTAGGAAGCATGTCTACCAAAGCTGAAAGGACCACCGCCTATATCATTGAAACCGTAGCGCCGATTTTCAACAAACATGGCTATATTGGCACTAGTATGAGTGATCTTACGGATGCCACGGGACTAACAAAAGGGGCACTATATGGGAACTTCGAAAATAAAGAGGCCCTTGCTTTGAAATCTTTTGAATGGAACAGCAAATTATTACTTGAAAAAATCGATGAAAAATTAAATGTTCCGGGAACCGCTCTTGAAAAGCTTTTTACATTGACCGACTTTTATCGCCAATATGATGTATTTTCCACGGAAATAGGAGGCTGTCCTGTTTTAAATGTTGGTGTTGATGCGCAGCATAACAATACACTGTTAGCCGCTGCTGCCAGGGAAACTGTAAAAACTATAGAAGGTAAAATTGCGCTGGTATTGGAAAATGGTGTTAATAACAAAGAACTTAGATTTCCCGTTACACCCTTACAATTTGCGAAACAACTATATACCATGCTTCAAGGAGCAGTTTCCATGGCGACCATTACCGGGGATAGAAAGTATTTGTTGAATACCGTTGCCTATTTAGATCAACTTATCCAAAAAGAGATGAAAAAATAGCGCTAGTTTCCAACTACCCTAAAAATCCAGGTCTTATCGGGATAACGTCCGTTAAAATTATTGTCCCTGGTTTTTCTGGCCTCCTGTATGGTATTGTAACGTTCCAGATAAACATAATTATATTTATTCGCGCTTCTGAAAAAAGATTTTGGCCGGAGACCCTTTTCCTTAAGTGTCGACATAAAATTATCAAAATACCTTTTAGTACCGAATACGTTGGCAATCAAATAATATCCGGGTTCCAGACCATCTTCCGAGGCTATCTCTTGATATTTTTCATTGGGTAGCGGTTTATCAACTTCTTTCTGTTCTACTTGTTTTTTGGTAGCCTCTGCCTTTGCAAGTTTAACATTGTCTATAGAATCCATACGTTTTTGCTCCGTTAGTTTCCTGGCAGTTTCGGAAGCCTTCACTTTATTTATGGAATCCAAGCGTTTTTGCTCCGCCAATGCTTCCATAGCTACTTCTTTTTTCACTTTGCCAATAGAATCGAGTCGTTTTTGTGCTATACGCCTTTCCGCAGCGGCTATTGCTTCAATATTTCTAAGGGCCGCTATAGAATCCTTGGCTTTTTCCGCTTTTTCAATCTTAGCCGCTTCCTCAAGTTTGTTAGCCTCCGCTTTTGCCAACTTCGCTTTCATTTTTTCCTCGGCTATTTTTTCTTCCTGCTCTTGCCGTGCAATTTCATCTTCTTTACGATTTTCATATGAACCAAAATTAAAGGCTGTTACCACCTCAAAACTTGGATCCGTATTATCCAAATCCGAATCTAGACCGAATTCGATCAAAACTCCTACCGATAATCTTTTAAAAAATCTACCGCCGATTCCACCAGACATTCCATAAAAACTATTGTAGCCGGCCTGTGCCCAAAATTTGGATGTGGAAAGCAAAGTGGTAAGGCCATATTGTGTGTCTTCATCCGGAATGGTCTTTACATATATCATAGGCCTTAAAAAGGAATTTTGCAAATTACCGAACACCAAGGGAAAATCATATCCCATCAATCCTAAAAAGATTTTATCCGAGGATTGTGTTTCACTTTCGTTGCTTGAAAAATTATAGTCAAACAAGTTTTCAGAAGCTATCCCTACACTGAAACGACCGGCATTGAGACGAATGCCGGGAGCAAACTGAACAATAAAATCGTTGGATACTTGCAATTGAGGCAAGCCTATATCTGGATCAGGTTGAAAACGATCATCCGCCAATTCCCGTTGAAATCCAAAAATATTGGCCCCAATAGCTAATTGTACCGTACTCCCTAAATCAAAAGAGTATGC
Organism: Saonia sp.; assembly: GCA_049670505.1. Classification (GTDB taxonomy): domain Bacteria; phylum Bacteroidota; class Bacteroidia; order Flavobacteriales; family Flavobacteriaceae; genus JBATTK01. The sequence goes on from JBATTK010000181.1 coordinate 9,122, forward strand.
ATAATTTATGACTCCGCCCGTGTTCAAAAACGTTCCGGTATTGTGCTGAAAAAAACCTGCCCCAAAAGCAGATACCGCATTTATTCCTCCGGTATAATTGAGAAATATCGTGGTTGGATCACCATCAATGGCCTGCCATTGCCAACGGGTCCATAAGGCAACAGATTGGGGATTATTCCTGTCCAAGGAAAATACCGGGCTCAGCAAACTGGAATTGTATTCTGTTAGATTATGCTGTCTTAAGTCTACAGGAAGCGAAACTTCTTGGGCATAAGAAACGAAAACACTTAATGAAACTAAAAGTATACTAAGTTTGGCCATATACAAAAAAACAAAAAACTATGGGTAAAATATACTATTTTCAACTAATTTTGGTTACATACTAACAGCTACAAACAAACCGATCATGAAAATTGCCAAACTTCTAGTTCCCATATTAGTGTTAGCCACATTTTTAGGTTGTAAAGAAGATGAAAAAGTTGCCGTTGATAGTAGTGACTTGGCTACTTCCACGTTCTACTTCATAAGACATGCGGAAAAAGACAGGAGCGATTCCGAAAACGTGGATCCGGAGTTGACCCAGGATGGACTCGGTAGAGCCATGAAATGGGCAGAAGTCTTAGATAATGTGGCGTTGGATGCTATTTACACAACGGATTATGAAAGAACCTCCATGACGGCTGCCCCATCCGCCGTAAAACAAGATATTACTGTACAATATTATGATCCCAGGGATGTAAACATAGATGAATTCAAAGCTAACAATTTAGGAAAAAATGTTCTAGTGGTGGGCCATAGCAATAGTACTCCCGACTTTGTTAACAAAATGATCGGGGAGGAAAAATATTATAGTATGGATGACTTGGATAATAGCAGCCTGTTTATTGTTCAAGTCATCGGAGACATGACAACGGATATCCGTCTTAAAATAGATTGGATCAAGAACTGACCACGATACTATCCAATGCTATCTTGGACAACAGTTGTAGTTTTCCTTCTAAATAAAGGCTATCAATAAATAGGATTGGTGCGTTTTTATCTTTTGATTTATAGTTTTTATAATCTACAAAACGTATTCCATTGATATAGCGCTCGTTATATGCCTTCCTAAAACGTATGCCCCCACCATTCACATGAAATACATAGGCCAAATAATCCGGTTTAAACGTTTCTTTGTTGAACCAATATACATACGTATCCTCAAAATCATTTCCGCCCCCCTCTTGATCAAAAGTTACTTTGATTTTATAATAGTCAATGTTATTCATTTTTGTTTCTCCCAGAAGTTCCTTATTTACGGCTTTATCATTTAAACCGTAAGGGAGATTTACAAAATAGTGAACGGAGTTTACAGAATTGCCATAAACGGTACTAAGGGAATCGCTAATTAGTAACAAACTATCATTGACGAATCGTTGAAACCCGGCATTAGTTTTTATATCGACTATGGTTACGGAATCGTTTTGGGTAATACGCTGCAGTATCTTTTGACCATGGGAATTCTCTGATTTGTAGGTTCTATCCCTAAATTTGAACGATATTTTGCTCTTTCTGTATAAATTTCCCCCACTTACGACTATTGCCCTATCTACAATATCTTGAGCCGATAATTCGACAGCTTTTTTTTCTTTACAGCATACCACCGAAAATAGCAGAATCAATATGAACACCTTTTTCATATACCTTTTTTAAACCATACTAACGTTAACCGTTACAAAGGTGATTATAATTATTCTATTTTCAACGAATTGCATATCGCATATTTGTTGTTACTTTTGTTCTCGCTATGCAAAAAAACATTAACATAAAAAACAAAAAAGCAAAGTTCGAATATGAGCTTTTGGATGTTTATACGGCCGGAATCGTTCTTTCAGGAACAGAAATAAAGTCCATTCGTTTGGGCAAGGCCACTATTACCGAAAGTTTCTGTGAATTCAATGAAAGGGGTGAACTTTTTGTAATCAATATGCAGGTCGATGAATACTCCCACGGAAACCACTACAATCATAGACCCAAGGCAGAACGTAAACTGCTGTTGAACAAAGGCGAGCTCAAGAAGTTGGAAAAGGAAGTTAAAAATACCGGACTTACCATTGTTCCCTTGAATCTTTTCATCAATGAAAACGGATTTGCAAAAATGAAGATAGCCCTCGCCAAGGGCAAGAAGTTATACGACAAACGGGAGAGCATAAAAGATCGGGACAACAAAAGAAATTTGGACCGCATCAAGAAAAGCTTCAATAATTAGATGGTTCACTCTTTAATTAACATATCATAAACAGTAATGGCCCCTTCTTTGCCGTATTATTGAAGTGAAAACCGACCCGTATGAAGAAAACCACTTTTTTTCTTTCTATTTTCTTTTGTTTTTTCTTTTTGCAGCTTAACGCACAGGTCACGGGTCTTGTCACCGATGAAAATAATACCCCCCTTTCTTTCGTAAACATCTATTTGGAAAACACCGTAAACGGAACTACGACCAATGATAGTGGAAACTATGAATTGGAACTCTCCAAAATGGGGACCTATACCATTATTTTTAAATATTTGGGATTCAAAACCCGTAAGCAAACCATAATTATTGACGATTTCCCATATATATTGAACGTATCCCTGAAAGAAGAAAGTGTTTCCTTGGAAGGAGTTGAAGTGAACGCCAAAGATAATCCGGCCAATAGGATTATCAGGGGAGCGATTTCCAAACGGAAGGAATATTTGAAAAAAATGGAATCCTATACCGCAGATTTCTACTCCAAAGGATTAATTAAAATCGAAAATGCCCCGGAAAAAATATTGGGCCAGGATCTAGGGGATTTTGGAGGGGGCCTGGATTCTACAAGATCCGGTATTATATACTTGTCCGAGACCATTTCCAAAATAGCAAAGAACAAAAAAGATTACAATGAAAAAATAGTAGCTTCCAAAGTAAGTGGGGATGATAACGGCTTTAGCTTCAACAATGCTTCCGATGTGGATATTTCCTATTACAATAATACGGTCGAATTTGGAAATCGATTGATTTCTCCCATCGCGGACAATGCCTTTGGTTATTACAGATATAGGTTGCTGGGTACATTTTACGACGATAACAACAACCTCATTAATCAGGTAGCCGTCATTCCCAAAAGACCAAAGGATAATGTATTTAAGGGAACCATCTATATTGTGGAAGACCAATGGGCAATTTACGCTACGGATTTAACGGTGACCGGAGAACAGGCAAAGGTTTTTGTAGTGGATACGTTATCCTTAAAGCAAAGTTTCAACTTTTCAAAAGCCGATAATCTATGGTTAAAGGTATTACAGAGTATAGATTTTCAATATGGTATTTTTGGGGTCAAGGGAGAAGGCAGGTTTACCGCCGGTTACAAAAACTACAATCTAACACCTGGCTTTTCTAAAGATGATTTTGGAAATGAAGTACTATCCTTTGAAAAAGAATCCAATAAAAAGGATAGTCTATATTGGAATAAGGTGCGCCCGGTGCCTTTGACCATTGAGGAATCCGTGGATTACTCCGTAAAAGATAGTTTACAAATTATTCGGAAATCGCAAAAATACCTCGATTCCGTCGATGCCAAGGGGAATACTTTTAAAGTATCGAACTTATTTTTTGGATATACTTATAGCAACACCTTCAAAGAAAAATTCTACACGATCCGAACTCCCTTGGGAAGACCTTTTTTTAATACGGTACAGGGCTGGCATAGCGGTTTTGGGTTTAATTACTTAAAGCGCAGCGAAGAAAAGGGAACACGATTAAATTTCAATACACGTTTTGATTATGGATTCTCCGATAAACGCTTTCGTCCAAAAGGTGAATTATCCTATCGTTTCAACAATTTCTCAAGACCTTTTCTACGTTTAACTGGGGGGAACGAAGTGGTACAGTTTAATTCCAACAATCCTATAACTGCTTTTGGCAATACGATAGCCTCCCTGTTCTTTGAAAACAATTTCGCGAAATTTTATGAAAAGAACTATACCGAGTTATTTTACTCCCAAGAATTGACCAACGGCATCTATCTGTTCTCCAGTATTGGTTATGAAGAAAGAAAACCACTTTTTAATACTACGGACTTCGCTATTTTGGGGGATAACGACGAACCCTACTCATCTAACAATCCACTGGCTCCACAGGATTTTACCAATGCCGTAATAGAACAGCACCGTATTTTTAAGTTGGTCGTCAATACAAGGATACGTTTTGGGCAAAAGTATCTAAGCTATCCGGACGGGAAATTCAACTTCACGGAAGACCGATACCCGACCTTATATTTGGGATATGAGAAAGGATTTGCATCCAATACTGCCGGCAATAATTATGATCAGTTTAAAATTAGGCTAACGCAAGAGTTCGATGTAGCGGATAAAGGTGAATTCGCCTACAATCTTAGAGCGGGTACCTTTGTGAAGGCCGATGATATATCGTTCGTAGACTATCAACATTTTAACGGAAACAGGACCCGTGTCACCCGTGGAAATTATCTAGATGCTTTTTTCCTGCTCCCCTATTATGACCTAAGCACCAATAATGATTATTTTGAAGCCCATCTGGAACACAACTTCTTAGGCTTTATCATGGGAAAAATACCGCTCCTGAACAAATTGAACGCCAATTTGGTCGTGAGTGGAAAATTGTTGGCAACTTCCAACACTGGCCCCTATTCGGAGTTTGGTATCTCGCTTAGCAATCTGGGATGGAAAAAGTTCCGTTTTTTGAGGGTAGGTTATGTTCTCAGCAAGTATGAGGGAGAAACGGAAAAAGGATTTAATTTGGGAATACAGTTTTAGTTATCTATTATTCTTCCCTAATAGGCGATTTCTACTTTTTTGGAAGAAAAAATCTAATTTTTGTCCTCCAGTAGCGGAACAAAGCGAAAGGAGCCGAATTCCTTTTTTTCAAATTCCTTATCTGATTTCCTAATGTACAATGTCATTATCTGCTCATCTGTCCCTACAGGAATGACCAGCTTCCCCCCTATTTTTAATTGGGACATTAAGGGTTTGGGTACTTGCGGGGCCCCGGCCGTCACTATAATTCCATCAAAAGGGGCTTCTTCCGGCAGGCCCTTATAGCCGTCACCAAAAATGATTTTTTTAGGACGATACCCCATTTTTCCAAAAAAGATTTTGGTCTTCTTAAAAAGTTCCAATTGTCGTTCTATGGTATATACTTTTGCCCTTAAGTAAAATAGAATGGCTGTTTGATAACCACTGCCCGTTCCTATTTCCAAAATTTTATGATTGGATTTTATACCTAAAAGCTCCGTTTGGAAAGCAACCGTATAGGGTTGGGAGATAGTTTGTTCCGCGCCTATGGGAAATGCCTTGTCCTGATACGCATGATCTTCAAAACTACTGTCCAAAAATAAGTGTCTTGGAATGCTGCGTATGGCATCGAGCACCTTTTTGTCAGCTATACCTTTGATAGCCAAGGTATCTGCCAATTTATTACGCATTCCCCTATGTTTTAAGGTATCTTTCAAGTGTTTGGTTTTGGTTTTACGAAGGTAGAAAAAGTTTGGGATGTTTATAGCGGTCGTTCCGTTTTGATCGTTAAAATTAGGACACTTTTAAGTTTGAAACGAAATTAATGCCAATCCTTACTTAGTCAAACTGAAGTGGGGTCTTTTTTTCAAAATCTTTGGCCCCAATACTATTTCCATTAATCGTGGTGGTATCCCAATCCTGGGTTATTTTCCATAGGCCCGCTATCTTTTTCAAGACGATATGAAACTGTCCATATACCATAGTTTCTTCCCTATTGGTTAGCAAACGGATACGATAAAAACCTACTTCTTAAGAGGTATGGGTATTGGTATGGCGGCTATCGAACCAAAAATCCAAGTATACCGTGGTCCCTGCTTCCTTATTTGTATTGAAACGTTCCAAGTTTGCCGCTTTAAAGCTATTTTCGGTATCAATTCCCTGAGGAGTTACCCGTAAAACTTCTTCTGCATAAAGTGCGTTCAATCCCTCTCCGTCCAAAGTTTCAAATGCAGTCTTAAAAGGTCTCCATATGCTTTGGTCAATTTCTTTTTGAAGGGTAGTTGCTTCCTGGGCCCATACATGAGTCATGGAAAACAAGAAAAGGGCCAAGATAAACTTCGTATTCATATTTTTTAATTTAGAACAATAATATGGAACATATAGCTTTTTAATTCGTTTTTTTAAACCAAAGGTTTCTCACACGTCCGCTGGTAACCCGTAAGCCCGTAATTTACCACTATAATGGATTTGTATACGATTCGCCGAGACCATTTCCAACGGAAATTCAGTCGCAAATAATTATAGGACAAGGTGTTGCCCTTTCTACATTTTTCGACATTTGTAATCCCTTGCATTTTTAAAGTGCTTCAACGATCCGGATATGATTTCGGTCAGGAAATCGAGTTAAGTAAAGATAGGAAATCTGAAGTTGTGAGAAGGGCTAAGCTGAATTACAGCTGTCCTAAGTTTAAACGAGTTCAATAGCTACTTCTATTTCGTAAGAGCCCAATGGAATAAATAATTTCTTGAAACCAACTATCCCCGTAGCAAGGGCTGTGCTCAGCACAGGTTTCACTGGTTTCATTTCGGCAATGCTCAATACAGGCATTTTGACCTAAAGGTCAAAAAACGAAATTCTATTATTTAGATTCCCGTTTTCACGGGAATGACAATTTTAGGAGACCCCGCAGCAAGCTGCGAGGAATTCTTTCGATTAAAACTATTTATCGACTCTTCAATTTTGGATTTTTGAGTTCCTCTTTCAATGGCTGTTTCCGTATGCTATACAGTTGGAAATAATACCAAGCGGCGATACCGCCTATGAAGGAAAACAAGGCCAACATCCAAAACACATGTTGATGTCCTTCCGCGCCTGGCGAATTCTCCAAGAGATATCCCATTGCGGGGCCTGCGAATATGTCGGGCGTATAGCCAATAAGGGAAATAAGGCCAACAGCAGTCCCTGTAAGAACCAATGGGATCTGGCCGCTCTCCATTACTGCAAAGTATAGCGAACGCGCAGCATATATTCCGGTTGCAACCACCAAAATCGATATAAAAAACAAAACCGTGGTTACATCTGAAATCATACCTGTGGCGAACAATAACGCTCCGAAGAATGAAACAATAAAACTAACGAGTAACCAGAAGGTAGTTTGCGAGCGGTCTGCCAATATCCCAATTAGCACGCCGATTACAGGCCGGATAAATAATAAAAATGTACCCACTTGGGCCGATTGCACTTGGTCATATAGCATTACGTCTTGGGCATACAACGAAAACACATCCGTGATTTTGTAGCCTACATAGGCACATAGAATAATGATCATGAGTAACCATACGGAAGGCAAACGTAGCACCTCTTGTACTTGTAATATCGTGATTTTCTCTAAGATGATCTCTTTTTCCAATTTGCGATCCATTCTCATAAAGAGCCATACCAATAGGCCCACAATAGAAACGATACCAGCCGATACCAGAATCACATACTTAAATGCCGCTCTACTTTCAGAAATGCTTGCCTCGGAAATTTCCGAAGTAAGGAATAACGAGAAAATAAATACGCCCAAAGCTCCGAACAGCGCCCCGACCAATCCCCGTCCACCGTCCAAAAACCCGAACGCCTTGCCCTGGGAAGTGGACCCGCCCCAGACTCTTGTGGCCTTGATCATTGGGGCCCAGAATAAAAAAATGGTCGTAAAACCCCAATAGCCATAGAGTATTTTTAATACCGTATAACTGGGAAAGGTAGCATAGACCAATCCTCCTAAAGCAGTCATCCATAGTGCCACTGCAATCAATTTCCTTGGAGGAAACTTATCGGCCAAGGGCCCTCCCAAAAGATAGGATAGCAAGGCCACTATGCCATATACAGAGAAACATAGGCCCAACTGCACATTGTCCAGGCCAAATGCTTCGAGCACAGTAGGCCTAAAGACTCGTGCAAGAACAAATGGAAGAATAAATACAGACTCCCCGGCCAAAATGAGTAGTAAGAGGAAGTACCAGGGGACTTTTTTTTGATTCATGAAGTTGAGTAGTTTCTAATGGAGACTAACTATTTTGTGTAAAAAGTAACAGGTTTTATGTACTAATGTTCAGTTTTTAATAGGCTTTTTTTACTAATTTTCTTTCGTTTAAGCAGTAAAACTGCTATTTTTTGTATATCGTATGGTACCCCGTAGTTATTATTAATCAGTGTACTAAAACTCTAATCTCATTTATTAACCGTGCTATTTCTTCATCGTTTGTTACATCATAAATTCCCCGTATCTGTTTTTTCTTATCAACTAATACAAAATTAGGGATATGAATAAAATCTTGTAGTCCGCCAATTAAGGTTTATCTAAACTCATATTAAATGGTATTCTTTTCAAGAAATGCTTTAGCCTCTTTAATCTCTTGTCTATCACTAGCTATATTCTCGGTTAGTTTCAGCAATGTTTTAAAATAGATTGTTGCCTTTTCTATATGGCCAGATTGTTTTGCTGCAGCAGCTGCTCCATAGATTCCGTTGAATCTGTTTGGGCGTCTTTCTAGGTTTAGCTCATAGGCAGCCAACGCTTCCTGAGGCTTATTTAATGTTAAAAGCATATCTGCCAAAAGTTCATCTGCCGGTAAAATTTCACCTGGAGTTACAGGGTGTTTGGAGGTCATACTTTCCATTTCTGAAGCAGTAGTCATTAGCGATATGGCTTCTTGGCCATTCCCTTTTTTTAATTGAATCCATGCTTCTATTGTTTTAATTTGGATAGCTACTTGGTTGGCTTTATAGGAGTCGTCCAACATCGTCAATTCCTTTTCAAAAGAACGCAGCAAATTAAGTTCGTCTTGAGCGGATTCTAGATTATTTGTATGAATGTTTCCCAATGCTCTTGCAAAATGTAGTAATGATTTTTGCCAAGGGAATTTCTGCCATTCCAACTCCGCGATTTGAGGAAGCTCTATAGCTGCAGCTTCTTCCCAATTTTTGTTTTCCAAGGCTATACGTGCAGGAATAGCGGCAGCAGTATAGGCGATTTTAAAATTAGGGGGGAATATTTTTTTAAAAGATTTGAGATAGGTGTATTGCTCGTTGGCCAGAGTATTGTTTCCTGTTTGCAAATATGCATAAACCAAATATCCCATGGCGTGTACTTCTTCATCCCAATGTGCTCCGGGAGAGATGCTTTCTGCGTAACAAACGGCTGATGAAGCTGAGTTGATATTAGTGTTAATCGATTCGTTCCAAAGCCCTAAGCGCGTAAATATGTGGGATGGCATATGTTGTGCGTGCGCAGAATTTGGTGCAATATCCGCATAGCGTCTTGCCGTGCTCAGGCCAAGTTCGGCCAATTCTGGATAATCATAAGAATGAATAATATAATGGGCTATACCCGGGTGATTGGGCTCTTTTTTAAACAAATCTTCCAATATTTTTCCAGATTCTCGTTGTTTTGAATAGGTTTTGTCCGAAGGTATTGCTGATGCACGAAGGGCCAAGGCATAGAAAACAGCTACTTCGGTATCACCCTTATTTCCTTCATACATTTCTTTCATTTTTTGGGCATAAGATAGCTTTCTGGTTTGGTTATCAACCATTTGCCAGTCCTTATAAAAAGCACCTATTGCCTCTAAATATTGTTCTGCTTTTTTTGATTTGGGCAATTTTTCAGCTACCGCAAGGAGTTTTACTCCTTTTTCCAAAATGGATTGCTCCGGAGGTGCCCATAATCCGTGGTAAATACTCATCGCGACACCCCAATAGGCCATTGCACAATCCGGGTCTTTATCAATTACTTGAACAAATGCTTTTTCCGCCTCCATATATTCAAAAGAATGGAGCAAAGAAATGGCAAGATTGAATGTTTCTCTCGTTTCGTAACTACAGGATTCAGAAAAGCTGACGTCTCCAAATTGTCCATTGCCACATAATTGGAGGTCACCTCTCAAAAGATTTAAAGAGGCCAAATTTGGATTCGGTTTATTGTTTTTACATGAGGATATCGAAAATAAGAGCATACCGCCCAGAATGAACAAAACTTTTTTAAAATGTTTCATTCTGTCAAGGTACTGAATTTATCTAAAGGTTTTTAGGCTAAGACTTGGGAAAGTGCTTTACATAGGATACATTATTGGCTGTAGTTTTTTATTTCAGTTTTTTATATTCAGCTATCGGAAAGTCGTGTTCAACCCACTTTTTCCGATACTCTTCAGGTCCAAGTTCAGTCATTATTCCATTCAGCACATTTCTAACTTGATTAATATATTTAGGAATTGTTGTTTGTCCTTTAAGCACAGACTCAAAATTATTTTCATCAATCAGATTCCAACTCCACCAGTCTTTATACCATCTCAATTCATAATCTATTATGCTTTCGTTTTTTCGATTCAAAATAAGTACGTGTTCTCCAGGTTCATCCATAAACACAACAGATTTAAATCCTTTTCTCGAATTTCGATTGCAGATTCAGCTAGTTCTCTTAAAGAATCGTGAAGATATGAAACAGCAAATTTGGTCAGTTTTTCTCCATTTCCAATTTTACCAATTGCCCATCCAGCTCCATCTATTTTATATTCAACCTGTATCATTTTCAAATTACAGCCAACTCGTTTTGCCTGTAGTTTTTTATATTATGGTTATTTTTTTTTCTTTCAGTAAATTATATGCTGTGGTCATAGCTTCAATTCCATCATTCCAAGAAGGGAATTGATTTTTAAAATGTTTTATCATATTAATAAATCTTCTCCCTTGATGTAAATCGTTTATTTCTTTATTGGTTAATTTTTTAAATTCAGACAATTTATTAATTACATCCACTAAATTTTCTCTTGGTTTAATCAAATTGTTATTGTTAGCGTGCATTCTAACACTTATCTCAAATAAGGCTGCTATTCCGTAAATCGAATTCGGAATATCAGTGTCATTAATATCTCCATATTTTTCGTGACAAGCGATATAAAATTTTTGTAATGATGAGTTTGCATTAAACAATCCTAAAAAATCAAAGTCATCTTTTCTTGAGATATTGTCAGATTTAATATCTCCTTTTTTATATACAACAGTATGTGGAACATCACCTTTTACTGAATCAATGAATTCAAAATAGTTTCCGTGTCTAATCATTTTAAACTCCGAATTAAATTCATCAATATTTATGTCAGATTTCAAAACCTTTAACATATATCCTACGGTCATAGCAAAAGGAATTATTAATTCTTTCATAATATTCGTTCAGAAATTACAGCCAACAATTGAATATGATCATTGATCATATAGCTACAAATCTAAAAGATTTTTTTCAATCATTTATCCAGACATCGAACACCTCCAATAAGCCATGCCGACCAGCTTTAGAACAAAATAAATTTTGTTTTCTAGTATGCCCTAAGGCGATGCTCTTTGCTTGCCGAAGTGAGACAATCCCTGGAATACGACTTTTGCTGAAATTACCGCTAAAATAATCGAACAAATCTCCTTATTTTTGAAAAAACAAGAATTATGCTCAAAGCTGGAGTCCTAGGGGCTGGCCATCTCGGAAAAATACACTTGCGCCTCTTAAACGAATCCCAAAAGTATGATTTAGTCGGTTTTTACGATGCCGATGCCATTAATGGCAAAAAAGTAGCGGACGAATTTGGATATACCTATTTTGACAATATCAACACGCTTATTGAGGCAGTGGATATGGTAGACATTGTAACCCCTACCCTTTCGCATTTTGATTGCGCAAAAAAAGCCATGCAAAAGGGAAAGCATGTCTTCATTGAAAAGCCCATTACGAATACCATTGCGGAAGCGGAAACCTTATTGTCCATTGAAAAGGAATACCGGGTAAAAGGGCAAGTTGGCCATGTAGAACGTTTTAATCCTTCCTTTACCGCCGTTAAGGATAAAATTAAAGATCCTATGTTCATTGAAACCCACCGTTTGGCGGAATTTAATCCTAGGGGTACCGATGTGCCAGTAGTGCTCGATCTAATGATTCATGATATAGACGCCATTTTGAGCGTAGTACGTTCCGATGTGAAACAGATAAATGCCAGCGGGGTTTCTGTCATTAGTAATTCGCCAGATATTGCAAATGCAAGAATTGAATTCGAAAATGGCTGTGTGGCCAATCTTACGGCCAGTAGAATTTCATTGAAAAATATGCGAAAATCCCGTTTCTTTCAACGGGATGCCTATATCTCCGTAGATTTTTTGGAGAAAAAAGTAGAAGTGGTAAAAATGAAAGATGCCCCGGTGGATCCAGGAGATTTTGATATGATACTACAAAATGCCGAAGGTATAAAAAAACAAATCTATTTTGAGAATCCTACCATTGAAGCCAATAATGCAATCCTGGACGAACTGGAAACCTTCGCCGATGCCATAACCAACGATACAATTCCCGTGGTAAGCTTGGAACAGGGAACCAAGGCGTTAAAGGTCGCTTTGCAAATTATAGCATCGTTCAAAAAAACCAGCACGGATTGAATCGTCCCCTTGGAAATCCGTTAGTTTCCAAAAGCTATCTTTGAACGATTAAAACGAGCATACAGTATACGTAAAATTATAATAGATTCCCCACTTCACGGGAAATACAAAAGAGGATAAATAAATGAAAAATATTGCGGTCATAGGAGCAGGTACCATGGGAAATGGAATAGCCCATGTTTTTGCCCAAAACGATTACAAAGTAAACCTTATAGATGTTTCGCCGGTATCCCTGGAAAAAGGAATGGCTACCATCTCCAAAAATTTGGACAGGATGGTGGTCAAGCAAATCATTACCGAAAAGGATAAGGAACATACCCTGAACAATATCTCCACCCATACTTCGCTTAAAGAAGGTGCGAACGCCATAGATCTGGTCGTAGAGGCCGCTACGGAAAATGTAGACCTAAAACTAGCTATCTTCAAAGAGCTCGATGAACGCTGCGAAGACCATGTTGTATTGGCCACAAATACTTCTTCCATTTCCATTACCAAAATTGCGGCCGTCACCCAAAGACCGGACAAGGTTATTGGAATGCATTTTATGAATCCCGTACCCATTATGAAATTGGTAGAGATTATTAGGGGGTATAGCACTTCAGACGAAGTTACCCAGGCCGTTATGGAGCTTTCCAAAAAATTGGGCAAGACGCCTACCGAAGTAAACGATTATCCCGGATTTGTGGCCAATAGAATCTTGATGCCCATGATCAACGAGGCTATTGAAACCCTTTATAACAGGGTTGCAGGCGTATTAGAGATAGACACCGTAATGAAGTTGGGCATGGCACACCCTATGGGTCCTTTGCAATTGGCCGATTTTATAGGACTCGATGTTTGTCTTTCTATCCTAAACGTTATGTATGACGGTTTTAAAAATCCGAAATATGCTCCCTGCCCCCTATTGGTCAATATGGTCATGGCAGGAAAATTAGGAATTAAGTCAGGAGAGGGTTTTTATGATTATGCCACTTCCCGAAAGGCGGAAAAAGTAGCCGCTCAATTTAACTAACGCGCTATGGCAATCATAAAACCCTTCAAGGCCATTAGGCCCACAAAGGATAAAGCGGTATTTGTTGCATCGCGTTCTTATGAGGAGTATTCAAAAAAAGAACTGGAAGCCACTTTAAGTTTTAATCCCTTCTCTTTTCTACACATTATCAATCCCGGGTTTAAGTTCCATAAAAAACTAAAAGGCGAAGAACGTTTTAAACTGGTACATAGTAGATATCTAGAATTTTTGGAGGAGAATATCCTAATGAAAGATGCCCAGGACAGTTTCTATTTGTATAAAGTAGCCAAAGGTAATGCTAGTTGTTGCGGTCTTTTTTGTGGTACAAGTACCTTGGATTACCAAAATAATGTGATAAAAAAACATGAAAATACGCTACAGAAACGCGAAACACTTTTTGCCAACTACCTAAAAACCGTCGGGTTCAATGCCGAACCTGTATTAATGACCTATACGGATACCGATGAAATAAGTAAAATATTAAAAGAAGAGACTAAAAAAGAGCCTGAATATCAATTTACAACAACAGATAGGGTCTCCCATTATCTATGGGTTATATCCAACGGAAAAACCATAAAGGACTTACAGTCCGCATTTAGTGCCATAGATTCCCTTTATATTGCCGATGGTCATCATAGAAGTGCCTCATCCCATCTTTTGGCCCAAACTTCCAAGGAAAACAATCCGGCCCATACCGGAAAAGAACCCTATAACTTTTTCATGAGTTATCTAATTCCCGAGTCGGAAATAAAAATATATGAGTTCAATAGAATGGTCAAAGACCTTAATGGATTGTCCAAGGAGGAGTTTTTGATTCGTTTGGACGAGTTCTTCAGAATTAAAAATCAAGGTAACATACTCTATAAACCGACCAAAAAACATCATTTCAGCATGTATTTGGATGGGGAGTTCTATTCACTATATCTGCGAAAGAAAGTATATACATTCAGTGACCCCTTAAGTGAATTGGATACACAAATCCTTTTCAAGACCATCTTGGAGCCTGTTTTGGGTATAAAGGATTTGCGCAACGATAAACGGATACAATATGGGTATGGAAAATACAATGTCATTAAAATGAAAGATGAAATAGATAAGGGTAAATTCGCAGTTGGTTTTAGCCTTGTCCCAATTACCGTTGACGAAATCAAGGCCATTGCCGATGAGGGAATGGTAATGCCACCAAAGAGTACCTATATTGAACCTAAATTAAGAAGCGGAATAACCATATATGAATTCTAACTACCCCATGGATAGAAAACCCATAGGTTTTGAAAAGCAATGAAATTAATTTCGTTAAACGTTAACGGTTAACGGTAGGTTTTTCCACGATTAACCTTTAACGAATAACCAGAAACTGAAAACTGAAAACTGGAAACTGGAAACTGAAAACTGGAAACTGGAAACTTAAGTTTTTAACCAATGATTGAAATCAATAAAAACATATGGTTTTATCCTTAATACTAAGCTTTATTCTTTTTACCCTTGGAATACTACATATGTATTGGGTCTTTAACGGAAAATGGGGCTTGAACAATGTATTGCCCACAAATGGAAAGGGAGAGACGATCTTACATCCTAAAAAATTGGATACTGCAATAGTGGCACTTGGACTACTAACATTTGGGCTCTTCTATCTGATGACCTCAAACCTTATAGCTATAGACCTGCCTCATTGGATAACGGACTATTTGGGTTGGATAATCCCCTTTATATTCGTATTAAGGGCGATCGGGGAGTTCAAATATGTTGGTTTTTTCAAAAGGGTAAGGTATACTAAGTTCGGTAAAATGGACTCGCTATTCTTTTCTCCGCTATGTCTGACCATAGGATTTCTTGGAATATTAATTAAAATTACGAACTGACATATGTCCATTAAACAAAACATACAGGAAATCAAGAAAACTATTCCGAATAACGTGATTCTTGTTGCCGTATCCAAGACAAAACCTGTAGAAGATTTGCTGGAAGCACATAATGCCGGACAACGCGTTTTTGGGGAAAACAAGATTCAGGAGATGACCCGGAAATGGGAACAACTCCCCAAGGATATCCAATGGCATATGATCGGTCATGTACAACGGAACAAGGTAAAATATATGGCCGAATATGTTTCCTTGATCCACGGTGTAGACAGCCTGCGATTATTAAAGGAAATTAACAAGCAAGCGCTAAAACATAACCGTATAATTGCTTGTTTACTACAAATTCATATCGCCGAAGAAGAGACCAAATTTGGATTGAATAAGATGGAATTGGATGAAATCATCAACTCGGACGAGTTTCGTCAATTGGAAAACATTAAAGTGATAGGACTCATGGGTATGGCAACCTTTACCGAAGATGAAAAACAGATCCGCAAAGAATTTAGGTATCTGAAATCAATATTCGATACCTTAAAGGCACTAATCCCCGAAGTATCCGTCCTATCTATGGGGATGAGCGGAGACTACAAAATTGCAATTGCCGAGGGCAGTACCATGGTACGGATAGGAAGTAGTATCTTTGGGGCAAGAAATTATCAATAAGAACGAGACCTACAAGGAGAATCTTGCTAGGTATTGCCGCCATTTCAGGTTTATATTAAACCTGGCTGCCGTTGAAAATGAATTATTGGATGTACGCTATATTGGATATAGAAACCACGGGGGGAAAATACAATGAAGAAGGTATTACGGAAATAGCCATTCACAGATTTGATGGTCATGAAGTAATAGATAAATTTATAAGTTTGGTAAATCCGGAAAAGGAAATTCAACCTTTCGTTGTAAACCTTACCGGCATCAACAATAAAATGCTCCATTCCGCCCCAAAATTTCATGAAGTGGCCAAACGGATAGTAGAAATTACCCGGGATGCGGTTATAGTGGCCCATAATGCACAGTTCGACTATAGGATCTTACGAACCGAATTTAGGAGATTAGGGTATAACTATGAACGGAAAACACTATGTACCGTTGATCTTTCCAAAAACTTGATCCCCGATGCGGATTCCTATAGTCTGGGTAAACTGGTCCGTTCCCTAGGTATTCCCGTAAGTGATCGCCATAGGGCCAATGGCGACGCCTTGGCGACCATTCAACTCTTTAAGCTATTACTTTCAAAAGATTTGGATAAATCCATCATTAAGAGCGTAGTAAGGGGGGAGACTCTGGGGGAACTTTCTCCAAGACAATTGGATATTGTAGCACAATTGCCTTCCGATACAGGAGTGTATTATATGCACAATAAAGATGGTGAAATCATCTTTATTGGCAAAAGCACGGATATGAAGAAACGGGTAAACCAACACTTCACCAAAGACGGGGTTACTGCAAGAAAAATCCAAAAAGAAACCAAAAAAGTTACTTTTGAAAAAACCGGAAGCGAGCTACTGGCCATACTAAAGGAACATGAAGAACTGATCAGGAATACACCCAAATATAACCAGCGGCAGAAACAAAAACTATTTTCCCATGCCCTGTACAAAACGTCGAACAAGGAAGGGTATATTACGCTAAAAGCAAATATACTTAATGGGGTGGCAGGAAGAATAACCACATTCAATAGTATTCAGGGGGCCCAAAATATGTTGGCCAAAATAAATGAGGAATTCTTGCTATGTCATAAATTAAGTGGACTTAATGAGGCTAATTGTAGCTGTATTAACGCGCACAAGGACGGGTGTTATCGGGCCCTAGAGGCATCCGAATATAACGAGCGTGTAGCACATGCCATAGAAAAATATAGTCTTTTGAACAAAAATGCCCTTATCATAGATAAAGGCAGGGAAGTTGGGGAGCGCAGTGCCGTTTTAATCAAAAATGGAATGTTTAAGGGAATCGGGTTTTATAATTTAAACCATCAAATAAATAATATTCATATCTTAGAATCCATAATTACACCAATGAAGGGTGATATGAACACAAATCATATCATTGAATCCTATCTTAGAAAACGAAAAGTGTTGAAAATTATGGAACTGGACCAATAGATTTTGATGGAAGAAAAAGCACATAAAGGCTGGAGACTTAAAATCCATGAAGTCATTTATGGGACCCATACGCCTGCCGGGAAACTATTCGATGTTATACTGCTTGTTGTTATCGTTTACAGTATTATCGTAGTGATGCTGGAAAGTTTACCTCGCTTCGATGTGAAGTACCACAAGTTTCTGGATGTCTCGGAATGGGTGGTAACCATTCTGTTTTCTATAGAATATCTATTGCGCATCATTTGTATAAAAAGACCCTCCAAGTATATTTTCAGTTTTTTTGGAATCGTAGACCTACTGTCCACTATCCCTAAATATTTATCCTTTTTTCTTATAGGTTCGCAGTATTTAACCGCATTTAGAGCCTTGCGCTTGCTTAGGGTATTTAGGATCCTGAAATTGGTCCGCTTTGTTGGTGAATCAAATAATCTGATAAGGGCGATGAGGGCTAGTAGGACAAAGATTTTGGTTTTTGTCTTTTTCCTTGTCATAATTTCCGTTTTATTGGGTACTACCATGTATTTGATCGAAGGGCCGGAACACGGTTTTAACAGTATCCCCCATAGTGTATACTGGACCATTGTTACATTGACCACGGTGGGCTATGGAGACATCTCTCCGCAAACGGCCTTGGGACAATTTATTGCCACTTTGATTATGATCATCGGATACGGTATTATTGCCGTTCCAACAGGAATTGTCTCTGCAGAATACGCTTCCTCCCAAAAAAGGGGTGTTAAACATGATGAGGGTAGGGCCTGTTCCGATTGTGGTGCGGAAGTTCTGAGGGCCGATGCCCACTATTGCAGAAAATGTGGGCACGATCTATCCGAAGGGTAATGGATAAAAAAATACTTATTTCGATCGTTGGCCCTACCGGTATCGGTAAAACCGCACTGGCCATTAAAATTGCCCAACATTTTAAAGCGGAGATTATTTCAGCGGATTCCCGTCAGTTTTATAAAGAAATGTCCATAGGCACAGCCGTGCCCTCAAAAGTGGAATTAAAGGAAGTCCCCCATCATTTTATACAGCACCGAAGTGTTTTGGAGGCGTATTCGGTAGGCAATTTTGAAAGAGATGCGTTACGCCTCTTAGACACCCTTTTTAAAAAAACGAATATTGTTGTTATGGTGGGCGGCAGTGGTCTTTACATAGATGCCGTAACAAAAGGTTTGGATGAGTTTCCCAATATTGATCCTCAAATACGCGATACGCTCAACAAAGCGTTGAAGGAAAAGGGAATTGAATCCCTTCAAGATCAATTGAAGCATTTGGATGAAGCATATTATACAAAAATAGATTTGGAAAATCCACATCGTTTAATAAGGGCATTAGAAATCTGCATCGGAACCGGAAGACCCTATTCTTCTTTTTTGGGAGTAAAACAAAAGAGTCGCCCTTTTAAGGTTATCACTTTAGGCATTACCGCGGATAGAGATATTATATATCAGCGTATCAATCAAAGGGTAGATCGGATGATAGCACAAGGATTGGTAGAAGAAGCACGCTCTTTGGAACATCATAAAACGCTTAACGCCCTACAAACAGTTGGATACAAAGAGCTTTTCAATTTTTTTGATGGAAAATGGTCCTTGGATTTTGCAATTTCCGAAATAAAGAAAAATACGCGGAGATTTGCCAAACGACAGCTTACCTGGTTCAAAAATAACAAGCATACCATTTGGATCGACTTTGATATGGAAATGAATACCATTATTCCTAAAATAGAACATCAGCTCATAGAACAAAGCAATGGATAACCACAATAAGCCTGTTATTTTTGTCATGGGAGTTTCCGGTTCGGGGAAATCCACTATTGGAAAACTATTGGCAAAAAAACTTGCTGCTCCTTTCTTTGACGGGGATGATTACCATCCGAAAGTCAATATTAAAAAAATGGCCCAAGGGCATCCTTTAAACGATGATGACCGACATGGCTGGCTCATACGCCTGAACAAACTGGCCAAAGAAAATGTTGATTCTGGTGCCGTAATAGCATGCTCCGCCCTTAAAGAAGCCTATCGTACCTTATTAGGTGCCGAAATGGGGAACCATATGGAATGGGTATACCTAGAGGGTTCATTTGAGGAAATTTCGAATAGGCTAAGGAAAAGAAAAAACCACTTTATGCCCGCAGCGTTGTTACAATCCCAGTTTGATACCCTGGAGCCACCTAAAAAGGCGATTACCGTTTCAATTACCAAAACTCCTGAAGAAGCGATTTCAGAAATTGTAAAACGGTTAAAGCACAAAAATATATAAAGGCGGAAATATAGAAAATTAGTCAGGATTATTGCCATAAAGCACTTCGGCACAATCACAATTATTTGTTAAAAATAAGCAGCGGGTTACATCTATTAAAATCAACAATTCACTGTTTTTTAAGTAGTTATGAATTTTAACTTTCCTATTTATAAGAATTTAACACGATTTTTACTTCATTTTTGGTTTAATAGGCAAGTACCTCTCCTATAGTAGGATAC
>JBATTK010000182.1:0-16185 GCA_049670505.1 Saonia sp.
GGGTAGCCTCTAGGTCTGCGGCAAAGGTATCCAAAGACTCCGCAAAATAGAATTGAGCCCCAAGGACCAATCCTCGCATGCCTACTCCGGCCCTCTCCGCGATATGCGATAAAGGAAGATAGGAAAAAAGCCTGGGGTTTTTAGGAAGGGATACCAAGTTGGCAAGTGTATGGGCACTTTCTATAAAACTACCAACGGTATGCATTGCGCCTTTTGGCATTCCCGTAGTGCCCGAAGTATAGATGATTGTCACCAGGTCATCCGCTTGTTGTGGGTATGGTTCACTTACAGCTTCATGTTTTTCCAAAAGTTCTTCCCAAAGGTCGCCTTCAGATGCCCCGTATAATCCTACGCTTATTTTATGCATCTCCGGAATACCTTCCTTTTGTGAGGCAAAATCATCTAGTTTTCCAATGATGATTCCTTTGGTGTCACTATGGACCAGAATCTGGTGAATTGAATTCGCATTTAAAGTAGGATAAATAGGTATGGATACATGGCCGGCCATCATAATTGCCAGATCGGACATCATCCAGTGGGCACAATTTTTGGAAAGTAAGGCAATATGGCTTTTCTCCGTTAGCTTATAGGCTTGCAGGGCCGATGCTATTTTACGGATTTCCTCTCCGGCAGAGGCATATGTATAGGTTATGATCTTACGATCAATAGGCTGATTTAAAAAAGCAACATTGGGAGTTTCCTTTTCCCAATACAAAAAAGCCTCCAGTGGAGAAGCGAATGTATGCATACTATTTTATGAATTTGGTCGCGGTTTATACTGCTCTAAGGGAGCATCTCTAAATATAAGAAATTAAGTTCACTATTTTCCCTAAAAAAGAACGAACCAAAATAGAAACTTTATTCCCTATAATCCCTGAATTGCAGCTTCCGCGCAGCGTTCCCCATCCATGGCCGCAGAAATAATTCCACCGGCATAACCGCCACCTTCCCCACAGGGAAACAGACCCTGAATCTCCGGATGTTCCAAATTCTCCTTTCTGGGAATGTTCACGGGGGAAGAGGTGCGCGATTCTACACCTACGATATTGGCCTCGGAGGTATAGTATCCTTTCATTTTTTTTCCAAAGGCGGCAAAGCCCGTGCGTAACCTTGCGCCAATAAATTTGGGTAATAGCGAATGAAGGGGAGCAGATTTTAGGCCGGGTTGATAGGAAGTCGTATTAAGGTCGTGCGATAGTTTTCCCTCCACAAAATCAGTGAGGCGTTGTGCAGGGGCGGTCTGGTTGCGTCCGCCCGAGGTAAAGGCCAGTCGCTCCAGATCCTTTTGATATTCCAGACCTTTGAACACACCATGCTGTTCGTATTTGGGAATATCCTTATCTACATTGATTTCCACTACGATTCCTGAATTGGCATATAGATTATTTCTTCTGGAGGGCGACATCCCATTGACGACTACTTCCCCTTGGGCCGTCGCCGCAGGGACAATAAATCCGCCCGGACACATACAGAAGGAATAGACCCCTCTATTTTTGACCTGATGTACCAGACTATAGGCGGCGGCAGGCAATAGTTCGTTACGTTCCCCTTGGCAGTGATATTGAATGGAATCTATAATATGCTGTGGATGTTCTACCCGTACGCCCATTGCAAATGATTTCGCTTTTAGAGCGATTTTTTTATCGCTAAGTAGATGGAATATGTCCCTTGCCGAATGTCCGGTAGCCAGTATTACTCGGTCCACCGCCATTTCGGTTCCGTTTTGGAGTAGTATAGCTTGTAGTTTATAGTTTTTGATCACAAAATCTACCACCCTACTTTCAAAATGGATTTCCCCACCGAACTTTAAAATCGTTTCGCGAATGTTCTGGACTATTTTAGGCAATTTATTGGTGCCTATATGGGGGTATGCATCAATTAAGATCTGTTCCGTAGCACCATGGTGTACCAAACTTTCAAACACACGGCGTACATCGCCCCGCTTAAGGCTTCTGGTATATAGTTTTCCATCGGAATAGGTGCCCGCACCGCCTTCCCCAAAACAATAATTGGAATCTTCGCCTATAATATGATCTTGATTGATGGCCTTTAGATCTCGTCGTCTGTCCTGTACATTTCTCCCCCTTTCCAAGACTATAGGTTTGTAGCCCAGTTCCAAACATCGCAATGCCGCCCACATCCCTGCGGGACCAAAACCGATGATGTGAACAGACTTTGCCTTGGAGACATCTTTGTAATCAAAGGCATGGATAACCGTATCGGGCGGTTTCTCCTTGTTATATACGGCAAGTTTGTAATTAAAATAGATGGTAGCCTTCCGAGCGTCAATAGACTTCCGCAGTACTTTTAAGGTAATATCGCTTTCGGGTATTCCCAAATGCTGGGCAGCCTTCTTTTTTAAAATGCCCTCCTGTGATTCTTCCTTAAGACTTATCCGCAATTGGATATTCCGTATCATAACATACAATTGATGGTTTACTTTTGAATCGACCTTAGATATAGCCGCTCCACTTTATCCCGTGCCCAAGGCGTTCGCCTTAGGAACGTAAGACTGGATTTGATAGAGGGATTATTGGTAAAACAGCGGATATTGATTCGTTTTCCCAATTCCTCCCAGCCATAAGTGGCTTCTAAATGCTCCAAAATAGTTGCCAGTTTTATACCATGTAAAGGATTATTGGGTTGCGAGTTGTTTTCCATAATTTGTAAAGCTTGTACAAAACTACTGGAATTTCTAGAATACGGACCTATTGGTAAAAACCCGTTACGCATTTTGGGGGTTACAAAGCAGAAAAAGCGTCAGTTCGAGTGGTTTTTCGTAACAAAGTGGAGAAAAATTGTACTTCGGCTTCGCTCAGCAGAACTATCGAGAATAGCTTTTTTGGTCCAAAATTCTATTCTCGATACATTTCTTCCTCAGGTCGAAGCACCTGCCTGCGGCAGGCAGGCTCGAATTGACGAATTTTGAATCTAAAATCAAAATACACAACGGGTTAGTAAAAGTAAAACCCGAGTTTCCCCGGGTTTTTAATGGTTGGTTAGATTGATCGTTTATCCTTCTTTGTCAACGCTAAAACTGAAAATAGATAAACTGTTCCCCGCTACCTTGTGCAATAGCGATAAGGAAAAACATGGAGGCCCACGCAACTCCTAAGAGCCAAGGCGGAGTTTTCTGTCCGACTTCCTTAAGGTTGGTATTCCGCATAACCCAATGGCATATAAAAAGTAGTCCGATCAGCGTACATACTTTGATAATATCAAAGGTGCCCAAGACCTTAATACCATCACCATTCATCAAAAGCATGGAAGCGATCATGTTCTTGGCAGTAACAAATTCCCTCGCCCTAAAGAAAACCCAAGTAAAATTCACAAAGGTATAGGTGAGTCCCGCTAATAAGATACCGTTCCAGACATTGATCTTAATGGTGATTACTTTTTTCAATAGGCGTTCCGAAACAAGATAGATTCCATGAAGGGCTCCCCAGACCACAAAGGTCCACGCCGCCCCGTGCCAAAGACCACCCAACAACATGGTGAGCATTAGGGCCACATACATACGGGTGATACCGTTACGGTTACCACCCAAGGGAATGTATAGATAATCCCGTAACCAGGTAGAGAGGGAAATGTGCCAACGCTTCCACAGATCGGAAAAGCCAATGGAAGCATAAGGGTACATAAAGTTGTCCGGTAAAATAATTCCTAGCATAAGCGCAATACCTATAGCACAGGTGGAATAGCCGGCGAAATCAAAAAAGATCTGCCCGGAAAAGGCCAATGTCCCTGACCAAGCGTCCCAAAAATGAAGCGCTTCCTTGGCACCAAACACGGTATCTGCAGTACTAGATAGTAAAGTATCTGCCAAAACCACTTTTTGGAATAGGCCAAGGGTCAACAGGAACAGACCCCAGATAAACTGTTGGGCCGTTGCTTTTTTGGCCTCGTAGAACTGACTTATCAACTCTTTCGCCCTAACGATAGGTCCTGCAACCAGCTGTGGAAAGAAGGTAACATATAGCGCAAAGTCCAAAAACGTTTTTGCCGGTTCTATTTTCCTTTTGTAAATATCTATGGTATAGGACATGGTCTGGAAGGTATAGAAGGATATGCCCATGGGCAGGATAATATCCATTGGAGCGGCTTTAAAATCCCAACCTACGCCGTTGGCCAATGCTACAAAGTTTTCCAGTAGGAAATCCCCATATTTAAAAAAGGCCAAAAATCCTAGATTGACCACCATGCTCAGAAGTAACCACATTTTTCTAACTTTGGGTCGCTCTTCCTTGGCCAACTTATTCCCGGCCGTCCAGTCGACCATAGTGGAGATCCAAAGCAGCAAGATCAATGGAGGATTCCATAGACCATAGAAAACATAACTGGCTAGCAAAAGCATTACTTTTTTTTGTGTCCAATTGAATAATGGAGCGTAATAAAGTACCAGTACTACCGCCAGGAAAACGATAAATCCTAGTGAATTAAATAACATATTAATTGGTTTTTTGCAAGTGTTTGTCTTTTATTAATTGGTTGACCATGTCCTTGGTATATGATTTTGCATCTTCCGGGTTCATATGCGACCAATCTGGTAAGGTATACTTGGACATGAATTCGTAATCTTCAAAATGATATGCAGGAGAGCCAATCCGTTCTATGAATTTGTCCCAGACCATTGCTCGTGGTAATAATCGCTTTGTGTGCTTGTTCCAACCATCTTCGGCCTTATGTCGGATAAAAATTATTTTTCCGCCACGGGCCTTGAACTTATCTATGGTGGAAACATATTGATCTATAATAGCGGGAATACCGTCTTTTATGACCTCATAATCTGGAATGCCCGGGAGAAATCCGTTCCAGACCTCCTGCACTTTTTTAGCAAAATCAGGATTTGTTACCATGGATGAAAACATGATTAGATTTCTATCCTCATCGTTATAACCAAAATTTAAAAGCTTAAAGCCGTTATCTTTCCGGCTACTTTTTATATGAATTCTTTTTATCAGGGATTTCAGATCCAAATCATTGAAAAATTCCAATTCCGAAGAGGTAAGCATTACCAAGTTTCTTTCCAAGGGTTTGGAAACCCAAAAGCCCAATTTCTGGGCATACGTTTGGTTGTGAAAGTGATGGACCCATAGTTTTGCATCCCGCCATCTTTGGTTATCGTTTGAACCAAACCACATCAAAGGAGTTATCCCGATTACTATAGTACCGTTAAATTCAGTATGCTCAACAATATCCTCAAGAAATGGACCAGGCGGTTTACCATTGGTAGATAGATTAATCGGTTTAACGCCCTGAACCTCTTCCCAAATGTGGGTATTAAAATCAAAACCTGTTCGAGAAGAACCAAGAATTACAACGTCATTACTCGTGGCTTTTTCCACTTTGGCCCTATGTTCCGCCCATAGGTACCTATCATCTTCCAGATTAGCCTTGTAGTAATCCGGTTGTGACCGCCAATGAAGTTCCCAGCTACAAAGACTTATAGTACTAAGTAGCACCGCAATTAAAAATGATTGTTTTAGTTTCATAAAATATGGATTATGGCGCGATTAAGATACCATCATTTTTCATGATCTCCATAAGCTCCTTGGTAAAAAAGTCAGCATCTTCTGCGGATAGATGTGACCATTCGGGTAAATTAAATCCTTGCAATTGCTCGTAATCCTCAAAGTGATAGGCGGGCAGGCCGCTTTTTTCCACCAACTCGTCCCAAAAAGCCTCCCGTGGTGTAATCCGGGATTCAAGGTCCCGGAATCCATTTGTTGATGGGCATCTAACCAAGATTACTTTTCCTCCCCGTTTTTTTATCAGTTTCACATCCTCCAAAAAGAAGGTTGAAGTAGATTCCTTATCTGGAGGAGGCATGGGAATATCACCATTAAGGCAGAACATCCATATATCGATTACGGTCTGTGCAAAGTCCGGCTCTTCCACCATTCTATCCAACATCCGAACATTGCGTTCTTCACTGTTTTTCCCAAATTCATAAAAAGGGGGCATTTGCGGTCCTCCCGTACGATTCCCTATCTTTATTTGTTGCAGTAGGGACCTTAGGTCAAAATTGCCCGATATCATATCCTCATAGGAATGCATCATGACAAGATTACGTTGCAGGGGCATGGATAACCATTGATTTAACCGTTGCGCATACGTACGATGGTGGAAATAGTCTACTTTTTCCTGTATTCCTGAAATGGGAGGTGCCTGTGGGAATGTAGTGGAAAAGAACAGGGGAGGGGTAATACCCACTAAAATGGTTCCCGAAAAATCCGTATTTCTTGCAATATCCCTGAATGATGGTAACGGGGATGCCCCGCCCAGGGCCAGTTGAACCGGGCGCTTGCCCGTATACTTCTCCCAAATATCCAACTGAAGATCAAAATGAATTCTGGATGAGCCTACAAATATAAAGTCATCCTCATTCAATTTATCCACTTTGGCCCTATTTAACGCCCAAAGGGCGTTGTCATCCTGTATGGTAGGTACCTTTTCCTGGGAACGCCAATAGCGTTCCCATGAGGAAAGGCCGATCATACCAAGTACCAAGGCAATGACGAGTGATTTTTTCAGATGCATTTGTTGGTTTACGGTTTAATTATGAATTGTTGTTTTGTGGATAGGTAGACCCGCCAGCTGTAGATAGGTAACTTGGTAATTCCATAACGATTGGCAATTTCATTATTTATGTATTACTTTATCGCAATCGCAGCACTCGACGGCCCGGTCAATGGTATTATCATCATTTTTTTAAAGCCCGCATCTTTTGCCAGTTCGTTAAAATCCGAGGCTGAAAAATCGTAGCCTTCGGGAGTTTCTATGAGCATGTTTAAAGACATTAACAGGCCAAAAACATTTTCACTTCTGTTATCGTCAATAATGTTTTCTATTACTGCCAATGCCCCACCTTTTGGCAAGGCATCATATGCTTTTTTTATAAGTATTTTCTTGTCTTTAGTACCCCAATCATGAAGAATATTCCCCATGGTAATGACATCCGATTTTGGAAAGTCATCTGTAAAAAAATTACCAGAAGCAATGGTTACTTTATCACTTAAATTCATGGCGCTAATATTTTCTTCGGCTACCGGGGCAATTGGTGGTAAATCAAAAGAGGTACATTGCATATGATCGTTGCTCATGACAATATGGGCGGAAAGATGGCCTCCGGAGCCACCAATATCACAAAGGGTTTTGTAGTTTGAAAAGTCGAATTGTTTGGCAAAAGCAATAAAGTTGCCCATTTGTACCCCTGCCATCGCATGAACAAATTCCCTTAACTTTTTAGGGTCGGCATAAATGGCTTCAAAAATTGATGTTCCCCCGTTTTTGGTTTCGCATTGTGGCAAGCCTGTTTTTAGACCTTCCTCCAAATTGTTCCAAAATGGGTACAGTCTATCATTGGACATTTCCAATATGCCTCCCATATAGCTCGGTTTATTTTTATCGAGAAATAGATCGCTATCCTCGGCATTGGTATAAAAAGCGGTTTCTTTGCGTCCCTTCCTTTTTAAAAAGCCCAGGGCCACTAGAGCGTCCAAAAAATCGTAAAGGCTCCTTTTGTGCAAGCCTAATTTTGATTTTATATCCTGACCGGATAATTCCCCTTTTGCCAAATGGGTAAAAAGTTCCATTTTAATGGCTGTGAGTAATGTTTTTGATGCCCAGAACCCCATACCGATCTGCATGATTTTCGATGGGTCTATCTGTATTTGCGTTGTTGTTTCCATGATTCATTATTTGTTTGGGTTTTAAGAGACTGTTTTGAAATGTGTCGATTATTTTTTTATGCCCCTTTTTGCAGCCAACGCGCCAGCTGGCTCCTCTTTCAAAGGCCAAATCGTTGGCCTTTTCTTTCGGTCCTGTTAAAATTTTATACCGTAGCTATACTTCGACAGTGCTTCGACAGGCTCAGCAACCAGCTCAGCACAAGTGGCTATGCTAGTCCGCCAGCTGGCGGATGCCTAAAATGGCATCAAAAAGTACCTATATAAATTCCAATCACACATTTCAAAACAGTCTCTAAACGATTGAAATTAAAAAACAGGGCCTGGGACTATTTCAGGTCCTGTTTTCTGTTTCCCTAAAGAAATGATTATTGTCCCTGAACGGCCTGAACTGCACCGCTAGCACCACTAAGATCCTCCCTAAAGGTCCATAACTCCTGTGTATCTCCATCAGTGGCAGCCTCAAATTCCTTTAAAAATTGCATAAAACTTCCTGCTCCATGTACTTCTTCAAACCACTGCGGGAATTTATCCTCTCTTCCCATCCAAGCAGATTTCTCAAAAAAGTCTACCCACACCATGTCCTGTCCATCGCTGTTGGCCAGTTCATTAAAATAAACGCCCCACTGATGGTCGGGGTCTTTGGTCTTGAACACTTGGTATACCTTGTCTAAAACCGCCATGAATTCCATTTGCTTAAAACGCTTCATGTCCAACATAAAAATAGATAGATTCTTTAAAGTAAAGTCTTTGGTAAAATTGGAATGTTTGATATCCGATTTCCAAAAAGTAGTTTCCATTTCTGCCAGCGCATAGGGAGCTACGTTGGTATTCCAATCGGTTGCATGTGCTTCATCCGGATTATTGGCTTCATCCATGGCGGCCCAAGCGGTAGGCCCCATACTCCAGATATATTTGCCGGAATTTTTTCCACTGGCAATCCAAAACACACTGACGGAACTAGCTCCTTCCGCATGGAACTTTTTGTTATGTGCGGCCACGCCGGCTTCAAATTCCGTAATTTTTGTAGGATGTGCCGTAAGCATGACATTCATAAATATTGGGGCCTGCCGACCTTCTTGGGCATGGATCAAAAAAGGAACCAATAATAGTATCAATAGTACTCTTTTCATAATGTGTTGGTTTTTAATTGTTATTTAAATTTATTACTAATTTTTACGCTCTATTCTTCTTGTCCTTCTGCCATTGCTGTTTTTGACGCTTCAATTTTTTGAAGTGCCATGACCACTTCCGTAGGATCCCACATTCCGACTTCCCGTACAATTTTTCCATCTATAAATTGATAGGTAAGATGTACTGGAATTTCAACTTCCTGGTCATTACCGGCCAAAGTCCCTTTCCAGTCCAACCAACAGTTGACCCAGGTTTCCCCATCATCGGTGAGCACCATTTCATATTCTTGGTCTTCAGCAATAAAACCTCTAGAGGAATAGTTGGCATCATTTTGTTTATGATAGTCCATGGTTTCAGTTGGTGATAAGCCATTCTTCTTGGTGTTGTAAAAAGTTTTTGAGGTATCGACATAGATGCTGATATCGAAGCTTTTGGCATTGTAATTGGCAATCAATTTCTTGACGGTATCAATTTCAGGGGAGTTCTGGGTGTAACGCTCTGGCCCCTTCGGTTGGCATGCAATAAAGAATACCGTTGCAAGACATAAATAAATTACTTTCTTCATCGTTTGTTGTTTTTAAGGTTGATTATAAAACCACGATGATGTTATCATCGGGTTCATTTTAAAATTATTGTGCCGGTGAATATGCCATATCGGGACGCATACGACCAATGAACTCTTCGTATTTTAACAGCTTGCTAAACAGATCGCCCATCCTTTGGTTTCCGTCTTCTCCCAATAACACATCATTTTCGGTGGCTTTTTGGGCATAATCCACGGCATCTTTTGCCGCTACGGCTACCATATAGAATTCTCCACGTGTTCCAAAACCATTTTTGTAGACCCGGTAATGTACTTTCGAACCTTTTTCTTGAAACATATCTTTGATGGCTTTCATCTTTTCTTTGATCATAGCACGATCCTCTGGGGCAAAATGTAAATAGTGAAACTTTCGATAGTCCTGTCCTTCCGGTGCTATAGTAATGCCACCGGGCATATATGACAGTTCTTTGTCCAGATGAATAATGTAATTTTGCTCAATATCGTAGCACTTATCCATTCTATTGAAGAGGGTACCCATTTCTTCGGCACCCATTTTCTCCGCCAAGGTAGCAAAGAGTGGTTTGTCCAATTGCGCCATATTTTCGATGGGCCCTATCCATAAGTAACGGGAGTCCACCGTGTTGGCTACAAGGGAATTTACTTCCTGAATATTGTGTTTTTTCATATTTTCCGTAAGTTCTTTACATACGGCTTCGTATTCGGCCACCATAGCAGGCTTTACTACGTCTTCATGAATCCAATAAGCCTGTGTTTTACTTTCTTCCTGGGCCTGGGCAAAGCAGAGCATAAAAATTAGGGTATACGTCGTTAATAAGGTCATTTTTAATGTTTTCATAGTGTTTAAGTTTTTATTTATTAGCTAAAGTTTAGTTATGTTTACTGATGGTTTGTGCGTACTACAGGGTTTACTACTCAACTACCGGGGGTTTTAGGGTATAGCCCAATTGCTGCAATAGATCCAGTTCATTATAATACACATCTTCCCGATACATTTTTCCGTCCTCATTAAAATAAAGCCGGGACAACCCTGTGATGCTCGCTTTTTTTCCGGTGGCGGACACCTCTGCAAATACCCCGGTATTGGTGCCGGTAAAGGCCCAGTGGACAAATACTTGATTTTCCCTTATATACCTGTGCGCATCGGTGATATGAAAATCCGGAAATCCGGTTAAAAAAACATTCATGTTCGCATACAGTTCCGATGGGCCGGAAGCCACTTTGATTCCATTCATGTACCTTACATAATCCTCGGTAAGAAGCCGATCCAGTTGTGAGCTATCCCTTTTATTATGAAAATCGTCAAGGAAAACAGTTACCTTATCCATGATAGCTTTCTCTTTTGCCTGTATTTCAGTTATGGCCGCTATATCGGCCCCCTTACTTGGACGGGTATTGCAAGCGATACACAGTAGTAAGGCTAAGACGAATAGTACGGTCCTTGTCTTCATAATCTAAAAGCTTTTAGGGGGCGCAAGTGCAACAGTAGGATTGTTGGTCGTTATTTGGTTTGTTGCAAATACTTGTTTTTCCGGCATTTGGAAAAATGAAAAGGGATGAAACACTTGTTTTATTGTCCCAATGGACAGTTTTATTTAGCGGGACTTTAAATGTTAATTTTATTTGTATATTTAACAGTCTCGTTTCCCCCGGTACAAATAATCCTGAAATGAGAAATCGTTTGTTGAAAGCCGCTTGTATATATGCATTTTCTATTTTGAATTGCGCTATGGTTATTGGGCAAATTGTAGATTTCAAAAGCGAAAACCCTTACAAAAAGGTCTTTGTGGAGACCGATAATTTTGGCCCTTCCTATTTAGCCGTACTCGAGGATTCTTATGGTAAGATAAAAACGGATACGCTTCGGTTTTCCCTTCTTAATGACTTGGCCTATTATTGGCATACCAGGAATTTGACCAAGGCGCTGGACTTCACTCAAAAAGGATTACGGCTTACTTCGGTAAAAAAGGATACCCTATGGCATGGAAGGTTCCAGATAACGCAAGGTGCCATTTTACTGCGTATGGAAAAATTGGACAGTGCCCGTGTGGTCTTGGAAGCTGCCCGGGGAAAGGTAAAAGAAGGGGATATACCTTTTCTAAATACCCAATTGGGCTACGTATTTGAACGTAAAGGGGAACTGGGCATTGCGGCCGATTATGCCTTGGAATCATTACGTCTAGGGGAGCGTTTACAAGATAAAAAAGCCATAGCATTGGCTTATAGTGATCTCAGCAATCTTTTTTGGAAACAGTCCAAATTTGAAAAAGGGCTGGAATACGGACTTAAGTCGTTGAAAATATTCGAAGAACGGGGCATCAACGATCTGGATTATGATTTTACGCTATATGTGGTCGGCAACAACTATTTGGAACTAAAGGACTATAGAGCTGCACTTCACTATTATGAACATTCCATTGTTATTGGGGAACGGTACGGGTTTTATAATAATCTAAGCGATGTGTATATTTCCTTGGTGGATTTATATGCGTATTTGAACGACTTTGAGAAAGCGGGGGAAGCGGGTGCAAAAGCTGTGAAATATGCCGAATTGTTGGATAATAATTTTATGTTGATGCGATCTTGGCTATCCATTGGCAAATTTCAAAATTTACAGGGAAAGTATATTTCTGCAACGGAGAGTTTACAAAAGAGTATAACCATTGCCACAGATGATTTTGGAGACGAATTTTACTTGAGTCAAGCCTACGAGACCTTAGGTAAAGCTTTAGCAGGGAGCCATAATTATAAGGAGGCCTACGAGGCTTTTGCGAAGTATGATGAACTGAAGGACCGGATTTTTACATCAGAGGCGGATCAACGTATTTCGTTGCTTCAGACGGAATTTGAGGTAGCTCAAAAGGAAGGTACCATAGCACTACAGGAAATCCAGATAAAAAAGCAGCGAACAAGACAGACCTTAATGATTATCATCGGGGTTTTGCTGCTGCTGTCCATTGCCCTATTTTATAATACAGTTAGGGTGAACAAAAGAAAAAACAAACTGTTGCAGCAACAAAATGAGGAAAAGGAATTCTTGTTGAAGGAGATTCACCATCGGGTTAAAAATAATCTTGAGATTGTTTCCAGTTTACTGTCGCTTCAGGCATCCGAAATAAAGGATTTGGGTGTAATGGAGGTCATGAAGGAAAGTCAGCATAGGGTGCATAGCATGGGTATGATCCATCAAAAGCTATATCAGGGTAAAAGTCTTGCTTCCGTTGAGATGAAGGATTATTTTATAAACTTGGGTAACTACATTGTCAGTGCTTTTGGTCAGGAAGAAAGGATCAGGATCCAAGTGAATATGGAAAAATTGGAGCTCGATGTGGATGTCGCAATTCCCATTGGATTAATTGTAAACGAACTCCTGACCAATGCATTAAAATATGCATTTCCAGGGAACAAGGAAGGGCAAATAACCATCGGTCTTACAAATACTCTTTCCCATCTGCTGTTAGAGGTTTCGGACAATGGAATAGGGATGATCCGAGAAAACGGCAAACAGGGAACCGGATTTGGCACTCAGCTTGTACGGCTGTTAACGCAGCAATTGGACGGCAAGATGATTCTAAACGTTAATCAAGGGACTTCGGTCTCCTTTAAATTTCAGCTCCATAAGGCTGCTTAGTGATGGAAGACAAAATACGCATACTTATTGTAGAGGATGATATGATTATCGCGGCAAATATTTCTTTGCAGCTTTGTAATTTGGGCTATGAAGTAATAGGAATCGAATCCAGGGGGGAAGAGGCTATTATGCATGCCCGTGTAAACCCCCCGGATATTATACTTATGGATGTAAACCTAAAAGGCAATATAGACGGGATCGATACCGCCAAGGCCATTCATGCAGATTACGATATTCCTATCATTTATCTTACCGCGAATACGGATGACGCGACTTTTACCAAAGCTAGGGCCACCCGCCCCTTTGCATTTGTCCCCAAGCCCCTAAATGCACAGCAGTTGCGCAGGACTATAGCCCTAGTGGCGGAGCATCTAAAGGAAAAACAGATACAAAGGCCTTTACAGGAAAGCGGTATAGAAGTCTTGCATGATCGAATTTTTGTACGGAGAGGGGGCAAAATGATAAAGTTATTATTGGATAACATCCTTTATATAGAGGCCGACCGCAACTACTGCAATATTGTAACGGAAGAATGCAATTATTTACTTACCAGTACACTTAAAACAATGGAGGACAAACTTCCAAGTTCCTACTTTGTAAGGGTACATCGCTCCTATATGGTCAATATTTCCGAGTTGGACGTAGTGGCCGAAGGCCACTTGGAAATCAAGAGAAAAGTAATACCTCTGAGCAAATCGTATAAGGAGTTCTTATTTAGCCGTATTCAAACTATTTAGGGATTGGAACGCCGGTAAATTAAACTACCCATTCGGACAATAAATCTGCGGGTTCGTCCTATTGCTCCATAATTTGTGATTTCAGATTCATAATTTTAAAAAAAAGAATCCATCAACATCTTGACCGATCAATAAGTTAAGGTAGCTGTTGGACAAGACAAAGAGCACCTGGTTTTTGAATTCATAAAAACATGGTATTTTAAATACGATTTACACTTTATACAAGGGAATTAGTCAACCAAAGAAATCCGATTTAGCGACGTTATTGCTGAATCGGATTTTATATTTTTATCACTGTAATATCCGATTATTTATAACGATACTTTTAAACTGTTTTATTCCGATCGGGTTCTTCCAACAACCCATCCCCTAATTTTTACAATTCGGCACTTCTTTTTTCCCTGTGGGAACGTACTACCCCAAATTTGTGGCATTAATCGTATAAAACCATACAAATGAAAAAAGTAATTGTGATGACCGTATTTTTTACCGGAGTCCTAGGGATGGCTCAAGACCAATATACCAAAGGTATGCAAAAAGCATTTGAACTTTGGGGGGAACAAAAGACCGTAGAGGCCGCCAATCTCTTTGAACGGATCAGTACAGCGGAGCCTAACAATTGGTTGCCCTTGTATTATGCCGCACAGATCAACACTATAAACTCCTTTGGGGAAAAAGATAAGGAGAAAGTAAGCCAACAACTGGATAAAGCACAGGAGTTATTGGATCTGGCCAAGGCAATTTCCCCTGATAATCCTGAAATATTGGTACAACAGGCCATGGTGTATACAGCTTGGGTAGCCTTTGACGGTGCTACCTATGGAATGACACTTTCCGGGAAAGTGGTCGCTTTATATCAAAGAGCTTTGACGCTTGATGCCGACAATCCTCGCGTAGTTTTTTCAAAGGCGGAATGGGATATGGGATCGGCCAAATATTTTGGGCAGGATACCACCCCCTATTGTAAAGATGTTGAGCGTTCCTTGGAACTTTTTGCTAACTTTAAGCCAGAAACCCCCTTTCATCCCAATTGGGGCAGAGAACGGGCGGAAGCTGTTTTGGAAAATTGTAAGGCGTAAGCATACCCGCCGGGAAAAACAGAATATATATGAAAACCATGAAGTATTTAGGAAGGAATCTGCTGACCGGTATACTGGTTGGTGTTATCATTGCCTTTATATTTATTGGTATAGAAGTACTTTCCGGTAGGGCCTTGAATTTTGATCGATCTTTTATGACGGAATTGGGCTATTACATGCTTTACTCCGTTGTTTTAACCTTGATCAATAGCTCTTATTTTAGGTATTTGAACCATAAAGTAGTATGGAAAAAGTACGCAAAATATAGACTGCTCATTGGAGCGTTAGGCGCAATAGCATTGACCATGCTAGGTATATTCTGGATCAGGATAACGACTGAGATGGGGTTTGAGGGTGAAAGTTGGGAAGAGTTTATTTCAGGAGAAAAGCCGATTTATTATATCATAGCCCTACTGATTACTATTGTAGTCACTGTTTTTTTCCATGCCGTGTATTTCTATAGGTCATTACAGGAAAAAAAGGTAAAAGAACAAAAAATCATTGCGGGTACCGCCTCGGCGAAGTTCGATGCCCTAAAAAATCAGTTGGATCCCCATTTCTTGTTTAATAGCCTTAACGTACTAACAAGTTTAATCGAGGAAGACCAGGATCAGGCGCAAAAATTCACTACCTCCCTTTCCAAGGTATACCGATATGTTTTGGAACAAAAGAACAAAGACCTCATATCAGTAGACGATGAACTGCAATTTGCCAAAACCTATGTGAGATTGTTAAAGATGCGGTTCGAGGACAGTATTATTTTCGATATCCCGGAACAGAGCAGTAATCCCGATGCCAAAATAGTGCCCTTGTCACTGCAGCTGTTACTGGAAAACGCCGTGAAGCATAATGTAGTTACCTCCTCAAAACCTTTACATATAAAGGTTTCTGAAAATGATGGAATGCTTAAGGTGAGTAATAATCTACAAGAAAAACAAGTGGTGAAAAAAAGCAGTGGTGTAGGTTTGAAGAACATTCAGCAACGCTACGATATTTTATCGGATAGAAAGGTGATCATCACCAAAACAGCCGAAGAGTTCAGTGTGCAGCTTCCTATGCTTACCAAACAGGTTTCCGTTATGGAAGTGCAACAGACCTATATAGACGATAAGCGTTATATGAAAGCAAAGGAAAAGGTAGAGGCCATCAAAGGGTTTTATGCCAATCTTTTGTCCTATTGTATAGTGATTCCTTTCCTAGCCTACTTAAATTACAGGACTACCGATTTTCCTTGGGTCGTTTTCCCCATCTTCGGCTGGGGTTTTGGATTGGCCATGCACGGTATGGAAGCTTTTGGTTATAATCCTATTTTTGGAAAAAGTTGGGAAGAACGCAAGATTAGAAAGTATATGGA
>JBATTK010000183.1:0-1915 GCA_049670505.1 Saonia sp.
ATATTGGAATGGTAGGTTAATTATTTTGTAATTATCCACTGACTTTCCTTCCATCCAATAAATTGATAATGCGTTTGCCGTAGGCCGCATTTTTTTCGGAATGTGTCACTTGAATTATGGTGACACCCTCGTCGTTAAGTTGTTTGAAAAGCTCCATGATATCCTCACCTTGTTGAGAGTTGAGGTTTCCTGTTGGCTCATCGGCGAGAATCAGTTTGGGTTTTGTAATCAAAGCTCGGGCCACCCCAACAAGTTGTTGTTGGCCTCCACTGAGTTGTGACGGAAAAAGATCTTTCTTTCCTACGATATTAAAACGGTCCAACATATCGGCGACCATAGCTTTGCGCTCAGAACCTTTCAGTTTTTTGTAGAGCAAGGGCATTTCAAGGTTTTCGTAAACGGTCAATTCATCGATTAAATGATAGGCCTGAAACACGAACCCGATATATTGCTTGTACAAATTGGCCCGGTGTTTTTCCTTTAACTGGTGTACGGGTTCATCCAAGAAGTTGTATTCTCCTTCATCAAAACCATCCAGCATACCGATGACGTTGAGCAAGGTCGATTTTCCCGATCCCGATGGACCCATAACCGAGATAAATTCTCCTTCCTCGACCTCAAGATTGATATCCTTTAATAGGAAGACGCGTTGCCCCCCAGATTGTACCCATTTGAAAATATTGTTTAATTGTAGTAGCATAAATTATTGTTTTTATGTCATTCCCGTCCTTCGACCTCACTCAGGATAAACTTCGGCGGGAATCTGTTTATTATTAATTCTTCCGTTAATGTCTTTATTCGTCTCTTAAACTTTCCACTGGGTTGGCCATGGCCGCTCTAAAGGTCTGTGATAAAACCGTACTTGAGCCAAGCATGAACATGATTCCTATCCCTATGAGTAGTATCCAAATACTAAAATCCACATGATATGAAAACTCCTCCAACCAAAGGGTGTTGATGAAATAAGCAGTTGGGGCCGTGATCAAAATTGCCAAAGCGAATAGCCATAGATACCCATTGGATAAAGAAAAAGCAATATTTCGAATTTTTGCACCATGTACTTTTCGTATACCGATTTCCTTTTTCTTTGATTCGGCCGTAAACGCTGCCATTCCTAAAAGTCCGAGTGATGCAATCGTAATGGCTAAAAATGAAATAAACCCGAGAATGTAAATAATGTCCTCGAAAATTGAATTGGTCTCCTTCAGTTCATCTTCATAGATATCATATTTAAAAGAATGTACTTTGTCCAACTTTTTCCATTTATCTTCCATGAACGAAAGTAACGCATCGACATTCGATGTAGCATGATAGCGGACGTTCATATAAGCGAATTCATCAGGAAGATAACGCATTAGTAAAGGTTCGTCTTTATCTGTCTCTGTCAATAGATCAAATATAAAGTTTTCAGTCAGGCCTATAACTTGCAAGGCTTTCTTATCCTGACCTATTAAAATTATTTCTCCCACAATGTTTTTTGGTTCCTCATATCCCAATAGTCTGGCAACTGCTTCATTGACTACGACCATAGTTTCATCACTCTTTGGAATGGAAACCGGAAAGTTGCCGCCCGCCAATAATGGCAGTCTTAAATTTGGAATAAAATTTTGGTCGACTCCTATAATACTGGCCGTCAATTCCGTGTCTAACATTTTAGAAGTCCTGACTTTTGTACTACCACCATACCCTCCTGTACCGGGTACAAAGGTACTGGCAGATATATTTTGGATAGCCGGATTTTGTTTGAACTCATTGGCCAGGGTTTCATATTCAACGCCTTGTAGTTTGACATTTATTACTTGACCTTGATCAAAACCGTATTCTTTTTCCAGCAAGAAATTCAATTGGGAGAAAATTAAAAGTGTTGTAATTATAAAAAACAAGGAAGCACAAAATTGCGCCAGAACCAGTACCT
>JBATTK010000184.1:0-2909 GCA_049670505.1 Saonia sp.
GAACTACAGTTGCCATGTTACGGTTGCCGCTTTGATCAATGTCACTATCCGCACGAGTTCCTCTTTGCTCAACATTTAGGGTGTTTCGATTACCACTTTGGTCTGAATCACTTAGAGAACTGGAACCATCTTGAAAAACAGTGGCCATATTATTATCACCACTCTGATCGATAAGAATCTCTCCTGTTACATTTGCGTTCCATTGTTCGGCATCTACATAGTTACCATTACCTGATTGATTGACTCTTGTGTCATCACCTGAACCATCTTGGTCTACTTTTGCATAATTGTTATTACCCGTAACATCTATTGTAGCATAATTGGCATCACCGCCAGGTTTGTGCTGACGAATTTCGGCATAGTTGCCATTAGCTTTGCTTGCCCCGGCTCTATCACCAATGGTAATATAGCCTTCATTGCCATCGCCGTTTTGTTCTAACCAAGCTTCATTGCGATCGCCATAAATATCAACTCCAAGCTGGGCACCGGGATTGTTGTTGCCAGATCCCAATTGATCGACTCGAACGATG
This sequence comes from Saonia sp., assembly GCA_049670505.1. Lineage (GTDB taxonomy): Bacteria > Bacteroidota > Bacteroidia > Flavobacteriales > Flavobacteriaceae > JBATTK01. The sequence continues at coordinate 531 of JBATTK010000184.1, forward strand.
TTCCTATTCCCATCTACGTCAATATCGGAATTATTGTTATTGCCGGCGGCAATTTGGGTAACGTTAACGGTATTACCATTACCCGTTGCTTCAATCACCGAAGTCTGGTCGGTATCGTCTTGAGTCACATTGGTCTCATTATTGTTACCGACAACTGTAATATCGGAAGTGTGGTCACCTGCGGTTTGCACGACGGCACCGGAATTTCCGCTGCCACTCTGCGAGACATTACTCACATTTTGGGCCTGCATATATGCACCCATTGAAAGCGCCAGAGCGCTTAAAATCACTTTTTTGATCATAATACTTAAGGTTTAAAGGTTAAAAATTAACTGTTTGTAATATTCTAACTAATTGAAAAACAGTGGACGGCATCATAATTTTACAGTCACTATTCTAAACCATAAGCATGGGCAAGAACCTTTCTGAAGATAAGTGGGGTATCTAAGAAATTGAACTATTACTAAAACTGTCGGGGGAGAAAAACTTTATAACAATCATGAAATAAAGTGCAAAATGAATTTTATATGTATTCCCTAAAAATTTTAACTAAACTATACTATTTTAACAGTTTTGATGGATATTCTAGATGAAATGCACTTTATTGACGTCAAAAAATCAAGTCTACAAAAAAGGACTACAAAAAATGTGTTATTATCAATTCAGATGGTTGACAGAAATAGTACTTATCACGTTTTTTCATTCAATGAGCGGTGTCAAAGGTTCGAAAAATGTAGTGCGATTAGTACTTTGGAACAACTCAAGACCCAATCAAGTAGCATGTCTTGAACTTTTCGAATTGATCATATCGCTCGACTTACCTAACAAAATGCAAATAGTAAACAAGTCAAGGGCATTCTAAAATTTACTATAAAGTCCTGCGCCTATTACAGCTCTTCTTGGCACATTGTTTCCCGACAAGGCTGCAGTGTAGTTCGCAAGCAGTCCTATTTTGTCGGTTATTTCAAAAATGGCTTTGAGCCCATAGGCCGTGAATTCTTGGTCGTTGATATAGAGTGCCGTCGCCAGGTTCGATGCGGGTAAGGCGACATCACCATTTTTGAACGAAGATGAATTACTTAAAAAAGCAATCGCCCAGAATCGATTAAATGGCTTCGCCCCAAGTTCGACATCCAAAACAAAGTTCGAGCTATATCCATTTGTGCGAAAATCGACGCCACTCGAACCTTGGGCATAAAATCGACCGAAACTTCTGCCGACATTAATCTTAGGAGATATGGTGTACGCGTCAAAACCACTTCGTAGACCAGAATCTTCAAAAAACTTTCCGGTATTCAGACCGAGATTCAATTGACCAGAAACAACCCAAGTACCTAGATGAAAACGCTGTTTGACACCAAGGGTAATATTCCCTAAAGCCGTTTCTGAACCTTCAGCAGTTAATGGAGTTGTTGCCGTATCGACCAACCCTTCGGCTTTTACCATTTTTATGGGAAGACTGAGAACAAAGGTGGTTTTATCAGAAGCACCATATTCCGCATAGAGTTGAATCGTGTTATCGGTAAGTTTTCGCTCAGATTGATACCCCGGGTCTCCATAAATTCCTGAATACCCCCCGATACTATAATACGATAATTGGGTATAGACCTCGTTTTTGGCTTTTGTCCAAGCACCTTGTGAAAAAAGGGCACTGCTAAAAAATAACGTCACTAAAACTGTAAATCTTTTCATCTTGTCAAAATTTGATGATTACTTAGTACCACTATCTTGAATAAACTTACACAAGAAAAATTAAATTCGATTTAGGGTATTTGCTAAACCCAATCAAGGACCCAATACCATGTTATTTTGCAAACAGCAGTTCTTGATACTTTGTCAATGGCCATAATCGATCATCGACCAAACGTTCTAGCCGATCTGAATGGTAACGTATTTTTTCAAAAAGAGGCTTTACATTGCGGCAATAGGCCATTGACTTTTTATAAGTGTCCTTGATCGTGTTTGCACTTTTTCTAGATTCGGTCATCGCGTCACATTCGTTTTTTAATCCGTTAATATGCAAAATGATTTCCTCCAAAATGGCACTTTGGGCCACAGCCATTTTTTTATACCCCGCCCCATAAATATTTTTCAGTCCTAGAATATTCTCTGCCAATTTATGCTGATATTCCAAGCACGAAGGCAAAATATGATTGTAAACCAATCCGTTTAGTACCCTACCTTCTATTTGAATATGCAGTATATAGGCCTCCAGTTCGACTTCTTGCCTGGCCCTTAATTCCACTTCGCTAAATACCTTCATGGTCTTGAAAAGCTCCAGACTTTCTTTGGAAGTCATGATCTGAAGCGCTTCGGGGGTATTTTGGTTGTTGCTCAGTTTTCGTTTTTTCGATTCTTTTTCCCAATCGACACTATAAC
>JBATTK010000185.1:0-13674 GCA_049670505.1 Saonia sp.
ATATATTATTGTATAGGTCCTTATATTTTTCCTTGACGATTTTCCGCCGGAGCTTCATAGTTGGTGTGAGGTGACCATCGTCTATACTCCAAATATCCGGGGTAAGTCTAAATTGTTTAACTTTTTCCCATTTGGCAAACTTTTCATTGGCCAGGTCAACCTCTTCCTGATAGCGCTCTAGAACTCGCTCATTGATGACGATATCCGAATTTTCACCTAGAGTTATTTGATGCCGCTCCGCCCATTCATATAGAAACTCAAAATTAGGTTGAATTAGTGCCGCAGGCATTTTTTCACCTTCGCCCACGACCATGATCTGTTCTATAAAACGGGATTGTTTAAATCTATTTTCCAACAATTGAGGGGCTACATATTTACCGCCCGAAGTTTTGAACATCTCCTTTTTGCGATCGGTAATCTTTAAGAATCCGTTCGAATCAATTTCTCCGATATCTCCCGTATGGAAATAACCATCCTTGATAACTTCCGCAGTTTTTTCAGAATCCTTATAATAGCCCATCATTACTTGCGGCCCTTTGATGCAGATTTCCCCATCTGCTGCAATTTTAACATCGGTCTCCGCTATGGGTCTTCCCACGGTACCTATCCTAAATCCGTTATCCCGCATATCGTTTACGGATATAACCGGAGATGTTTCCGTAAGTCCATAACCTTCCATCACTCCCATTTCCGCTGCATTAAAAATCCTTGCCAGTCGGGGTTGTAGCGCTGCACTACCAGAGGCAATAAGGTCCAAATTGCCACCTAGTCCGGCCTTCCATTTGCTAAAAATAAGTTTCCGCGCTAGAGCAAGTTTACGCTCGTACCACCAACCATTTTGCCCGTAGGGTTCATATTGTAGCCCTACTTGTACCGCCCAAAAGAACAATCCTTTCTTAATTCCCGTTAGCTCCGAACCCTTGGCGATAATCTTATCATATACTTTTTCCAATAACCTAGGAACGGCCGTCATTACATGTGGCTCGGCTTCTTTTAGGTTATCACTGATTTTTTCGAGCGACTCGGCATAATAAATAGTAACGCCCCTAAATTGGTACAGATAAATGAGCATACGCTCATATACATGGCACAGGGGTAAAAAACTTAAGGATTTTGTTTCTCCGTCAACAATGGGAAAACGTTTGGAACTGTTTATGGCATTACTGACCAAATTGGAATGGGAGAGCATAACGCCCTTGGGCCTTCCCGTAGTGCCCGACGTATATATTAAGGTGGCCAAGTCCTCTGGTTTCACCAAATTCTTTAGCTCTTCTACTTCATCTTGGTTGGAAACGTCCTTCCCTAAATCCAATACTTCGTTCCAACTTTTACAATTTTCAAGGGACTCAAAGGAATATACTTCCTTTAAGCTAGGAACATTTGCTTGGATGGCCGCAACTTTTTCAAATACTTCTCCACAGGAAACAAAGCAATATTTGGCTTCGGAATGATTCAGGACATATTCATAATCTTCCTGTGAGATAGTAGGGTAAATGGGAACATTCTGGGCACCCAATTGTAAAATTCCAATATCCATGATGTTCCATTCCATTCTATTGGTCATGGAAATTACCGCTATCTTATCATTGGGTTCTATACCCATTCGTAATAGAGCGCGACTAACAGTATTGGCCTTATCAATATATTCCTGAGTAGAAGTAGCCACCCATTCCCCATTATATTTGGTTACAAGGGACGCTGCAAGGTTGAACTTCTCTAACTGATAATACGGAAAGTCAAAAAGACGGGTTATTTTTTGCATACTTAGTTTCCAATTGGTAATTGCAAAATAAGAAAAGGGAATGGTATAATAAAATGGAATCTTTAATAAATACGGCAAATTGTTGCTAGGTCATTATTTTAACCATATAAAACGGTTTATAGACAATTGTCCGAAGGAAAGTAGGGTTTTATTGGTCTCGATCATTAGTTGAACTTGCCTACTGCGAAGTTCACCGCGATTTTCCTTTCGTTTTTAGAAGTAACAAACTTTCAGTTTCCAGTGTCCGGTTTCTGGTTATCTAGTTTCCAGTTATCCAATGGTAAAGACCTACTGTTTACTGCCACTGGATACTGCTTACTTTTTGACCGAAGTGCCTTCGATACAATCGCTGCGCAATCTCTCAGGCACCCAAAAAATGGTCATTGAGTGATTTTCGTATCGAAAATCGTATCGAAATGACATAACAAGCCAGCCTATCTGAGGTATGAACGGTAATCTTAATGAAAGTTTTTCTCGGCGGGCATTTATCTAGTTTCCAGTTATCCAATAGTAAAGATCCACTACTGCCACTGAATACTGACTACTGACTACTAACTACTCTGTTCGAGCATTTTTTATAGATGTAATTTCATTCCTTCATGGGAAGCCATAAAACCTAGTTTTTTATAAAATTTCAAGGCTTCCGGTCTCTTTTTGTCGGTCGTTAATTGAAGTACATGTGCTTTGCGTTCCCTGGCCCGGGCTATGGCCCATTCAAATAATTGTTGTCCTATTCCCTTTCCCCTGTAATCCTTATGTATCCGTACCGCCTCTATTTGAGCACGTATACCCCCTTGATACGTGAGATAGGGAATAAAACTTAATTGAAGTGTACCTATTATGGTATTCGAACCGCTTTCCATGACCATCAATTCCTGATTTGAATCTATGGTAATACGTTCGAATGCGTCATAGTATTTTTGGGGCAACGGGTCGCTATAGTCCTCTCGTAAACTACCCAATTTGTCATCGGCTATAAGGGCTACGATTGCCTGAACGTCATTTTTAGTTGCTGTACGAATGGTCATTCCCCTACTTATATTAGGTAATCCTACTCTTTATCCATTTAAACTGTCCGTTGTGATTGGATTCATGTTCACAGACGTGAAACCATTTACAATAATTATTTGTAGGGCCCCAATACCAATCTTTATCAACAGTCATAAGCCAATCATCATCACGTTTGGCAAATTCCGCAAGCGTATGTTCCCTTACTTCCCCAAGTGTATCTAGATAGAAATCAAGGGGATTGCCTTTAATCTCTTTTCGAGCATTTTCACCCAGTCCGGAAGCAATATCCCAACGTTCCTTATCTTCCTTGGACCAATCTCCCCAATCCTTACCTTCGAAAGTATGTATTTGATAAAATCGTTCGGTAGCGGCCAAATGCATGAGCATGGCACCTATAGTATTGGCCTTTTCATCGTGCAAATAATCCAAATCTTCGATGCCCATACCTTTAACAGGGCCTAAAATCACCATACGCATCCAGTTCATCATGGAAACCAAAGTTCCTATTTGTGGTGTAAATCCATCTTTAGGGCCTACAATGTTGATATCACTCTCCTGCGTAGTCAAAGAGGGAAACGGTGTGGCAGCGGTCGGAAAGCCAAATAGCGTTCCGCTCCCTAAGGCACCTATAGTCAACATGGATGATTTTTGTATAAACCCCCTTCTGTTTAGTTGTTCTTTCTGATTTTCCATGATCTTTATTTTGAATGCATCCTAAGTTACGACTTAATTTTCCATGCATTTACCCATTCCCGTGCATTTACAAATGCTTCCAGCCAAGGGGAAACTTCATCCTTTCTACCTTTTGGATAGTGTGCCCAATTCCACGGAAAGGTGGATCGTTCTATATGTGGCATGGTCACCAAATGCCTGCCCGTTTTATCGCATAGCATAGCAGTGTTATAATCACTTCCATTGGGATTTGCAGGATAGCCTTCATACCCATATTTGGCAACGATATCATAGTTATCTTCGGGTAGGGGAAGGCTAAATTTACCTTCTCCATGGGAAATCCATACCCCTAGGGTACTCCCGGCGAGGGAAGAAAGCATCACGGAATGGTTCTTTTGGATTTTTACCGAGGTGAAATTGCTTTCATGTTTATGGGAGTCGTTGAACGTCATTTTGGCCAATTGGGAATGATCGGGATTGATCAGGTCCAATTCCAAAAAGAGCTGGCAACCGTTACAGATACCTACGGAAAGGGTATCGGGTCTGGCGAAGAAATTCTTTAAGGCAGTATTTGCTTTTCCATTGTATTTGAATGCCCCGGCCCAACCTTTGGCACTTCCCAATACATCGGAATTGGAAAAGCCTCCTACTGCACCTATAAATTGAATATCCTCTAAAGTTTCCCTTCCCGAGATGAGGTCGGTCATGTGAACATCTTTGACATCAAAACCTGCCAAGTACATGGCATTGGCCATTTCCCGTTCGGAATTACTTCCTTTTTCCCTTAGGATAGCTGCCTTGGGTCTCGATTGCGTTATACCGGACAACTCTCCTGTAAAATGCGAAGGGAAAGTATACTGTAAAGGTTGATTTTTGTAGTTCTCAAATCGGTCACTGGCCAGGTTATTGGCCGTTTGTTTTTGATCTAGTAAGTAAGATGTCTTAAACCATGTATCGCGCAAGGAAGTAATATTCAGTCCTATTTCTATACCATTATTTGCAATCGTAAGTTCGGATTTTGATACTACGTTTCCGATTTTTACGAAATCGATTTTAGCATCATTTAAAACCCCCTCCACGGTATGATCCTTGGATTGAAATACGATACCTGCGTTTTCGGCAAATAATAATTTGATCGTATCACTTTCATTCAGATTGGTCAGCTTCAATGCTGCCCCTAAATCCGTATCTGCAAAGCAAAGTTCCAACAGGGTCGTGATCAATCCGCCAGAAGCAACATCATGACCTGCAAGGAGCTGTTCGTCTTTTATCAGTTGCTGTATAGTATTGAATACCTGTTTCACATAGGAAGCATTTGTAACCGTTGGTGCTTCACTGCCTATTGCATTTAAAGTTTGGGCGAAAGAAGATCCTCCTAATTTGTAGCTATCTTGGGATAAATTAATGTAATAGATATCCCCGCCATCCTTTTGTAGCACTGGTTCAACCACCTTGGTGATATCATTGCATGGTGCCGCTGCCGAAATGATAACTGTTCCTGGGGCAATTACGTCCCCGTCTTTATATCTTTGTTTCATGGAGAGGGAATCCTTTCCGGTAGGGACATTAATGCCCAGGGCAATGGAAAAGTCCGATACCGCCTGGACCGCTTCATATAATCGCGCATCTTCACCCTCATTTTTACAGGGCCACATCCAATTTGCAGACAGGGAAACAGAGGATAAGCCGTCTTTCAGGGGCGCCCAGATCATATTGGTCAAGGCCTCCGTAATGCTATTTCTGCTTCCCGCCGTGGAATCTATTAATCCGGAAATAGGGGAGTGGCCAATAGCAGTAGCTATTCCTTCCTTCCCTTTAAAATCCAATGCCATTACCCCACAATTGTTCAGGGGCAATTGTAAGGGACCTGCACACTGTTGTTTGGCTACACGTCCGCCCACACAACGATCTACTTTATTGGTGAGCCAGTCCTTACAGGCAACGGCCTCCAATTGAAGTACCTTATCCAAATAGTCGTGAAAATGCTCCAGGACATAAGAGGCTTTCTTATAACTTCTCGCTACGGTTTTATCCGTCATGATAGTTTTTGGAGAACTTCCAAAAATATCGGATAACTCTACATCCATAGGTTTTTCACCCGTGCTTTTGGATTCAAAGGTAAAACGATGGTCACCAGTTACCTTGCCCACTTCGTACATGGGGGAACGTTCCCGTTCCGCAATTCGTTCCAATAATTGTATATCATCTTTCCCGATGACCAGTCCCATTCGTTCTTGGGATTCGTTACCTATAATTTCCTTGGCGGATAGGGTAGGATCTCCTACCGGGAGGCTGTCCAAATCTATGGCACCGCCAGTATCTTCCACTAGTTCTGAAAGGCAGTTAAGGTGTCCGCCTGCTCCGTGATCGTGAATGGATACGACGGGATTTACATCATTTTCTACCATACCACGTATAGCATTAGCGGCACGCTTTTGCATTTCAGGATTGGAGCGTTGTATGGCGTTGAGTTCTATAACAGCGCCAAATTCCCCCGTATCCGCACTTGATACGGCGGCACCTCCCATACCAATTCTATAATTATCGCCTCCCAATATCACAATCTTATCATCGATCTTGGGCGTATCCTTAAGTGCATGTTCCGCCTTTCCATAACCGATACCCCCGGCCAGCATGATTACTTTATCGAATCCCAACCTTCTTGCCGGCTCCTTATGCTCAAAGGTGAGTACCGAACCGGCTATTAAGGGTTGTCCAAACTTGTTCCCAAAGTCCGATGCCCCATTAGAGGCTTTTATCAAAATATCCATTGGGGTCTGGTATAACCAGTCTCTTTCCTGCATTCCTTTTTCCCAGGGTCTATTGTTTTCCAATCGGGAATAAGAGGTCATGTAAACTGCGGTACCTGCCAAGGGCAAGGATCCTTTACCCCCGGCCAGTCTATCTCGTATTTCGCCTCCGGAACCCGTAGCTGCACCATTAAAGGGTTCTACGGTGGTAGGGAAATTATGGGTCTCGGCCTTTAGGGATATTACGGATTCAAACGCCTTTTCCGTATAATAGTCGGGCTTATCGGCACTTTTGGGAGCAAATTGTGTCACTTTCGGACCTTTTATAAAGGCAACATTGTCCTTGTAGGCGGATACAATATCATTCGGATTTTCCGCGGAAGTTTTTTTGATGAGCTTAAAAAGAGATGTAGGCATTTCTTTTCCGTCAATGATAAAGGTACCGTTGAAGATTTTATGCCGACAATGTTCCGAGTTTACCTGACTAAACCCAAATACTTCGGAATCTGTCAATTTGCGGTTCATTTTTTTGGCAAGCTGCTCCAGATACCCTACTTCTTCTTCGTTCAATGCCAAGCCTTCCTGCTCATTATAGGAAGCGATATCCTCAATTTCCATAATAGGCTCAGGGATGATATCAATGGTAAAAATATCCTGAGATAGGCCATTATATTTTTGAAATAGCATGGGATCAAAACCGCTATAGTCCTTAGCTACCGCAAGGTATTCCTCAATGCGGATGATTCCGGAGATTCCCATATTTTGGGTAATCTCCGTTGCATTGGTACTCCACGGGCTAACCATTGCCGCCCTAGGACCAACAAAAAAGGCGTCTAGAGACGCCATGTTTATTTTAGGTCGGTTACCGAACAACCAGGTCAGCTTTGATATATCTTCTATGGAAAGTTCCCGATCGGTTTGGGTTGCGAAAACTTTAGTGTTTGGACTTCCAAAAAAATGAATCATGAATATTCCTGCTATTTAATTTAAGAAAGCACAAATTTACGTTTTTAAGTGTATTTTTAGAAAAGAAAAGTTAACAGTTATGCAATGAATTGTTAACTTCATTCCGGTTTCAGGAAAATAGGCCGCCCAGGAAGTTATAACCCATCAAATAGACTATAAAAACCAATACCTTGTTTTATGAAAACTACATTTAAAAAATTGTGTACCGGAATTTTGACCCTTGTTTTTTTATGTTCCCTCCAAACTAGTTTTTCCCAAAAGAAATTTTCCAAAAAACAAATAGAAAAACTAAAGACCGAAGTTGCCCAAATTGTGGCATCCAACCAAAAACAAACTCAGGTAATGGTGGACAAAATCTTCAGTTTTGCGGAATTGGGTTTTCAGGAATACGAATCCTCCAAATATTTAACCGGCATCCTCCAAGAAAACGGATTCGAAATTACAAACTCCGTCTCCAATATTCCTACGGCCTGGTTTGCCAAATGGTCTAATGGGGAAGGACCAACGATAGCCGTAGGCAGTGATGTAGATTGCATCCCCAAAGCCTCCCAATACCCTGGTGTAGCCTATCATAAGCCTATTGTTGAAGGTGCTCCCGGTCACGGTGAGGGACATAATTCCGGGATACCGTTGAATATTACAGCCGTCTTGGCGGTTAAGCAACTTATGGAGCGTGAGCAGATCAAAGGTACTTTGGTGGTTTGGCCAGGAATTGCCGAGGAGTTGGTTGCGGCCAAAGCTTGGTACGTACGCGACGGACTTTTTGATGATATAGATATGTGCATTTTTACGCATGTCAGTAGTAACTTAAGTGTTTCTTGGGGTCCTACCAGGGGAACGGGACTCATCTCGGTGGAGTATTCTTTTGAAGGGGAAGCTGCCCATTCGGCAGGGGCGCCTTGGAGGGGACGAAGCGCCTTGGATGCCGCTGAACTCATGAACATAGGGTGGAACTACAAGCGGGAACACTTACATCCCCTAAAAAGATCGCATTCCATTTTTACCGATGCGGGAGACCAACCCAATGTGGTACCTTCCAAGGCTTCCATATGGTTTTATTTTAGGGATATTGAGTATAAGGGTATCATGGAAATGTACCATGAAGCCAATGACATTGCAAAAGGGGCGGCTTTAATGAGCGGTACCACGGTAACATCAAAAGTATTAGGTACCGCATGGCCTAGACATTATAACAAAACTATTGCCGAAACCATGTATGAGAATATTAAGAAAGTAGGACTTCCCACTTGGTCCGAAGAAGATCAGATTTTGGCAAAAGCGGTTCAAAAAGAGGTGAATTCCAAAGAGACAGAGGGTTTAAGTACGGAATTGAATCCTTTGGGATTACCGGTATTGGAACCTATTAGCGGCGGATCGGACGATATTGGGGATATTTCATGGAAAGTTCCTACGGTAACCATGCGTTTCCCCTCCAATATACCGGGCTTGCAGGGACATCATTGGAGCAATGCCATTACCATGGCGACCCCTATTGCCCACAAAGGGGTGACTGCCGGTGCTAAAGCGGAAGCCATGACCATATTGGATTTTTTGTTAAAGCCCGAGTTAATGACCCAGGCATGGGATTACTTTAATAATGAGCAAAGCAAAGAAACCAAATACGAGCCGATGATTTCGGCGGAAGATTTACCCCCGGTTTATTTGAACAAGGATAAGATGGATACGTATAGGCCAAAATTGGAGAAGTTTTATTTTGATGAAACCCGGTACGATACCTATCTGGAACAATTGGGCGTGGACTACCCAACGTTGGAAAAGGAGTAATAAGGTAAGGGTGTCCTATTACTTTCTCTCCAGTAAAGCCATGTAGAATCCGTCAAAACCACTTTTGGAGGCGTAGATTTTATTTTCTTTGTTCAAGTTAAAATCCTTGCCTTCTTCTGAAGTCAAAAAAGACTGTACCTGCTCGTAATTTTCTTGTGGAAGGATGGAACAGGTTGCGTAGACCATCTTTCCGCCCGGTTTAACAATTTTACTGTAAGTGCGTAAAATTTCCTGTTGAGTCTTGGTTATTTTTTCAATAAACTCGGGTCGCAATTTCCATTTGGTATCGGGATTTCTGCGTAACACCCCTAATCCGGAGCAAGGAGCATCTATAAGTACCCGGTCTGCACTTCCATATAGTTTTTTGAAAACTTTTGTAGAATCAATTTCCCTAGGTTCAATGTTGTGGGCTCCATTTCTTCTGGCGCGTCGTTTCAGCTCTTTCAATTTACTACCATAGATATCCATGGCGATCAATTGGCCTTTATTTTCCATTAATGCGGCCAAATGAAGTGATTTTCCACCTGCACCTGCGCAGGTATCCACTACACGTTGCCCCGGTTTTACATCAAGGTATTCGGCTACTAATTGGGAACTGGCATCTTGCACTTCGAAAAAACCATTTTTGAAGGCTTCCGTAACAAATACGTTGGCGCGTTCCGGTAGTCGTAATGCCGATGGATATCCTTTTATGGGTTCTACGACTATGCCTTCGTCCAAGAGTACTTTACGGAGTTTCTCCTTGGTAATCTTTAGCGTATTGGTTCGCAGTATGACCTCTGCCTGCTGGTTTAGCATCGCGATTTCCTTTGTCCATAATTTTTCACCCAGCGCTTTTTCACATAACTCATCTATCCAATCGGGAAGGGCTTCCCTGTATTTTCTTATTTTGGAAAGCTCGTCGAACCTGCCTTTGATTTTTCTGGATGGAACGGGTTCCAATTGTTTCCAGTCGGGTAGCGGTATGCCTTTCAATACCGCCCAAACAGCGAACATTCTAAAGAGATTAGGTCTACTATACGGTGCCTTTACGTCTGCAATTTGGGTATAAAGACGCTTATAACGCACCATTTCATAGGTTGTCTCGGCAATAAAACCACGGTCACGTGCCCCCCAACGCTTATCGAATTTCAACACCTTTTGTACTACCTTATCCGCATACTCCCCTTCATTAAGGATGAGGTTTAAAGCATCAATAACGGCAAATACCAAGTTTCTATGTAATCGCATTCTAAAAAATTAGACCGCAAAGGTATTGTTTTAAGGGGGATTCCTTCTATTTTTGAGAAAATTTATAGCGATGAGGTATCTGCTTTTTTTATGTCTTCTTTTAATTGCGATATCTTGTGGAAAGAAAGGGAGATCACATCAATTTTCATCTGTGGAAATTGAAACGATTTACGTGGATTCCATAAGCATCCGTGCTATTGAGCTAATGCCGGGCAGTTTAGCCTTTGCGGCGAGCAATGGCGTTTTTGGATCTGTCGATTTACAAACCGGTAAAGTAAGGGCCAATATACAGTCCTATGACAGTATTTTACCCGAGTTTAGGGCGATAGCACACACAGCTACTGACTTTTTTATGCTTTCGGTCGCTAATCCCGCCTTGCTTTACAAAACGGGGAATAGCGGAAAAATGGAGTTGATCTATAAAGAGGAAGGTGAGGGTGTATTTTACGATGCCATGACTTTTTGGAACGATAAAGAGGGGATTGCTGTTGGAGATAGTATGGATGGCTGCTTATCCATTATTATTTCAAGGGATGGAGGGGACACGTGGAAGAAAACACCTTGTTCCGACCTTCCCAAAACCAATAAAGGAGAGGGGGCTTTTGCGGCAAGTAATACCAATATTAAGACCTTAGGAGATCATACTTGGATTGCAACCACCGAAGGAACAATTTATTATTCCGGCGACAAAGGTAGAACCTGGGAGGTTTTCACAACACCTATGGTGAAGGATAAACCTACCGAGGGTATCTATTCTATTGATTTTAATGATGATGAACTTGGGGTTGCCATTGGCGGCGACTATACGGCACCGGAAAATAATTTATCCAACAAGGCCATTACTAAAGATGGAGGCAAAACATGGGAAGTCATTGCAGATGGCCAAGATCCCGGGTACAAAAGTTGTATTCAATTTATTCCTAATTCTGGTGGAGAAGATATGGTAGCCTTGGGTTTTACGGGAATTTCCTATTCCAAGGATATGGGGAAAACATGGGTTGGCCTTTCGGAAGAATCCTTTTATACCATTCGCTTTTTAAATGATAGTACCGCCTATGCGGCGGGAAGAAATCGCATAGCGAAACTTAGCTTCAAATAAAAAGGGAAGTTGTTAGACTTCCCTTTTAAAAAAAACAACTAACCAAACCAACCTATTAAACGTTTACGACCGCATAACCTCTTCCTCTCTTTTTATACCAAATACCTTTATATTTATACAGTTTCCTACCCTTGTAAATCACTACCTTTTTGCCTCTTGGTAAACTCCTTACCGTAATTCCGGCGAGTGGGGCGCATACTACATAGTTTTTTCCCCGGGTCTTGTACCAAACACCATCGGAAAAATGATAGTTTATACCTCTATGTACTACAATTTTTGGCTTATGTATTGTTGTTACTACGGTTCCCTGTTTTGGATATACTTTTACCACGCTTTGCGCATTTGTGGAAAACAAGGCTCCGAATAATATCAACCCGATTACTATAGCTTTCAAATTTTTCATAAGCTTATTTTTTATGGTTATACTTCTTTGACTATGAATTTGGAAGAAGGTTTAATCCTAGGGATAGTGAAAAATTAAAAATAATATAAAAGCCTGGGGGAGAAGTGCATCGTTGAAAGAACCTATCGATTTTCAAAAACGACAACCGTTCTGCTTTGTCATTCAGAGCCTTTCGGCTAAGCTCAAGACAGGCTCCGCGAAGAATCTATTGATGTGAAAGTGATGGAGATTCCTCATTGCATTCGGAATGACATAACAAGTAACTTGATGACCCAATAACTCTTCATAATTTTATTTCGCCTCCAAACCTATGGTTTTTCAATCCATAGTGGTTTGTTAATTGCCCCCTCCTTGTTTACGCTTTTGGATTTGTTGTAAAAGCCGTTTTTTAAAATCTTCTTCCGCCCTAATCAACAAGAATGTTTTTTTTGCGGAGATTACTCTTCCCAATTCTTTTAATAATGCTATTTTCAATTGATGTTTCTCCTCTTCAATCGCTATCGCCTTTTCCAATAACGCACTGGCTTCCGATTCGGGAAGCGACTCAAAATCTACCAATTTACTGCGTATTTGTGTGCGTTCCTTTTTCCGCAAGGCACCTTTTTCTTCTTCATGGGCGTTATAAATGGGCCAAAAGTCCTGGGCCTCTTCAATAGTCAATTCCAAACGTTCCGTGATAAAGGCAACTTTGAGCGCCTTTATACGCTCGTTGGGTCTACGTTGCCCATAAAATATCGTGGAGCTCAATACGAGCACCAAGCATACAATTATTTTATCCCTAATATTCATCATCTTCAAAGTTTAGATCTTCAAAATCCTCAATATTATTGTCCAGATAATCAATGATATTTTCTTGTTCGAGTCCATCTTCCAATATATCATTTATTTCTAGTTCCTCAACAGGAATTACCTGGGCAATTTCATAACTTGTCAGGCCCAGTTCATAATCCTCAAAATAGGCCTCTATATCTGAACTGGCCAAACCCTCAAAGCTAATATCCTTGGTATCGGAATTAGTCCATTGTAGGCCAAATACCAGTAATACCAATGCTGCTATGGAAGCAACGGCATAATAGTATTTTTTATAAGAACGAAGGGGAACGACCTGGGTTTCCTTTTCCTTTAGTTTTTGGTCAATAGTATGATGAAGATCTTTAAAATAGCCATCAGGAACAGTAAAGCCTTCTTTTTTTGGCAACAGTGTTTCTTTCCCTTGACTGCCGGAATCGGATATTTTATCCAGAAGTCTATCCGTTAACCCCTCAAAGTAACCCTCGGGTGTTTTAAAATGACTTTTTTTATGCTCTTTCTTCATGTGTATGGTTTGACCCTCAATATAATAAAAGGTTTAATCGGCCGTTAAAAAGGCTTCTAATTTTTTTACCGCTAAATGGTAGGAAGCTTTTAGCCCTCCTACGGACGTTTCTAAAATTTCCGAGATTTCCCCGTACTTCAATTCTTCAAAATACTTCATATTGAATACCAGTTTCTGCTTTTCTGGCAACGAGGCTATTGCCTTTTGCAGCTTTAGCTGAATTTCATCACCTTCAAAATACACATCGGCTTCCAGATGATCAATCAATTTATCTTGAAGCTCGGCATTGTTGATACCCAACTTTTTCGATTTCACTTTCAAGAAGGTCAAGGATTCATTGGTCGCTATCCGGTACATCCACGAGAACAGCTTGCTATCTCCTTTAAAACCCTCAATATTACGATATACTTTTATAAAGGTATTCTGAAGCACGTCATCCGCATCGTCATGATTCAATACAATTCTACGGATATGCCAATACAAACGCTCTTTATAAGTGTTTATTAAAACCTCAAAAGCTTTCGCCTGGGTTTTTGGTTGTTGTAATTGACGTACTAAAGCTTCTTCGGTACTCAAATTTTTAGCGTATTGTTTTTAGGTAAGACCCTAAAAATGGCAAATGGTTTAATTTATAGAAAACATTTTGTTACCATAGTACGGTTAATGAAAGCTATGATATAT
>JBATTK010000186.1:0-35547 GCA_049670505.1 Saonia sp.
AAATAATACCATCCTTAATAGTATATTTTACCCCACCTACCCTTACTACTTCGTTATCCTCTGTCAATTTTATGGCACCTGTACCATAAAGTACTTTAAGGTTCTTCAACGGATTTTCTTCTACTACGACAAAGTCGGCCAACTTGCCAATAGCCACAGAACCCAATTGGTTATCCATACCCAAGGCTTCGGCCCCATTTAAGGTCGCGGAGCGAACAACCTCCAAAGGATGGAAACCGGCTTCTCTAAGAAGCTCCAGTTCACGGATATAGGCAAAGCCGTACAATTGAAAGATAAAGCCCGAATCCGAGCCTGTAGTCACCCTACCACCTTTGTTCTTGTAGGCATTGATAAAGGTCATCCATAAGTTGAAATTTTCGCGCCATGCCACCTCTTGCTCCGTACCCCAATCATGCCAATAGGAACCGTGCGATATTTTACTGGGCTGATAGAAATCCCACAGTGAGGGCAAAGTATATTCCTCGTGCCATTCTGCCCTACGTGCGCGTTGTAGATCGCGGCTGGCCTCATAAATATTGAAGGTAGGATCCAAGGTAAAATCCAAGGCCAATAATTCATCCATTACCTTGTTCCAATGCTCGGAATAGGGCGGGGCGGCTTGCGCCCATAGTTTTCCGGCATTTTCAAAACGATGTTGTTCATTTTGGTAGTTGTAATCCAAGGGGTAGTGCTGTACGGTCTTATCCTCGAACAAAGCCTCCGGCAGCCCGTACCAATGCTCCATACTGGTAAGTCCGGCCCTTGCGGAATGCAAAACGTTCCAACGCGCAACACTCAACTGTGCATGGTGACAGGCAGAACCCAAACCTAATTTTTTGTTTTCGTCCAGGGCGGCGGCCATAATCTCCGGTTCGGCACCAAAAAATTTAATGCCGTCCGCACCTTTTTTGGCGTTGGCACGCACCCATTCCCTTGCCTGTTCCGGCGTAGAAATGGGAATATCGTTCAGAGGATTGAAAGTTTTACTCGTCTGCCCAAAACCGGTGTAGGCAAAAATACGGGGCGCCACAATTTCATTCTTGGCACTTTTTCGTTTGAGGTCCATGGTAAAATCTACCCCACGGCCACTAGGTTCTCTAACGGTAGTGACCCCATGTCCCATCCATAGTTTAAAAACATAGTCGGGTTCCGCACCTTGGGCGGTACCGCCAATATGGCCGTGCATATCTATAAAACCGGGCAGTAGGTACATACCGCTACAGTTCAGTTCCTTTCCTCCTTGTTCTAGTCTTGGGCGTTTGGATTCATCGATGGCAACCCCCGGATAGCCCACTACTTGTATTTTTTTTATGATATTGTTTTCAACTACAATATCTATGGGTCCCTGTGGAGGGGCTCCATTACCATTGATCAAGGTTACGCCTCTGATAATGAGTTGGGTATGCGGACCGTCACCTTCGGCGGATTGAGATTGAAGCATACCTATGGTGAATAAGGTCCATAGAAGAAGAATCGTGAATTTTTTCATAGGATAAAATTTAAACAGGCTCTAAGCGATTGGTTTTTTTATTTTTTAGCATCCAGCATCCAGCATCCAGCATCCAGCATCCAGCATCCAGCATCCAGCATCCAGCATCCAGCATCCAGCATCCAGCATCCAGCATCTTTTTCAATCGGGTACATTGATTTTATCGCCCAAAAACAGGGCATTCAAAAATAAACGGTTTGTGCCGTACCATGAGCCCCTAAAATTTGGATTGTCCGCAAACAGGATTGCTCTTCCTTTGCCTACTTTGCTCACCAGCAGGGAAGCGGATTTTTTTAGATAATCGGTCTTGTTTTTATCGGTGATAAAACCATCGATCAAGGCCTGGGAAGAATATTTGGCTACCGTAGCATATGCATTCTTACTAGGCGACAACCAAACGGTATTGTTCTTGTATACCGGAATGCTGGCATCATGATAACCAAAGCCCAGTGGATGGGTAACATCCAAATCCGCCCTTAAAATAATTCCGCCCACACTTTCCTTTCCAATATTTTCTCCGGCATCTACATAGGGTTTCCTGACGGTCAACTTGGTAGAATCCTCTTCCACTTTTATTAATTTTTCCGTTACCAATTTCTTTTCTATGGCCCATTTGGACGCGGTACCTATAGTGATAAGTGTATTGCCTTTACTGACCCAATCCTTTATTTTTTCTTGTTGTTTTTCGGTAAGCGCGTACCGACCGGAAATCATAACCAAGATATTGTACTTATCCATATTTGCTTCCTTAAAGTTTCTAAGCGGTATCTTGGTAATCGGCATGTGCATTCTGGTATCCAACAAATGCCACACTTCCCCCGCTTCATAGGAACGCGTTCCTGTACCGATCAGCATGGCGGCCTTGGGTTTTTTAAGGGGTCTTACAAAACGGCTCCCTAAATCTATTCCTTTAGCACTATAGCCAGAATTTAAGGCATACATTGGTACCTGATACTTTTGCTGTGATTTCTGGATCAGTTGATAAACTACTTCGGAACTTTTCTTCTGGAGACTTACGGGAACGACCAAGGAGCCATAATTTATGTTTTTTGTTCCCGAAGCAGTTTTAATGCTGAAAGGCTTAAAAGTGGACGATAGGACCAATCCCTTGGATTGTAGCTCATAAAGAACGGCAGGGGCATTATAATCGTCCCAATCTATAATGTAGGCGTAGTCGGATTTTTGTACAGGAGATATGTTCACTAGATTATCCGTACGCTCAATTTTTTCACCTCTATTAAAACGTGTAATTGGTCTATACTTCATATTATAAAAGTTTGCAACGGACCAGGCCGAGGCGTCATAATATACACTATCCTGATATCTTGTATACGTTTCGAACATGGTCTGCACCATACGATATTGTGGTTGGGAAGTAGGGACTACATAGGATTTATCTCCAGATTTGTAGACATCTATTTTATGCAATAACAGTTTGTCAATAAAAGCTTTTACACGATTTTGATCATAAGGGTCACCAAATCTGTAGCCTTTCGTTCTACTTATTGCTGAATTGAGCAAGGCACTTTTAAAAAAATCTTGTTGGTACTTTCGCATATAGGCCTTATTTTCTACAGCAGCTTTTACCGTGGTAATGCTAGAGGTGTATTGATTGCGGATGGTAAAGGGGAAGGTAATTTCCCCAAAAGCAGTGGTCTGTTTGTGTCCTCTGGAACTGGCCTGTTCAAATAAAAGACCTAGCCCTCCCTGCAGGTCCGGGTAGGAAGAACCGTAGCCCGGATAGGTACCGTCAAACACCTCTTTGGTAAAATAAAAAGATCCGATACTATCCAATGCCTCTGCAAAATAGTTGCCAAAAAGATTGTTGAGGTCCTCGTAATTCTCTTTGGGCATTATGGGATTTAAGGAACCATTGGTTTTCATAGGTTCAAAAAAATAAGTGCTATTTGTCCCCATTTCATGGAAATCTGTCACTACATTGGGGTACCATTGGTGAAACCATGTCAATTTTCCCCTGCTTTCGGGATTGATACCCAACAGCCAATCCCGGTTAAGGTCAAACCAATAATGATTGGTACGCCCTCCTGGCCAATATTCATTATGTTCCGCATCTTGGGGATCGGCAACCAAGGGATTGCCCTGATAGGTATTGGCCCACTGCGTATGACGGTCCCTACCATCTGGATTTATGGTGGGATCAACAAAAATCACCGCGTTTTTAAGATACTTTAGAATTTCTGGATTGTTGGAAGCGGCAAAGGTATAAGCGGTTAACAAAGCTGCTTCCGAACTGGAAGGTTCATTGCCGTGTACATTATAGGCCAAGTTGATGAAAATGGGAACTTCTACATAATTAGAAACACTTTTAGCAGGATCAGTAAAAGCCAAATGCTGTTGCCTAATGGATTCCAAATTGGACAGATGCTCAGGTGCGGTTATGGTGAGTATCACTAACTTTCTTCCCTCATGGGTTTTCCCATACTGAGATATAGAGGCCCGGTCGGACGTTTCGGCCAACTTTTCCAAATAGGCCACGATCAAATCGTGCCGGGTATGGTGTTCCCCTATCCCATAGCCCAAAAATTGTTCGGGAGATGGGATATCTTCATTAAACGGATGGAATTTTTTTAAAAAGTAATCTTGACCGTAAAGCGTGGAGCCACAAAACAGTATTAGCAAGAGTAGTTTCTTGAGCATCGGAAAGTTTTTAAAATTAGTCGCTTAAATATAGGAATAATATGCCTAAATCGAGGGGGTATAAGGGAAAGGATCTATACCTATCCAATTTCCTAAGCAACGGACTGAAACCGCTGTCCGATTTCTTGGAATCTAATGATATAATTGGTTCCTTTTTTAGTGGAATCCCGGGTAATGGAACCTTTGAGTTGTCTTGCCAAGTTGTGGATCAATTTTAAACCAAGGGATTTGGTATTTTTAAAGTTGATCTGATCCGAAAACCCGATACCGTTATCCCCTATACTCAATACATAATCCTTTGTATCTTCTTTTTTAAGGGAAATGGATATCTCCCCTTCATTATCATCTTTTATTCCATATTTTAGGGCATTTGTAATGGTTTCATTGATCAACAGGCCCAGGGGTATGGCGGTATCTATTCCTAACTTGATATCAGGTATGTCTATGGTTAATTTTATGTTGTTTTTTGCGCCTTTTACCGAACGCACCAAATACTCGCTTAAATCCTGTACATAGGATTTGTATTCTATTTTGGCAAGATCCTCGCGCATGTACAACATTTCGTGGACCATTGCCATGGATATCACTCTATTTTGACTACTCTTGATAAGGTTCTTGACTTTTTCGTCGGAGATGCCCCTACATTGAAGACTTAACAAGCTTGAAACGGTTTGTAAATTGTTTTTAACCCTATGGTGCACTTCTTTAAGCAAGGTTTCTTTTTCCTTGATTCTATTTTCGATTTCTGCTTTGGACTTATAAAGATTATGATGTGCCTTTAGCAGGTTTTTACCAAAAACCCCTCCTAAAAGATATACGGAAAATAAAATACTGAAAAAAGCGAACAAATCTTTTGATCCCGTAGGCACTACATTCGTTGTAAAGCTGAACTCGGTAACACTTTGGGAATAGATCAATACAACGATCAGTAAATTCAAGTTCAGATAAACCTTACCATAGACCCGTGTAGTTACATAACCTGCAAAGACAATTAATGCCAGCACAAAAATAAATGGACTGTTGATGCCTCCGCTATACAAAGTGATGACCGTAGCTCCTGTAAGGGTCATGATGGAGGTAATGTTGTAGGTAAGGGTGAGGTTCTCATGTTTTCTGTACAGATAGGTATTGATAAGGTTCAAAATTCCAAAACTCAGAAAAATGTAGGGTATCACCTCCTTGATGTTCAAGAGAAAAAAACAAAGAATAAAAAAAAGTAACGAGAAAACGGAACTAAAGTAGTTGACCTTAAGGACTAAACGGACTTTATCCCTTATTCTTTCCGGGTTTTGATCTCTGGTTGGTTTTTGCATCGTGTAGATGTTTAGGTTCCTTATAAATACTTAAAATTAGTCCGAGAATTAAGGCAATTCCTAATAAAATAAGTATAAATACATGATGTAAAGCTAATTATGTTTTGGCATATAATCAAAAAACGACAACCTTTTTGGTCGTCGTTTTTTTGTTTTACAATTTATAACGCAACTATCTTAATCCTCTACCAATACCCATTCCCCTTTATTGATCAGGAGTTCGGCCTGTTTATACTTCAGGGTTTTGCTTTCGCCGGACATCACATTTTTGATAGTAACCCTATCATTTCTTCCTATTTTCGGTTTTTCCCGAACAATCGTTTCGGTCACCTGTGGTCTACCTCCCTGATTTTGTCCTACAGCTCTACTTTGAGAGGCCAGTTCATCACTGTTCGGAATTTCTGCCTTACTGGTCCGTAAATTCTCTTTTGGCCTACGAACGTTACGTGCCTCCTGTATTTCATTGGTATCGGCAGAAGGTAGCTCTCCTTTGAATAGAAAGGAAACCACCTCTTTGTTCACTTTTTCTATCATGGATTTGAAAAGTTCAAAGGCCTCGAACTTGTAGATTAGTAGCGGATCTTTTTGCTCATGGACGGCTAATTGAACAGATTGTTTTAACTCGTCCATTTTACGCAAGTGAGTTTTCCAAGAGTCGTCTATAATCGCTAAAGAGATATTTTTCTCAAAATCTGTCACCAACTGTTTACCATCACTTTCATAGGCATTCTTTAGGTCGGTTACTACGTTTAGGGATTTAATACCATCTGTGAAGGGCACCACGATACGCTCAAATTTATTGGCGTTATCCTCGTACACTTTTTTGATGATGGGAAATGCAGTGGCGGCACTGCGTTCCATTTTATTTTGATAGTATTCGTAAGCGGCGGAATATATTTTAGTTGCAATTTCCTGAACCCCAAGTTTTGCAAATTCATCCTCGGAAATAGGGGAGGTGATAGCGAAATATTTGATCAGTTCAAACTCAAAATTCTTGTAATCGCTGGCCGCTTTATTGGTGTCCGTGATAACTTCGCAGGTATCATAGATCATGTTGGCAATATCTACTTTGAGTCGTTCTCCTTGCAGGGCATGGCGCCTTCTTTTGTAGACTACTTCCCGTTGGGCGTTCATTACGTCATCATACTCCAATAAACGTTTTCGTACGCCGAAGTTGTTTTCCTCTACTTTTTTCTGGGCACGTTCTATGGATTTGGTCATCATGGAATGTTGTATGACCTCACCTTCTTCCAGTCCCATTCTGTCCATCATTTTTGCCACCCTGTCCGAGCCGAACAAACGCATTAGGTTATCTTCCAAGGACACATAAAATTGGGAGCTTCCCGGATCTCCCTGACGCCCGGAACGACCTCTTAACTGACGGTCTACCCTTCTTGAATCATGTCTTTCGGTACCAATAATGGCAAGACCGCCTGCTTCTTTGACTTCGTCGGATAGTTTAATATCCGTACCACGACCGGCCATGTTGGTCGCTATGGTGACTACGCCCGCATTTCCGGCTTCGGCCACAATGTCAGCTTCTTTTTTGTGGAGCTTGGCGTTCAATACATTATGGGGTACCTTACGAATAGTAAGGGTTCTGGATAGGAGCTCCGAAATCTCAACGGAAGTCGTTCCTATCAATACAGGTCTGCCCGCATGGGATAATTTAGTTACTTCCTCAATGACCGCATTGTATTTTTCACGTTTGGTTTTATAGATAAGATCATTCCTGTCATCCCTCGCAATGGGCCTATTGGTTGGAATTTCCATGACATCCAACTTATAGATTTCCCAAAATTCGCCCGCTTCCGTTATGGCGGTACCCGTCATCCCTGCTAATTTTTGGTACATTCTAAAGTAGTTCTGTAAAGTAACGGTAGCAAAAGTCTGCGTAAGGGCCTCGATCTTTACACTTTCTTTGGCTTCAATCGCCTGGTGGAGTCCGTCCGAGTAACGGCGACCGTCCATAATACGTCCGGTCTGCTCATCTACGATCATTACTTTATTATCCATGACCACATACTCCACATCTTTTTCAAACAATGTATAAGCTTTTAGCAATTGGCTCATGGTATGGATACGTTCACTTTTTACACCAAAATCCTTGAACAGCTCCTCTTTGAGTGCCGCTTCTTTTTCAATATCAAGATTTTGGTCTTCTATCTTGGCGATTTCACCACCAATATCGGGCATCACAAAAAAGTCCTTGTCCTGGTCTCCGGAGATATATTCTACTCCTTTGTCAGTAAGCTCTATCTGATTGTTTTTTTCATCAATGACAAACAATAGTTCCGCATCTACCTTGGGCATTTCGCGGTTGTTGTCCTGCATATAGAAATTTTCGGTTTTTTGGAGTAACTGTTTTACGCCCTCCTCACTTAAAAACTTGATCAAGGCCTTGTTTTTGGGCAAACCTCTATGTACCCGAAGCAATAAAAATCCGCCCTCCTTGGTATCTCCCTCGGTTATCAGTTTCTTGGCTTCTGCCAATACACCAATAAGATATTGTCGTTGTTTTTGCACAATATCACTTACTTTGGGCTTTAGATCATTAAATTCATGGCGGTCTCCTTCAGGAACGGGGCCGGAAATAATCAAGGGGGTACGGGCGTCATCTACCAACACGGAATCTACTTCATCTACAATGGCGTAGTGATGTGGCCGTTGTACCAGATCGTTCGGAGTATGCGCCATATTATCCCTTAAATAATCAAAGCCGAACTCATTATTGGTGCCGTAGGTAATATCCGCATTGTATGCTGCCCGTCTACCATCGGAATTAGGTTGGTGCTTATCTATACAATCTACGGAAAGTCCATGGAACTCAAAAATGGGGGCCATCCAAGCGCTGTCCCTTTTGGCCAGATAATCGTTAACCGTTACCAAATGGGCCCCATTTCCTGTAAGGGCATTGAGATACATGGGTAAGGTTGCGACCAAAGTTTTTCCTTCCCCGGTCTGCATTTCCGCAATTTTTCCCTGATGTAAAGCAATACCGCCTATAAGCTGCACATCATAATGTACCATATCCCAGGTAACTTCTTTACCGGCAGCGTCCCAAGAGTTTTTCCATATGGCATTATCAGCTTCCAAGCTAACATAATCTTTAGTGCCGGAAAGCAATCTGTCGAATTCCGAAGCGGTTACGGTCAGCGTTTCATTGGCGGCAAAACGTTTTGCCGTCTCCTTTACCACGGCAAAAGCCTCGGGAAGAATTTCGTTCAGGGTATCCTGAGATATTTTATAGGCTTCTTCTTTTAACTTATCTATTTCGGCATAAATATCCTCGTTCCTATCGATGTCGGTAGAAGCTTTTACTTCTTCTTTTAGTTCATCGATCTGGCCATTGATGGCCTTACAGTCCTCCTGTATCTTACTTTTGAACGCATGGGTCTTAAGACGTAATCCATCATTGTCCAAACTTTCTAATGCACTTTCAAAAGATCGTATCTGTTTGACCATCGGTTGTAGTTCCTTGACATCTTTTTTTGCCTTGTCCCCAACAAACGTCTTTATTACCGAATTTAAAAAACTCATACCTATGTTTTTAGTGTAGTACTGCCAGAACCATGGATTACGGCAGCCTTATCATATTTTATGGATGCAATACCGAAGTATATTGCAATGAATGTTCTTTAGCAAAAGGCATTCCAAGTTGATTATCTATGTGGAATCCCCTAGACAACTGTCAAAATTACATAAAAAAAAAGCCTCAAATGAGACTTTTCTGTTGTAATTCCGTTAATATTATTAATATTCATCCTCGTTCCAGAGGTAATCTTCTTCTGTTGGATAGTCCGGCCAGATTTCTTCTATAGATTCATAGATTTCACCGCCTTCTTCCTCCATGGACTGTAAATTTTCTACAACTTCCAACGGGGCACCGGTTCTAATGGCGTAATCTATTAACTCGTCTTTGGTGGCGGGCCAAGGAGCATCACTTAAGTATGAAGCTAGTTCTAAAGTCCAATACATGGTAATAGTTTGATTTTAATTTTTTGCAAAAATAATTTTTAAACTGAAATAGTCAAGTTTTTTTAGGTTTAATTCGACTATTTTATCAACAATATTTTTACTTTGATAATTTGATAACGGCAAAATCATGAATTTATTAGTCTTTTTTTTCCGGAATCCATTTAATTTCATGTGCCTTAAGGTCTTTGGACAATTTTCGTGCCAATACAAATAGATAGTCGGAAAGTCTGTTAATGTATGACAAAACGTTTTCTTCAAAAGGCTCATTTTCGTGAAGATGCGATGCCATGCGTTCCGCTCTTCTACATACCGTGCGGGCAATATGACAGTATGACACGGTGGTATGGCCCCCGGGAAGTATAAAATGGGTCATGGGAGGAAGGGAATTGTCCATTGCATCTATTTCTTCTTCTAGAAATGCAATGTCCGAAGCACTTATTTTGGGGATATTCAAACGCTCCTTACCACTTTTAAGCATACTTTTTTTGGGATCTGTGGCCAAAATTGCCCCTACGGTAAACAATTTATCCTGAATATGGGTCAATACTTGCTTGTAAGGTTCCTCTATTTCCTGATCTCGTATAAGTCCTAACCAAGAGTTAAGTTCATCTACCGTTCCATAACTTTCTATTCTGATATGATGTTTGGATACCCGCGTACCCCCAAATAGGGCAGTAGTACCCTTATCCCCTGTTTTTGTATAAATTTTCATAGATCGCTCAAATAAATTTTGTTTAAGTTGTAGTTTTTCCCATAGGGCAATCTTCTGTTAGGCCTTGTGACCAAGCTGCCTTCAGTACCTGTATTTCCGGTATTTGACTTATAGGTTATCTTTTGGTCTTGTCTTCCCTTTTTTCATACCCCTCCATAAATTTTCTGGATTTCCTCCTTTTTGCCCTTTTCCTATTGTTTATGAAAGTTAAAATAAAAACCAAACCAAGTGCGACAAATAATATGTAAATAAAATAATCCATGTTACCTTGTTGTTCTTAAAATTAAGAAAAAGTTTAAACGAGTTCCAAGTAATTAAAAATTCCTTCACCAAAAACTTTTATAAGCGACCGTTCCGATCAAAAAAAATGTTTCGCTCAAACCCGAATCCTAAAATGTTGTTTGGTTTGTTCCTTTCTAAAGAAAAGGACCCCACAATAAAACATATCCAAACTTACGGTTATCTGCCCCATTTTTTTCAGATCTTTCCACAAATCACGGTTATTTTGATCCCTATGGATGCCTTTTATAAGGATTATGGTATCGTTATGGATATCATGTTCGTTAATGGTGTAACTTTTACCATTATTGAACATCAATTCATCTATATATATCATATCATAGGGTGCCACGGTAAAATTCAAGGATGGAAATTCCTTTAGAATACTGTTTTTAAGGGTGGCATCCTTTGATAGTATCCCTACATTTTTTAAATTAAAATATGCGATGCTTTTCAGTAGAACTGTCACTGTTTTTGATTGATTATAATTGGATTTTCGGTACAAACATTGGGTAATATACCGAAATACGAATGGGGAATGTACGCCGTGTTGATTTGTAGAGGTAAAAAGGAATTTTAGGTAGGGGATAAGCCAATACATGTGCACTCGTTTTACAGTTTCTTTTCTTGGAACAGAAGGGGACATTTGTATTTTTTTCAATAGGGCATTATTCCGAGAAGGCCCTAAGGGGATTTTTTCCATAAAGTACACCCAACCTTAATAGCGCGTAACCTCTCATTGTTGAGTATTTATCTCTTCCTTTTTGAGGAGGGTACTTCTAATTTTCCAGAATGGCCGAAAGTTCAAACCAACGTTCCGTTTTTTGATCAATGGTATCCAAAACTTCCTTCAGTTCTACAGACAGTCTATCTACTTCTTCACCGGAAAGGGATTTGGTCCCAAATAATGTTTGTACTTCTTCTTTTCTGGTTTCCAATCGCTGGATGTCCTTTTCCAATTGTTTGTATTCTTTCTGTTCTGAATAGGATAGCTTTTTGGGATTTCCTTCCCGTTTCCAATCTTTTTTGGAGCTATTGTTTTCCTTGCTTTTTTCTTTAGCTGTCCTTTTTTCCATGACAATACTGTCTTCGTAGGCCCTGAAATCGGAATAATTGCCTGGAAAATCTTCTACAAGTGCGTTTCCCCTGAATATAAAAAGGTGATCTACTATTTTATCCATAAAATAACGATCATGGGACACCACCAACAAACATCCGGGGAAATCCAAAAGGAAATTTTCCAAAATATTTAAAGTAACGATATCCAGATCGTTTGTGGGCTCATCCAAGATTAAAAAGTTCGGATTTTGTATCAGTACCGTACAGAGATATAAGCGTTTTCGTTCCCCACCGCTTAACTTTTCTACAAAGTCGTATTGTTTTTTTCTGTCGAATAAAAAGCGTTCCAATAATTGCTGCGCGGAAATCTGTCGCCCTTTCTTTAATGGGATATAATCCCCAAATTCACGGATTACTTCTATTACCTTTTGCCCTTCTTTTATAGCAATGCCCTTTTGCGTATAATATCCAAATTTAATGGTATCGCCCACTACAACCTTGCCACTGTCCGGTTGGTCTTCCCCTGTGATAATATTCAAAAAAGTGGATTTTCCCGTACCGTTCTTTCCAACGATACCGATACGTTCACCTTTGAGAAAATTATAGTCGAACTTTTCTAGAATGGGTTTATCCGGATAAGATTTGGAAACCTTATGCAGTTCCAGAATTTTACTTCCCAGACGTTCCATATTAATTTCCAATTGTATTTCATGCGTAGCCCTTCTTTGGCCGGCCCTCTCTTTTATGGTATGAAAATCATCTATACGGGATTTGGATTTGGTGGTCCTGGCCTTGGGCTGTCTACGCATCCAATCGAGTTCCTTTTTAAACAAAAGTTTAGATTTGTGCTGTTCCACCGCTTCCCTCTCCAAACGGGCCTCCTTCTTTTCCAAATAATAGGAGTAATTCCCTTTATAGGGGTAGAGTTGGCCATGGTCCAATTCAATAATTTCGTTGCATACCCGCTCCAGGAAATAACGGTCATGTGTTACCATGAACAAGGTCATATTTTCTTTGACAAAATACTGTTCCAACCACTCAATCATTTCCAGGTCCAAATGGTTGGTGGGTTCATCCAGGATTAACAGATCTGGTCTATTTATAAGAGCATTGGCCAATGCCAATCTCTTTTTTTGCCCACCGGAAAGCAATCCTATTTTTACAGTTAGATCATCCAATTTTAACCGAAAAAGAATTTGCTTGTATTGGGTCTCAAAATCCCATGCCCCAAAACGTTCCATAGCCTCAAAAGCCTTTTGGTATCGTTCTTCGTCTTCTGGATCGGCCAATGCTTTTTCGTAATTGGAAATAATTTGTAATATTTCATTATCCGAAGCAAAGATGGTTTGTTCAATAGTAAGGTCGGGATCGAGATTTGGTTCCTGTTCCAAAAAAGAGATACGGATTCCTTTTCTAGAATTTACCTGTCCGGTATCCGGTATATCCTGTCCCGATAGGATATTGAGAATCGATGTTTTTCCGCTTCCATTTTTGGCGATCAGCGCTATTTTTTGGTTTTTGTTAATACCAAAGGATAGGTCTGAAAAAAGTACCAATTCCCCATATGATTTAGAGATGTTCTCAACGGTCAATAGATTCATATGGCTCTTTTCTTTAAAGGTGTTCTATAGTTTTGGAACAACAGCAAATATCTGGCTACCAAAGCTATCCAAATGGGAATAAGCAAAGGGGAGTAGGCTTGTATTTTTAGTATCCAAAAAACAAATGCCAGCACAATTAAGCCCAGGAGTGCGGGAAAATAACGGGGCGTCCATTTGGGCATGATTCCTTCACGAACAAGATAAAATGCCAGAACAATGTTCAAGGGAAAGGCCCAGAGGATATTAAAATTTCCCGCCGTTGCGGAATGGTCCGTAAAGAACCAAAGAAAGCATATCAAAAGGCCAATGGTACCGGTACTAAAAAACAGAAGAAAATCCAACCATCTGCTTCGGGTTTTATTTTTAAAATCGATATAAGTGATGACCAGCACAAATAGCATTAACAATATGAACCAAAATAAGGGTCCGGCTAAAATATAGGAACTAGGTGTTTTTGGCTTTTTATCCAAAATGGTGCGTTCCCGTTGTACCAATGGTTTTTGATCAAGATCGGTATTGTTGAGTTGTCCCAGTACATAATTGGGCAAGAACATATGCTCCTTGGGAGTTGCCTTTTTATCGATTACCGATCCCAACGCTACATCTATTCCAAAGGCGGGCCATGAATTGATGGCCAGGTTTTGATGGATAAGCTCTCGGAAGGTATACAACTTCTCCAAATAATCGGTATCAAAGGCCAATTTGTTTTCAAATACTTTTTCAAGGGCATCTCCCATTTTTGTAGAGCAGTTGTCATAGAAGAAATCATATTTGTAATCCCTGTTTTCCGGTAGATAATTGTTTTCTAGAAACTGGAACAATTCATTTTTTTCCCTATTCGTCAAATCCAATAATTGCTCTTTTACCCATCTGTTTTCTAGTTCATATTCATATAGGAATCTGTCCATTTGTTGTCTACTCAATGTATATAGCAGTTTGCCTCTTGCAAATTTCAAATAGAAATTAGGGGTGTTAAAGTCAAAAGTCCCATAATTATAGACGATATCCACTCCTAAGGAAGCGTCTTGCACCCTAAAGGCACTATGTCCAAAAGTTGAATAGAGCTCTTCTCCCGCACCACAGGTAATGACACTAATTTGGGCTTTAGGGGATAATTGAGGTTGTGAAAAACCTATGGAAGTAAAGCACAAAGTGAAAAAGAACAGGATTTTTTTAAGCGGTATCATGAAAGCTTGCAAATATATGGGTTGAATAGTAGCAGCAAATATCTGAATAAAATATGGTACGAAATCGATTCCTGAAAAATTGTGTTATTTTTACGAAAACCACGACCAATGAAAAAATATATACCTAACGTTATTACCTTATTGAACGTGTTTTGCGGTTGTGTCGCCACCCTGTTTGCGGTCATGAACCAACTGGAGTTGGCCGCTTTGTTCGTTTTCTTGGGTATCTTTTTTGATTTTTTTGATGGATTGGCAGCAAGGCTTCTAAATGTACGGAGCGAATTGGGGGTGCAATTGGATTCTTTGGCCGATATGATTACGAGCGGACTGGTACCGGGAATCGTAATGTTCCAGTTACTGAACATGTCCTTGGTAGGTGGTTGGAACATAGAAACCCCTTCCGCCCTTGGTTTCAATACTTCCCTGCTCCCTTTCTTAGGTTTTTTAATCACCATGGCCTCCGCCTATCGTTTGGCGAAATTCAATATTGATGAAAATCAGGTATCCTCATTTATTGGCCTTCCTACCCCTGCGAATACGTTATTGATCCTTTCCTTGCCATTGATTCTATTATATCACGGAAACGACTTTTTGAACAGTATTATTTTGAACCAATGGTTTTTGATAGGCCTAACCTTGTTGAGTTCTTTTTTATTGAATTCCAAGATCGAATTATTTGCGCTTAAATTTAAGAACTGGAGTTTCAAGGATAACGCCCTTCGCTATATTTTTATCTTTATAAGTATCGTGCTCTTGTCCACCATGAAGTTTTTAGCAGTGCCCGCTATCATAGCTTTCTATATTATAAGCTCCTTAATAAACGGTCTAAGTACTAAACCATAGTCCTATCAAGCTTTTTTAATAAATGCGTATGATAACAAAACTGGGGGAAAGATTTACGGATATATTTAGAAGGAATATGCCGGATGCTTTTGTTTTCGCATTGATCTTGACGCTGATTACCGCCATAGTAGCTTTTTTTTGGATCGGGGCTACCCCTTTAAAGATCATTCAATCTTGGTATGATGGCTTTTGGATGTTATTAGAGTTTGGAATGCAAATGGTTTTATTGATTATTACTGGTTACAGCATAGCTTTGTCTCCAATAGTGGAAAAGGGTATCGATCGGCTTTCTAACTTTATAAAGACGCCCCGTCATGTATACTATTTCGTAATTCTGATCGGATTTTTATTGTCCATGGTGAGTTGGGGATGGGTGGTTATAACGGCAGTTTTAGCAAGACAATTGGCATTACGGGTGAAAGGTATAAACTATCCATATCTCATTGCCTGTGTTTATTTTTCGCAAATTAGTTGGGTAACCGGTCTATCCAGTTCCATTCCCCTATTACTCAATACGGAAAAGAATTACTTGATCGAAGGAGGAATTTTATCGGATACCATAGCAACTTCATACACTTTGGGATCTTTCTTAAACATAGGGATGATCGTACTATTACTAACTGTTGGGCCTTTCTTATTACTTTTTTTATCGCCTTTAGGGACCAAGGGAAAAGAATTAAAGGATTTGATAGACTTGGAGCATGCAACTCACAAGGAGACCATCAAAGAGGAAGCCACAAGCTTTAAACTTCCCTTCAAGGCCATTTCCGACCAATTGAACAACAGTATGATACTACAGTATATCGTTGCGCTTATGGGTGCGGCATATATTATCTTTCACTTTAGCACCAAAGGACTCGATTTGAATTTGAATATTATGATTTTTGTTTTTGTCATCATGGGGCTGTTTTTGCACAAAACTCCTATGCGCTATGGAATTTCTATGCAAAGGGCCAGCAGCAATATTTCTGCGATTCTATTTCAATTTCCTTTTTATGCCGGTATTATGGGAATCATGACCTTTACCGGATTGGGAGCGGAATTGGGCAAATTGATCGCATCGGTCTCTACTATGGAGACCTATCCGTTTTTCGCCTATATATTGGGCGGTCTGGTAAATTTTGCTATTCCTTCCGCCGGCGGGGAATATGCGGTTATAGGGCCTAGTGTTATAGAGGCGATCAATACCATAGGTGTAGGTAGTTCTCCCGAAGAATTAACGGTCATGACATCTAGGGCCTCCCTGGCCATTGCTTATGGGGAAGCACTCACCAACTTATTGCAACCCTTTTATCTCTTATTGCTTCTACCTGTTATGGCAAAAGGAATAAAAATTCAAGCAAGGGATATTATGGGTTATCTGGCGGTGCCGTTTCTAGTATGCTTTATTCTACAGGTCTTGCTGGTTCTTTGGATGCCGTTGCAATGGTAATTTACGATCGGCCCTTGTTTTTATTCGAGGCCTAAAACAGTTCCTGCCTTACCTCTTCATAATAGCTTGCGCTTACGGGAATCTTTAATCGGTGAGAAGGTCCCGATTTAAAAATCCTGTTACCCCACATATCGTTGAATGTCCTTTTTGATGTTTGGATCTGTACCTTCGGGTCTTTCCATAGGCCCGTTCCGTTATGGAAGATAACGGAACGTTTTTTTTCTAAAGGGCCTGAAAACATGTAGAATAAACCTACTTTTTTTGTATATTTACTGTAAGCGCGGGCTTTTCGACTTTCGGGTGGACTATCTCTTGGATTTCGGTGATGCCAGCAGGGATTAACGGACTTTATAAATTTATTGCATATGAAAACATCATTCCTTACAACGCTATTTCTTCTTTTCGGATTCCTAAGTCTGACCGCACAACAAGGTGCGGCCCAGAATAATGTGGACAAGGCCCTGGCCGAATACTTTGAACTTCCCAGGGAATCCATTTTTTTGCACCTGAACAAAAGTACGTACGTTGTGGGGGAGAATATCTGGTTCAAGGGATACGTCTACGATAGGCAAAAGGAGAGACCTTTCGGGGAAACCTCCAACATTTATGTCGGCATCTACGATAGCATAGGCAACCCGATCGACAAACGGCTTTATCTGGGCCTGGACGGATATATGAAAGGCGACATACCTATTGACTCCACCTTCACCTCGGGCACTTATTATGTTAGGGCCTCTACCAATTGGATGCGCAACTTCAAGGAGGACGACGCTTACGTGCAGAAAATAAAGATCCTGTCCGATGATGTATGGAAGGACAGGGCCGCGGATTCCCAGATTTACGATGTACAGTTTCTTCCCGAGGGCGGTAACCTGGTCTCGGGTATTGTAAACAGCGTAGGGGTCAAAATAATCGATGGAAACGGATATGGCGTCAAAACTGCGGATGCCATAATAATGGACGATAGAGGCAATCGCGTTACAAGTTTCGAAACGTCGAGGTTCGGACATGGAAAATTCGAGTTCACTCCCAAGCGTAACCGAGCATATAGGGCGTTCGTTGATCTCCAGGGTTCGCTAAGCCTACACGACCTACCCAAGGCTAGCAGCAAGGGAATCAATATCAGCCTTAAGAACAATCCCAGATACGATAGGGTGATTGTGGTCCTAGGTATTAACAGGGAGACGTACCGCGAACTGGGAAATCGGAAGTTCGATCTTTTGGTGCATAAGGAGGAAGCTGTGGAAAGGCTTCCCGTCCGGTTCGACCCCAAGACGTTGAGGGCCTCTTTCATATTAGAAAAAGAAGCGTTCAGGGCAGGGGTGAATACCATCACATTGTTCGATTCCACAGGAGCCCCGATACTGGAGCGTCTTTTTTTCAACGACCTGGGCATCGATTTTCAGGATGTAAACGTGTCGATAGCCAGCTCGAAGAAGGATTCCCTTACGATTGTGGCATCCTCTCTTGCCGGTAGGAGCAATGTCAGTATTTCGGTCTTGCCCGAGAATACTAAGTCCTATGGACATACCGATAATATCTTCAGTAACTTCTATCTAAAGCCGTATATAAAAGGTTTTATAGAAGACCCAAGGTATTATTTCACGAACGTATCATTGAAAAAGAAATATGAGCTAGACCTGTTGATGTTGACGCAGGGTTGGAGCAAATATAGGTGGAACGATATTCTGAACGGCCCCCCTGAACCAAATTTCGTCTTTGAGGACGGTTTGATGTTGACCGGTACCCTTAACCAGCCGAATCTGCGGACGGGGGACAAAGTACTGCTGCATTCGTCCAAAAACCACGGTACGCAGATTATAGACGTATCGGCGGAAAAATCTAAGTTTATGGTAACAGAGTATTTTCCGGAGAAAGAGGAGAATATATATGTATCCTTTATCGATAGGAAAGGGGTCCTATCCAGCCCCGGTATCTATCTGACCCTGAACGAGAACAAGTTCTTTGATAAGATTCCCTATGTATGGGACGAAAAAGGCCATGCATCGGTACTGGAGTCCCAGAGCTATGATTTACGGGATTTCATCAAAGACGACAGTACTATATCATTGGACGAGGTTACCGTTACGGAGGAAAGAAAGGCGCCACTTGCCGAGAAGAATATATGGGTACCGCCCTTTCTAAAAAATAAGGTTACGGAAGTCGACAAGAATCTGGCCCTGACTTTCCCTAGTATAATAGAGGTCATAAGATCTAAAGGCTATGCGGTAAGGGAAAATCCAGGAGGCACCGTAAATATACGATCACGTAGAGGAGCTGGCGTTCTTTTGGTTTTGGATGGGGTACGTCAGCCAAATTTAAATGTCCTATATCAGTTTCCGACCACCCTTATAGAAAGTTTTTTTATCGATAGATTAAACCGCTACGAGGGCGTCGCGGCTGGGAATAGAGAGGTTATTTATCTTTTTTCGCTAAGGGGAAAAGAATTGAATCTATCCCCTGGGGGAGATGCAGAAAGGAAAGGTGCATACGAATTCATGATCAAAGGCGGGTTTGAAAAAACCAAAAAGTTCTATAACCCTAAGTATGCTACCTATTTTGGCAAAGCTTTTGAGCATTACGGTGTCGTCCATTGGGAACCGGAAGTAAATCTGGATACTAATGGGAAGGCCACGTTCAAGATCTTGAATACGGGATTGGACAATATCTCCTTTTTTATAGAAGGTATGGGCGAGGACGGAAGTTTGGTTTCCACCGTAAAAACGATATATCTGGATGCGGCTAGGGGATTAGAAAAGCTTTAATAGTATTACTTGCGTATTATGGGTCTAAAAATCCCACTACCCCGTATATGGTTGAATACCCTTTTTAATCGTTGGATTTGCACCGTCGGACGTTTCCGAACGGGCTAGGCCCGTTATTTTCGATAGGGAGCGATTTTTTTTCTAAAGGCACGGAAAGGATGTCGAATACACCTTTTTTTTCTAATTTTACCGTAAGGGCGGGCCAATGGGCAGACTATCGCCGGAATTTTGGTGATACCGTTGGATTAACGGACTTAACACATCTATTGCACATGAGTAAACCATTCCTTATAACGCTATTTCTCTTTTTCGGATTCCTAGGGCTGACCGCCCAGCAAGATGCGGCCCGGAACGATGTGGACAAGGCCCTGACCGAATATTTTGAACTTCCCAGGGAATCCATTTTTCTGCACCTGAACAAAAGTACGTACGTGGCGGGGGAGCATATCTGGTTCAAGGGATATGTCTATAACAGGTGGACGGATCTGCCCTCGGTGGAAACATCCAACATATATGTCGGCATCTACGATAGCATTGGCGGACAGATCGATAAGAAACTGTATTTGGGCAAAAATGGCTACCTCCAAGGCAGTATTTCCATAGATTCAACCTTTACGAGCGGATCCTATTACATCAAGGCATCTACAAATTGGATGAAAAACTTTACGGAGGACGACGCTTTTGTCCAAAAGGTTAAAATCCTTAATGGATCTTATCCAGTGCCTGATAATTTGGAATCGGTGGATTATGATGTCCAGTTCTTTCCAGAGGGCGGCCATATGGTCTCCGGGATACCCAACACGGTAGGGGTGAAGGTGCTGAACCAAAATGGCTATGGGGTCAAGATCATTGATGGGGTCGTCCAAGACAAAAATGGGTCCAAGGTCTTTCAATTCAAGACATCGCCATTTGGCCTTTCTAAATTTGAAATAACTCCTGAAAATGGAATGGAGTATAAAGCGATGATTAAATTTATGGATGGCCAAGAAAGGACTTTTTCTCTTCCGACCGCTAAGCGGAAGGGGATGAATATTCTTTTAAAAAATAACCCTTATCAAAATCAAATTGGCCTAGCAATCAATACCAATAAGGAGACTAAGGAAACCCTGGGAGATCAACCCTTTACCCTTTTGATCCATAGGGACGGCTTCGCTAGGAAAATTGATGTAGATTTTACGGGTGAGAGTCTAACCGTAAATTTTTTATTGGAAAAGGAATCGCTTAAAAAAGGGATGAATATTATAACCCTATTGGACGATAATGGTAGACCCGTTTTGGAGCGGCTCTGTTTCAATATGGGCCAAATTGGATTGGGTGACCTGGAACTCTCCCGCGCTAAAGCGGACAATGATTCCCTTACCGTAGCGATCAATTTGCCGATAAAGGACGGAACACTTAAAAACCTAAGCCTTTCGGTATTGCCGGAAAGCACAATGACGTATGCGCACCAAGGGAATATACTGAGCACGTTTTATCTGAAGCCCTACATAAAGGGATTTGTGGAAAACCCTGCTTACTATTTTAAGGACATCGGTCCTAGGAAAGAATACGAGTTAGACCTATTACTGCTGACCCAGGGTTGGAGCAGATATAGCTGGGATGCCATTTTTGGGGATCCTCCCGAGCAACTTTTTGAGTTTGAAAGGGGAATTATGTTGAACGGTACTATCAATGGTGACCTTGGGAAGTTCGATGATTTTTACGTATTCCCAACGAAAAACCACACTTCCCAAACGATTGCCGCCCCAAAGGATACCCATACGTTTAGTATTTCAAATTACTTCTTGGAACGCGATGAAAAGCTGTTCCTCTCCCAAGTGAAAAAAAATGGAAAGCTTGCCAAACCAAAGATTATATTGTCCTTAAAGGACAATAATATGGAGGACAGGGTTTATGACCTTTGGAAGGATGATCTTCCGGACCCCGAGCCGACGGATAGTCCTGCCATGAATAGCTTACGTGATTTGACCATAGGGGATAAGACCATAATTTTGGAAGAGGTTACGGTCACTCAAGAAAAGAAAAGTAAACTTGCAGAGATAAATCCGAATATACCCGCCTTTTTGAAAAACCGGGTAACGGAGGTAGACCAGGATATGGCTTTTAAATTTCCTATCGTATTGGATATCATCAGGTCAAGGGGTTATGAGGTGCGTGAAGATTTGAATTTTGGTAGCTTTGATAGGGTCAGAATCACTTCTCGAAGAGATGATCGTAGACCTTTGATTTATCTGGACGGAGCGCCCTTGGCTAATTTTGATGTCCTATATCAGTTGCCTACTACTCAAGTAGAAAGTTTTTTTATTGATAAGACGGCGAGTAGGGAAGGTGTCAGGGGAGGTATGGGAGAAGTCATTTATATTTATACCAGGAGGGGTAAGGAACTCAACTTTACCACTGGGGATCCCAATCGGAAAATTGCTTATGAATTTATCCTAGACAAAGGGTTTGAAAAAACCAAAAAGTTTTATACTCCCGTGTACGCTACCTATTTTGATAAAGCTTTTGAATATTACGGTGTCGTCCATTGGGAACCGGAAATATATCTGGATGAAAATGGGAAGGCCACGTTCAAGATCTTGAACACCGGACTTCAGGATCTCTCTTTTTTTATAGAGGGCATGGGCGAGGACGGAAGTTTATGGTCCACGGTAAAGACCTTGCATCTGGGTTCGGATGACATGGAAAAGCCTTAGATTCCGATTCCGGCCCAAAGCCCGGAAAGGGGCAACAACACCCTAGAAATCCAATTTCTTCTTACGTAGCTCAAAATTCTGGCCCAGGTATACTTTCCGTACCATTTCATCTGCAGCCAAATCTTCGGGAATACCCGATTTTAGGATACCTCCCTCGAACATCAGATAAGAGCGTTCCGTGATAGCCAAGGTTTCCTGCACATTGTGATCGGTAATGAGGATGCCGATATTTTTGTCCTTCAATTGGGCCACGATACGTTGAATATCCTCAACGGCCACGGGATCTACTCCCGCAAAAGGCTCGTCCAACAAAATAAACTTGGGATCGGTTGCCAGGGCACGGGCAATTTCCGTTCGCCTTCGCTCTCCCCCGGAAAGAAGATCGCCCCGGTTTTTTCGAATATGTCCCAATCCAAATTCTTCTATGAGCGATTCCATTTTCATTTCCTGTTCTTTTTTGCTCAGACTGGTCAGTTGTAAAACGCTCAATATATTTTTTTCTATACTCAATTTCCGAAATACGGAAGCTTCCTGTGCCAAATAACCAATACCGTTCTGGGCTCTTTTGTACATTGGAAACTTAGTGATTTCCATATCATCCAGATAAATCTTTCCGCCATTGGGTTTAATGAGGCCAACGATCATATAGAAGGATGTGGTCTTGCCGGCTCCGTTGGGACCAAGTAAACCTACGATTTCTCCTTGGTTTACCTCTAGGGAGATTCCTTTGACCACTTTTCGGCCCCTATAGGATTTCATTATTTGCTCCGCTCTAAGCTTCATATACGCTCAATAAAGTTCCAAATCTAAAGGATATTAGTTGTTAACGATCCTAAATTGTAGTTTTTTTAACCTTCTTGATCCTCCAATGCCTCCCAATATTCGTAGGCCCTACGTAAATGTGGGATTACAATGGTACCTCCTACAAGTGTTGCAATGCTCATGGCCTCCATGATTTCTTCCTTGGCAACCCCTTCCCTAAAAGAGCTTTCCAAATGGTATTTTACGCAATCATCACATCGTAAAACCGTAGATGCTACCAAACCTAACAACTCTTTTGTCTTAACGTCCAAGGCACCGGCGGCATAGGCATTGGTGTCCAAATTGAATATTCTTTTGACAATCTTATTGTTATCTGCCAATAATTTTTCGTTCATCCGGGAACGATAGGCATTAAATTCCTCAACTGGATTTGACATTTTTGTTTGCTTTTTTTGCTTCTCTTCGTAATACAACTTTAGAAATATAAATACTGATCTGATACAAAACGAGCACGGGTATGGACACCACAATTTGGCTGGCCACATCCGGTGGTGTAATGACTGCGGATAGTATAAGTACAATGACCAAGGCAATTTTACGATACTTTCTTAAGATTTCCGGTGTTACAAGACCCACTTTGGTCAAAAAGAAGATGATTATCGGGAGTTCAAAAATAATTCCACAGGCGATTACCGAAGCCCTTACCGTAGATATATAGGAGCCTATATCAAATTCATTGAGTACAACTTCACTCACTTGGTAGGTACCCAAGAAGTTGATGGATAACGGCGCTACGACATAATATCCAAATAGGACACCAAGAAAGAACAACATGGAAGCAATGAATATGAACCCCTTGGAGTTTTTACGTTCTTTTTCATAAAGACCGGGGCTTATAAATTTCCATAGTTCGTACAACACATAAGGAAACCCGACAATAAATCCTGCCCATATAGAGGTCCAGATATGCGCGGAAAATTGCCCCGTCATAGTACGGCTTTGCAAGGTAAAAGGAAGTTCATCGGCGCAAAATGCTGAATTAAAACCAATGGAAGTTGCAATATCACAAAAGAACCTATAGGTGGGAAAACTCATGTTTGACGGACCAAAAATCACGGTGTCAAAAACAAATCCCCTCATTAAAAAGGCCCCGCTGCCAATAATGACTATTGCGAGGGTGGAACGGATCAGGTGCCATCGTAATTCTTCCAAATGATCTAAGAACGACATCTCGTTAGCTTCTTTGCCCATAGCCATTAGAGTATACCTTCGTTGATTAAGTTATGCAAATGTACTACGCCCATATAATCCGAATCATCTACCGCCAATAATTGGGATATTCCTTTTTCCTGCATGAGCTCCAATGCCTTTACGGCCAGAACATCGGTTCCGATCGTTTTTGGATCAGCGGTCATAATATCCTTTGCTGTAAGTCCTCCTATGTTGTCAAATTTGTTTAGCATCCTACGGATATCCCCATCGGTGACTACCCCTACAATTTTGTTATGCTCCAAAACCGCAGTAACACCTAGCATTTTTTCCGATATTTCTACGATAACATCCTTTACGCTTGTATGTAGATTCACTTGCGGTTTCATATTAGTGCTAGCTATATCGCCAACACGTAGGTATAGTCTTTTTCCCAACGCACCTCCAGGATGATATTTGGCAAAGTCGCTACTGCTGAATCCCCGTAATTTCAATAAGCATATGGCAAGGGCATCTCCCAATACCAGCTGTGCGGTAGTACTTGTGGTGGGAGCAAGATTATTGGGACAGGCTTCCTTTGCGACAAAAGTATTCAACACAAAATCGGCTTGGTTTCCCAGATAGGAATCCAAACTTCCGGTCATACCTATCAATTTGTTATTTCCTCTTTTTATGAGCGGGACCAACATTTTGATTTCGGGGGTATTACCACTTTTGGAAATACAGATAACGACATCATTTTCTTGAATGGTACCCAAATCCCCGTGAATGGCATCAGCTGCATGCATAAATATGGCCGGTGTTCCCGTGGAGTTCAGCGTAGCTACTATTTTGGATGCGATAATCGCACTTTTCCCGATACCCGATACCACAACTCTTCCATTGGATTGTAAGATACAGTTTATAGCGTTCGCAAATTCTTCGTCCAATAAGGTACCTAGATGGTGAATGGCTTCACTCTCTGTATCAATAGTTTTCTTTGCTATGGCAAGTATAGCTTTGGTATCGCTCAATGTAATATTGAAATTATGTTTGTATTCCTAAAGAATGTATTATATTTAAGATAGCAAAATTACATAAACTTAATTTTATAGCGGATTTTAAGTTTCAATAAAATAAATTTATGTCGTTCACCGATAGAAGTAGTAAAAATTCATACCTTTTAGGGATAAGTTTTAGCTTTTGATCAACAGAGAGAGTAATAAATGTTAAAACATGGTATGGGTTTAAGTGAAATGGATATACATGCCTCGCTGAAAAGATATTTTGGGTTTTCCCAATTCAAAGGTCTTCAAGAGGAGGTCATTGAGAATATAGTCCAAGGCAACAACACTTTTGTGATTATGCCCACCGGTGGTGGAAAATCGCTCTGCTATCAACTTCCCGCTCTTATGCACGAGGGAACGGCAATAGTAGTGTCACCGTTAATTGCGCTGATGAAAAATCAGGTAGATGCCCTTCGCAGTGTTTCCCCGGAACATGGAGTGGCCCATGTATTAAATTCCTCCTTGACCAAAACCGAGGTCAAACAAGTTAAAAGTGACATTACCAACGGTATTACAAAATTGCTATATGTAGCTCCGGAATCTTTGACAAAAGAAGAGTATGTAGATTTTCTGCAATCTGAAAAACTGTCCTTTGTTGCTGTGGATGAAGCTCATTGCATCTCCGAGTGGGGACATGACTTTAGACCGGAATACCGCAACCTAAGATCTATTATTAACCGATTGGGGGATAATATTCCCATCATTGGTCTTACTGCTACGGCAACGCCCAAGGTACAGGAAGATATTATAAAGAATTTGGGCATTACGGATGCCAAGGTATTCAAGGCCTCCTTTAATAGGCCCAATCTGTACTATGAGGTACGACCGAAAACACAGAACGTGGATGCGGACATTATCCGTTTTGTAAAACAGAACGTGGGGAAATCCGGAATTATTTATTGTCTTAGCAGAAAACGTGTAGAAGAACTGGCCCAAGTATTACAGGTAAACGGAGTAAGCGCCGTTCCATATCATGCCGGATTTGATGCCAAAACAAGATCAAAATATCAAGACATGTTCCTGATGGAAGATGTAGATGTGGTCGTTGCCACTATTGCTTTTGGAATGGGTATAGATAAACCCGATGTGCGTTATGTGATCCATCATGATATTCCTAAGAGTATAGAAAGTTATTACCAAGAGACCGGTAGAGCGGGTAGAGATGATGGTGAAGGACATTGTTTGGCATTTTATTCATACAAGGACGTTGAAAAACTGGAAAAATTTATGTCAGGTAAGCCAGTTGCCGAGCAGGAAATTGGGAATGCACTCCTACAGGAAATCGTTGCCTATGCCGAAACCTCCATGTCCAGGAGAAAATTTATTTTACACTATTTTGGAGAGGAGTTCGATGAGGTAAACGGCCCAGGGGCAGATATGGACGACAATACCAGAAACCCCAAAGAAAAACAGGAGGCCAAGGAAGATGTAATGAAACTGATCCAAGTGGTCCAAGGAACAAGTGAGAAGTTTAAATCCAAGGAAATCGTAAACACATTAAGGGGTAAGGTAAATGCCCTTATTTCTTCGCACAAAACAAATGAGAAACCTTTTTTTGGGATAGGGGCGGATAAAGATAAAAGTTATTGGATGGCCCTGGTACGCCAAGTATTGGTAGCGGGTTTGTTGAAGAAAGAAATTGAACAATATGGAATCCTACATGTAACGCCACTGGGGCAGGAGTTTGTAAAATCCCCTACTTCCTTTATGATGACAAAGGATCATGTGTACAATAAGGAAGCGGACGATGCCATAGTAAGTGCGGCTAAAACAAGCGGAGGTGCTGCGGATGAGAAATTATTACGCTTGTTGAAGAATCTTAGAAAAGCGGAAGCTTCCAAACTTGGTTTGCCTCCTTTTGTAATATTTCAGGATCCATCGTTGCAGGATATGGCATTAAAATATCCTATTTCCATGGAAGAATTGAGCAATACCCATGGCGTTGGAGAGAGTAAGGCAAAAAAATACGGCAAGCCTTTCATAGCCCTGATAAGTAAATACGTAACGGAAAATGATGTTTTAAGGCCAGACGATTTGGTCGTTAAAAGTACAGGGGCCAATTCCGCATTAAAACTATATATCATTCAAAATGTTGATAGAAAATTACCTTTAAGCGATATTGCAGCGGCAAAAGGATTGGAGCTTTCCCAGTTGATCAAAGAAATGGAACAAATTGTATTCAGCGGAACCAAATTGAATGTAGGTTATTGGATCGATGAAATCTTGGACGAAGACCAGCAGGAAGACCTCCATGAGTATTTTATTGAGGCTGAAACAGATAATATAGAAACGGCCCTGGAAGAGTTTGACGGGGAATATGAAGATGAGGAATTACGCCTATATCGCCTTAAATTCATGAGTGAGGTTGCTAACTAAATGCTTTTCATGATTGTCTTATAAAAAAGCCCTGACGATACTGTCAGGGCTTTTTTTTGTTCACTTAGTGATACGATATTAAAAATCTCCGCTAAATTCCCCGCTGCTGATCATGGCAATGATAACACCGAAGTATAGGATAAAGAAAATTAACATAATCAAGGATAGTCCCAATCCAATATAGGATAGGATCCTT
Source organism: Saonia sp. (assembly GCA_049670505.1). Lineage (GTDB taxonomy): Bacteria > Bacteroidota > Bacteroidia > Flavobacteriales > Flavobacteriaceae > JBATTK01. Next base: position 27,602 of record JBATTK010000186.1, read on the forward strand.
CCGGTCTTTACATTTTCATAACCCGTGTAGGCGTTGGGATTTTCCTGGTATAATTTTTCGGCTTTTTTAGCGCTCGATAATCCAATTAGACTGAATATAGCGGCAAATGGTCCACAGCAAATTAACGATCCGACAAGGGAAATAATACCCATTGTTAAAGCATTGCTGGCGCCCGGTAGTGGTTGTTGATCCATAATAATATATCTAAAGTTTGTGGTTTCATATAAAATAGGACCACCAAATGACGGCCCTATTCCGTTTATTGTTCAAGACTGACTATCTATTGGTATTGTTCCATAATCTCGTTTACTTTTTCCATATAACCGTCCCATCCGCCCATTTGGGAGATAGAATACCACGTATATATAAAATAAAGGATACCGATTACTATAGCTATAATGGTAACAATCTTGGCAGTTTTAAGTTGACTGTAATTTGAATAGAGGTCTGGATTTTCTTTATACTTCTTTTCATCCTTATTGATTAAAATAAAGGCTATTCCAGCAATTATTGCCGTGGGCAATCCCCCGAAACAGCAACAGAAAAAAGAAACTATTGCCAAGACCAATGCAATGGTTACGTTAGGTAGTTTTTGTTGTTCCATAATTTAAAGGTTGATTAGTAAAATTTTAAAATAAAATTGGCCAATATCAAAACAATGCTCGATATCATAAGCGTAATAACTATTTTGTTCGCATGCTTAATTTTGAAAAAATAATCTACGGACAGAAACGCAAATAAAAGAATAATGGTATAAATAGCAGGATACATTTTGAAAGCGGCTACGAAATCGCCCTGAAATAAAAAAGCCACCGACCGTTGTAGGCCACAGCCAGGACAATCTACACCCAATATTCTTTTGCTTAAGCAGGGAAGCATTAAGTCTTCCGCTATTAATAAAAGCGTGGTTAGCTGCATTTTGTAAAAAACTAATTCTTTTGCCGAAAATTACTATTATTTTTGTGGAATGAAAACAAAACAGATCATTTATTTTGCGCTTATCATAGTTGGTGCGGTGGTTATGGGTTTCGGGGATACTTTTCTGAAAAAGGAATATGCATTGTGTATCGGCATTGTTTTGTTAATGTTCGGTATCTATAAATCTACCCAAATTTGGGCCGATCCCGTGCCTTCTGGGGAAGAAAACCCTAAGCAGGAGCGATGAGTTCTTTTAAGATAGGGGATAGGGTAGAAGCAATAGATGATACGATCTCCGGGCTTGTTGTTCGTATAGATGGCAACGAAATCGCAATTGAATCCGATGACGGGTTTCCAATGGTATACACTGCATCCGAACTGGTCAAAATTCCTGATTCCGATAAAATTACCGTTAGTAACTATGAGATTGCCCAAATAAAGGCCGAAAAGGAACTTCCCAAAAAAAGAACACCCCCAAGTGTAAAGGCCAAAGAACGGAACGCCCCAAAAATGGAAGTGGACCTACACATCCATCAACTGGTGAAATCGGCAAAAGGCATGACCAATCATGAAATGCTGAATATTCAATTGGAGACGGCTAAAAGACAGTTGGAATTCGCTATTGGAAAACGTATCCAAAGGGTGGTGTTTATTCACGGTGTGGGAGAGGGGATACTCAAAGAAGAACTACATTACCTTTTTGGCAGGTATGAAAATGTGAAATACTACGATGCCGACTATCAAAAATACGGTCTGGGCGCTACCGAAGTATATATTTATCAGAATGCCTAATTCGCTACCGTGGTAAAATTACCGAAAGTGAAGGGTTCCAACGCATCTAGCACTACATCGGCCTCTTCCTCTGGTCGTCTAAGCGTCAATTGCACATTTTCCAATGCAATGGTATGGGTATAGGTTATCGCCCCATCTGTATTGGGCGCATTTTCTACTGTAGAAATGCTTGCGGTTCCTGCTACGGAAAAAAACTCACCGGCTGTATTACTATCGGTTAACATATCATCCATACAGGCCAAATCCGTTGTTACCAATGTATTGATAACGTAGTTCCTAAAAACCCCATCGGACGCCAAATTTATTTCCCTTGGAGTAGTCGTTGCCATATTTGCGATCGAAGTCTCCGGAATATCCAATGCAATAAATTCATCATTAAGTATCTTATATAATCGTATTTGGCCATCTGCAGGTGCATTTTCACAGCGAGAAACGGCAATTTCGCTATAATTCGCAAATAAAAGTTCTGTACTAGCAGAGGTAGTGGTCGTAATATCCCCATAATCGAATCCGGCCGCGTCCGTTAACCGTTCGTCTAGACTGTTGACGAGCGTAAGGTTAATAATTTCTACTTCATGCACATAGTTCTTAGTAGCGGATCCTAGCGATGAAACCTTTGAATTTATAGTTATTGTTCCTCCTTCGGCCTCGATTTCGTCTATAACCGTTGGTGCCACCGGCGGAATATCACTACAGAAATACGTATTGCTAACGTTGTCCGAAAAAAACCGATAGGTAAGTTGGGATTCTCCCGGAATATCGCTGGTTATCGCATTTGTTTCAGAAGTAATATTTTCCAATAAATCTCCCTGTAAATCCAAGATAAGGGCTTCATCTTCATCGATTTTAAAAAACAGGACGGTTTCCAAGTCAATAGAACTGTCACACGATTGTATGCTTACGCTATCAAAATCTATGGTTTCTATCTGTAGGTTACCATCATCACAGGAAAAAAATAAACATAATGATAGGAAAAAAGATATCTTTTTCATGTTTCAAATTTAAATGAAATAAAAGGGATTATCCTAGAGGTTGGTTCCAATTTTTGGAGAAATTAACCTCATTTTAGTATTTATTGATGCGCAATAGATTCAATTCCCAATGAAAATACATTAGTGAAACCTTATGATAGCAGTAAATGTTACCACTTAAAAATTTGGAAAAGGAGTTCAATTGTTATATAAATAAATGATTTTCAATACATTAAATATAAAATGGAATTTCAATCGTATAATTTGGGGTTAACTTTATTTCAATTATTTTTGACCAATTTCTAAATCGATATAGTTGCAATGCAAAACGTGTACCTAGATAATGCCGCTACGACCCAAGTTAGGGATGAGGTTATTTCTAAAATGCAGGAAGCCTTATCCAATTTTTACGGTAACCCATCGTCTACACATAGTTTTGGTAGATCTGCGAAAACAGCCGTGGAGAGTGCCAGAAAAACCATTGCGAAACAGCTAAATGCCCAACCTTCGGAGATTATATTTACCTCCGGCGGCACAGAAGCGGACAATATGATTTTACGCGGTGCGGTTAGGGATTTGGGCGTAAAGACCATTATCACCAGTAAGATTGAACATCATGCGGTATTACACACGGTGGAAGAGTTGGCAAAAGAGTATGGGGTCAATTTGCATTTTGTGAGCTTGGACCCTCATGGAAATCCCGACCTTTCCCATTTGGAAATTTTGCTACAACAGGACCATACAAAAAAGTTGGTAAGCTTAATGCACGTGAACAATGAAGTAGGTAATAAAATAGATATGGATGCCGTGTGCACCCTTTGTAGGGAAAACGGTGCTTTTTTTCATTCGGATACCGTACAGTCCATAGGACATTATCCGTGGGATGTACGGCAGACCCCGGTTGATTTTCTTGCTGCTGCGGCGCATAAATTCCATGGCCCAAAGGGAATAGGTTTTGCCTATATCAAAAAGAACACAGGGTTGAAACCTTTGATTTTTGGGGGTTCCCAAGAACGCGGGTATAGAGCGGGGACGGAATCGTTTCACAATATCGTTGGTTTGGAGCAGGCCTTTATAGCTTCCTATGCCAATCTAGAAAAGGAAAAATCCTATGTAACCGAGCTAAAACGGTATTTTATAGAAAGCATAAAGAAAGAAATTCCTTTGGCGGAATTTAACGGCCATTCCGGAGACTTGGAAAAAAGCACTTATACGCTGGTTAACGTATGCCTTCCCTTTAGCAAAGAAAAAGCCCTGATGTTACTTTTCCATTTGGATATCAAAGGTATTGCCTGCTCCAAAGGCAGTGCATGCCAATCTGGTAGTGATATGGGTTCCCATGTGCTTTCTGAAATATTATCCGAAGAAAATCTGAAAAAACCGTCGTTACGCTTCTCCTTTTCAAAATATAATACGATAGCGGAATTGGATTATGTAGTAGGGGTATTAAAGGAATTTGCTCAGGACTGATTCTTTTTCTTGCGCTTTCTTTTTTCCCTTTCCTTGTCATAAGGAAATTTACGGGTGGCCCTTTTCATCATATCATCTATCATGGCATTTGTGTTCTTACCGGATTTTTTGTTGATTTCCTTTTCATATTTCCACAATAGCTTTCCTGTATTTCCGTCACTTACCTTAATGCCGATCCTACCATAGTTGGCATCCCCAAGAATATAATCTATAAAACTGAAATCTGTTGGAACTCCCTTGGAAAGCAGAATGTTCAGGTCTATATTACCACTAATGATACCATCTACCTTTAGCATCTTACAAAGTTCCGTAATGGTATAGATGTCTATGTTTCCATAGGAGATATTGTTCTTTGCCAAAAGCGCATTGGTATTATCCACGTTTTGAAAATCTACCAAGAATTTTTTTCGTTTCTTCCCTCTGGAGAAATAGGTCTCCAATGCATCCTGCACGGCAAGACCTTCCCTTTCTTCCAATACTTTTAATTCTTCCTTGGATATGTCTTCCTCAAGATCTAGGTTGGTTAGGAAAGGAATAATGGCCAAGGTTTTATGATTTTCACTTAATTCATCAAACTTATTACTTTCATAAATGTTTTTCTGGGCATTTATTCCAAGGCTTATAAGGGTAAAAAATAGTATTTTGATTCTTTTCATGTGTACTGTGCTAAAATCGCATGCTTAATCTTAAGTTTAATCTGCGGGTCGTTAAAAAATTTGGAACGGCAAACTGTTGTTTGGTATCCACGTCTCTAACAAATGTATTGGTTATTGAATTCTGATTGTTGAATAAATTGAAAATTTCAACGCCAACATTTAGATCCTTAAGTTTATGCAACCAGTGATTTTCCGGATATGTCTTATACTCGTTTACAAAAATATATGAAATTCCCAAATCTGCCCTTCTATAATCTCTTAATCTATTCTGAAAAAGATAAGGGTCGGCAAAGTTGGGAGATCCTCCGGGAACCCCGGTATTATACACTAAGTTTAAATACATTTTTAAATCGGGTATGTTGGGTACATAATCCTGAAACAAAATGCCCACTTTTAGTCTTTGATCCGTAGGCCTGGATATATACCCTCTGTCATCAATGTTTTCTTCCGTTTTGAGATATCCCAAGCTCACCCAGGATTCCGTTCCCGGAACAAAGGCCCCGTTCATTCGGATTTCCGCACCATAGGCATATGCTTTTGCATTATTATCCGCCGCATAGCGTATGCGTACATCCTCCAAGGTATACGGGTTCACTTGGTTCAGTTTTTTGTAATAGGCCTCACTGACCAAGGTGAAAGGTCTATTCCACAGAATAAAGCTATACTCGTTTCCCAAGACAAAATGTACCGACTTTTGAGCTTTTACAGCGGGTTGTATAGTGCCGGTACGATCTCGTAACTCCCTATAGAAAGGGGGTTGTTGATACAGTCCTCCCGATATTCTAAAGAGCATGTCTTTTTCCCAGTCGGGCTTTATGGCGAACTGTGCCCTGGGACTCACGATAAGCTGTTGCGTTTTTTCTATGTTTTCTCCGTTAATGGTCCAAGCATGGGCACGCAGTCCAATGTTGTAGTAGATATCATTACTCTTCCATTGGGTCTGCTCACTGTACTGTACAAAACCAGAAAACCTATTGGTTTTTACAAAATTCAACGCGCTTACACCCTCAAAGGGAACAATAGGACCATCAAAAGGATCTCGGGGTTGGTCATTGATGAATTCCGGCAAGGGCGGTCTAATAGAAAACCCTGCGGAATCTATAAATTCCGATTCCCGTATTTGATCGCGTATATCCTCATGGGTATAGGTAATCCCCCATTCTAACGACTTGTTATCGGTAATGAACTTCCCTTGATGCGTTATGTTTAAAATCAATGCATCCAAATCGTTTCTTGCACGGTTAAATTGGGAACCTAAGCCTCGGGAAGAAGTTACTTCTCCCAAATCTTCGCTTCCAAGATTGGAATCTACTTCGCCCAATTCATATTGGGCAATGATGTCGGAACGTTCTTCCTCCGTTGTGTGGTATAGGGAAGTGGTAAGCTTTAACGTAAGCTCGTCATTTAGGAAATAGTCGGCTTTTAACGCTCCTAAAACTGTATTGTACCTATTGTTTTCCTGACCTTCATAAAAAACCAACAAGGCCATGGGGTTGAACAAAGTTCCAAAATTGGTTTGGCGTGTCAAAGGTTCGTTTTGGTAATCATTGATAGAAACGGTACCCAAAAAATTAAGATGAAATTTTTTGGAAAACCGATAGGTCAGATATGTTTGTACATCGGCAAAAGTGGGATTAAAATTAGAATCCGTTTGTAGACTGTTCACCAGAAGGCTATTGTCCCTAAAGCGCACCCCGCTTATGGTAGTGAAATTCTTATTTTTTGATATAGTCTCCAAAGCGGCACTGGCCCCTAATAAACTTGCACTTATCTGTAGGCCGAAGGCTACCGGATTTTTATAGGTAATATCCAAAACCGAAGATAGCTTATCGCCATATTTTGCCTGGAACCCCCCGGAAGAAAATTCCACGTTCTGCACTAGATCACTGTTCACAAAACTCAATCCCTCTTGTTGTGCGGATCGTATCAAAAAAGGGCGATACACTTCAATACCATTTACATAGACCAAATTTTCATCGTAATTTCCACCTCTAACGGAATACTGTGTGCTTAATTCATTGCTGGATGATACGCCGGGGAGCAGTTTTAAAATGTTCTCCACTCCGGCATTGGCCCCGGGAATTTTTCGAACTACTTCAGGGGAGATGGTAGTAATACCCGTTACACTTCTTTCGCCGGTAGGGGTAACTACTATGCCATCTACTTGAATAGCATCGGTTTTCATTACCGGGTTAAACTCATAGGTCTCATTGGTGATTAGAATCAAATTTTCCAAGACCACATTTTCATGTCCCAAATGGGAAAAAGTAATGGTAGTCTTTTTATCGGCTACCAATTGTAGCACATAAAACCCGTTGGTATCGGAAAATGTTCCCTGTGATAGGGAGGTAATATTAACGTTTGAAAGAGGTTTGTTTTCCTCATCCAAGACTACACCCGTAATGGTAGCCGTTTGCGACCTTCCTGTAAATATGGAACATAAAACAATAAAAAGGAAAAGTAGCTTGGGATACTTCACGTTTATTTTCTGTAAAAAGTGCTGATAAAGGTATTGGAATTTCCTACATTATCAGTAACGACAATTTTGAGTTCACATTGTTTCTTGTCCAAAATTGCATCATCAAAATTATAAGTAAGGGTATTGGTCTTAGGTTCGTACTCCATTAAGATCCAATCCCCGTTCAGGGTGGCGGAATAACTATCCACTCCACTAAGATCATCGCTTATGCGCAAACTTAGGTATCTGTAGTTGTTCAACCATTGTTTTTCCTTAAAATTCTTAGGCCTTATTTTGGGTGCCACAGTATCTTTGGCCAAGGTATAGGTACCTAGGTTTCGCGTCCGTGTAGTAAAGGTTGTCCCTCTCTTATAAGTAGAGGCATAATTGGGCCTGAATTTCTTATCCAATCGCGCAATAAAAAGCTTCTTCCGTTCTTCCGGTGTATACTTAGTAGCGTCAAATGTTATGGTAAAATTTCGATGTGCGGGAACCGTATTGTTATGAATAGTGACGGTATCCTTCCCTTTTCTTAGGTCGATATAGAAATCCTCATAAAAAGTATTTGCGGGGAAGTACACCTTGGCCGCTCCCAAATCATAATTGTTAGGTTTTTTGGCAATAACGTAGGTATCGGTTTTATTCTCTGCCGCTACCTTTTTTAATTCCCCTCTTTTTCCC
>JBATTK010000187.1:0-6494 GCA_049670505.1 Saonia sp.
CTTACAGAATGTACTATTTATTATTATTATTTATCATAATTAGTTTTAAAATAGACGTAAATGAATAATTATAATTATAATATGTAACTAAAATAGAATAATATATTTTAAAATTGAAAGTTTAAACGCATCTTTGACTTTTAATTGATATAAAAACATATTTATGTGTGGAATAGTATGTGCATTTGATGTAAAGGAAAGCACTGAAGTTTTAAGGCCCCAACTACTTGAAATGTCTAAAAAAGTAAGACATCGTGGTCCGGATTGGAGTGGTATTTATGCCAACGATAAAGCCATTTTGGCACATGAAAGATTAGCCATTGTAGATCCCGTCTCCGGTAAACAGCCTTTATTGAGCGAAGATGGTACCTTAGTATTGGCCGCCAATGGAGAAATATATAACCACAGGGAACTTCGGAAGCGATTTAAGGGAACCTATAATTTTAGCACGGCGTCCGACTGCGAAGTTATTTTAGCCCTGTATCAAGAAAAGGGAGCCGACTTTTTAGATGAAATGAACGGTATTTTTGGCTTTGCGATATATGACACGGAAAAGGACGAATACTTTGTAGCACGCGATCATATGGGAATTATTCCTCTATATATTGGTTGGGACCAAAATGGTACGTTCTATGTTGCTTCGGAATTAAAGGCCTTGGAAGGAACGTGCAGCAAAATAGAACTTTTTCCTCCCGGTCATTATCTGAGCAGTACCGATGGAACTTTTAAACAATGGTATAAGCGGGATTGGATGGATTATGAGGCCGTAAAAGAGAACCAGACTAGTATAGCCGAACTTAAGGATGCCTTAGAGGCATCCGTACATCGACAGTTAATGTCGGATGTGCCGTATGGAGTATTGTTATCCGGCGGATTGGATTCTTCCGTTACTTCTGCTATAGCAAAAAAATATTCCCAAAAAAGAATTGAATCAGGTGATACCAAGGAGGCTTGGTGGCCACAGTTACACTCTTTTTCCGTTGGTTTGGAGGGCTCCCCCGATTTGGCCGCGGCCCAAAAAGTAGCTGAACATATAGGAACGGTACACCATGAGATAAAATTCACTATCCAAGAAGGTTTGGATGCTATTAAAGATGTAATCTATAACCTTGAAACATATGATATTACTACGGTAAGAGCTTCTACACCAATGTATTTAATGGCAAGGGTCATCAAATCCATGGGTATAAAAATGGTATTGTCCGGCGAAGGTGCGGATGAGCTTTTTGGAGGATATTTATATTTTCACAAAGCACCGAGTCCAAAAGATTTTCATGAGGAAACTGTGCGAAAGTTGGATAAATTACACATGTATGATTGTTTAAGGGCCAATAAATCCTTGGCAGCTTGGGGAATAGAAGGGCGGGTTCCGTTCTTGGACAAAGAGTTTATGGATGTAGCCATGCGTATAAACCCAAAAGATAAGATGATCAATGGGGAACGAATGGAGAAATGGGTCATTCGCAAGGCTTTTGAAGCGTACTTGCCCGAGAGTGTGGTTTGGCGTCAAAAAGAACAATTTTCGGACGGTGTAGGTTATAGTTGGATCGACACTTTAAAAGAAGTCGTCGATCAGGAAGTATCCGATGAACAACTGGCAAATGCCAAATTCAGGTTTCCGTTGCAAACACCTACTTCTAAAGAAGAGTTTTATTATCGTTCAATTTTTGAGGGGCATTTTCCATCCGATGCTGCGGCATTATGTGTTCCCCAGGAGCCTTCAGTGGCGTGTAGCACTAAAATTGCCTTGGAATGGGATGAGGCATTTAAAAACATGAACGATCCATCGGGTAGAGCGGTAGCCAAGGTGCATGCCGATGCCTATGATAAATAGTTCCAAGGGATAGGGCCGTGATTTTTTGAAACCAGCGGTTCTTTTGGATACGATAGTGTTTTTTTAAAGGTCGGGAGCACAGCTCGTCAAAGGTGTTTTTATTCGAGTATACCTTTGAATAGTTTTTTTGGCCAATACCTTGTAAAAGGTTCAGTATATGAATGAGTAAGCTGTTTTATTCAGGTTTTTAATTATAATTAGTCCTTAAGAAGCGCTGTAAAAGGCGCTTCTTTTGTTAATGAGACCCAGTTTTCAAGCATTGAAAACTGAAGGTCGAATTAACCCCGCCCCTTGGCGGGGTCTTATGAATCCGTTTCGGCCGTTGTGTCGATGCCCTTTACGTTCGGGGAGGGCGTTTTTTCAAGCATTGAAAACCGAAGGTCGAATTAACCCCGCCCCTTGGCGGGGTCTTATGAATCCATTTCGGCCGTTGTGGCGATGCCCTTTACGTTCGGGGAGGGTGTTTTTTCAAGCGTTGAAAACCGAAGGTCGAATTAACCCCGCCCCTTGGCGGGGTCTTATGAATCCGTTTCGGCCGTTGTGTCGATGCCCCCTTACGTTCGGGGAGAGTATTTTTTTCAACATTTGAAAACGCTATATGCCCATATAGCCTTAACTTTAAAAGGCGCCCTTTCCTTTGGTAAAAACCAAGGGTTCCTTGTATATAGTTTTATCCGTATCGGACTAAAAAACGATGAACAAAAAATCTGTCCAAATATCGATTTTCCCGACGATATTTTCCACAATTTTTGTTGATAACTTAAATGCTTATAATAAGCAGCAATACCTTATTCTATAGGGTATTGCTTATATTTGCAAGATTGCTAAATTTTAATTAAAACAACTTAATTTGTTCTATGAGCGAAGAAGCAAAGAAACAGAATTATTCAGCCGATAGTATTCAGGCTTTAGAGGGTATGGAGCATGTGCGCATGCGCCCTTCCATGTATATTGGTGATATAGGTGTAAGAGGATTGCACCATTTGGTCTATGAAGTAGTGGATAATTCCATTGATGAGGCTATGGGCGGCCATTGTGATATGATTAATATTACCATAAACGAGGATAATTCAATAACTACCAAGGATAATGGTAGGGGTATTCCCGTAGACCTTCATAAAAAAGAAGGCGTTTCGGCCCTTGAGGTGGTTATGACCAAGATTGGTGCCGGGGGAAAATTTGATAAGGATTCCTATAAAGTATCCGGTGGTCTTCACGGCGTGGGTGTTTCCGTAGTGAACGCACTTTCCAACCACTTAAGGGCAACTGTACATAGGGACGGAAAAATATGGGAACAAGAATATGAAAGGGGTAAGTCCCTTTATCCCGTTAAAAGCATAGGGGAGACAACGGAAAGGGGTACGGTCGTTACTTTTCATCCAGACGATACCATATTTACCCAAACCATTGAATTTAGTTACGAGACTTTGGCCAATAGGATGCGGGAACTCTCTTATTTGAATAAAGGGGTTACCATTACTATTATGGATAAACGCCAGAAGGATAAGGAGAGTGAAAGCGGGTATGTTCAAGATACGTTTTATTCCGATGAAGGATTAAAGGAGTTTGTTACTTTCCTGGATAGTAATAGGGAGCAGTTGATACAAAATATTATTGCGATGGAAGGGGAAAAAAACGGTATTCCCGTTGAGGTTGCGATGACGTATAATACATCATATACGGAAAATTTACACTCCTATGTAAACAACATCAATACCCATGAAGGAGGTACCCATTTATCAGGATTTAGAAGGGGATTGACTTCTACCTTAAAGAAATATGCGGATTCCTCGGGAATGTTGGATAAACTAAAGTTTGAAGTACAGGGCGATGATTTTAGGGAAGGGTTGACCGCTATCGTATCGGTAAAAGTTGCGGAACCTCAATTTGAAGGGCAAACCAAAACTAAATTGGGTAATAGGGAGGTTTCCTCGGCGGTCTCCCAAGCGGTTTCCGAAATGTTGACCAATTATTTGGAGGAAAATCCGGATGATGCCAAGATCATTGTACAGAAAGTAATTCTGGCCGCCCAGGCACGTCATGCAGCTACTAAGGCACGTGAGATGGTACAGCGTAAAACTGTAATGAGTATTGGTGGCCTGCCGGGAAAATTATCGGACTGTTCGGAGCAAGATCCGGCACTTTGCGAGGTTTTCTTGGTTGAGGGAGATTCTGCAGGTGGAACTGCCAAGCAAGGTAGGGATCGGAATTTTCAGGCTATTCTTCCCTTACGAGGTAAGATACTGAATGTAGAAAAGGCCATGCAGCACAAGGTATTTGAGAATGAGGAAATTAAGAATATCTATACCGCTTTGGGCGTAACTATTGGTACCGAAGAGGATAGCAAGGCATTGAACTTAGAAAAATTACGGTATCATAAAGTAGTAATCATGTGTGATGCCGATGTAGATGGTAGTCATATTGAGACCTTAATTTTAACTTTCTTCTTCCGCTATATGCGAGAATTGATCGAGGGAGGACATGTATATATTGCGACGCCACCGCTTTATTTGGTTAAAAAAGGAACTAAAAAAAGGTATGCATGGAACGATAAGGAGCGCGATGAAATTGCCGAAAGTTTTAGCGGTAGCGTGGGTATTCAACGCTATAAGGGTCTTGGTGAAATGAATGCCGAACAATTATGGGATACTACAATGAACCCGGATTTTAGAACATTGCGGCAAATAACCATAGCCAATGCTACGGAAACCGATAGGGTTTTCTCCATGCTTATGGGAGATGAAGTGCCTCCGAGAAGGGAGTTTATTGAAAAAAATGCCGTTTATGCGAACATTGATGCATAAAAAACCATACTTATACAACAAAAACTCGCACCAACAGTGCGAGTTTTTTAGTTTTAAAGGATTTTAAAATTTCAAACAGATGAAGAAAGTACTTTTTTTACTACCTGTATTTTTTTGTTCCTTTGGTACGGCTCAATCCGATGTCAATAATTTATTTGCCGCAGGCCTTGCCGATGCGGAACGTTTTACCAATGATTATTTATCCCCTGTTATGGAAGGGGTAATCTACGGTGTTTCCAACGGTTGGTATAATTCTGCGGAGGCCAAACCTCTAGGGGGTTTTGAAATTTCCATTATCGGAAACATTTCCTCTTTTCGGAATAAAGAGGATAAAAAATCCTTTATATTGAACACGGAGGATTATGACAATCTACAGTTTGTGGACGGGGCAACATCAAGGGCCGTATCTACTGCTTTGGGAGATTTGGAAGGTATTCGGGTATTTGTGGAAGGGCCTAACGGAATTCTAAGGGAAGAATTCGAATTGCCGACCGGACTGGCTTCCGAAGATATTAATTTTATACCATCGGCTTTTTTACAAGCTAGTGTTGGGTTGATCAAGGGAACCGAAATAAAAGTTAGATTTCTGCCAAAGATCAATACGGATGATGTTGCGATTGGATTATATGGGGTAGGAATACAACATGATTTTACCAAACATTTACCTGCGGACAAGTTATTGCCAGTATCAATATCCGCGGTTATCGGTTATACACATTTAGATGGCACCTATGATTTTACGAATACCAGCCTTATTGCAGGTGAAGACCAACGAATAGATGCGAAGATAAATACTTGGGTATTTCAGGCAGTAGTATCCACTAGACTACCGGTCATCAACTTTTATGGTGGCTTAGGCTATCTTACAGGAAAGTCGGAAACCGATGTTCTGGGGACCTATGAAGTACAATCGGGGCCTTTTCAAGAGACTTATATAGATCCCTTTACTATTAACAGTGATGCCAGTGGTCTGACGGCAAATCTGGGAACAAAATTAAAACTTGGATTTTTCAGATTGAATTTGGATTATACGCTTGCTGAATTTAACAATATATCCTTAGGGATCAACTTCGGATTTAGGTAAGCCTTTCCTCCCCAGTGGTTCAGGGCGAAGCACGTGATTTGTGTTACCTTGTCATTCAGAGCCTTTCGACTGTGCTTAAGACGGGCTCAGCGAAGAATCTAGAAGAATTTATTGGTATCATGTGGTAGGGATTCCTCATTCCATTCGGAACGACAACATGGGGTTTTGTGTAGTTTGGAATTTGTTTTTTGGAACTGATCTACCGTCAGACAGGTTTTAATACCTTATTGGCTTGCCCCGGAGAATGTTTTTTATTCCCTTATGGCTAAAATATCACCCTCGCGGTCTTGCAGTAAAGTACTTTCCTCGCCTTCTTCCATGGTTACAATATCATCCGGAAAATCCGTTCCGGGATATGAAATAGTGTAAACGCCGTCTTCTTGACTCCATTGAAAGTCGGTTATAATTTGGAGCTGCTTATCCGTATAACTATGGTATCTACCTAGATAGGCATCGTTAAAAATCCATTCTTGTCGTGTAGTTTGTTTATCGGTAACACTTATGACGTTAACAGACACATTGGACCAGACTCCAATGACAGGGTCATTGTTTTCCGGTATTTGTGAACAGTTGCTTGCAAAAATTATAGCAAGGATAGCCATAAATGAAAATAGCTTTTTCATGCAGTAGGTTTAATAGATTTGGGTACTAATAACAACGCAAGGAAAGCGACCGATATTGTTATAGTTCGATGAATGGTATCCCATTTCGACTTTCTTCGTTAAAGTGTCGTTTTTTTTAACATTGTGTTTGGAAATGTAGTGTGTATCCC
>JBATTK010000188.1:0-8130 GCA_049670505.1 Saonia sp.
GTCTATGGAAAGTAGTAACCCCTTGGACAACAAATAATCCCCTACCAGAACAGCTATCTTATTTTTCCACAACGCATTTATGGAAAAAAAACCTCTTCGCTTATTGCTTTCATCTACCACATCATCATGCACCAAAGTGGCTGTATGGATCAGTTCTATTACGGAAGCTCCACGATATGTCCGTTCGTTTACTTCTCCATTGTTCAACAGTTTCGCCGTGAGGAAAACGAACATGGGGCGCATTTGCTTTCCTTTACGGTTTACGATATAATAGGTAATTCTATTGAGGAGTGCTACTTTGGAAGACATGGATTCATAGAACTTTGTTTCAAAAAGTTCCATTTCTTGATCAATGGGCTGCTTTATTTGAGCGACTACTTTCATCCTTTGATCAAATATAATCACATCGGTATCTTTTAGCGCCCTATTATGGACAAAATTCTTATTTAAAAACAATTTAAAAATAGAATCGTGCGCCAAGAGACCTTCTGTTATACCGTTCCTTGATTATTACGCTCTTAATAGGGTAGAATTTAGTTTGTCCTGGAAAGAGGTTTCTACTGGCATCCTAGGTCCTAGGATACAGAACATGTAAGGGTAACTCTTTGCTATTAGCTCTTATTTGCCAATTGACCACAAGCCGCATCAATATCCTTACCTCTGGATCGTCTTACGGTTACGATAATGTTATTCCGTTCCAACGTATCTACATACATATCAATAGCCGTGTTCGATGCTTGTTGAAACTCGCCATCATCAATGGGATTGTACTCGATCAGGTTCACTTTGGACGGGGCGAACTTACAGAAATCCACTAGGGCATTAACATCCTTTAAGGTATCGTTGATTCCCATCCAAACTACGTATTCATATGTAATTCTACTTTTGGTTTTATGGTACCAATATTCCAAAGCCTCACGTAAATCTGCCAAAGTAAAGGTGGCATTAAAGGGCATTATGGATGTTCGGATTTCATCGATAGCGGAATGTAGGGAAACAGCCAATTTAAACTTTACCTGTTCATCCGCCATTTTCTTTATCATTTTGGGAACGCCGGAAGTAGAGACCGTAATCCGTTTTGGAGACATTCCCAAGCCTTCGGGGGAGGTAATTTTGTCAATGGCTTTCAATACATTGTTATAATTCATTAAGGGTTCTCCCATTCCCATGAAAACTATATTGCTCAATGGCCTATCAAAATATAGTCTGCTTTCGTTATCAATGGCGACTACTTGATCGTAGATTTCGTCAGGATTTAGATTACGCATCCGTTTTAGACGTGCCGTAGCACAAAACCTGCAGTCCAAACTACAACCTACTTGACTAGAAACACAGGCGGTTGTCCTTGTCTTGGTAGGTATCAATACGGACTCTACCACCAAATCATCATGCAAGCGAACGGCATTCTTAATGGTACCGTCCTTACTTCGCTGCATTTGATCTACCTTTATATGGTTGATTACAAAATTATCTTTCAACAGCTGACGGGTCTCCTTAGAAATATTGGTCATGACATCAAAGGAATGGACAGATTTATGCCATAACCATTCATACACCTGACTACCCCTAAAAGCCTTTTCTTCTTTGCTAACAAAGAACGCCCTCAGCTGATCTTTTGTTAAGGCCCGTATGTCTTTCTTTTTTGTCTCCACGTCTTTGTGAAAGTATTAAAGGTTGTCAAAGATGAGTGTCCTCTTATTGAACTCATTTAAACTTTTTCTTTTACCTGCAAATATTACATTTTGAACCCTTATTTCCCCATTTTTGACTATCGTAGCCCTGCTATGCCACTAAAAAATGACTTCATAATGGCCCAAAAGCCGATATTTTCGGTTCCAAACAAAAAGTTTAAATCAGTTCACTGTATTATCGAGCAAGGTCGATCTGTATAATCAAGTCGGTTAGAAACAAATTCCTCGTACTCGGAATGATAATAAAAGTATCTTATGGAATACTTTTGGAACTATTCCTATATAATTAGCATGGCATCACCATACGAATAAAACTTATAGCTTTCAATGATAGCTTCTTTGTATGCTTTTTTCATTAAATCATGTCCCACGAAGGCCGAAACCATCATTAAAAGCGTAGATTTGGGTAAATGAAAATTGGTGATCATACAATTGGCAATACTAAAATCGTAAGGAGGGAAAATAAACTTATTCGTCCATCCGTCAAAAGTATTTAACGTATGTTCGGAAGAAACTGCGCTCTCTAGACCTCGCATTGCAGTTGTTCCCACAGCACATATCCTACGCTTTTGTAATTGCGCATTGTTTACGATTTCGGTAGCTTTTTCATCAATGATAAGCTCTTCGCTATCCATCTTGTGTTTGGATAAATCTTCTACCTCTACTGGGTTAAAAGTACCCAAACCAACATGCAGGGTCACTTCTGCAAAGTTGATCCCTTTAATTTCCAGACGTTTTAACAAGTGTTTAGAGAAGTGTAAGCCTGCGGTAGGCGCGGCTACGGCACCTTCATGTTTTGCATAAATGGTCTGATAGCGTTTCTCATCTTCCGGTTCCACTTCCCTCTTGATGTACTTTGGCAACGGAGTTTCCCCCAAATCCCTTAATTTTCTTCTAAAATCTATGTAAGAACCATCATATAAAAAGCGTAACGTTCTTCCTCTTGAGGTGGTATTGTCTATGACCTCCGCGACCAAATTTTCATCATCGCCAAAATAAAGTTTATTCCCAATACGTATTTTACGCGCGGGATCTACCAATACGTCCCAAAGACGCTGTTCCTCGTTGAGTTCCCGTAACAAAAACACTTCTATCCTTGCTCCGGTTTTTTCTTTGTTTCCGTATAGTCTGGCGGGAAAAACCTTAGTGTTGTTCAACACCATAACATCACCTTCATCAAAATAATTAATTAGGTCCTTGAACATCTTATGCTCAATTTTGCCAGTATCCTTATGAATAACCATTAATTTGGATTCATCTCTATTTTCTGCAGGATACTCTGCCAATAATTCTTTTGGAAGTTCAAAATTAAAGTGTGATAATTTCATGTACGAAGTTTTTGTTAGGAATTTTTGCGGCTGCAAATATACAATCCCAACATAGGCGTTGTCAAGTAAAACGGCCACTAAATAAAAATTAAAATTCCTTTACTCCAAATTGAAGGGAAACAAGGTCTTTCCAAAAGTCCGGATAGGATTTGGAAACTACCTGGGCATCATTGATTATTAACGAGGTTTTTATTGCCAAAGGAGCGAATGCCATAGCCATTCTATGATCATTGTAGGTATCAATGGCCACCTCGTCCTTAATGGCCGTGGAAGGTGCCAATGTCAATTCCTTATCGGTAACCGAAATGGTAGCACCCAATTTTGAAAGTTCGGTCTTAAGTGCTTCCAATCTGTCGGTTTCTTTAATCTTTAAGGTATGTAATCCTGTGAGATGACATCCCAATCCCAATCCAAAACAGCAAACGGCAATGGTCTGGGCAATATCTGGAGCGTTGGCGAGGTCAAAGTTAATGGTAGACCATTGGCAGTCGCCAGTTTTTCTCAAAACGATTCTATTTTCTTGGAATACCGTTTCAACACCAAAATCTTCATATATCCTGGAAAGTATACTATCACCCTGTAAGCTACCTTTTTTGTAGGATGATAAGCTTATTTCGGTACCTATATCACATAGTGCAGCAATACTATAAAAATAAGAAGCGGAACTCCAATCCGACTCCACGACCATATCGGTATCGTTTACCGAAGTTTTTGATCGGACGGTAATGAGATTTCCTTCAAAAGAATTTTCTATCCCTAATTGTGACAAAAGTGCCAAGGTCATTTTTATATACGGAATAGAAGTAATCTTCCCAATTAGTTCCAATTCCAATCCATTTTCCAAACTTGGAGCAATGAGCAATAGCGCGGAAATATATTGACTACTTATATTGGCCGGTAAACTTACTTTGTTTTCGCTTAGGGTTTTTCCTTTGATCCGTATGGGCGGATACCCCTCCTTATCAACATATTCAATATTAGCCCCCAAGCTTCGCAACGCCTCCACGAGAACCTTTATAGGACGCTCCGTCATCCGTTTGGAACCTGTAAGAACTACTCCCCTGCTCTCTTGGGAAGCAAAATAGGCCGTTAAAAATCGCATGGCGGTACCGGCATGGTGTATATCTACTTCCCCATGATGTATTTTAAGACCTGCTTGCATTACCGATGCATCATCCGAATTGGAAAGGTTCTTAACAGTAATATTAGGGTATAATGCCTGAAGCAAAAGAAGTCTATTGGACTCACTTTTAGAGCCGGTGATTTTTATAGTAGCTTTTATTGGGTTATTTGAAGGAGCAGATAAATATAGCTTCAATTTCTATGGTATTTTGCCAAAGGCTTTTCTAAGAACTCAAATATACCACTATTTGAGCTTTTTATTGTTTTGATGCCTATCGTGATCGCGTTTGGCTTTTAGGTCCAGTTTTTTATCGAATGCCTTTTGTAGGTCTATCCCCGTTTGGTTGGCCAGGCATAGGACCACAAAGAGCACATCGGCCAGTTCTTCTCCCAAGTCTTTTCCCTTGTCGGACTCCTTTTCACTTTGTTCCCCGTAGCGACGCGCAATAATCCGGGCTACTTCGCCCACTTCTTCCGTAAGTTGGGCCATGTTGGTCAGTTCGTTGAAATAACGGACCCCGTGTTTTTTTATCCATTCATCAACAGCATGTTGGGCGTTTCGTATATCCATCCATTAAATTTTCGATAAAACTACTTTTTCCGTTTCTTTTTCTACCATTTTTTTATACAATTCTTTGACACCGGCATAATTTTGTGCCGGTATAACAGCCGAATTCATCTTAAGATCGGCAATTACCTGAATCATATTATTTCCGCCATCAACAATCTTGTAGACAAAACTACCCATATTATTTTCCAGGGCAAGATTCACATTCTCAGGTATTGAGGTTACCTGGTACCCTTCTGGTATTAGCATACTAATAATATACTTCTCTTGCCATGGGTAGGCAAAATCTATTGGGTAATTTCTTTTTTCCAATTTAAACGGGTTTTCAGTACCTGTATTAAAGAAAAGTGGTGAAAAATAAATTTTATCCCCAATAATATCTACTTGGTCTTCCATATAAAAGTCAAAATTCTCCCTTATGGGCTTACCTTTTGTACTTTTGTTATCTACTTTATAATTGGAAATTTCCATATCGGCATTCAGATGCTCTAACTTTTCCAGATAATCTTCCTCGCTTACACCACTATATTTATTTCTGAAAATGTAGGCATTATAGTCGGTATGTGTTTTTCTCATTTTACCTTCGATAATTCCATCGCTTTTTAAAGCGATATTCAGCATGTTAATTTCTTTGGATAGTCTCTTGGGAAGAACAGAAATAGAAGTAGAGGTGCCGTCTTCTTTAATTACTCTTCCGAACCAGTTCAATGCCTTTGTAGGAAGTAGGTTCGGCGTTGTAAATTTATTGCATGCATCCAGCAAAATGGTTTTATCGTCCAATTCAACCGAGGCAACCACATAGTTAAAGCCCTCTCTGGTAGGTAATAAAGGTACTCCATTATCCCGGGTACTGATCAAAACAGGGTTTGCTTGTAAACCAGCTGCCCTATACATGGCCACCAACATCAAATTAATTTCCGCCACATTGCCCGTTTTTTCCTTATAGGCATCCCGTACTCCTTTATCAGTATACTTTCCGTAATAACCGTTCCAATTCATATGTTGTTGCACATGTGAAAAAATAGCACCTATCTTCTCCTTATCGTTAGCCGTACCATTCAGAATAGTAGGAAGAACATCTTTAAAATATTTAGTATACTCCAGTTGTTTTCCAAAATTATCGCTCTTATAAATCGTCTTCACTACCTTTTCCCAATTCGTAGTGTAGCTTTTCATAGTAGCATTGGGAAATTTGACGAACTGCAACTCGTAATTCACACTGCTCCTATAATTATTCATATCGTTAACATACGGCTCCGCTTTAAGTGCTGGCACATAGGTCATTTCATAGGTGGTTTTATTTATCTTATAGTCTAAACTACTATTGCTAAATTTTGTAGTAGCTACAATGCTCTCACTTCTTTCTTTATTGCTAAATGTTATTTTCCCAGAAGCGGAGCTATATTTGGGCACAACGCTTAAATAACCCTTCATGTTGGGCTTAAAAGAATAGTATTCCGGCGTTGCTATGGATACATGCTGTTTCTTTATGGGAATATCATATTGCAAAACAATTTCATCTATGGTATAGGAAAATGGAGAGGTTATTCTATACTCATATTCTATAACACTACCCTCCTTTATATTGGGCATGGTGAATTTCTCTTCATTTCTGTATTTTGACAATGAGGTTGTAAAAGTCTCGGAACTTTTTAATTTGGATTTCACAATTTGGTCATTTTCCAAACTATACGTAAAAGCCTTTACACTTCCTAGTGTTTCTTTAGTCCCTCCGTCTTTATACAACCTTTCCGAAACGGTTGCATAATCAAATCCGTCCTTGTTATATATTTTAACTCTTTCATGGACTTGTGTATGCACAGAAAAACCTTTGTCCTGCATATACTTATAAGAGATACTTACCTCTCGATAGAGTACCGCTGCAGATGCAGCGGAATCCTTTTCATAAAATGTTTCCGATAATTCCTCTTTGGAAACTTTTCCAAATTTTACTTCTTGAGCGGATAATACATATCCGAAAAGTGCTAGAATACTGAATAATTGAACTTTTCCGATTATCATGGGTTGGTTGTGTGTTAATGGTTTTTTATAAGAACGATCTGCATATTGTCCATACTTGCAGCTGTTTTTCTAAAGTTCCTATATTCCTTATATTTTTCTTTTGGATATAGACCCTTCTTTATAAGTAAGGTTCTTTTATACACTATAGATTTCTTATCATCATTAAGTTTTGTTGACATGGAGTAAGACCCAAACTCGTTCTCAAAACTTTGTCCTTCTGGAATTGCCTCAATATCATATCCATCAGGAAGGGTAATGGTATACTCGTCCTCATCCATATGACCACGTTGTATCTCAAAGGGTAGCTTTCGGTTTCTATACCTTCTGGGAACATATTGGTTTTTGTTAAATGCATTGGCCGTAAATAAAAGTCGATCTCCGCTTTTGGTTCCGTAATTAATGGCACTTATTTTTATCTCCTCAGTAAAAACTATAGCATCCCTATCATTTTTAAATTCGTATGCCTGGACCTTGAGATTATTAATATTTTTCCAATAATCTTTATAATGTTTTATAACGTCTTCTTTCGGGTCTTTTTCCAAATGAAAACGATTATCATATTGAACACCTTTGGTATCTATGACAACTTCGGCCAAAATGCCCCCTTCCTTGGTCAATGAAAATGCCGCCATTGTCTTTTGATGATTCTGTTCATTTAGATAGGAAACTGTTTTTACGATTTCTCCTCCATTTGGCTTTACGATCAATACTTTTCTATCATCGGTAAAATCGCCCACAAATCCGAAAGGATGTACCTGCGAAGTACAATCGATCCAATGGTACCCGTTATTATAGGGAATGGCCAAGATGGCATGATTACCTTGAATGAGGTCCGCAAAATCCTCATCAAAATCAACCTTAGTATTACCCGCTTCCACCACGGTATAATATGATTTAACCCCCACAACTTCTAACAAGGCTTTGGTATAATTGGAAAGTCCCTTACAATCGCCATATTTAACACGATCTACATCAATGGCACTGATGGGCTGAAAACCACCAATACCAATTTGTACGCTTATATATCTAGTATTATCCTGAACGTATTTATATATAATTTTTGCCTTTTCCAAATCATCTTCAATACCCTGGACCAATGATTTAGCCCTGAACTTTGTATTTTCCGGGAGATCTGTTCTTCCTTTCAAAAGATTCTCATCCAACCACTTGCCCAGATCGTTCCAATTATTCACCTGAGCATCGTATCCCTTATAGGAGAAGTTTGCTAACCTAGCTGATAATTTAGGCGCAATGGTATTAAAAGGAGGACTAAGACTTTCCTGTTTTATTGCCGGAATATTTTCTGCTTTGTAAACAGTCCTTCCCGTTTCTTCTATTTTGGAAGTAGTAATCCCTGAGAGATGATATTCTTTTACAATGGGTTTTAAAGCCTCAGAAT
>JBATTK010000189.1:0-48838 GCA_049670505.1 Saonia sp.
GGTTAACTCCCCCATCCCTTCTTCCATTTACAAGAGGCGAAGTATAATCGATGAATTGCACGTGGCTTGACAATTGCTTTAAATCATCCCAGTTGTTGTGATAATCAGTATTAGAACTATTTTTTAGTCTGGTTTGTTCGTTGGCTCGAGCATGTGATACAAAAATTATCGATTTCATCGCACTTTTTTTTGCTCCTTCTTTAATTGCCTTTTTTAGGGCCAGATAGGGTAGTTGTACTCCCCCTGCTGCAAAAATCATTAGGGGTTCTTTTTTATTTGCCATGCTGATCTGAGCAGCAAGATGATTGATTGCTTCTGTTCTCTCCCCTTGTGATTGTGCAACATCAAAGAATACGTCATCCCCGTTTTCTTCTTCCGTTATACCAAAAAACACTGCAGTTTGCAAAGCACTTTTTCTGTGTTCTTCAGCATGAGTTGGTTTCCCTCCAAAATTGGTGTTGAAATGAAAATGCACAATCCGATCGGCCAGACCAACACGATCAAATACTGCTAAAGTCATGGCCGAAGCTGCTACATCGTCCCTATCCTGATTAAAACCATCACATGAATATGCATAATTATATCTGGCTTGGTTATCTATCTTTTGACCAAAACATACTGCGCTTAGTAGACACAGGAAATAAAACAAAATATGTAGTTTGACGCACTTCATATTTTCTGAATTTGTTAGACAGTTGTGAATATATCCTCAAGAAAAACCAATGTTTACTTCATAATATTCCTACGGAATGTTTTCAGTTGTTTTAGCTTAAAAGAACATTGCTCTAAATTTCAAAAACTAAAGATAATTTCTAGCGCAGTACAATGTATCCTGTACAATCCTGATACCCTAACGGCCCCTATGTCCCATTTACAAATGGTCAGTAAGTCTTTAGGCGAAGTGATAAACCTTTATTAAGTTCCTCCTCCGTAACTCCTATGACCACACCCGTGGCATCTTTCTTAACGGAAGTAGATTTTTATCTTGTGGTGCGGTGCAGATAATTGAAATCAAATCTGAATTGTCAAAATTTGGAAACTAAACAAATCTATATATGGAGTTTTCATAAGTATTAAATCCAAATGCTTTCTTCGGATTTTTTCGGTCTCCTGATATTTTACTGAATTCAAGTACTCTTAGGGAGCCAAATATCCTTAACTAAAACATAGGTAATTATGATTGTTTTATCATTTACACAGATTTTAGGATAAAATTAGACTTATAGTTTTCCTAAAACCACCAAAATGAATACCTAGACCGATACTTTTTTTGCTCTATATAATTTTTTGAAGTAAAACATATTAGTCTTAGTTGTAATCATTTAAATAGGCAAAAGGAGCCTTGCTTTAATCGCTTTGAATTGTCAATCGAAAAAAATTATCATAAGCCCCAAACAACAAGAAATGTTTTTTTTAGCTTCTGAGTAGCAACTAAATTCTTAAAAGGAAAACGATTGCTATCCTTTTTAGGCCTTACTTTAGCACCAACACCAAGTCGTCCGTATTTACTAATTTACCGCCGGATAATTGTATTTTATCCACTATACCTTCCCGCGTTGCTGTGACCGTAGTTTCCATTTTCATGGCTTCAATAACAAAAAGTGGTTGGTTCTTTTTTACTTCCTGACCCTTCTTGACCAATACACTGGAAAGCAGACCTTGTAAAGGAGACCCTATTTCTTTTGGATCGTCGGCTCCTGCTTTTATATTTTCGACCTTCACCACTTTTACGGAGGTATCTTTTACAACTACATTACGTAATTGCCCATTTACCTTAAAAAAGACACTTACATTACCGGCATCGTCCGGTTCCCCCTTAAGCATTAAGGAAATCAATACATTTTTCCCCCTATCCAGTTCCACCATAATCTCCTCTCCCACTTCCATGCCGTAGAAGAAATTCTTGGTGGGAATATTCATGACATTGCCATATTTCACATGATGGTTATAGGCATCCGTAAATACTTTGGGATAGAGTTTAAAGGAAAGGAAATCCGTGACCGACAGTTCCCTTCCCATTCCTTTTTTGAACTTGCGTTTAAAAGAAGAGAATTCCTTATCGAAATCTATAGGCTCCAAATGTGCATTGGGCCTTTCCGTATAGGGTTTTTCATCTTTTAAAATGATTTTCTGCAACTCTTTTGGAAATCCGCCAACGGGTTGTCCCAAATCGCCCCTAAAGAAACTTTTTACGGATTCTGGGAACGATATACTTTCACCTTTTTCCAAAACATCGCTCGTGGTATATCCATTTGCAATAAGGTATTGCGCCATATCACCTACCACTTTGGAACTTGGGGTAACCTTAATAATATCACCAAAAAGCTGGTTCACGTCCCCGTACATTTTGGTAACCTCAGGAAATTTATCCTCCAAGCCCAAGGCTATCGCCTGTCCTTTTAGGTTGGAATACTGTCCTCCCGGAATTTCATGGTCATAAACTTCTCCTGAACCTGCTTTTAGGCCTGACTCAAAAGTGTAATAGTAGCTACGGACCGTTTCCCAATAATTGGAGTATTGTGCCAGTTTTTTAGCATCCAAATCATTTTCACGTTCGTTAAAACGCATCATTTCCAATACGGAATTGAAGTTGGGCTGTGCCGTAAGACCGGATAGGCCGCCCAGGGCAACGTCCACGACATCCACACCGGCTTCAACGGCCTTTAGGTACATCGCCGCTTGTACGGATGAGGTATCATGGGTATGTAAGTGAATAGGAATCTTCACTTCCGACTTTAAAGCCGATACCAATTCATAGGCTGCGGCAGGTTTCAATAGTCCGGCCATATCCTTGATGCCCAAAATATGGGCCCCGGCATTTTCTATATCCTTGGCAAGTTGTATGTAATACTTTAAATTGTATTTTGTTTTGGCCGGGTTTAAAATATCCCCTGTATAACAAAGCGATCCTTCTGCTAAACCGCCTGTTCTCTTACGAACATATTCTATACAGGGCGCAATGGATTTCATCCAGTTTAGTGAATCAAAAATCCGAAAAACATCCACTCCGGTTTCCCAAGACTGTTCCACGAATTTTTCGATGAGGTTGTCCGGATAAGCGGTATAACCCACCCCATTGGAACCGCGTATCAACATTTGTAATAGCACATTGGGCATTGCTTTTCTTAGCAATGCCAATCGTTCCCATGGATTTTCCATTAAAAAGCGCAGGCATACATCAAACGTTGCCCCTCCCCAGACCTCCATACTAAAAATATTAGGGAAGTCCTTGGCATAGCCCTCGGCCACTTTCATCATATCGGTCGTACGCATGCGGGTGGCCAACAGGCTTTGGTGGGCATCGCGCATGGTGGTATCGGTATAATGGATTTTCTTTTCGTTCTTTAACCAGTCTGTAAATTTTTCTGGACCAAGTTCCGTCAATAGATCTTTTGTTCCCTTGGGATAAGGACTATACTTATCAAAGGGAGGGACGATTGGTTTTGAAAAGGTTCGCGTAAGATCTATTTTTTTTACATCGGGATTACCATTAACAATGGTTTCTCCTAAAAATTGAACCAATTTGTTCGCTCGGTTTCTAGGTTCTATAAACTCGAACAAGACATCCTCGTTCTTAATGAAGTTTACGGTTACTTTGCCATCCCTAAAAGTGGGATGTTTTAGAATATTATCTAGAAAAGCCATGTTCGTATTTACCCCACGGATTCTGAATTCGGATAAGGCCCTTCTCATCTTTCGACAAGAACCGTCCAAAGTCCTACTGATCGCCGAAACTTTCACCAACATGGAGTCAAAAAATGGAGAAATAGCCACGCCTTGATAAATACTACCTGCATCTAAACGAATACCAAATCCCGAAGCACTACGGTAAGTAGTTACCACGCCGTAATCAGGCTTGAAATCGTTCGAGGGGTCTTCTGTTGTAATCCGGCATTGCAGGGCATAGCCGGTGATGACGATCGCTTCTTGGTTTTGAATCTTTATCTGCTTGTCCGATAATTTGTAGCCTCCGGCAATAAATAGTTGGGCCTTTACCAAATCGATATTGGTAATCATTTCCGTTACCGTATGCTCTACCTGTATCCTAGGGTTTACCTCAATGAAATAGATACTACCATCATCATCTACTAAAAATTCTACAGTACCAATGTTGTTATAATTTACTGCTTTACAGATAGCGATAGCATAAGCATAAAGGCTATCCTTGGTCTCTTGTGGCAAACCAAAAGAAGGTGCAAATTCTATTACTTTCTGATAACGACGTTGTACGGAACAATCTCGTTCATATAAATGTACCATATTGCCATGGGAATCGGCAACAATCTGTATTTCGATATGTTTTGGGTTCTCTACAAATTTTTCCAAGAAAACCGTATCGTCCCCAAAAGCGTTCAAAGATTCTCTTTTTGCTTCAGGAAAAGCTTTTTTTAACTCCTCTTTGGCGCGAATAACCCGCATGCCACGGCCACCGCCACCGGAAGCTGCCTTAAGCATTATGGGATAGCCGATGCGGTTTGCCTCGGAAATGGCAATGTCTATGTTTGTTAGGGCGGCCGTGCTACTTTCAATGACTGGAACACCATTAGCAACGGCAACTTCCTTTGCCATTATCTTATCGCCCAACTCTTTAAGGACAGATACTTTTGGACCCACGAAAATAATACCGTTATCGGCACATTTTTGGGCGAATTCGGCATTTTCGGATAGGAATCCGTACCCTGGGTGTATGGCATCTACATCATTTTCCTTGGCCACTTGAATGATCGTATCTATATTCAAATAAGGTTTTAAAGGCTCATTCTCCTCTCCTATTTGATAACACTCATCCGCTTTGTAACGATGCAATGAATAGCGATCCTCATAAGTGTATACTCCCACAGTTTTTAAACCAACCTCTACACAAGCCCTAAAAATTCTGATGGCTATTTCTCCTCTATTGGCTACTAATACTTTTTGAATCTTCATGATAGAAATTTAAATGTGATGTTTTTTAATCAGATGATTTGGAAAATCTTTGACATTTTCACAACAAATCTGCTCCATGACCTGTTGTAACGCCGTTTCAACAAAACGGATATGGGTTGCATTTCTGGAATATCAAAAAAACCTTGCCCCAAAAATACCTCCTTAAAATGTATAGGAATCGCCTCGGCCTCCAAATTCGAATTTTCTTCAAAATAAGCATCGTCATTCAACCACATATGTGGTAGATTCTTATCAATGAGCACCACGTCCCCTTTATTGAACCTTTTTATATTATCGCCTACAAAACGCATTCCCGAACTTTTGATAATAACAACCGGTTCATATTCTTCATGAAAATGCCAGACCCGCAAGAAGTTGGGATAAAGATTTAAAAATATGGTGAGGGATCTATTTACCTCACTGGATCTGTTCAGTAGATGAAGTTTCATCGGGGTTGCATCGGTTCAAGTTATACAAAGTTAACGAATGTAAAAAAAGTATTGGTTTAATATCAATTATTGTAGGTCCGTGTTGATTATCCTAAAGCCAATTGACATACTTCCTCAATTTTATCGAAAATAATCTGAAATCAAATAACATGAAGATTACAAAACATTTACATTCGTATAACGAAAGTTACTTTGACATAATTTATAAGTCAACAAATCGTACATATCGATTGCGAAAATTAGCAAAGACACGACTCTGGCTGACTTTAGAACTTAAGGCTCGAGACCCAGTCAAACTTCTTTCCACTAAATCCTTAGATTCATTTTTATCGGTCCCTAGTATAGAATATACGTATAACTTCGTACTGGTATTTATTCATTGTTTATGAAAATAAATTTGTCGTAAACAAACCTTTTTTGGGACACTCTGATACATAATTAAATGGTATAAGAATGAAATCAATTCCACTATTAATTAAACTTATATTCAAAAACCCATGCATTAGAAGTATTTGATTCCTCAGGTTCAAATCCTGGTTCCCCGAGAACCTATTGGTGTTAGGCAAAATAAATTAGGTATTTAACAAAATACGTAACCATTTTCGTCACCTTCATTGTATCATTTAGAGTAATTTGAATTGATTTATATTTTATCTTTAAAACACAAAATCCTGATAATCAATTGATTATCAGGATTAAAATACTAAAAGTCGGGGTGGCAGAGTTAGAACCCTTCCAACATACCGTTTGATAACCAATTGGTTACAATATTTTTTCAAAACAGGACACGTGATAGGACACGTGTCCCGGAGTTTTGATGCTTTCGCATGTTAAATATAAGAAAGGTATACCAAAACAGTACAAAGGATATCAAATTTAATTTATCTACCATCTGAATCCTTAAAGCTGATACTATAAACTCTTTACAAAAGGTGCGTTCTGTATAGAGTATCCCTATTCTGATTTTATAAGTAAAGGAAATTCAACCTAAGCCAAGTTGTTTAGCGTATCTAAGTGCTAATGAGATGGTTTAATTCGAGCCCAAGAAGGGGAGCATCTAAGTCCAGCAAAACATTGTTTTTGTTGGGTTTTTTTATTTTTAAGAACTTTTTATCCCAGATTTTATCCCATTTATAAGAATTTGTAAAGTATATGGGAACTTCTTTATCTTTCCTGTTATGAAAAAACTATTGGTTGTTTTGGGAGCTGGTGCTTCAATAGATTTTGGAATGCCTAGAGTCACTGATGTTGATGAATTATTTGAAAAGTTAGCTAGTCAACATTTTCCTATTATAGAAAATAGAACTAGCGTGAATGACAATCTTTATAATTGGGTGAAAAGCAACTTCAATAAATATGAGTTAAAAAATCTTAATTATGAAGATATGATGTTCAAAATCCAAAGTATTGCATCACTTTCAAAGAACCATAAAATATGTTTTGGTAATGATTCTGATTATGTATTACCTAAAGTGTTTCCAAAGATAAGATCGTATTATCACTATGAAACTATTGCAAATTCAAATGAACTAATCAAGATGAATGCT
Organism: Saonia sp.; assembly: GCA_049670505.1. GTDB lineage: Bacteria > Bacteroidota > Bacteroidia > Flavobacteriales > Flavobacteriaceae > JBATTK01. Next base: position 6,923 of record JBATTK010000189.1, read on the forward strand.
GTTTTGAATCATGGGCTATTAACAACTATAAGAGAAAAGAGTAAAAATTTACAAACAGAAAAAGAGGTTGAATTAAAAAGGATTAAGCAGTTTTTCAATTATCTAAGTCAAGATTTCGAAATAGGATTTGTCAACCTTAATCATGATAACGTATTATTGTCGGCAATGCCCGAATTAAAAACAGGCTTTGATAAGGATACTGGAAAATTTAATTCAGAAATATTTTATAATAATGAATGGAATTTTTGTTATCATATTCATGGATCTATTCATTTCAATATGGAAGATGAGAATATAATGTGGAAAGAAGATTTAAATGGGAAATTTGGTTTAGGAGCCCCAAATAGACGGAGTTTTGATACAGAGGAGGGAGCTACACACCCAATGTCAACAATAATTACCGGGAAGGATAAGATTAATCAAATTTACCGAGAGCCTTTTAGACAGTATTTTTTAAGTTTAGATAAGAAGATTTATGAGTCCGATACAATTCTATTTATAGGATATGGTTTTAATGATTCCTATCTTAATGAGCTTTTACGGACACACTCTTTGGATAAGAGTAAAAGGAGAAATATTGTAGTGATTGATTACCAAGAAGAAGCGTTGCGCAGTCTTTCAGAAGGTGGTAGTGAATGGGGGGTTAAACTTTTAAGTACGGCTGCAACACCCTTTTATCAAATGGGAAATGGTAGCACGAACACGGATTATAGGCCTGACAAGGTTGATGAGTACAAGAGAACTCGAACTTTTGAATTTAGTGACAGCTATGATAATCCTTTGTATGTTTGGTATTCAGGTTTTCTTGATGCTTGTGAAAATAAGGAAAAAGTAAAGAAGGCATTGGATGGATACGTTTATGAACCGAACGGTTGTTTATCAAAAACTCGCACTGGATATCATTAAAACGTTTGATATTGAGTACAAATAGATTTCATAGGTCGTCTCCAATTGATTTGACAAAATGATTATAAAATAGGTTGAGCAAAATTTATGACCAGTATTGATGATTTGATTTTATATGAAAATGAAAATTCCACTCTTGATTTCAAGAAGACCATTTATCAAAAGGAGAATTTTCAGGAACTATTATTAGATGTAATGTCATTTGCCAATGCTCATGTCTCAGGTGACAAGTATATAATACTGGGTGTTAAGCATAAAAGTGATAATGAAAGAGAGTTGTGTGGAATAGACGCTGACAATTTATCCGATTCTAGCACATATCAACAACTGGTAAATTCGAATATTGAACCTGATATAAATTTAGAATGTTTTCTTCATACCTATGATAGTAAACAGTTTGGGGTTTTCAAAATAGTTGATCCATCAGATAGGCCGTATGTTCTGAGAAAAGATTATCGAAAATTAAAGAAGGGAACCGCTTTAATCAGAAAAGGAACTTTAAAAATGCCTCTTTCTAGATCAGATTATGATCAAATATATGCCAGCAGAAATGATGGAAGATACTATGAAGGTACTATCCAAATTGGACTGTCGAACGGCAGGGATTTAAGTGATAATCAAATAATCGTTAGGCCATTTCCTGAATTACCTTCCGACCGAGCAAGATTAAAAATTGAAAGATTAATTGCTGTAAAAAAAAGAGCATCGGATAATGATAATACTGCTCGCATATTCATTCCTCCGATTCCTAAAATCATATTTGACTCACCAACTCCATATGAACAAAGGACTATAGAAACCTTGGAGGAGAACCTAAAATCAGTTAGAGAAACATACTTTGAGGATGATATGTTTGAGTTGAGCTCAAAATGCAGTGAAAAAATAAACATTACATTATTAAACAAAGGAGACCAATATCTTGAGGATTGTACAGTTCAAGTAATTTTCCCGAAATTGGAAGGAATACTTCTATTAGATAAAATTCACAAAGAACCCGAACCAGAGCCAACTATATTTACTCCCTTAACAGCGGCTATTGTCGGAGGTAGTTTATCTTATGAGGAAATGAATTATCCGAATTTTTCTAAAGAGGAGGAGCACTATTTTTTTGAATCGGATATTGGGGACTTAAAACATAATCTTCCTACGGAGGTTTTCAAAGTTCCATTTAGAGTGGTTTTTTTAGGCATTCCCAGTTCCTCAAATTTTACTGTCAAAATTAAAATATTCGGGAAAAATTTGATTAACCCTATTGAGGAAGAACTCAAAATAAAATTGTCACATTGATAATTTCTCTAATCAAAAATTCCTAATTTTTGTTTTAATATACCATGTGCTTTAGTTCCTTTTGGCCCTCTAATTATCTTTTTTGGGGTATAACCCATGCTGAACAATTCTCCCAAGATATCTTTTTTGCAGTCCCCAGGGACCTCAAAAAAGAAGGGGGATGGTCCAGCCCAATTGGAAATCGACTTTTCGAATATTGGAGAGAATATGAAATGACCATCTTGTGCTATTTGGCGCATATTCTCAGATTCTGTTGTTATCGTTCTAGGGTATTCCAGGGTGCCTGAAATGGAAAAATAATCTTCTACTGTTGAGCCCGATTCTTCATAAAAATCTCGTTGTTCTTCAGGCAAATTAGAAATATATTTGCTGCTTGCCATTTGATTGGCAGCTCCGCGCATCATAACATATAACCCTCCATCTATTTTGTCATTAACACTTCCATCCCAGTCAATACATGCAAAATAGAGTGCTGACAGCGGTGAAGATGTCCAATCGATGAGGCGAGATCCACCCGTTATTGGATCATCATCATAGTGTTGTTTAATAGCCCACCATTCAGGGTCGTCTTTTTTATATGGACTAGCGCCAGAAAATATCTCGTTTAACAAGGTACTGTCAGAAAAAACATTCTCTTGCCATTTTTGCATGGCATATAGTTCAAAATCCGAAACCCTTGAGCGATCGCTAGGAATATCGGCCTGAGGTATTTTTCTTCCTATACTTGACTGTATTTCCCATGAGGCATCAATTTGGCCTCGATAGTAAGCGAGAGATCTTCCATATGCGTTTTGATGAACATTAATTAATCCTAAAGTTTTAATTAGGCACTCACTTGTTGATGTTATAGAAGTAGAACCTTTCGAATCGAATTTAAGTAGTTCATTATGAATTAATGTTTGCCAGCCAGCCTGATCTGCATAATTTCGAGCGGGGTATGTCCGCGAGTTTTCTGAATATGTTTTCCCATCGTTCATCGCTGTTAAAGCAATATGGAGCGCTGATATTCCACTCCCTAAATTTGCTTTGAATAAATCCGCTCTAGATACGCTTTGTTTTGTTTGTATTTCTTTGTAAACTTCTGACCCAATCCTCTCCTTTAGAACTTTAATTATTGCGCTAAGAGTTCCTGGTGTCAACTTAGGATTTGGCATTTTTCATGTTTTAGAATAGTAGTCAATATAGTCTATATCCCAACAAAATATAAATCATTTTCCTTAAAAACTGGATTTCAAATTGGTGACAGAATGCTTATCTGACACAATTACTGATGGTTTCAATTATACATAAGAAAGTACATTTTTTCACAACTTTTTACATTACGCCTATTAGAAGTTGTTTCCAAATTGCAGTTGAACTCCCTAAAACATGCTCCAAAAAGGAAGCACTCTTTACAAAATCCGCTTTTTGTAAAGAGTTTAGATTATTGCTCATTTAAACACTCTACCAATAATCCCGCTCAGCACATTCCACCTCCATTACATTCCGGGCAAAGAGCTTCTCTGCCCTAGGTCTTGAACCTAATTCCCGTTTTTAACTTTCCATTCCGCTAACCCTTCCCGCTATGCTGGGAAGGAACACTTCATTGCATGCCAAAACCGTGAATCAAGTCCGCCTGTACTGAAATTCATTTTGAGTGTTTTGTTCCGCTTCAAGACAAGTTTGAAACTTCACGATTAAAGGTTTTGCCCTACTGCCCGAACCGCCACCAATACCTTTTTTTGACGGCGAAAAAACAACATTCATTCTTGGACGACTGCATAACCGGGCTCGTACCTCGCTCCTTTTATAAGTCTAACCAAGCCTGAATATTGTAACCGAGTAAGCAACAAAAAAAGGTAACAGCGACGGCTCTGTGGGAAGTAAATCAAAACCGGAAATCATGAAATCATATCAAATCCTCAAAAATGAACCGAAACAAAAGTTAAAAAACAACAAAAAGGAAAACGCTCTAGGTGTAATAAGTAAATCGATTTTAAAAGCTGTTCGAATGGTTCGGACAGGAATATTAATTAATTCTAAATTTTTCAATTATGAGTAGTATCAAAAATTATGTGCATCTGTTAGGGAACATCGGGGATGAACCTAAAGTAACAAACCTTGAAGGTGGTAAAAAAGTAGCCCGTTTTCCGTTGGCTACCAACGAAAACTACAAAAATGCCCAAGGTGATAAAGTGCAAAGTACCGACTGGCATACGATAGTGGCATGGGGCAAAACCGCTGAAATTGTAGAAAAGTATGCCCACAAAGGCAAGCAAGTTGCCATTGTGGGTAAATTAAAAACAAGAACCTATACAGAGCCAAAGGAAGGCAATGAAAGGTACGTAACTGAAATCATAGCGGATGAAATCCTTTTGTTAGGGAGCAAAAACGATAAAGATGCTAACCAATAATTTTAATCTAAAAGGGTGTTGCATCTGCAATGCCCTTTTTTAATCTAAAAACCTTCATATGGAAACACATATAGAACCAAAACAGCTAGAAGAAAATTTAGTTGCTTTTAATGGAACAGAATCCTTTCATAAAATTCCATTATTAAATACCGTCATTACCGATGGCATCAAATTCTTGGCAGATAACGCGAATTGCTTTTGGTTGGTTACCGATACATCTGTCATTGCCAAGAGCCTAATGAACCGTAGTCCCTTTATAACCATCGATTTTAAAAAGCTATCGAAAGAAATGCAAGATGCTTTGGGATACGATGCCATAATCGAATACAGCGATGGAAATGACCATATAATGGAAAGTCATAAATACCATACCACCAATTTTCCCCTAGAAAACATCCGTCTATTTTTTACAAATAATACGCTCATGTTACCGAGCGAATATTAAATCAAAAGAGGGCGACACCGTGGAAAGTTACGCCCTCTTTTTCATCGTCTAATCTTAATAATAAAACAATGAGAAACGAAGTTAATGAAATTCAAATAAGCTATTGCGAAAAATTAGGAGTACTAAATTCAGAACCTGCGAACTCATCCGATAGAGTGGCTAAATTATTATATCAAACTTGGGATAAAAATACCATTGGACTCCATGAGACCTTCAAAGTGCTGTTACTCAATAATTCCAATAAAGTGAAAGGTACATTTCAAGCTTCCACAGGAGGTCTGACAGGCACCTTAGTTGATCTGAGAATACTTTTTGCTGTTGTGCTCAAAACACTTTCTACAGGTATTATACTAGCCCACAATCATCCATCTGGAACTAGCAAGGCAAGTGGGGCTGATATTGCGCAAACAAGAAAAATTGAAAAAGCTGCTGAACTTTTTGATATTAAGGTTTTAGACCACCTTATCATACTTCCCGATGGCAACTATTTTAGTTTTAGAGACAATGGTTTAATGAAAGACTAGATAGCAATGGATATTAATATAGACATACCGTTTCGTCTTAATTTCAATAATTTGGATGGAGAAACACAAGAAAAACTTATGCAGCAATCCAGGCATGAAGTAGCGAAAAAGTGTGGTGCGGATATTGAAGTATACGCCAAGGAAAATCATTTAGACTATGAAGAACTTTTGGAGGAGGAAGCCATTAAAAACCTATACAACCATAAGTTTAAGTTCACAATTTAAATAGAACCTAACCCAGTTTCAAAACCTTTGAAAATTCAAAGGTTTTTTTATGCCCTGTTTTTCAAAACATTAGGTCCTCTAACTAAAAGGGAGATTTTCAAATTCACATGTTGTACCCTGATTCGCTGAAAATTCTTTAAAAACAGAACCTTAAAACTCTTAAAAATCTCCATTCAAAATACAGCTATAAAGAGGAATCCTAAATTCATTTAAAGTATAAAAAAATTCCTGCGGAAAAAAAGGAATAGCAAGAGGGCAACACGCTGGCGCGGCGTTGCAGTATTCTAGTAAATTATAAAATATTACTAATCAATTAGTTACGATGCAAAAAAGTGAGTTAGTACACATTCAAATTTTTCCTTTTTGCGGCAAATCGACCGAAAGCACTAGTAAATAGGGAAAAAATTGCGGCAAATCAGAATAAAAACAGTGGAATTGAAAAGCTTCAGCAACATACGTTTCAAAAAAGCAACGGCCCAAAAGTTTCAGCAGTTCTCTAGAAAGTTTTTCAAGACCCATACGGAGACCATGCAAACAATGCTAGACTTTTTCTATTACAATGAGATTTCACCAAAAGAACGCTTTGGCCCAACCGCCAGAACCTTGGAAAACCTTATAAAAAAAAGGTTCAACGCCATGGCCGCGATCATGAAAGAGATGGATAAGCATGGGGTTAGCCCTACTAAAGCTATGATGGAGCTTCTTTTTGAGCATGCACCGCAGAAAAACAAGCAACAAAACTCGCTTTCCTCCCACAAACAAAACATGCCGGTAAAGGATGATGCTTTTTTCAAATCCGCCTTTGAAACCATAGAACTGCAAAAAGAGAATACCATACTAAAGCAAAATCTTGAACAGGTACAACAGCAGTTTATGCAAACCTTGGATAAGGTAGAAATCAATAAATCAAGTTTCGGTAAATCAAAACTGCATTTAAACATGAAACTGGAAGAATACAACACCTTAAAATCATCGCTCAAAACACAATAGCTTATGTACATCAGTATTACCAAACAGAATTTAAACACTAATTTTTCCCAGAGCGCTTCCGATTTTGTGGATTATTTAGAAAAAGAAAATGAGGGGGTTTTACCAGAGTTCCAAGAACCCTTCTTTGATCAAAATAATGACAAAATACCACCGGAACAAGTAGTCAAGGAGATTGACGGGAATACGGCCAAACTCAAAAAAGTTGAACCTAAATTTTACTCGTTGACTATTAATCCCAGTCAGCAGGAATTGAAGGTCATCAATAACGACCCTGAAAAACTACGAAAGTATGTGCGTGAAGTAATGAAGGATTATGCGTCTTCATTTCATCGAGACAAACCGGTATCGGTGGATGATATTAAATATTATGCGAAAATTGAACACAAACGAACCTTTAAAGGTTTTGACCGAGAGGTTAGAGAAAATCAACCCTACCGTGCACAAATTGTACGACTTGAAAATGACATTCGTAAAATGGAGCGCGGGGAACTGATAGGTAATATTTCCGTTACTACTCAAAAACTAGCGAAGCTAAAAGCTGAAATTCCCCACAAAATTGACGGCAAACCCGTTGAGCAAGGAATGAAAAAATCAGGTTTCCAGACCCATGTACATATTATCGTTAGTAGAAAAGATACTAGCAATCGCTACAGCCTATCCCCAGGAAGCAAATACATGGAATCAGAAAGTAAGCTAAATGGGCAGCTAGTGAAACGAGGATTTAACCGAAACGTATTCTACAAAAAAGCTGAAAAGACTTTTGATACCATGTTCAACTACAAAAGAAACTTTGTGGAAACCTATGAGGCCAGAAAAGCCTATATCAAAGACCCACATAAATATTTTGCACACTTACTAGGACTACCTACAAATGAACGGAGCGCAGCATTCAAGATACTAGGTAAGGCGGGGGTTCGAGTTCCTCGAATGAATATACCTACGAATAAGGTACAAATGGCACTTAAAACCATTAAGCAGTTTAAAAAGGCTATGGACTTGGCTCGTTCATCTGGCTCTATCGGAATTTAAAATTATGAATATACTTTCAGCCATAATACTATATTATGTTTCGGTCTCGGGCTTGACGCTCGTTGTTCACCGCTACTACCGCTATGCGTTTGCCAGTCTTACCCTTATATTCCTGTATTTAGGTATTTTAGGAAGTTGGGGAAACAGCTTCCAGTACAGCCTGTTTTTTTGCTTGCAATGGGTGTTACCATTGTGTGCTATCAACATGATTTGTTACGTCGCTGTAAGTGAAGATGAAATTGGCAACGTGCCAAAAAAATACCATGCTAAATTTTACCTTAGAAACGGCGTATTGAACATGAAAAATATCCGCCGTGGAGTTTCCATCATTGGCTCTGCTGGAAGTGGAAAAACGGAATCCGTCGTTTTTAATTTTCTTAAACATTTTAATAAGAACGGATTCTGTGGGGTCATCCACGATTACAAACATTTTGAGATTACGGAAATGGCCTATCCCCTATTCCAGAATCCTAAAATTCCATTTCACATCATTTCTTTTGACAATATTTATAAACGGGTAAATCCTATTGCGCCCCGTTATATGGTAGATGAAGAAAGCGTGAATGAAATTTCCCGTGTACTCCTAGAAAATCTTTTAGAGCAAAAGGAGTCGGGTTCCTCTGGGTCCTCCAAGTTCTTTAACGACGCGGTCGAAGGACTTTTAGGAGGATTGATATGGAAGCTTAAGACGGAACATCAAGATTTCTGTACTCTACCGCATCTAATCGCAACCTACCAATATCTGGATACGGAGCACCTTGTCTCCTTTCTCAGTTCGGATTTTACCTCGAAAGCAATGGCGGATGCATTTATTTCTGGAGTGGATTCCGAAAGACAAACGGCGGGTGTAATGAGTACTTTGGCCAATGCCCTTAAAAAAATTAGTACCCAACGCATTTTTATGACACTTTCAGCAGATGAAATTCCTTTGGATATTAACAATCCTGAACATCCCTCAGTAGTCTCCGTGGTAAATAATCCAAAGTTTGATACGGCCTACTCTCCAGTAATCGCAACCATTATTCACACCATTACCAAACAAATGAGTGTTCGGAATCGGCTATCATCGTTCTTTCTTGCCGAGGAAGCATCTACCTTTCGTCTACTGAATATGCAACGTATTCCGGCAACCTTAAGAAGTTATGATATCGCGACCATATATGTGCTTCAAGATAAGATTCAAAACGATTTGATGTATGGCGATAAGGCAAGTAAAGCCATCTTGAGCAATCTCTCATATCAGTTCTTTGGGAAAGCCAATGACCCCGATACAGCAAAATACTATGAACGCTTTTTCGAAATTATCAAACAGCCCACAAGAAGTGTCAGTAAAAGCAGCAATTGGAATTTTGATGCAAGAATTACCAAAGGGGAAAGAGATGTCAGTAAAATACGAGCAGACGTTTTCTTTAGATTGAAACGAGGTGAATTTATAGCGTTTGCCGATGGAAAAGATAAACGGGTCAAGTTTGAAAAGCCTGAGATAAAACGTGCGCTTCCCAGGCCAGTACTGGCATATAACGATGCAGAAATGAGAGCTAATTTTCAACGAATACATCTGGAAGTTCGCAGACTATTCTCATAAGGCAAATTGAAGCCAATGACAATGAATCCAGATGAAATATTCTTCATTTTGATGTTGAAATTTCGTACCTTTAATGGTCAATCAAAGCGCTAAAATCGTGTGGTTCAATCAGGCAAAATGTAATATCTATATGGGTACCGGAGCCGGTACCAAGTTACTTAAGGAAATCGGAAATGCGCAACAGTCCGTAAAGATTTCCTCGCCCTATTTATCGCCCAAAATGGTGGAAGAATTAGTTTGGCTTCACAACCAAGGTATAAAAGTATCCCTGATTACCTCTGATAAATTTGATAGTAGAAGCTATCGACAAGAAAAAAGTATTCAACCACTAATTGTTCAGAATAAGCAATTGGATGAGAAGTCTGATAAAATCAGAAAAAGGTGGCTCACTATTCAAAAAGTTCTCGCTGTTGGTAGTATCGTTCTCACTGCTGTACTGATGGCTCTATTCTTTACAACAAAGAACTGGATTTATATTCTTGCTATTGGAATTGCCATGCTATTTTTTGGCGTCTCCAGATATGCTAAGACAATGGCAAATAATACTAGAATCTATTCGTACTCCTATACGCCACTATTTCCATTCAAGGTTTTTATAGCTCCAGATTCCTATCGCATCAATGATATGTTTATCCACGGTAAGATTTATATCATCGATGGTCACACTGCCTATCTAGGTTCTTTGAATTTTACAGAGAGTGGCACCAAATACAATTACGAAACTAGGATTCGGGTTACGGATATCGAAGCGGTTAGAAAAATTGAAGAAGAATTTGATGAGTTATATGACCATCCTGATTTGGCATTTTTTGGAATTGAGGAATGGGGTAGGAAGCTATATTCAGAGCTAGTTAATTGATTAACGAATTCACCACACCCACATATAATGTTAGAAATGATATTTGGATTATTCATTACAAAAAAGTAATGTGATTTACAATGACCATTCTTCTCAGGAACGACCATTAAATACAACTAATTAAAATACATATCTGCGCAAATACAATATGACCAATATCAATATTGCAATCAATATTCGAGTTATGCTTTTACAGCATTTCTCAATAAGCTGTCCAACGCTGGAAGGAATTTCCGAACCTGCGTTACTTCCACTTCTTGGGGTATCGCCACCTCTAAATGCTGCTCCGGTCAGGGTCTGTTCCCGTGTAAAGTCGGTTCCCTAAATGCTTGTCTTAAGAGACTGACAGTATAGAAACCCTTTTGCAACACAGTTGCATGAATTTCTTGCTATCTTTGCAAAGTGAAAACAATCGCAATCCTTTTATCCATCTACTTTTTGGCACTTAACTTTGTGCCTTGTAGCGATAGTGCAAACGCGCTTGATGATACTCAAAAGGTTTCGGTTATCGATTTCAATGGCGAACACGACCAGGAATGCGAGTTATGTTCCCCTTTCTGTCAATGCCATTGTTGCCATGTTCACACCGTTGATTTTGGTCTTGATAACTTCAAACCATTTCAACCTTCAGTAAATCAAGAAAAATTTGCCCATTTTGATAGTCTTGGCAAAGATATTTCACACTCTCTTCTACAGCCCCCACGGGCATAATTCAGTTTCCATAGGATAACTATATCCTTTTTTGAAGCTTTCGTTCCGATAACTATCGGATTCACGGAAGAACACACCTATTTTTTTTAACTGAATTAACGCTGTAATCTATGATTAATAGAATCATTGATTTTTCAATCAATAACAAACTTATAATAGGGCTATTTACCCTGCTCATTGTGGGCTGGGGAATTTACTCGCTCAATCAAATACCCATTGATGCCGTACCTGATATTACCAACAACCAGGTACAGGTGATTACGACTTCCCAGAACCTTGCCGCGCAAGAAGTCGAGCAGTTCATTACCTATCCTGTGGAGTTGGCAATGGCCAACATTCCCGGAGTAGTGGAAATCCGTTCCATTTCCCGTTTTGGACTTTCGGTCGTTACCGTGGTGTTTGAGGAAGATATGGGAACCTATCTTCCAAGGCAATTAGTCAATGAAAAATTAAAAGAGGCCGAAGAAAACATCGGTTCCGATTTGGGAACACCTTCCATCGGGCCCATTTCTACGGGGCTTGGAGAAATCTATCAATACACCCTAGAGGTCGAATCGGGTTATGAATCCCAATATGATGCCGTCAAGTTGCGAAGCATACAGGACTGGATCGTAAAACGCCAATTGAGTATGACTCCGGGCGTAGTAGAAATCAGCAGTTGGGGAGGGTATATCAAGCAGTATGAAGTTGCCATTGACCCTTCTGTGTTAAACTCTTACAACCTCACTTTACCAGAAGTATTCAATGCCCTTGAACAGAACAATGCCAATACGGGAGGTAGCTATATTGAAAAAGGCCCCGAGCTTTTTTACATACGCAGCAAAGGATTGGCTAAGGATTTTGACGACATTCGTCAAACGGTAATTACGAATAGGAACGGTGTACCACTTACAGTTGGGCAAATCGGGAAAGTGGGTGTTGGCAAAGCTCCGAGATACGGAGCGGCAACCAAGGATGGAAAAGGCGAAACGGTCGTGGGTATTGTGATGATGCTAAAGGATGCCAACTCTGCCGAAGTCATTACCCGAGTAAAGGAAAACGTTTCAAAAATCCAGCAGACTCTGCCAGAAGGTATTACGATTAAACCTTTTCTCGATCGTACCCGCCTAGTGGAAAAAACGACATCTACCATTTCAGAAAATTTGATAATAGGTGGACTTATCGTGATATTCTTCTTGGTATTTCTATTGGGAACATGGCGTTCAGGGCTTATTGTGGCATCCGTAATTCCACTTTCAATGTTGTTCGCATTGGGGATGATGAACACCTTCGGCGTTTCGGCCAACCTAATGAGTCTGGGGGCCATCGATTTTGGGATTATCGTAGATGGAGCAGTCATTATTATCGAAGCAATGGTCGTCCTTATAGTGGCAAGGCTTGCCACGCTCAAAACTTTATCCAAAAAAGACCGCAAATCCGAGGTAAACAAATTAGCTTTTAAATCATCTTCCCAGATGATGAACGCTGCCATTTTCGGTCAGATTATCATTCTGATCGTCTTTATCCCTATCCTAACACTTACAGGCATCGAAGGGAAGATGTTCCGCCCAATGGCATTAGTATTTGGATTCGCCATCATAGGGGCAATGATTTTATGCCTGACCTATGTTCCGATGATTGCAGCTAGCCTATTGTATTCCAAAAAACTAGATAAAAAAACGTGGGGCGACAAATTTATGGTATGGCTGGAAAGCAAGTACCGTCCTGTTTTGGATTGGGCATTGACCGCTAAAAAAGTTGTGGTCGTCGGTGCCGTCTTTCTTTTAGCGATTGCCCTTTTCATATTCTCAACATTGGGAGGGGAGTTTATCCCAAAATTGGATGAAGGGGATTTTGCTTTGGAAACTCGTATGGCACCAGGTACTTCCCTTGCGGAAATGACCAGAAATATGACCAAACTGGAAGCTATTCTACTGGAAGAATTTCCAGAGGTCGAAACGGTCGTCACAAAAATTGGGGCTGGAGAAATCCCTACCGACCCGATGCCTATCGAAGGTGCGGATATCATGGTAAGCCTTAAAAATAAGAATGAATGGGTATCTGCGGAAAGCAAACAAGAACTCGCCGAACTGATGGAGGAAGCTCTTTCGGTATTGCCGGGGGTGGATGTGGAATTTTCCCAGCCTATCGAAATGCGTTTCAATGAACTGATGACAGGAGTGAAACAGGATATCGCCGTAAAAATCTATGGGGAGGATTTGGAACTGTTACAGGAAAAAGGAAATCAAGCTGCGGAAATTATCAGGGGCATTACAGGTGCCGCCGATGTTCGTGTGGAACAGGTCGTTGGCCTACCACAAATAGTTATCGACTACCAACGTAGCCGAATGGCGGAGTACGGACTTACCATTCACGAACTCAACCAGATTGTCAGTACGGCTTTCGCAGGGGCAACCACGGGCAAGGTTTTTGAGGGCGAAAGAAGGTTCGACCTAACCGTGCGGCTGCAGGAAAAATCCCGTGATGGCATTGCCTCCATTAAGAATCTTTACGTACCGCTTGCAAACGGGCAAAAAATTCCGCTCAAGGAAGTAGCCAATATTAGTTTTGAGGATGCCCCTGCCCAGATTTCCCGTGATGATACAAGCCGTCGTATCGTTATCGGGGTCAACGTGGGCAATAGGGACACGCAATCCTTGGTCGAGGAAATGCAGAATACGATACAACAACAATTAGACCTCCCGCCAGGCTATTCGGTTACCTATGGCGGAGAGTTCGAAAACCTGCAACGGGCTAAAAAACGCCTTGCATTGGTCGTTCCCTTAGCGCTGGTGCTCATTTTTGTCATCCTGTTCATCAGCCTTCGCTCTTTAAAGCAGTCGCTGTTAATCTACACCGCCATTCCCTTTGCCGCGGTCGGTGGCGTATTCGCACTTTGGTTGCGGGGGATGCCGTTCAGTATTTCCGCAGGGGTCGGATTTATTGCCCTGTTCGGGGTAGCGGTGCTAAACGGTCTGGTGTTGATAAGTAGTTTGAACGAACTGAAAGCGGACGGAGTTAACGACCTAAAGACCCGAATCAGAAAAGCGACCAAATCGCGTTTGCGACCCATTTTCCTGACCGCCGTAACCGATATCGTTGGATTCTTGCCCATGGCACTTTCCGGTTCTTCGGGTGCTGAAGTACAAAGACCTCTGGCAACGGTCGTCATTGGCGGTCTGTTTACCGCCACGCTACTAACCCTAATCGTATTACCAGTTTTGTACAGCTGGTTTGAAAAACCCAAAAGGATGAAATTAAACCCTGCAATAGCAACGGTCTTGGTTCTTTTGGTTTTCTCGTTTTCCGTGAAAGCGCAGACCCCAAATGATAGTAGTGGAATTTCCTTGGCCCAACTTCAGGAAAGGGCCATGGACAACAATCCATTGCTCAAGGCGGACAGCTTGAATATCCATAAAAGCACGAAGTTGCAAGGAACGGCCTTCAATCCTTCGAATACGAATTTTTTCTACTCAGAGGAAGAAGTGCCTGGAAATGGTATCGCCCAATCCAATCTAGGAAGCGGAATCAATAGCTATGGCATTGGCCAAAAATTCGATTTCCCTACCACCTATATCCAACGTTCACAAGTATTGAAACAGCGTACAAAAGTTGCTGAAAAAAGTTATCGATTGCAACAAAACGAACTGGAAAAACAGGTGGCTACGGCCTATTACAAATGGGTCAACGGGTGGCAGAAAGTTATGTTTTATAATCAACTGGACAGTCTGTATGCCAATTTTGAGATGGCGGCCAAACTTCGATATGAGACAGGCGAGACAACTAAATTGGAACAGTTGAACGCCAGTAGTAAACGAAAGCAAGTCGAACTGAAACTGAAGGAATCCATGGTTCTTTTCAATTCCGCAGTTTTGGAACTGGAACAGTTGACGGCCTCGGAAATCTCTGATAGGGACTATCCTTTAGCTATACAACATATGCCTATTTTGAATTCCGAGAACGAAGAAGCCCTCAACGACGACAATGCCTTCCTTTCCTATCGGAACGAGTTGGTAAAACTGGCCGAGGAAGAAACCGATGTCCAACAGTCGCAATGGTTACCTGATATCAACCTGCAATATTCGTTACAGACCGTTGACGGTACAAGTGGATTTTATGGTTTTCAGGCGGGAATCAGCGTTCCAATACTATTCAATTCTCAGAAGGCAAATGTACAAGCCTTGAAAATCGATAAGATGCGTCAAGAGGAATTGTTGAAAAGCGAAAGAATGACCATAAACAAAAGCCTAGCAACGGCCACAGCAAATTATGACCAATGGTTGCAACAAGTAGCCTATTATAAGGAAACTGGACTACCAATGAGCGAGGAACTACTCAATGGGGCTTCGCTTTCCTTCCAAGTGGGCGGTATTGATTATATCGAATACATCCAGAGTCTTTCCGAGGCAACCAATATAAAAACCAATTGGTTCGGTGCCCTGCTCAATTACAACCTGTCGGTGGTAGAACTCGAATACTTAACAGCAAAAAAGTAAAAAATTAGCTCATCATGGGCATTAAAAATATATACAAATGAAAGATTTATCAAAAATAACGGTCTTAGGATTTGCGCTAATTTCGTTGATTGCCTGTAAGGACAACCAGAACGATACCGCCGAAGTGATGGCAGAAAATACTGAAGAAGAACATCACGAAGAAGGACATATTAGCCTAACGCAATCACAGGCTGAAGATGCCGGACTTGCCTATGGCACCTTTGGTCAGGAAGAAATCAAAGTGCCTATCGAGGCTAATGGTAGCATAGAGCTCCCGCCCAACAATATGGCTTCCATTTCCTCCCTTTTGGATGGATTTGTGGTCAAAATCAACTTCTTGGAGGGCGACATAGTCAAAAAAGGCCAAGTATTGGTGGAATTGAAAGACCCTGCCTATGTAAAAATGCAACAGGAATATTTGAGCGTGTACGGTCTCCTTAATTACTTGGAGCAGGAACTGGAACGCCAACAGATTTTAAACGATGCCGATGTAGGAGCAAAGAAAAACCTTCAACAGGCACAGTCCGAGTTCTCGGCTAAAAAGTCGGAATTGGCGGCATTAAAAGAGCAATTGAGTTATGCCGGGATAAGTGCAAGCGCAATAGAGGAAGGTCAGATTCAGAACCGTGTTTATTTGAGGGCGCCATTTGGGGGCACGGTCACATCAGTTTTAGCCCATAACGGCCAAAAAGTGATGTCGGGACAGGAAATTATGCAGGTCATTAACAGGGAACATATGCACTTGGAGCTTCAACTCTTCCAAAAGGATATTCCCAAGGTCAAGAAGGGACAAAAGGTGTACTTTACTATTCCGGCATTTGAGGACAGTCCTGTGTTCGAAGGCGAGGTTTCATTGGTAGGTAGAAACCTAGATATGGATTCCAAAACCATTAGGGTACACGCCCATTTCGAGGAAAATGAATGGTTGATACCGGGCTTGTATACCGAAGCAAAGATTATGCAGGATAGCAAAAAGACACGGGTACTACCAACCTCGGCTATAGTCTCGGACAAGGGAACTTCCTACTTCTTTGTCAAAACCGAAACAGATGGAAACGAAATCAATTATGAAAAAGTCGCTTTTGAGCAGGGCATCAAATCGGACGATTATGTTCAAATAAAAAAATATGGTAAAATAAAGGACACTACAGCAATTGTTTTAAATGGTGCGTTTACCTTAAAGGCGGTAATGAACAAATCCGAAGGAGGCCATGAGGACTAAAATACAAACTAGTTATGACTGAAATTGAGAAAACCCTAGAGAACAAGGATGTCCGACCCACGGCAATGCGTATCTTGATTTATAAGTATATGGCCGAAAAGGAAATTGCGGTCGCACTTATCGATATTGAGAACGCATTTGCCAAAGCGGACAGGACTACATTATACCGTACCCTAAAAACTTTCGAGGAAAACGGTATTGTGCATCAAATAGATGATGGCACGGGAATTTCAAAATTTGCACTTTGCGAGGCAGGCTGTAATTGTGAGATAGAACAAGATTTACACCTGCATTTTCATTGTAGCAACTGCAATGAGACGGTCTGTCTAACCGAGCATAAAATTCCACATATCAACCTTCCTGACGGTTACGTTGCGGAGGATGCAAACTTGGTTTTGAAAGGAATCTGTGATAAATGCAGCGGGCAATAAATGCACTTCTGTTGCATCAAACAAATTTGGAAATTGCACTTATGAAAAAGAAAAAAGTAAACTTACGGGATATCGATACGCAAAAACATTCTGGAGAACACAGTCACGATGATGGCCATAGCCATAGTAGCCCTGAACAGCTATTAAGTTTTAGAACCTATCTGCCTGCTATTTTCAGTTTTGTGATGCTGATAGCGGGAATTGCTATCGATTATTTCGATGCTTTCCCATTTTTTAAAGGTTGGATTCGTATTGTTTGGTACACGGTCGCCTATATACCGGTGGGATTCCCCGTCATAAAGGAAGGATGGAACAGTATCAAGAACGGCGACTTCTTTACGGAATTTTTATTGATGTCCATTGCGACCTTGGGGGCATTTGCCATAGGCGAATATCCCGAGGGTGTTGCGGTAATGCTATTCTATGCCGTAGGCGAACTTTTTCAGAATGCTGCGGTCAACCGTGCTAAAGGAAACATCAAGGCTTTGCTGGATGTACGCCCCAATGAAGCACTTGTCTTTCGTGACGGCGACTTTGTTTCCGTCAATCCGGAAACCGTTGCCATTGGCGAGAAGATTCAGGTACGTGTGGGAGAGAAAGTACCGCTTGATGGTATTCTACTTTCTGAAAAAGGTTCGTTTAATACAGCGGCCTTGACCGGAGAAAGCAAACCGGATACCATTGCAAAGGATGAAAAGGTCTTTGCCGGTAGCATCAACCTCGATGGTGTCATCCAAGTGGAGACGACCAAGGAATTCAAGGACAGTTCCATAGCACGGATTTTGGATATGGTTCAGAATGCCACAGCACGTAAATCGAAAACGGAGCTATTTATCAGAAAATTTGCACGGATTTATACGCCTATCGTTGTTTTCCTAGCTATCGGTCTGACATTCTTGCCCTACTTTTTTGTTGATGATTATGTATTTCGAGATTGGCTGTATAGAGCATTGATATTTCTCGTGATTTCATGTCCCTGTGCATTGGTCATTTCGATTCCATTGGGTTATTTCGGTGGTCTTGGTGCGGCATCTCGAAACGGGATTCTGTTCAAAGGTGCATCTTTCCTCGATGCAATGACCAAGGTAAATACCGTAGTAATGGACAAGACAGGAACTGTAACCAAGGGGGTCTTTAAAATCAAGGAAGTGGTAAACAGCTCGTCATTTACCGAAGCTGAATTTATGCAATACCTAATGGCGATGGAAGAACAATCCACCCATCCTATCGCAAAGGCAATTCTAGAATATAAAGCAGAAGATGCCGATTTTGAAGCGACCGAAGTTTCAGAAGTTGCCGGAAAAGGATTGAAAGGAACGGTTGACGGGAAAACCATTTTAGTGGGGAATAAGGCATTGATGACTTCCAATGGCATTGATGTCCCTTCTGAAACCGAAAGCATTGTTGAGTCTATCGTCATGGTTGCCATTGATGGGGAATTTGCTGGCTACGTTACGATTGCCGATGAACTAAAGGAAGACGCGCATCAGGCCATAAAGCAAATTAGGGAATCTGGAATTTCCAAAGTCATTATGCTTTCAGGTGATAAGGATTCAATTACCCAACAAGTTGCCAAAGAGTTAGGTGTCGATTGGGCTAAGGGTGGATTACTTCCAGAAGATAAACTTAATGAAGTAGAAAAACTCAAAGCACAACCAGATACGAAGGTTGCCTTTATTGGCGATGGTATTAATGATGCTCCCGTTTTAGCGGCTAGTGATGTAGGTATTGCAATGGGAGGTCTTGGCAGCGATGTCGCAATCGAGACTGCTGATGTCATCATCCAGAATGACCAGCCTAGTAAAATTGCGCGTGCTATTCAGATAGGTCGCTCAACTAGAAATATCGTTTGGCAAAATATTGCCTTGGCTTTTGGAGTAAAGATTATTGTGCTCATTTTGGGTGCTGGCGGTCTTGCAACAATGTGGGAAGCTGTCTTTGCTGATGTAGGCGTGGCATTGTTAGCGATATTGAATGCTGTACGGTTGCAGAAAATGAAGTGGAGGTAAAATAACGTTACAAATTGTGTTGAGCCTTGTCCTTTCTACTCCTTGCAAAATTCTAATGTCAAACGGTTTGTGGTCTATAATATTTTTTGCGTAGCCAAAATGCGACTCGGACCAAAAGTATCAGTGCGGGGACTTCCACCAACGGCCCGATTACCCCGGCAAATGCTTGACCGGAATTAAGGCCGAATACCGCAATGGCAACGGCAATCGCCAATTCAAAATTATTGCCTGCTGCTGTAAATGCAACTGAAGCGGTCTTATCGTATTCTGCGCCCATTGCTTTGGTAAAGAAAAATCCAATGAGGAACATTAAGCTAAAATAGATAAGTAGAGGAACTGCGATAATCAATACGTCCATTGGAATTTCTACAATCAATTCCCCTTTGAGTGAGAACATCACAACGATGGTAAATAACAAGGCTATCAGTGTCATTGGTGAAATGGTGGGAATAAATTTATTGGCGTACCATTCCTCTCCCTTTAGTTTCACTAAAATCAATCTGCTCAAGATTCCCATCACGAACGGAATACCCAAATAAATAGCTACACTTTCTGCAATCGTTCCGATTGAAATATCTACAATAGCACCTTCGAATCCGAAATATGGTGGAAGAACGGTTATAAAAATCCATGCATAAAAACTGTAGGCAAAGACCTGAAAAATACTGTTTAATGCAACTAAACCTGCTCCATATTCGCTACTTCCTTCTGCCAGGTCGTTCCAAACCAAGACCATTGCGATACAACGTGCCAAGCCTATCAAAATGAGTCCGACCATATATTCCGGATAGTCCCGTAAAAATGTAATTGCCAATACGAACATCAAAACCGGACCGATAATCCAATTTAGGATAAGTGAAATCGATAGGATTTTTGTATTTCTAAAGACTTTTGGTAAGAGTGAGTAGTTAACCTTTGCCAAGGGTGGATACATCATTACGATCAGACCGATTGCAATAGGAATGTTCGTTGTTCCGCTACTAAATGAATTTATGATGTCCGGAAATGTTGGTATAAAGTACCCAAGACCAACTCCAATTGCCATTGCCACAAATATCCATAAAGTTAGATTTCTGTCCAGAAAGCTCAATTTCTTTTTACTGTGTGCCATGGTCTTATTTTATCTTGGAGAATACATAAGCCATTTCCGTGGCTATCTGCATACTTCTTTCGTTATACTTCTCTTCTTGTTGCGGTGTATTGTCAAATGCTTTAGGGTCCTCAAAAGTTATAGGGATACGTTTTTCTGCTCCCGGAACAAAGGGACAAGCTTCATTTGCAGAATCGCAAGTCATGATGGCCGCGAATTCTGATTTCGGATTAAAATCATCATCTAATTTTTTCGAAAAACCAATTACTGGATGTGCATTGTCATAGTACTTGATGCTGTACACGGGATTTTCATCTTCGGAAAGGGCCTTGACCTTGAATCCTACATTTTCCAAGGCCTTTGCCGCCATCGGAAATAATGCGGTAGCCTCCGTGCCACCCGAATAGCAAAAAACGTTCTTGATTTGATAATACGCCGCAGCTGCCTGTGCCCAAACTTGGGACATATGGCTTCTACGGGAATTGTGGGTACAGATAAAATTAATGCGGATCATATCTTCATTGACCGATTTCGATTGGATAAATTCGATTAGCGGTCTAAGTACTTCCCTTCGTTCTTTGGATATGGTATTGAACTGGAGCGAACCGAATATATCCATGATCCGCGGATACAAAGTTGTTTTTGTTGGTGTCATATTTAGTTAATTAATCGTAATAAAGCGATAAAGTGATTCAAATTTTTTTTAACAGCAATTATCTATTTGGGTAATATCCTGATCCAAGAATTCATTCATTACATTCTTCATCTCTATCCAATTCTCTTTATTTATGCAATAACAAACACTTGTGCCCTCAACATTTCCTTTAATCAATCCCAAGTTTTTCAGTTCTTTCAAATGCTGTGAAATAGTAGGCTGTGCTAAACCAATTTCATTCACAAGATCACCGCAGTAGCAGGTATCCATCTTAAATAAGCGCTGCAAAATGGCAACCCTTGCAGGATGACCAAAAGCCTTGGCAAAAATGGCGATCTGGTTCTGCTTGTCGGTAAAGATTTCTGTTTTTGCTAGTCCCACTATTAATTGTTTCATTGCAATATTACGATATATATGTTATTAGACAAAAAATAGTACCACAAAATAAAGTCTAATCAACGCCACTATTTGGCAAAGTAGACCGATAATGCATTCTCCTTAAAATTAGTGATATACAGAATATCTCCATCAAACAATACGTCCGTAGGATAGTTGATATTATCGGTAAGAATTTGTATGAGCGATCCATTTAGGTCGTAAATTAAGACTCGGCCATTTTCTTGATCCGTTACGGCAAGGTAATTTTCATTTATAGCAAGACCGGATGCCACATTGAGATTGTCCAGCTCCCCAATGGCATTTAATGCTTTACCACCGAAATCAAATACATGCACACGGCTATTATAGGCATCGGCGATGTAAATTTTGTCATTGGAAATCTTTACATCGGTAGGATAGTATAATTGTTCCTTATCATGCCCCTCTTTTCCTAGATAGGTTACCTTTTTACCGATTTGCAGTATAATCCTATGGTTATAGAAATCTGCTATAGCAACGGTATCCCCATTCACGGCAAGTCCGGCCGGTGCCTTCGGCTTGGCAAGCAGTTCCAAAGGTTTCTGATCGCCATTTTCATAAATCCATATGGTGTCGGTCAGAAACTCTGGAATGTAGAGTTTGCCCTCATCAAAATCAATGTTCATCGGTCGTTTTATTCCCGTAATCGAATCGAGAACCTTACCATCTACATCTATTTTTAGCAACCTTAAGTTCTCAGGATCCGAAAACCAGATAGCATCTCCGATTTTCACCAGGGCCAAGGGACGGGATTTTTTGGGAAGTTCGATTTTGTTTTCAAAAATCCATTCCTGCCTATCCTTTTTTTCAGGATTCTTACAGTTGACCAAGACCACCAAAAGAAAGAGAATGAAGTGCCATCTATTCATCGTCGACCTGTGTTATTATTCGGGGAGTAAAGCCCGCATCCTTTATATTTTTACGTATTAGATCTTCATCGATACCTTTACCCTCAGATATACTGAGCAGCACAAAAGCGTTTTCCACATCGATTTTAATGTCTTTAATATTCTCAACATCTTTCAAGTTCTTTTCCAGACCATAGGCGCAGAAGGGGCAGGAAAGGCCATCGACCTCTATTTTTACTTTGCCCTTTAGTTCGGTCTTGCTATCCTGTGAATGTAACATAAGTGTCGTAAGTCCTATTACCATTATAATTACCAACTTTTTCATACTTGCTTTTTTAGAAAATTAATATTCGTGTACCGATCCTTAAAATAAAGTTTGTTCGTTGACCAATGGGTGCCGAATCATCCAAAGGTATCTGTATCCCTGATTCAATGAGTACTTTCCTTCCTGCAATATATTGAATCCCAGGGGAGAGGAACAGGTTGTTGCCAACTTCAAGAACATAGTTGCCGTTGAGTTCCAAAAAAAGGTTCAGCTGATTTGGGGGATAGTTTTGGGGCAATAACGGAACCCCAAATGCGATATTATAGACAAGGTTATCGGGTAGACCATCACTTGTGATATTATACCCAATTTCCCCGTAAAGACCATATTTTGTGGTTACATACCCGTTTACCAAACTGAATGTAGTTTGGTAAGCGCCCGTACCCAAGGCAGGTGCCTTGGAAGAATTTCCAGTAGGGAAGGTTTCCGTAAGTTTAATGAGCCCTCTAAGGGTCTTTGCCTTGCCATCCTTCTTATAAATCTGGTACTTGGCAAAGACCTTTAAATCCCCGATACCCGAACGAGTATCCAATCCATCGGGGGAAATGGACACGAACGGGACGTTGGCCCCTACCTGCCAATTCGCGGTAATATTAAACGGGAACACCACGGGCTGGATATAGGCATTGGCATTCTCTTTCGACACAATGTTGCCAAAAGTCCGCAGACCCCTTCCTTCCAAACCCAGCATGATTGGAGTATCCGTAAATATGGGCGGCCCCTGTGCGGAAGCGTTGATGGGTACTACCAACAAGGCCATCAGATTAAGCTTGATTATCGTCTTAATTAGTGTCATACTGTTATATAGTTTATTGCAAAAGTTACTAGCACAAATACGGTCACTATCCAAAGTCTTAGCTTTGACTTGGAGAACCGATTCTTTTCGAAGGTACAGCTGCTACACGATAGCGTATTTTTTTTTTGATAGTATTCCCAGTAAAAACTATAGGCCAAGGATAGGAACGCCAGACCAAACAGATAAGGCCTGAGCGGATATACCCATGCAAGGTAACTTGTGCCGCTACTTATGGCCGCAATTGCACCGTTCCAACAACACACCTTAGGTGCCAAAAAAGTAAGCAAGGACGTTCCTGTAGCAATGGAATCCTGAAATTGTATTCCTTTCATTCGTTCAGCCTTTAGGGTTGGCCGATTCCGGCAGCAATTAATTTTTCCTTCGAAATAGGGGATGCAATACAACAATCCAATAATTTGCCATCAACGGCCACAGCCGGTATTTTATGTATGCCGTACTCGTTTATTTTGGAAAGACAGGTCTTGTCATCGCATTGCTTTACCAAATCATATATGGTTACTTCACACTGATCACAGGCCAGTTCCTTGATCATTTGAACTACTGGGTCACAGACCGGGCAATTAGTGCTAAAAATTTCTACTTGACGATTCATTTCCTTCCTATTTAATATTTATAAATCCTTTTTGTCATTCAATAAAACAACGAAACGAAGGTATGATGGGGAGTGGGGTGGTCTCCAAATAAAAAAAAAAAAAAGCTTGCCGATCGGCAAGCCTATAAATTATTATGATTGAGTGGTAAGATTTTTGCTAAAAAGAATAGTGCCGATTAATCATCGGCAGCGTTGCTTTCTTCGATGCCTTTTCTAAGTACGTCGATTTCCTTCATCTGTTGGGTAAGGGTATCCAGTTCCAGATTTGGGAATTGTTTTCGAATGAATTCAATACGGTCTTCATTACCGCAATTTCCCGGACAGGCATCAACGGTCTCGGATATTTTGATGGCCAATGCTTTTCGGTAGGTTTCGTCCAGTAAAAGGAAGTGCGCTTTATCCAGTCCTTTCTGCGCTGCTTTAAATTGAATCAATATTTTTTCGGGGTCTGTATCCTCATCCAGCATTTTTATGAGTCCGTTTACTTGACCATTGATGCTCTGAAGCCTTGTTTTTATGTCCTTGCTTAAATCTCGTGGTATCATCAGTTCTAAATTTTGGCAATATATCACTGTCTTGGGAGTAGTCTGCAAATTTATCCTGAAATTATTTAGCAACAACTAGAGCCTTCCTGAATAGGTGGGCAGGCCACCGTACCATAGGAACAATAGACACAGCAATCGCCTTCTTTTGGTTTTAGCAGCATTTTGCAATTCTTGCATTCGTAGAAAAACTGGCACGCCGTAGTGGGCATCTCCTCTTCTGCTTTATGTCCACATTCGGGACAGGTAATTGTCGATATTAATTGTACTTCCATAATTTTTTTTGGTATTTTACTTAGAGCATATGGAGAATATCCGAGGACAATGTTGGGTAGGTAAAAATCATTGTCCTCAATTCATTGATCTTCATTTTGGTCTTTATCGCCATTGCGAACAAGTTAATAGTTTCCTCGGCGTTCGGACCAATTAAATGCGCTCCCAGTATCGTCTGATCTTCTTTATCGATAATAGTTTTAAAGGCATATTCCTTAACATTCAACCGCTCGGCGTTGAACCAGTTTCCCACCTCGTTATAATTGACCTGATATTCGATTTTTTGCGTTTTAGCCTCGGCCTCGGTCAAACCAACGGCAGCCATAGTGGGCAAAGTGAAAACCACGGAGGGCATAGGGGGATAGCTTACTTCTTTCTTGTTCCCTTTAATAATATTTGAAGCCACAATATGTCCCTCCATTACCGCTACCGGTGTCAATGGCAGTCCTATTGAATCTGCCGCATCTCCGGCTGTATAGACATTGGAGTTCGATATGCTTTGAAGATATTCATTTACGGTAATCCCTTTTTTTGAAAATAATACGCCAGCTTTTTCCAATTCCAAATCAAAAATAGCGGGAGGACGACCGGCCGAATTAAAGACGGCTTCGGTTTTATACGTACTCTTTTTCCCATGAGAAGTTCCCGTTACTAAAAAATGGTTATCCTCCTTCTGGATTTTAGAAACTTCGGTTTCCAGAATCAGGTTTATTCCCAATTCCTTTGTAGCATCTACCAGATGATTTACAATATCCCGTTCAAAATTTTCCAAGGGTCGCTTGCCCCTATGCACAATCGTTACATTGGCACCGGCACGAGCAGCGATATGTGCGAATTCAAAGGCAATGTAACCTCCGCCAATAAAGAGGAGGGATTGAGGCAGTTCTTCTAGATTTAGGAAATTGGTACTCGAAAGCGCCAATTTGCCTCCTTCAAATTCCAATACCCTTGGTTTTGAACCCGTTGCAATCACAATCTTATCGGCTTGAACGGTATCGGCTCCTACCATAAGGGTGTTTTTGGAGAGGAATCTTGCCGAAGTATGGTAGGTATCTATGCCACTATGTTTGTATCCTTTTTCTATTTTGGGCGGCATTGCATCCACAAAGGTTTGTTTGAAGGCCATAACGTGCTTCCAATTTACATTAGGAATCGTATCGATACCCTTTCCTTTTAGGCGCATAGCAAAATCCCGTACCTCGGTCGCACCAATGATTACCTTTTTGGGATCGCAACCTCTTAGCGCACAGGTGCCACCGTAGGGCAGTTCGTCCGTAATACCTACTTTAAGACCTTTGGAAGCACATTTGTTAGCAATGGTCATACCTGCCATTCCGGAACCGATTACAAATACATCGTACTTTTTCATCTACTTGCTTTCTTTATTTTTAGTATCGAGTACTTCATAGCCTGTGCTGTTGATGGCCTTTGTGATCGCGTTCAAATCAACTTTAGTCTTATCATATTCTACAATGGTGTTCGCACTTTCAAAACTTGCCTTGACCGATAATATTCCATCCAGTTTGTTTACCTCGCTCTCAACGTGGGTTTCACATCCTGCGCAGGTCATTCCCTTAACATTAAGCGTATGCTTTTTGATATTGGATTGAGAGACATAGACAATTTCCTTATTGGGCTGTGCATAAAATATATTTGAATAATAAGGGAATGCCAGCATCAGTCCTGCAAATACCGTTACTATAAATAGAAACCTTTTGGATTGCCAAAAAGATGGTTTTGCATCATCTTCACAGGCACAGTCAATTTCTTCCTGTGTTTTTGGTCGAAGTTTCTGATACCAGGCAAAAACCAATATAAAGACTGTTAGGCCGATTAGATAGGGCCGAAATGGTTCCACCCAAGAAAAGGTGGATGCAATGCCGCTTGTTCCGGCAATTACTGCCAAAACAGGGGTTATGCAACATATGGACGCAGCGAGAGCCGTTAGAACCGACGTTCCGATTAATTTTTTATCTCCAATCATACCATTATATTTTCCTTTTTCAATAAATCTAGAATTGGACGCAATGTCGCCAACTTGTCCTGGCTTAGCGCATAAAAAATTGTCTGCGCCTCTTTTGTAGCGTAGACCAAATCCCTATCCTTTAGCTTTCTAAGGTGTTGTGAAATTGCAGATACATTCATTTGAAGTATATCACTCAAATCACAAACGCAGAGTCTTTTCTCCTTTTGGAGCAAAAAGAGAATTTGAAGCCGAACTTTGTTTCCTGCTAAGTTTAGAACTTCGGATACAAAACTTAATGAACTGTCCAACTCCTCGATTGAAGACCTACAGTCCATTATCTGTTTTGCATCTGCTTCTAATCTTATACAAATCTGTTTTCCCATAAGATAAAGATATGTATTTTAGTATTTGCTTAAATACAGGAATATGTTAAATTTTTAATTCTATAAAACTTCAGATTGATAGGCCTCGATTGGAAAGGAAGGTAACATTCCCATAAATCCTCTTTCTGGGACTAATGTTGTCTATTAGTAGGATAATTTATACCTACTACTTTTAAGAATGAAATGCACAAAATAAAAAATAAGAGCGATTTGAGTTTAAATTCAAATCGCTACTTCCTCTACATGCCTTGCTGCGGCACGTTTTTAATTCCATTCTAATTGAAAAACCATCAACAAACAATTCGATAATACCTTCAATTGGATTAGCCAAAATTGTTTTAACTATTAGGGTCTTGCCTAAAACATTCCACTAGCATTTTATATAGTTCAGGGTGCTTCTTCTTTAGTAAATCGGGACGTTCAAAAAAGTATTCAGAGGCCACAGCAAAAAACTCGGCTTCGTTGGTACCGCCGTACTTTCGGATATCGGAATGATTATCGTTTATGGCCTCCATTTCCGTATGTATCAATTTTAGCCAAGGAATCGCATATTGATGTGCCAACAAACGTTCTGGAACTCCATCGGTTACCTCATCTATTTTATCTATGAGGTGTACAAATTCATGGATACCAGTGTTGCTTTTATCGGTGGTATTTGCAAAGCCATAATACAACGCTTTTTTGGATAGAATCATCTGTTTTTCGAATCTTCCATTACCGACCAATCCCCCAATATTTCGTAATTGTCCTTTACTATTAAATTCTAAATCTTCATTGAAATGGTCCGGATATAAAAGTATGCCACTTAAATCTGTGTAATGCCATTCCTCAAAACCAAAAACCGGAATCACGGCACTTGCGGCAATTAAAATCTTGTCCAGTTCCTGCAATTCCAGCTGTACTCCATCTATATAGACCTCACTTAAGAACTGCATCATTCGTTCCTGAAAAACTACCTGCTTTGCTTTGGTAAGGTTCCGATAATAGAGCACATGATTCATCAGCAACGGATGCCAATGGTTTGGAAAAGGCCTTATCCTTTTTCTTCCTATTCTTGAAAAAAAATAAACGGCAAGTACGATAATGAGCGTAAGAATTATGGTGTATAGCATAATTGAAAGATCGGTTTGCGAAGTTCAGCTAATTCGAACTTACACTCTCCGCCTTAAATCCAGTTTTTTGCAGCGTAGTTTTGATATCCTCTTCGGATGCACCATTACTTTCTACAGTTAGAATTTTATCTGGATTATCGGTATCTACTTCCCATTTATCAATCCCTTCTTGTTTGTTTAGAAAAGGTGTGACCTTAGATACGCATCCACCACAATTGATATTTGTTTTAAATTTTAAAGTTTTCATCGTATTTAAATTTATAATTTATAATTTATATTAAAGTTTTACTCGTTTAAGCCTTAAGCTATTGGCTACAACCGATACACTACTAAAAGCCATTGCAGCGCCTGCAATCATTGGGTCTAATAAAAACCCATTTACGGGATACAGAACTCCTGCCGCAATTGGTATTCCAATGATATTATATATGAATGCCCAAAATAGATTCTGACGGATACCTAACACGGTTCTTTTTGAAAGTTCCAATGCTTTGGGAATCGATTGCAAATCTGACGTTATCAATGTTATTTTTGCGACATCCATTGCTATGTCTGAACCTTTACCCATTGCGATACTAACATTGGCTTGTGCTAAAGCGTGAGAATCATTGATACCATCGCCAACCATAGCTACTATCTTTCCTTCTGCTTGTAATTTTTCAACAAAAGCTGCTTTCTCTGAAGGCATTACTTCTCCTTGGTAATTTGTTATTCCTACTTGTTGTGCTACTGCTGCTGCAGTTTTATTATTATCTCCAGTAAGCATATAGACCTCGATACCCCTTTCTTGAAGCGTTTCTATGGCCTTCTTTGAAGATTCCTTAATCTTATCCGCAATGGCGAGTATCGCCAGCACTTGTTTTTCATTACCAAAAAATATGACTGTTTTTGCTTGCTCTTCCTGACTTTCTGCTCTTAGCATTAAGGAAGCGTCGATTTGAACATTTTTATCAAGCATTAACTTATGGTTTCCCACAAAAAATTTTGACCCATTTTCTGTTTGGGCTTTTACGCCCATTCCTGTAATACTTTCGAAGGAATCAATTGCAGCTTGTTCAATATTTTCCTCTTTCAAAAGGTTGACTACCGCTTCCGCCAAAGGATGTTCTGATTGCGCTTCAATAGCTAAAAGAACTTTTTTATATTCCTTGTTATTTTTAAGTTTATCCTTCCAAAGTATGTCAGTAACTAGAGGTTTTCCCTCGGTAATTGTACCTGTTTTATCAAGAATGACCGCATCAACTTTATGACCGAGCTCTAAACTTTCGGCATCTTTTATAAGAATATTGTTTTCAGCTCCTTTGCCAATACCCACCATTATGGCAGTAGGTGTTGCCAACCCTAGCGCACAGGGGCAAGCAATTACCAACACTGCTACTGAGGTCAATAAAGCCTGCGAAAATGCATTCTCCCCTCCTACTGACATCCAGACTATGAAGGTTACAATGGAAATACCCAATACCACAGGAACGAAAATACCGGCAATCTTATCGACCAGTTTTTGAACCGGTGCCTTACTTCCTTGCGCTTCCTGAACCATTTTTATGATTTGGGATAGCAAAGTTTCACCACCAACTTTTTCAGCGGTAAATTGAAAGCTCCCTTTTTGATTTACCGTTCCCGCAAATACTTTTTCATCCTTTGTTTTTTCTACGGGAACAGGCTCTCCCGTAATCATACTTTCATCTACATACGAGTTTCCTTTGGAAACTTCTCCATCTACAGGTATCTTTTCTCCCGGACGCACCAAAATGGTCTGACCCACTTGCACAGCGGAAATAGGAATTTCTTTTTCTTCCCCATTCTCAATAATTTTGAGGGTTTTAGGTTGTAGACCCATGAGCTTTTTAATAGCGGAAGACGTGTTGGACTTTGCTTTTTCTTCCAATAGTTTTCCCAAGGAAATAAAGGTTATTATTACCGTTGCTGCCTCATAATAGACGTGTGGCTCTATACCTCGGCTTAACCAGAATTCAGGAAAAAAAGTATTGAATACACTGAAGAGAAAAGCTATTCCTGTGCTTAAAGCTACTAGGGTATCCATATTCGCCTTCCCATATTTAGCTTGTTTATAAGCATTAATGAAAAAGCTACGACCGAACCAAAAGAGGACAGGAAATGTTAAAACCAAGGATATCCATTTTCCAGGTTCCCATTGCATAAAAAACATTCCTAATACAAAAATTGGAAACGTAAGTATTGCCGACCAGATAGTACGCTTTTTTATTTCCTGATAGTGCTTTTGTTGAAGTTCTTGTTGAACTTCTGAAGGGTCTTCAGCATCTATGATAATGTCATAGCCCACCTGACGTAAAGCGTTTTGTAATTTTTCTTCGGTAACGTTCTCATCATAATCTACGAGTACCGAGCTGCTCGCAAAATTAACACTAGCATTATTGACCCCTTCGGTATGAGACAGGATGGATTCAACACTTGACGCACAAGCAGCACAAGTCATTCCTGTAACGGGAAAGGATTTTTTAATTCCCTGTTTACGGTTCTTTTCTTTGCTTTCAAATATGCTAACTGTCTCCATAATCCTATTCTTATTTGTATACTACAAATTTCAGGATTAAAGGGCTTTAATATGTTACGTAATATGCTGAATGATTTGTAGAATTTTCAGATATAGCAGTAATTTTATCTAAAGATCATCCAAAGATTTACGATTTTTATCTATTGATCTTTTGAATATGGAAGGGGTCATTCCCGTAACTTTTTTGAATTGGTTGCTTAGATAGGCAACGCTGCTATAGTTCAGCTTAAAAGCGATTTCGCTCAAGGTAAGTTCGTCGTACACCAACAATTCTTTAATACGCTCAATCTTTTGGTTGATAATGAATTGTTCAAATGTGATGCTTTCAACGGAGGAGAAAAGGGAACTTAAATATTTATAATCAAGATGTAGTTTTTCGCTTGTATAATCTGCCCATTTAATATTTAATTCGTCTAACGAGTGATGGATTTTATCCACCACCATTGTTTTCATTTGTTCAATAAGCTGACTTTTACGGTCATTGATCAGACTAAAACCGGAGTCAAGTAGTGATTTAGAAAAAGTGCTTTTGGTCTCTGTATCAATTGTTGAAGCTAATTCCACTTCTCCTAATTTGATAGATATATAAGGGATTTTCAGCTCTGCCAAAATGTTAGATACTGCCGTTATACATCTGGGACAGACCATATTTTTTATGTGGATGATATTGCTCATATTATTTCAATCCTTAACTGCATTATAGAGGACAGGGCTATGAAAATGCATTAATAATCACCAATGTTGTAGCTATTAAAAACAGAAGGACAATCGCCAATATTCCAAATATTTTGTCTTTCCTGTCAATGCTTTTCTTTGCCGGTTTTCTCTCCTGTATTCTTCTATTTCTTCTATTTTGTGACATCCACTTACATTTGTAATCAACATAAATCGATACTATTTTGTCTAGCCTCGATATCAAGACCATATGCTTTTTGTTCAATAAACCAGAGCAATAACATATGACTATCTTCGGCTTTGTTTTTAACTAAGATGCTATCATAATTTTATGAGTTGTTTTATTAAGAAAAAACGCTAAGAATAGCCTCAATCGCTGTGTTTAGTAAAAATAATATCAAGATTGAAATTATCGTATAAGCACTGTCCCTTTCGGTAAGAATATACCTAGAGTCATTCGATTCTATACTCTCTTTCCCTGGTTTTCGCCCATCATAATCCACTTATTTTAAGTTTAAAAGGTGGCTTTAATTACTTTTGCTTCTTATTCCAAAGTAGCTTTTACCTCTCCACAGGTCATCATTGCCTCTCCGTAGTATGGGTTTCGAATCTCTTTTTCAAGGCTTAGCCAGTTAGCCCCCTTATTACTATCTGCCATTGGGCAATAGTTGTTGTATACTTTTTGATTTACTCCAAAAAGCTGAATACTGCTGATCATGTGGGCCGATAAGTGCTTAAAATGGTCTCTTTGCTTCTTGATATCCGAAGTGCTAGCCATTGCACTGGAGGATGCTTTGAGTTCTTTTTGAACGGTCATCCAATGGTTGTGCGCTTCTTTGTCTTTCAGCAACTTCATATCGACCTTGGCCAAACTTCCCTCCATTTGTTTTGCTTCCTTTTGTGCTGCTGCACCATCGTCGTTTACCAAAGCGTTCTTAACACTTATATAGTTTTCGAAAACCTGCTTTAACTGGCCTTGAAACTCACTTGAAACTTTTATCCTTTTTTTCATCTTAGAATGGTCAGTGCCAGTACTTGTTGAGGGTTCCATTTTATCTCCTTCCTGCATTCCCAAATGCCCTTCATGCCCAGTCATGGTTTTGCCTCCTTCTGTATTCATCATCGATTTTTTACCCTGTAACTGTGCAGCGGCATCTACGGTAAATGTGCCATTGGTTACAATTTGATCTCCGTTTTCTAGACCGCTAATTATGGTATAGGTATCGCCATTGGTATTTCCAAGGGCAACTTCGCGCATTTCGAAAATTGGTTCATTAGGATTCGTCTTTACATACACTACGGAACGTTCCCCAGTCCACATTACAGCACTAGCTGGGACAACAACAGCGTTCTCCATCTTCATTTGCGCATTTTTAATTGTCCCTTCCACGAACATACCTGGCTTCAAAAGGTTTTCCTTATTGTTAAGTATCGCCCGCACCATTACCGTTCTTGTTGAAGAATTAAGCAGAGGGTCTACAAAAGATACTTTTGCGGTAAACTCTTTGTTCGGGTAGGCATTGGTAGTTAGCTGAACTTCCTGGCCTTCCTTGAGTGATGATATTTGGTTTTCATAGGCATCGAATACGGCCCAAACGGTATTTAGGTTGGCAATTTTATATAAAGGCTGCCCTTGCTTCACATAATCTCCTTCCTCTACCATGATATCGGTAATCGTTCCTGAAACGGTGGCATATACTGGGAAGTTTTCCTGCACTTTGCCCACTTCTTCTATCTTATCGATTTGCTTGTCCGAAAGCTTCCATAATTTTAATTTATTGCGAACAGCATTGTAAAGGGCAGGCTGTGATGCCTTCATGGATGCCGCTGTCAACAGTTCTTGTTGTGCACTTACCAGTTCAGGGGAATAGATAGTCGCCAGAAGTTTACCCCTTGCAACGCTCTCTCCTGTATAGTTGACATTTAGCTTTTCAATACGACCTGCGAAATAGGTAGCCTGTGTAGCATTGGCTTCCTCATTTTCACGAATCTTTCCTGAAAGCTTAAGGAAACTCCCATCTGAATCAACCATACCAACGGTAGAGGTGCGTATATTGGCCAATGCTAAGGCATTATCCGTCATTTTTATTTCATTGGCACCTAGCCCCACAGCTCCGGTTTCGGCGGGAATAAGATCCATACCGCAAATTGGGCAGTCTCCAGGTTCTTTTTTCATAATTTGAGGGTGCATGGAACAAGTCCACATTTGGGCCGCTGATTCTCCTGCGTGGTCGTGACCTTCTGACATTTCCGATTTGTCCTTCATAGTGGATTCATCAGAAGACGAACCTCCAAAAATAAGGTAGCCTGCCAGCAGTCCAACTATCAAGGCACCTGCGATAAAAATGATATTTTTTTTCATGATTTGTGTATTAATTGTTCTATAATCCTATTCTTCCTGAAGGCGTTTTATCATTGCTTTCATTTCAGAAATTTCCCTTTCTTGGGCCTTAATAATATCTTCAGCTAACTTTTTAACTTCTGGATCTTTTATATCAGCACGCTCACTTGTTAAAATCGCAATCGAGTGATGCGGTATCATAGCTTTCATCCACAAGATATCCCCTACAGTCGAAGCCTGATCGCGCACCAGACCCAAAGCACCGAAAAATAGAACAATGCTGCCTACGACTATTCCAATATTCTTCTTTCTGTTTTGATACACGCCCCGCATTGCCACAAACATTATTATGGCCATAGTGGCAATTCCTAGGCATACCATATAAAAACGTGTTAGACTAAACCAAACGTGGTCCCATTCATACGTATTAAGGTACATAGTGATGTACATTGCTACAAAGGATGCCGCGAGCATCAATACGAATTTTGTGTAGTTGTTTTTACCCATTTTGGTTTGTTTTTCCTCTGAATTCATAGATTATGATTTTTAGTTATTATTATTTTGCTCGTTTTTTTAATTGTTTCCTAATGGTCGGGGAGCTAGTAAACCACAAGGTAAATCCGCTTAGCACGGTAATTAGCCCAAGCAGGGAAAAAGCTCTAAGAACTATGGTGTTGAAATCATCCCTTCCCTGATAATCCATGGTATGGGTCATCCAAAGAAAATCGAACCATCGCCAATCGCGATGACGCAATGTTTGGAACGAACCATCTTTGACAGACACATAGGCTTTTATATTTTCGGGTGTTTCATATGATATAGCATAGGCTGGAAGGGGTCTGCCTCGATATTCGCTATGGCTCCTCACTTCCTCGATTCGTTCTATGCTTTTGACTTTTAATTCAGGCAGCATATTTCTCTCCGCTACCAGAAGGGCGTCCTGTTCGGATATTTCAGCTTTTAATACACCTGTTTTTGCATTGACCAACTGGTTGTCGTTTAGCCAATAGTATGGCTCCCCGGCTATTTCCCTTAGTTCTAAAGAAGTTATAGCCTCTGACTTTATCTTGGTTGGATTAATTAAATCCGTATACGCCACTTTTGCAACAGTTTCCTGTCGAAATTGGTCGCCGTGTATCTCATCAATATCCGTCCAGCTGAAATACATGCCGCTAATAGTCCACATCAAAAATTGAATGCCTAAAAAGATTCCCAAATAGCGATGCGCTTTTCTAATTTTTAATGCTGTCTTTCTTTTAACCATTCTATTTTACTTCAAATGGAAATTCAAC
Organism: Saonia sp.; assembly: GCA_049670505.1. GTDB lineage: Bacteria > Bacteroidota > Bacteroidia > Flavobacteriales > Flavobacteriaceae > JBATTK01. The sequence goes on from JBATTK010000189.1 coordinate 41,878, forward strand.
AACGACCTTCTCCCAACTTAAACCAATTGTTCCTGATGCACCAGTAGTTTTTATTATCTTATATTCTAAATGTTCCTGAATATCTTCGGATATTTTAGGAATTACTTTGAATCGTAATACATCATCTTTCTCATCATATTCATCTTTACCGTGTTGATCCCAATTAGTGTTGAAAATGATTGTCCATTCTTCCTCATTAGGGATTACAAAGAATCCGTATTTGCCAGCTTTCAATTCTTTTCCATCAATGCTTAAATCTTTGTTAGTTTCCATCCAAGTTGCCATATGTGCGCCTGCCTGCCAAACAGCATCATACGTGAGTAGGCCTCCGAAAATGATACGTTTGCGGACTCCTGGCGATGAATAATCAAAATGGATGTGTGCATCACCCACCATTGCCATTGCACTTGTGTGTGGGCTCAGCTTTTTCTTTTCAGTTGACACTTTTTCGGTAATCTTATGATCCTCATGCTCGGCTTCGACTTTTTTATTTCCTTCCTTGCAGCTAACTATAAAAACCAGTGCTATAAGAATCATTAGTATTTTGTTGTTTTTCATCTGTTTTGGTTTTATCAGTTATTTAAGTTTAACATTCCTAGAAGAAGAATGGGTTTTAATAATTTTCCATTCACCGTTTATTTTCTTTAACACAGAGGTTGCAACACCTTTTTTATGTATTGTTCTAGCCTCTTTCCCATCTTTTGGTTTTAAAACTATTGTATAAACATATGTTTCAGTGGTAAAGGCATAGGGCGAGCTAACTTCCGTTTCTATGGTATAATCGGAAAAATCAAATTTCTCAAAATGACCAAGTTCAGGTCCTAAATGATGCGCTATATAATTCTTATAAGTGCCTTCAACACCACCTTGTTCGAATACCTCGGAATTATCTATAAAAAGCTCAAACGTACCTTCCGTAGTAAGGTTTTGCAAGGCATCTTTATATTTTTTTAGCGTCAAAACAATAGCTTCTTTCTCGGACACAATAGTTTGTTCTTGTGCATTACCGGTTGCCAAAATCAATAATGCAATCAACGGTAAAAAAGTTATTCTAATTTTTTTCATAATATGATATTTAGCGTTATTGGTCATGGTGTTTTTCTTTTTGTATGTGCATATTATTAACATTTGCAATTCCGAAGAAAAGAACGATAAAACTTAAGATTACCTCTAGCATTACCAAACTCTTCGCAGCATATGTTGTGGGAACGATATCGCCAAAACCGACAGAGGAAAAGGATATAAAGCTGAAATAAAGAAATTCAAAAAAGACGATACTTCTAGGCGCTTCACTAATCAAATTGGTTTTAAAACTCTCCGCATCTACAAGGTGCATTGCGGCATAATCCGTCGCAAAAGAAAGTACAACAAGGCCAATCAGAAGACCGAACAAGGCCACTACGTGTGACAACAGGTGACTTTGCGCTATTATCTTGCTCAACTGAATAAAGGTCAGTCTGAGTATGAAAAACATTTTGAACAAGGTTATGACCAAAATAACCCACACCCATGACATCAACTTATCCAAAAACCAAATATTCAATATGGCGATTAGAAGCACGATGATAACAGCGGGCATCGCTTTTATTAAAAGCTGCCTGTAAAAAGCATTTTCATGTTGTAAGTCCTTTTTATTTTGCATCATTTTAAAATCTCATTCTTCTTTAGAATTCTTTACCCATAAATTGAAATACAAGAGCTAAAAGAACTATTAGGATAATAATTGTGTAAACTGCATACCCAAACCATTTTTTAAACAATGATTTCTTTTGCTTACATCCTCCACAATTATCACAACAATCTTTCATGCAACTTATTTAGCTTATTGTGCCTGTCGAGGGAAGGGCGTTAAACACTAAATCAACTAAATTTCCCTTCCCGTAACAGGACTTTTCCTTTATTAAAACAATCTGGGCAGTCATGAAATACACTAAATAACTAACCAATCAAAAAACACATTCTTGACCTGCCCAGATTTTATATTTGTAAATTCTTTTCGCTTATTAACTTATTACCAATCAAAAAAATTAAATAGGGCAACACTGCAAATTGTAATAGTGGCAACAATCCGACATTTATCAATGGTAATACAGGCATTGTCTCTGCGTAGGCCCAATCACCGCGTGATACATGCCAAATTTCCCCTATGATTGCACCAGCACTTCCTATCAAAATAAGGGGGAGTACTTTATCAATGCCTATTGCCTTAGTCCAAAAGACATTCTTGAACACTAAAGAAAATCCAAAAAGTAGGATAAGCACCATCAACATATCTGCAATGGATGCCAGCGCACAAAATGAAATATGTTGCCAATCATATTCAAAACCTTCATATAGTGGGCCTTGTACCAGCTCCCATATAAAATTGAACGAAAACGCTATCACTACCACCCGAATTATATAGTTCCTATAATCTTTTTTGTCCCGTACTTGCCTGGCAAAATGTAGATACATTAGAATGACTAAAGTCAATGCTATGGCAGGGACAACGAAAATTTCCAGGCTTAATTCTTCCATTTATTTTCTACTTATACTTCTTTTTTTAAGGCCACTAAGATTGGTGTTCAATTCTTTGGCCAATACCAAAACGGGTATTACCTGAAAGGGAAGGGGCTAACCAACTAACCAAACTAAATCGCTCCTTCCCATAACAGGCTTATATTATTCGATTACTTCCGTAACCTTTCCACAACTGAGCATTTGGGCACCGTAATACGGGTTACGGATGTCCTCTATCGATGACAACCAATAGGCACCACCGTTCAAGGCCATAGGACAAAAATCCTTATACAGTTTACCCGACGTTATTTTTCCTCTTAAAAGAGCTTCCATTTCAGTACTCAGTTCTGAAAATGCTTTTCGCTGTACCTTTAATTTATCCGTAGCGGTAATCTTTTGTGATGCCGATAAAGCGGCATCAGCACCTCCAACTTTACCGAGTGCTTCGTTCAACATTTCCGCACCCTTTTGGGCATCCCCCGGATTTGAACCGACCAGATCATTTTTGATGTGTTCATAATGTTCGTATGCGTTGGCCACATTTTCATCATTAAATTCCAACTCGACCACTTTCATTTCCATTTTACTGTGGTCATGGTTCAACTTTATTTTATGCTGTGAGTAACTAAAAGTCGCCCCAAACATCAGCAGAATCGCTATGATATTTTTTAAGTTTTTCATTGTTATCATTTTTAAGTTATTCAACTATAAACTGTCCTTTAATTTCGATACCCAGTCCAGAACGATTTCCTTCTCGGTATCCGAAAGTTTTGCATCCCTATGGACAAGGGTGTAAGATGTAAGTGGCATTTCATCGTTCTCGATTTGACTGATGACGGATTTTAACTTGCTGTTTTTTCTTCGCGATGAATAGGTGTCCCATTCGTTAAAATTCAATTCCTCCTTACCATGAGCTATATGATCCTCCAAAAACCAGGCAACGGGTTGTACTTTGTTGTACCAAGGATAATCCGTGTTGTTGCTATGGCAATCATAGCAAGAGGTCGTGATGATGCTCTCCACTTGTTTCGGAACATCGTTTACCAGCATAAAATCAGTTTTTGGTATTGTGTCGCTTTGGTTTCGGGAAGTGGGAAAAAACTGTATCCCCACAAACCCGACCAAAAGCACAAGCACTATGATTTTTACACTTTTCTTCACTTAGTTGATTTCCTTTTGCACACTACCGCAGCTCATCATTTTTGCTCCGTAATACGGATTCTTTATTTCCTTAGTAGCACTCAACCATTGCGCTCCTTTGTTCTTATTGTACATAGGGCAAAAATCTTGATATAATTTTTCTTCCGTTCCTGTAATGGCGATAAGGTCTATCATATCTTTGCTCAACACATCAAAATGTTCCCTTTGATGGTCGATCGGGCTTTTTTCTATGTGCTCGGCGTGCTCTTTGGCATCCTCAATGATATCCTTCAATTCTTGCTGTTCTTCTGAACCGAATGAAGAAGTTTCAAAATTGTCAAAAGCTGAAACCATAATACCGCCCGCCTTTGCTGCAGCATCTTTGTCATCGGCAACTAGGGCATTCTTTAGGTCTAGGTAATTGGCAACAAGTGTAGTTGATTTTGATGCATGCTGGTCGTTGCCCATCATATCATTTGATGAATCCATAGTTGAATCATCATGACTCCCATCGCTGTGATGTTCATTATCGATATGTTGTTCCTTTTTAACCTCTTTACATGAAGTTACCGTTAGGGCTACCAACGTGATTGCTAAAATCCCTTTTGTTAGATTTATTGTTTTCATTGCACTTAATTTTAGATTTATAATTATTTGGATTATTCTTTTTTTCGTAAAACCGAAAGGGTTGATGTTTAAAGTTTTTCGATTACATTTTCCAACTTGGCCGTAATCTCGCTTGCGATTTCTGCAAGTATTTCATTATCGACCGCTTGCATAGACGCCATCGGATTTACCGCTGCAACTTCTACGACCCCTTTTGATACTTCCTGCACGATTACATTGCAAGGCAACATGGTGCCTATCTTGTCTTCGGCCTCCAATGCTTGATGGGCATATGGTGGATTGCAGGCACCTAGAATTCGATATTTTTTAAAATTTACATCCAATTTCTTTTTCAAGGTTTCCTTGACATCGATTTCCGTTAGAATTCCAAAACCTTCTTTTTTCAGTTCTTGCGTAACCCTCTCGATCACTTTTTCGAAATCTTCGTTTAGGGTCTTGTTGAAATAGTATTTCATCGTTTTAGTTTTTAGAGTTAATCATTCCTTTTTGTTCTTCGTATTCTTCTTTGGATATTTCGCCTTTCGCGAAACGTTCGTCCAGAATATCCATAGGGTTCTGTTTTCTTTTTAATACATTCCTGTTCTTTCCAGCATACATCGATATGCCCAGAACCAGAACTACCAAAACAATTACCCACCAGTACATCATCATAATCTGATTTTTTAAGTTTTATTCGTTCTTTTTAAAAACCATTTTTCTCCAGCAAAAACAAGTATCGTAAGTACCACCGCTACAATCACGACCAGCACGTCACTCGATATTTTTATCCATAGAAATGCGCCCAGAACGATAAGGTCCAATATAATGGCGGTACCGATTATGGCTGCATTTGCCTTTATTTCTTTCCGTAGATTTTTTAAAATGCCCCAGTGGATTCCAATATCCATTACCAGATAGAGTATCGCCCCTAATGATGCAATCCTTGTCAAATCGAATAGAACGGTTAATGTGATCGCCGAGACTACGGTATAAACGAGCATATGTTTCTGTATGCCTCCTGGCATTCCAAAATGATTATGGGGTATCAAATCCATGTCAGTCAACATGGCCGTCATTCTTGAAACGGCAAAAACACTGGCTATAACCCCTGAAATCGTGGCAACAATGGCAATACCTACCGTAAACCAAAGCCCGTACTTGCCAAAGGCAGGCTTGGAGGCCTCCGCCAAGGAATAGTCCTTGGCCTGTATGATTTCTGCTATGGAAAGGTTGGAGGAAACTGCAAAAGCGACCAAAAGATATATGAGTGTGCAAATGGCCAATGAAATAATAATGGCCCTACCGACATTCTTATTGGGGTTCACAATTTCCCCACCGCTATTGGTTATGGTCGTAAAACCTTTGTAGGCCAAGATGGACAATGCCAAAGCTCCTAAATAACTTGAGACCGGATATTCGGACAAACTGCTTGAAGGAACTACTTCCGAAAAAGAGAATCCCGCGGCCCACAGACCACCTATCGCAAAAATGGAAATACCCCCGATTTTCAGGATGGCCATTACCAAGGATGACTTGCCAATGACATTGTTTCCCGAAATATTGATCAAGAAGGCTGTAATCAAGAGTAAAACTCCCAAAATTGGCACCCATACACTATTGTCATTAACATCGAACAATTGCAAGGTATACGAACCGAAGGTACGGGCGACCAAACTCTCATTGATCACCATGGAAAAAGCCATCAGCAGTGCTCCAGAAGCTGTAAGCGCCCCTTTACCATAAATCTTTTTCAGATAGGTGGCAATCCCTCCTGCAGATGGATAGGCATTCGATAATTTAATATAGGAGTAGGCACTAAAGCCGGAGATAATGGCTCCTACCAAAAACGCAATAGGAAACCATTGACCCGATAGTTCTGCTACCTGACCCAACAGGGCAAAGATACCGGCACCGATCATTACCCCCGTACCTAGAGATACGGCACCGGTCAAACTCAGACTATTTTTATTATATCCTTCCATCATTTAAAATCTTACCAAAAGTCCGCCACCCCAACCGTATCGGTTGTTATAGTTGCCTTGGATTGAAAAATTGCGCGAAAGAATGTATGCAACCCCTACCAACCATTGTGTTTCACTTTCAAACGATTTGTTATTCTCTAAATCATTTACCCACCCAAAGTCCGCTCTATATTCGTATTCGCCTTCCAGAAAAATTCTAGGAAAAATCAATAATTCTCTGTCCAAACGTATTCTTGGGCGTAGCTGATGGTCCATACTCACATCTACATTAAATCTATAAGGCGTAAAATATTTTACACCAACCAATCCTACGGTATTAAATGTATCATAAGAATCCGGTGTTGAAGTTTCGGTATTTACGCCTGCATATACACGTACCCAATCATTCAGGTACCTATTATAACTTACTTCTATTTCGGCATTTTGATTGTAGTCAAATTCGGTACGCAAACTATATTCGTTTCGGATATTGCTCGACGTTAAAAAGAGTTCATTAAAGTTTGAGCCTGTACGAGCCAATCCCCATGAATAATAATGGTCTGTCTCATCGATAAGTTTCTGAACTGGGTAATCTTTCATTCTTTCATCCCTAGGGGTATCGTAACTGAACACTCTTGCCATACCACCCATCATATGGTACAATACGTGACAATGAAAGAACCAATCGCCATACTCTTCGTTATAAAATTCAATAATAACTTTCTGCATTGGTGGTACGTTCACTGTATGCTTTA